>NZ_CP111085.1:4102500-4730000 GCF_026278345.1 Tellurirhabdus rosea
AACAACCCAGACCATCCGCTAAGGTCCCCAAGTGATGACTAAGTTGAACAAAGGAGGTCCGGTTGCCGGGACAGCCAGGAGGTTAGCTTGGAAGCAGCTATTCCTTTAAAGAGTGCGTAACAGCTCACTGGTCGAGCGAGGCGGGCATCGATAATAAACGGGCATGAAGTCATTCACCGAAGCGATGGAAGTGCACTTTCGGGTGTATCTTGGTAGGAGAGCATTCTTACATCAGCGAAGCTGTGGCGTGAGCCTAGGTGGAGAGGTAAGAAAAGCAAATGTAGGCATAAGTAACGAGAATGAGAGTGAGAACCTCTCACACCGAAAGACTAAGGGTTCCACCGCGATGGCAGTCAACGGTGGGTTAGTCGGCCTCTAAGGCGTAGGCGAAAGCCGGAGTTGAGGAGCAACGGGTTAATAATCCCGTACTGCCGGGAAGAGAGAAGCGGGGACGGAGTACAGAACTGGCCGCGGCCTGCGGGAATAGGCCGTTGAAGGCGGAAGGTAGTGGGGTGGCAGTGAAGTACACCACCTTAGCTGGAAGCTGAAAGTACCCAGGGCCCTTCGGGGCTGCGGGATAGCGCCGGGGATGGGCTTCCAAGAAAAGCCGCTATCGCTAATCTTTCCGGTAACCGTACCGCAAACCGACACAGGTAGTCGAGGCGAAGAGCCTCAGGTGCACGAGTGAGTCATGGTTAAGGAACTCGGCAAGATGACCCTGTAACTTCGGGAGAAGGGGGGCCTACCCAGTGATGGGAGGTTGCAGAGAAGAGGCCCAGGCGACTGTTTACCAAAAACACAGGACTTTGCGAAATCGAGAGATTCGGTATAAGGTCTGACACCTGCCCGGTGCTGGAAGGTTAAGGGGGGATGTTACCGCAAGGGAAGCATTGAACTGAAGCCCCAGTAAACGGCGGCCGTAACTATAACGGTCCTAAGGTAGCGAAATTCCTTGTCGGGTAAGTTCCGACCTGCACGAATGGTGTAACGATCTGGGCACTGTCTCAACCATGAGCTCGGTGAAATTGTAGTAGCGGTGAAGATGCCGCTTACCCGCCACGGGACGGAAAGACCCCGTGCACCTTTACTATAGCTTATCATGGACTTCGGGGCAGGGATGTGTAGGATAGGTGGGAGGCAGTGAAGCGGTGTCGCCAGGCATCGTGGAGCCAACGTTGAAATACCACCCTTGTCTGTGCTGGAGTCTAACCCTTAGGTTAAGGGGACAGTGGTTGGTGGGTAGTTTGACTGGGGTGGTCGCCTCCGAAAAGGTAACGGAGGCTTCCAAAGGTCCGCTCAGGCTGGTTGGTAACCAGCTGGGGAGTGCAATAGCAGAAGCGGGCTTGACTGTGAGGCGAACAGGCCGATCAGGTGCGAAAGCAGGGTATAGTGATCCGGTAGTTCCGCATGGGTGGGCTATCGCTCAAAGGATAAAAGGTACGCCGGGGATAACAGGCTGATCTCCCCCAAGAGCTCACATCGACGGGGAGGTTTGGCACCTCGATGTCGGCTCGTCACATCCTGGGGCTGGAGAAGGTCCCAAGGGTTCGGCTGTTCGCCGATTAAAGTGGCACGCGAGCTGGGTTCAGAACGTCGTGAGACAGTTCGGTCCCTATCTGTGGTGGGCGTGGGAAGTCTGACGGGGGCTGTCCTTAGTACGAGAGGACCGGGATGGACCCACCGCTGGTGGACCGGTTGTCGTGCCCGCGGCACGGCCGGGTAGCTACGTGGGGAACTGATAAGCGCTGAAAGCATCTAAGTGCGAAGCAGGCCCGAAGATGAGACTTCCATGAAGGGTCGTCCGAGACCAGGACGTGGATAGGCGACAGGTGCAGGGCGTGAGAGCGCTAGAGCCGAGTCGTACTAATGGCCCGAACGCGTGGCTCCATTCCTTTACAGGCCAAGAAGTGCAGTCGACAGACTCACAAGGTAGCGGTTGTAGTTTCCAGTGCGGCAAGAAACGCCATAGACATCAGGGGAGCCATTCCCTTAACCCACCGCCGGGACGCGAGTGCCGGGTAAGCGTGGGGGAAGAGCAGGGATGGTGGCCATGGTGCGGGGGTCCACCTCTTTCCATTCCGAACAGAGCCGTTAAGCCCCGCCACGCCGATGGTACTGGAGTCGCATCCGGGAGAGTAGGTAGCCGCCACCGCTGAATCAGAGGCCACAGACACTGTCTGTGGCCTTTTTTGTTTACAAGCTGCGTTACCATTCACTTCCCAGATTTGTAAAGGCAATCGGCTGAGCGACCGTTACTTAACGCACTTGTCGCAGGATCAAGCGTTACTGTTCCCGCTTAATACAAAAAAAGACGCCCCTTTAACCGGAGCGTCAACTTCTGCCTATCTACTTGCTTTGATCAGTTTTCGTGAGGTGTGTGAATGAACTGCTGGTTGGCACCTTTCAGGTTGAACAGGAGCCGGAACATCAGCCAGAATAAGTGAGGAATTTGCATGATCGACACCAAAAGCTGCTTCGTAAAATACTCTTTGGGAAAAGCTAAAAGCAGCGTCAGGGCAAATCCTAGCCAGAGGCCAACCCACGCTTTGGCTCCAAATGGAAAAGGAAGAAGCAGGCTGCCCACGGCCAAAAGACTGAGCGCGCCCAGCAGAAGTAAACGCGGAGCGACCAGCATGTCGCAGAACTTAACAAAGTAATCCAGATTCCCTTTGAACAACTGGCCGAAACCGGTTCCAATGTGCGTGGTCAGGTAACGCCATTGTGCTGAGAGCCAGCGCCTTCTCTGGTTGTAAAACACTTCTGATTTCCGCACTTTTTCATCCAGCACCAGAGCGTCCTCCGCATAAGCGATCTTGATTCGTTCGGTGAAGAGCCTCAGTTCGAGTTCTTTGTCAAAACCGCCAACCGCTTCAATCTGGCTCATGAGTCGCTTAAACAGCGTGAAGTCGAAAGCGGCCGCGGAGCCGATCAGCGAACTCGAAAGGCCCAGCGACCGTCGGCCGCGCCGGAAAATATGGTTGTTGATTTCCTCGCTGATCGCATCCAGAAAGGCAACGGCCGTGTCCTTGTTTTTGGCAACCCGTTTTCCCTGAACCGCCTGAAAGCCGGACTGCAGCCACCGGTCGAATTCGGAAAGCGCATCGGCAGTCATGATATTGTCGGCATCAAGCACAACGACCGCGTCGTAATCGGTCGGCCGCAACTGACCCAGGGCCGTATTCAGCGACTTGGCTTTTGTGCTTTTTTCGAAATGAACCTCGACTACCCGGAGAGGTAACCGGGAAAGCTGCTCGACGGTATCCGGCTGAAGCGAATCCGCAATCACTACCACGTCGTAGGCATCGCTGGGGTAACTTTGCTGCAACGCCTGCGTGGCCGTCTGAATGATGACCGAATCTTCCCGATAAGCGGGAATGAGGACGGCAAACCGCGTATTGCCAGACTTTTGATTTGCTTTTGGACCTTGTGGACGAATCAGTCGCCCCGCCAAAGAAAACAAAAACTGGAAGACGACATTATAGCATAAATAACAAAATAACAGCCCAAATATTGCGGTACTAATTCCCTGAAGCACGTTCATGTTGACAAGCACGGTGTTGGTAAAAAATCCTTTCCGGCATAGTAACTGACAAAAACTGTGCTAAACGGGATAAATAGTCAGACAGGTGCTCCGACTTATTTGACTACGTTTATAACGTCGATGGTTGTTGCCGCCTGTCCGGCCTCGCCCGAGGCCGAGAGTCCGTTGGCGATTATGAGGTACCGGCCGGTCTGGTCGGAGGTGTAAAAGTCGAGAGAAGCCCGCCCGGTGGAGTCTGTACGCACTTCCGGGGCCCAGAACAACTGGTTACGCAAATCCGGCAGGCGGCTGCGCTGGCGTTCCGGCGTGTCGTACTTAGGGGCGTAGTATTCGCGCGGCCATTGCAGACCTTCATAGTCGAGCTGGCTGATGCGCGGATCAAGTCGGAAACCGGCCAGATCCCCTTTGTACGTCGAAAAGTTAGCAATACCGCTGAAAACCAGCGGGCCCAGAAAATACTGCCGGGTCACCACTTCCAGCCGCTGCATCTTGAGGGGCGAAACCGCCATCAGTTTATCCATGTCGAAAGTCGGAACGCCGTCGACCAGCACCAGCGGCGTTGTTTCGAAGAACATCTTGTAGGGCAGGTTCAATACCTGAAGCCGGTAGCCCTCCCGCCGTTTGCGGGCCTGAATTCCGGGCACGTATTCGCGGAAGACGTCTTCCATGGTCGTAAACCGCGTGTAGTCATCCAGCCGGTAGCGCTCATCGGCGGTACCAAAAAAGGGCAGGCTGTCAACGGCAGGAATGCGGAACGGGGCCAGCCGTTCGCGGTGATAAGCGTTCTGAACTTGCATGGCAACGCTGCGCGTAACCAGTTCCGCCTCCCGGGCGGGGGACAAGTCGAAGCGCGGCAGCGGCGTGGCGGAAGGAGTTTCGGCAAATGGACTCAGAATATCGGCCCGGAACAGACTGTCTTTTGGCAGGGTGGCCGCGACCAGTTCGTGAGGACCGTAAAAGTCCGTCAGTTCAAAAAGCAGGCGACCCCGGTTGTCGCTGCGGGCACCATACAGGCGCGTCGGCTTGCCGACCACCGACAGAACGGCTTCGACACTGGGAACGCCAGCGCCCGTCGCCGGGTCCTGAACTTGTCCCGTGACCAGATGCCCGTTGATTTCAGGCAGAAACTCTGGAGAGGCCGGGGCGGGACGCAAAACGTTCTCCCAGCGGAAACGACGCCATCCGTGTGTCAGCATCAGGTTGTCGGACGCCTCTTTCCGTTCGGGGGTATTTTCTCCGAAATAATACTCCGGCGATTCCACGGTTCCCCGCAGGTCGGAAGCGAGCCAGAGATAAGCCAGAATGCTGCCTTTTTCGGTCTCCTGCAAAGAATCCAGCCGGTAAACCGAGACGGACAGATCGGCGGGACGGGCCGTGGAAACACCCAGGGAAACCCGGGAGCGGGTGGCATACTGGGGTTGGTCCGTCTGAAGCTTAACGGGCAGCGGCTGGGCGGGCGGACGAAAAAAGAGCCGTTCGCAGACGGGCTGGCGCTGCCCGTCAAACAGCGTCAGATGCGAAATTCCTTCGCCCAGCGAATTCAGGTCCAGATCAAACCGGGCAGCCTCGTTGACAAGCGGCTGGTAGAGGACCGTTTTGAGGCTCTGGCGGGTATGAACCAGCAGGTAAACCGCGTTGGAAGCGGGCGTCCGGGTCTGCACCTGAACGGAAAGTCGGCCGCCGGTCTCGGAAACCTGCATGGCATAGCCGCTGCCCTGAACTGCCGGGAACGGAGCCGCAAAGATTCCCCGGCGGGCATCCCGCACGACGGCCCGGTACGTCTGACCCGGTTCCGGCGTAAAGGTGAACGTGCCGATTCCGGCGCGGGCAGGACTGAAACGGGCTACCGTATCGTTCTGCTGATTGAGCACAAAGCCCGGTAGCGAAGTGCCTTTGCCGGTAACGTCCGTCATCCGAAAAGCTACTTTGGAAGAAAGCCCCGCTACCAGATGCCCGCCTTCCGGGAAAAACTGCACGTCATAGGCCACCGAATCGCGGCGGGGAGGCAGCCCCAGCTGGCGGAACGGGTTAACCAGCGTAATCGTCTTCTCGAAAAAATAGTCCGGCCCCGTGTTTTTCATCCAGTTGGTATACGCCCGGACGAGGTAGTGGCCGGAAGCGAGCGAGGCGGGCAGGAACAAAGCGCCATGCCCCGACCCCTGACTAAGGCGGATTTTGGTTTGAAGAACCGGTTTTTTGTCCTTGTCCATCACTTCCAGATACGCCACCTTGCTCATGTCGAGCGGGCGGTGCTGCCGGCCATCGACACAGAACATACGGAACGCCATCAGCTCGCCGGTCAGGTAGGTGCTGCGGTCGGTATGCACAAAGAGTTTTTCCGTCAGCGACCGGGTCTGGTGACTTTCAAAAGCTTTCTGGAGGGCGGCTACCGTTTCCGTCTGGGCCAGCAGCGGTTGGGACGCCGACAGCAGAACGGTTAGGAAAGCAAGTTTATGGGCAAGTTTCATGACAAAGGCAGTTGTGCCAGCCGACAGACCGGCAAAAGGTTATTTCCAGAACGAGGGCCGAATGTTGGTGCCTTTTTCGCGGCAGTCGACGCAGGCTTTGTGGGACATCAGAACGTCAACTCCCTTGGAATAGGGCGTCCCATCCAGCGTTGACACCGGCAGCATCCCCGACGCAATCATGGCCGATTGGTATTTGGCTTCCACCGTATCGAGCATGCAGGATTCGTTGCCGTTCGGAATGACAATCGCCGGCAGTTCTGCGTTGGAAATGAAAAGGCGCATTTCCGCAACGGTATGGCCGCTCAGATAGCCCAGCACCGGTTCGCTCGGATTGGTCACGCAGCGGATGTTGCCCGGAAGCTGCGAAGGCAGCGGATCGAAGAGCGAGCCCAGCTGTTCGGTGTTTTTCTTCAGATTGTCCCAGTATTCGTACGCTTCCCGGGTCTGGGCGTACTGCCGCACCAGAATGCTGTATTTGACCCGAAGCTTCGGCGTATTGGTCGCTACCAGCAGCAGCGGCTGTTTCGACAGCACATCCTGACTAAGCCGTTCGGTAGACCCGATCATGATTTCCGTAGAAGCCCCGCTGGTCCAGCACTTGTAGATGTTCTCCGGTGTGGCGCTGCTGCGGTCCCGGATGGTGTTGCCCGGGGCCACCTCCAGCAGAGGCTCGTAGGCCGAGTTGAACTCGTACGTGTCCTGGTACTCCCAGCGGTAATAGCGGGTGTTGTTGCTCGGGTCGCGGGTATCCACGTAAATCTGCACGGCGTTCGACAGGGGCTGCCAGGTGAGCCGTTCGATGGGCGGCGTTTGTTTGATGGCGACGTAATCGGACAGGTATTCGGTCCCGCCGCTAGTTTTGACGCGCAGCCGGTAACGGTCGCCCGGACCCAGTGTGCTGCTGAGAGTGTAAACCCCGGTGCTGGTTTCGGCCAGGGTCATGGCTTTGGTTTTTTCGCCTTCCACCTGAACCAGCGCCTTGGTTTCGAAGGAAGCCTTCCGGGCGTCGGCCAAATTGCGGGTCCGCGACAGCCGGATGACGGTCGGGCCGGAGCCGTTCAGGAAACCATCCACGACCAGATACCGGTTCGGGGCCGTGATTTCGGGGGGCTGGTACGAATCGACGCAGCCGGCGATGGTCAGAAGAAAAGCGCCCAGAAGGCAGAATTTCCAAAAGTTCGTATGCATAGATGCTGTTTACCGTTTGCGGCGGTTCAGAATTTGAAGTTATACGTAATGGTCGGAATCGCCTGTCCGAAAATCGACAGTTTGTATCCCTTCACAACCCCTTTGTTCGAGGTAAAATAGATCGAATACACGTTGCGGCGGCCCGTCAGATTGTAGATTGCGACCGTCCACGAGCTGTGCGCCAGTTTCCGGACCTTGTGGTTGCCTTCGATGTTCAGCGAAACGTCTGTCCGGAAATAGTCCGGAATCCGGTACCGGTTCCGGTCCGAGTAGTAAACCCGCGGCGAACCGGCGAGGTCGTAAACCGCCAGCGGCAGGGTCAGGGGCCTGCCGGTGCTGTAGGTCACGTTCAGCGAGGTGCTGAACCGCTTGTTGATCCGGTAATTGCCGATCATGGTGAAATCGTGCGGCTTGTCGTAGTTGCTCGGGTACCATTCGCCCCGGTTGATCTGTTCGGCCTGGGACGGGTCGTTGACCCGCAGGAAAGTCCGCGAATAGGTGTAGCTCAGCCAGCCATTCAGCCGTCCGGTCAGCTTCTTGACCAGCAGTTCAAGGCCGTAGGCTTTGCCCTCCGCGTTGACAACGTCCGTTTCGATATGGTCGTTCAGAATCAGCTTCGCCCCGCTGCGGAAGTCCAGCATGTTTTGCATCGTTTTGTAATACCCTTCGGCTGAAATCTCGATGGTGTTGCTCCGCAGGTTTTTGTAAAGACCCACGGCGTACTGGTCGCCGATCTGCGGGCGGAGGTTGTTGTCGCTGAGTTTCCAGATGTCCGTCGGCGCTACCGTAACCGTGTTGGAAAGCATCTGAATGTACTGCCGCATGCGGTTAAAGCTGGCCTTGACGGACGTTCCGGGCGCCAGCACGAACCGCGCCGAGAGGCGGTATTCCGGGCCATGATAGGTCTGCGTCGGCTTGTTGCGGCCGTAGGAAACGGTATCCACGCGGTTGGCATCCGTTCGCGGGGCGCCAACCGGATACACAAACACGTCTTTGGGGCCGAGGTAAGAATAGAGCGAATAACGCAGGCCGACCTGAACCGACAGGCGCGGACTGATATCAAACCGGTCGCTGGCGTACAGGGCGCTTTCGAGGCCCTGTTCTTTCTGAATCGTAGTCGGCAGAATCAGGGACTCGCTGCCCAGCGCGCGGCGGGTGCCGGGCCGGATGTCGTAACGAACCGTCGCGACGCCGAATTCAACGGTGTGTTTGGGGTGCGGGAAGTAGTTGAAATCCAGCTTGCCGGTTTTCTGATCGACCGCAAAATCCAGTTTAAACGCGTTGACCGGGTTGGCGTCGCTGGCAATATCGTACTGGTACTGGCTCCACGAACCGGTCAGGACCGAATAAAGCTTGTTGTTGAAAATGTGCTTGTACTTCAGCGTGGCGCTTTGGTTGCGGTAGCCGTAGGTCGTGTCGCTGTTGAGCCGGAACTGGTCCTGGCTGTGGTAGCCCGTCAGGTAAAGGCTGTTTTTCTCGTCCAGGTCGTAACTCAGGTGCGCGTTGATGTCGTAAAACGAAGCGGCGCTATTCTGAAACGTGCTTTGCTTCAGCTGTTTCAGCAGCCAGTCGGAATAGGTCGAGCGGACGCCGATCAGAAACGAAGCTTTGTCCTTGATAATGGGTCCTTCGGCCGTGACCCGGCCTGTCAGCAGCCCGATTCCGCCCGACACATTGTACTTCTTCCGGTTGCCGTCCCGCGTCACGACTTCCAGCACGGAGGAAAGCCGCCCGCCGTATTTGGCCGGAACGCCGCTTTTGTACAGCTCGACGTTTTTGAGCATGTCCGGATTGAAAGCCGAGAAAAAGCCGAAGAGGTGGGCCGGGTTGTACACCGTCGCGTCGTTGTACAGAATCAGGTTCTGGTCGGTCGAGCCGCCCCGCACGTTCAGCCCGACGCTGCTTTCGCCCGCCGACTTCACGCCCGGCAGCGTCAGCACGACCCGCAGCGGATCGGCCTCGCCAAAGACGGTCGGCACCTGCCGGAGCGTCCGGATGTCCAGCCGGTCGAGGCCCATTTGCAGGCTGGCGACGTTGCGGTCCTTCTCGGCTTCCACCACCAGTTCCCGCAGGGGCACCACGTCGTCTTCCAGTTCGATTTCGAGCTTCCCGTCCCCGTACAGCATCAGCTGGCGTTTGGTGTCCTTCATGCCGATGCTCCGGACGCGCAGTTCGTGACGGCCGCGCGGCAGGGTGAGCGAGAAGTACCCAAACTGGTCGGTCATGGTCCCGATGCGCGGTTTTTCCAGGTACACCGCCGCGCCGATCACCGGCTCGCCGTTGGCGGCATTGCGCACGTGTCCGGCAACGTTGGCCGTGCCCCGCAGCGGATTCGATTTGGGGCCGAGGGTGTAGAGCTTGGTTTCCAGGGCCGCCTTGCGTTTTTCCTGCTCGGTAAGGTAAGCCTCCGCCAGCGTGTCTTCGGTTGTTTCGGTCCGGCCCCGGTCGAAAAAGCCGATGGGCAGATCGGTCCGGATGCTGCGGCCTTTCGTCACGAAGACCCGTTGCCGGGCGTCGATGGCAAACTGAAAATCGGTTCCGGCAAACACCAGCTTAAGCAGCGCGGGCAGCGGCTGGTGGTCGGCATTGACCGTGACCGTCAGGCTGTCGGTCTCTTTGGGGTTGAAGAAAAAGCGGTAGGGCGACTGCTGCTCGATCCGCTCGGCAAACTGACCGAAAGGCAGGCGCTCGAAGCGGCCGCTGATCACGGGGCCGGGCTGCGTTTGCCCGTAAGCCCCTGCCGACAGGATGAGGGCAATAAAAAGAAAAAAACGGGTGCGGTAAAATGACGGCATACGTTACGGTTTCAGCGTGTCGAGATAACGGGCAGCTTCAATCAGGGCCAGTTCGCGGTTTTTCCGGAAACGGACTTTTTTCTCCCGCCAGTAGCGGGAAAGGCCTTTCTGCTGGTCGCCCGCCAGTTTCAGCACGGCGCTTTTCGTTTTGACCGGATGATACGTGCCGTTCAGACGCAGAAAGTACTGGTCCTGCTGCTCAAACCAGTTTGTGACGGTATTGCGGGAAAGTTCGGAGCGAATGACTTTGGTGCGGCGGGCCAGCAGCCGGGAAGGGCCGTTGGTCAGAATCTGATAAATGCCGCCGGAGAGTCCGAGCTGGCGGGCGCTGTCCTCCCGGAGGTGCGTAAACGTCTGTTCGCCGAGCGAAAACGACTCTGTTTTTTCGGGCACCAGCGCCACCCGGAAAGCACTGTCCGGATGCTGGACCACTACGCGGTCCAGGGTCAGATCGTAGAGCAGGGAGACATCCTGATAACGGATGTGATCGTACTGAATAGAGCCCCGCTGCCATTCGCCGTTGCCAAAATAAGGGTGCCCCTCGGCGGTGGGATACCCCCGGAGGTGTTCGATGCCGTTGAAAAGATTGGCCTGCTGAAGACGGGCGCTCTGGTACAGCGCGGTCGCATAGGCGAGGTCAGGCCGGACCGGAGCGCCGCCGGTCACAGACTGGGCAAGGGCGGAACTGCCGGACAGCACCGCGGTCAACAGGGTAAAGAATAGCTTCATTGGAGGGCTTGAACCAGCCACAAATGAAGCTTTTTTTTACCGAATATGCTAATGCGTTCCTAGCCGATTACGTGAGCGGTCGCCGCCGGATGCGAAGGCTTCGGAATCTGGGCCCCCGGCCGGCCATCGATCGTGCGCGGATTGGTAACGGGCCGTCTGGCGCAGCCGCCCAGCGTCAGCAGAACAAGGAAGAAAATTGCTTTTTTCATAAGAATTAAAATCCAGCCAGACGGTAACAAGGCCGCCTGGGTAACGGGTTGATGAATAACGGTATTGAAACGGGCCTAATCCCGGCGGAACCAGTCTAGCAGGCCCTTCCGGCGCCAGGGCTGGTAACAGGCGTTCGGGTTGGTCGGCGCAGGCCGGAACAGCGGAATACCGGCTCCGGCGTAGACACTCGCCCCCCGCGGCTTACCCACGTTCAGGATGCCCGCCAGGTTATCCGAACCTACAAAAATCGTTCCGAGCCGTACCGCCGCCCCGACCGACAGGTTGGAATAGTCGGCCTGCCACAGAACGGGCAGCGAAACTTCTGCCCAGCGCGTTTCCCAGCGCGGCACGACGCCGACCATCGAAGGCGTGCGCATTCCCCGCGAACGGGCCCCGGTCAGGGACTGTACCCACAGGGCATTGACGTAGACGTGCGGTCTGACCTTGTAATCGACACTCAGCTGCAGGGCGGTCGGCAGGCTGGCGTTCATGCGCGACTGCTTTTCGGCATCCGAAATGCCCAGCGCCGACACGAAGCCGTTCGTGACATCGTCGAGGTCCTTGACCTCGCCCAGAAACTCCTTCGTCAGCAGTTTGTTTTCGACATTGACCGGATAATTGGTCACGTAGTTGGCGTTTCGGTAGCGAATACCGCCCAGATCGGTCAGGGAGGCCGAAATGCGGTACTGGTACTTGTTTTGCGAGGCGTCCTTCTGCATGCCGTGTTTCCCGTCCCGGTAGCGGTAGCGCCGCACGTCGGGCCGGTGTTCGTACACCACCCCCAGGTCGGCGCCCCAGCCGCCGCCGGCCGCCGCCCGGCCGAGCAGCCAGCCGGGAGTGAAGCGGAAGTTGGCCAGCCCGTCGAAACTCGTGTAGCCGAGTTCTCCGTTGGCGTTATGAATCGCCAGGGCCTCGTAAGCCTTGTCGCCGGGGTTGCCGATGAGTTCGTAGGTAGCCCGGTCGAGGTGAATGTGGGCGTTGTAGAGGCCGACCAGCCGCTTGAGGGTCAGACCGACTTTCCAGAAATCTTCTTCGTTGTCCGCCAGCACATACCCGACGGTTCCGCCCATTTCGAACGCGCTGTTGAGGGCCGCATAGCCGCGCTGGTTTTCGTAGAAAAGCTCGTCGGTGGCAACCTCGTCGGGTTTGCTGTTGTAGAGCTGCCGGGCGAGGTTTTCGGACACCCGGCGCATGCCGACGCCGGTCCGGACGCGGGTCGTCAGGCCGAGGCCCCAGCGCGGATTGAGGTTGATGAGCAGCGACGGGCCGCGCAGGTCCATCGCCGAGGCGACGTGCTTGGGCCGGTGGTGCTGCGTTTCCTGCATGTAGGATTTTTCCCAGCGAACCAGCCCTTTCTCGTTCCGGTACGGGCGGGGAACGTTGCCCGAAATGAGGCTGATAAACGAAAACGGAGCGTTCCAGCGGAGGAAGTTATTGTTGATGAAGGCGTCGGCGGTTGCCAGATTGACATGGACGCGGTAGCGCGAGTCGGCGGCAAAGGCGGGGTTGTGATACAGGGAGTTGGTTCCGGCGTAGTTGCTATTGACGTGCCCGGCCAAATACTGGCCCGACGCGCTGACGGTCAGCAAACTGCTCAGCGTCAGGGCCAAAAGGAAGTTTTTCAGGTTCATGTTGAGTACAGTACGGGTCGGTAACTGCACAAAGATAGGCGCCGGGCCGCTTTTTAATACGTCGTTCTCCAGCCTGCCCGATAAATTTAATGCCATTTTTAACCAGAAGTAGTTGAAAAAGACGGAAGAACGACTATTCAGTGTGTTAATTCGCCGGTATAATCTTGCATTTTCGGAATAGTATTTTGCGGTTGGACGAACTATTGATATATTGTTTGCCTACGCAGCTTACATTAACATAGTTGCCCGCCATGCAATATCAGGTACAAAACCAGAATTTTGAAGACGCTGTTTCGTCCGGCGAAAAGAACTTCTCCTTTTCGGATTATCAGATTGAGGGATTTTACGACGAAATGTTTTCGTCCGACGGCCATGTCCGGCCCGGCTACGATGCGTTCCGGCAGCGGGTCGAGCAGCTGACCCGGCAGGAACTCATGACCCGGCAGCACGCCGCCGAACGGGCCCTGATGTCGATGGGCATTACCTTCAACGTCTACTCGGAAGGCGAGGGCACCGAACGGATCATGCCTATCGATATTATTCCGCGCATCATCCCGTCCGACGAATGGGCCCGGCTCGAACGGGGTCTGATCCAGCGGATTACGGCTTTGAACCTCTTTATTCACGACCTTTATAACGAACAGCATATCCTGCGCGACGGTATCGTGCCGCGCGACCTGATCGAATCCAGCAAGTGCTTCCTCAAGCCCTGCCTCGGCCTGAAACCGCCCAAGAACATCTGGTGCCACATCACCGGCACCGACCTGATCCGCGGCGACGACGGGCAGTTTATGGTTCTGGAAGATAACCTGCGCTGCCCGTCGGGCGTGTCATACATGCTCGAAAACCGCGAGCTTTCGAAGCAGACCTTCCCCGAAGTGCTGGCCCGGACGGGCGTTCAGCCGGTCTCCGATTACCCGACCCGCCTGCTCCAGATGCTTCAGCATATCGCCGACCGCCCGGACCCCACGGTGGTAGTGCTCACGCCGGGCATTTACAACTCCGCCTACTTCGAACATTCGTACCTGGCCCAGCAGATGGGCGTCGAACTGGTGGACGCCCGCGACCTGGTGGTGTCGGGCGGCTACGTCAAAATGCGGACGACCAAAGGCTTCCAGACGGTCGATGTGATCTACCGGCGCATTGACGACACCTTTCTGGACCCGCACGTATTCCGGCCGGACTCGCTCATCGGCATTCCGGGCATTTTTGAAGTCTACAAAAAAGGCCGCGTTGCGCTGGCGAACGCTCCGGGAACGGGCGTGGCCGACGATAAGGTGATCTACGCCTACGTGCCCCGCATCATCCGGTATTACCTGGGCGAAGACCCCATCATCCCCAACGTGCAGACGTACATCTGCCGCGAGGCCGACGATTACAAGTACGTGCTGGAAAACATCGAAAAGCTGGTGGTGAAGGAAGCCAACGAGGCGGGCGGCTACGGCATGCTCATCGGCCCGAAGGCGACCAAAGATGAACACGAACTGTTCCGGCAGAAAATCCGCGATAATCCCCGCAACTACATCGCCCAGCCGACCATTTCACTGTCGCGGGTGCCGTCGCTGATCGACGACCATGCCGAAGGCCGCCACGTGGACCTGCGGCCGTACATTCTTTACGGCGACAAGATCAACGTCATTCCCGGCGGCCTGACCCGGGTGGCGCTCCGCAAAGGCTCGCTGGTGGTCAACTCGTCCCAGGGCGGAGGCGGCAAGGATACCTGGGTGCTGTATTGAACCCGGCTTTTGCAGGCAATTTTCCGGCGGCCGGTGACCCGCGGCGCGGACCGGCGTCTAAACGCGAACGCAGGCCGTCCGGAACGAACGTTATCAAAAGGATTAGATAAAACGTTGGTTAGTTGGTAAGTTTGCACCCAAACCAGCCGGGGCAGCGGAACGCCGACGGTTGACGGAATCCTGTTGACGACCTACTTGTCCCACCCGTTTGAATGGATTTATCGATTATAATTGTCAATTACAAAACGCCTCAGTTAATCATCGACTGCCTGACTTCGGTCCGAAAGTTCACCAGCGGTCTAACCTACGAAGTACTTGTGGTTGATAATGAGTCCGGCGACCAGAGCCGGAATCTGGTGCTGAGCCATTTTCCGGAGGTGCGCTGGATCGACATGGGCTACAATTCCGGCTTTGCCCGGGCCAATAACCGGGGAATCGACGAAGCCCGGGGGCGGCTTATACTGTTATTGAACTCCGATACGTTATTGGTGGATAATGTCCTCAAACGCTGCGCGGACGTGCTGGACAACCAGCCCGACGTGGCGGCGGTCGGGCCGATGCAGATCAACCGGCACGGCAAGGTGCATTACGACCTGTATCACGGATTCAACCAGATCCGGAAGTTCTTTTTTGTGCTTCCGCCGACTCCTTTTTTCGACCGGCTGCTGGAGTTTTTTATGCCGGAACGGAAATACGCCGACCCCAATCAGGTCGACTGGCTGACGGGTTCGTTTGTGATGACGCGCCGGACGGTGATCGACAAGGCGGGCAAACTCGATCCGGATTTCTTCATGTACGGAGAAGACGTAGAGTGGGGCTGGCGGCTCTGGAAACAGGGGCGGATTCTGTTGCTGCGGGATGCCTTTTACGTGCACCTGGAGTACGGCAGCAGTCCCGAATACCAGCAGGCGCAGATGTCGTGGATCAACCGGTTCAAACCCCAGATGCAGGTATCGAATCTGCTGTGGGTGCGAAAATCGTACGGCGTCGGCGCTTATCTGATCCTGATTTTGCATTATCTGACGATGGTGCCCATCATTTATGCCTGGAAGATCGTCATGAACCTGCGCCGGTCGGGCAGGCCATTCAGCGAGCTGGAGCGGCAGCATGAGTTTACCCGGAAAGTGAGACTATTTTTGCGATTTTTCTGGCCAACGTTACTGAAAAAACCCGGCTTCTATAAGCTGTGAAGTTTGAATGACATCGGGTCCGGAGGCCCCGGAAACCCATCGAACTGTACGTTATGCGCATTCTGTTTATCACTCCTTCGGGCGGCTATACCGGCTCGGAGATGATGCTCTGGTATCTGCTCAAAGAGCTTGAAAAAAGGGGAATCGAGGTGGCTTTGTTTTCCCGCCAGCGAAATCAGCTGTACCGCCATAAGGACGAAGTGGCCTTCCGGACGGAATTCTATCCGTACAACGATCGCTTTTTTTACTCGGTTTACGACGCCGCCTACTCCAAAGTCTTTGGCCTCAGCCCCTGCGATCAGGAACTGATGAGGCTGCACCGGGAATTCAAACCGGACATGTGGTACCTGAACACGGTGACGATGCCGAATGTGGCCGAGATGGCCCGCAAACTGGGTGTTCCCTACACGGTCCACTTCCACGAACTGCTTTCCACCTTTGACGAATTCTGGACCAAACCGATTTATGACATGCTGTCGGGGGCTTCACGGCTTATCGGCTGCGCGGAGGTGGTCTGCCAGCGCGTGCGCCAGATGGGCTTTCCGAACGTAGAACTGCTGCATTCCTGCATCGACACGTCCCGGATTCTGCCCAGACAGGACCCCGCCCTGCTGCGCGCCAGACTGGGAATTCCGCCGGGCGACTTTATCTGGATGATGTCGGGAACGAGCTGCCTGCGCAAAGGCTACGACCTGGTGCCGGACATCGTTCAGCATCTGCCCAAAAACGCCTGGCTGCTGTGGCTGGGGAAAGAAAAAGAGTCGGGTGTGCATCTGTACGTCCAGAGCCGGACAGAACAGGAGGGGCTGAACTTCATCCACCTCGGCGCTCATTCCGACGATTATTACGATTACCTCAATCTCTGCGACGGCTTCGTGCTGACGTCCCGTGAAGACCCGTACCCGCTGGTGATGATCGAAGCGGCCTTCCTTGGCAAGCCGATCGTCGGCTTTGAGTCGGGAGGCATCAGCGAGTTTCTGCTGCCGGGCATGGGAACCTACGTTTCGAGCTTTAATCCGGAAGAACTGGCCGGAGCCATGCGGTCGCTGATGGCCGGACGCATCCGGATTTCTCCGGACATGCTGCGCCAGCGGGCCTACCAGTTCGACATCTCGCACCTGACCGATCAGTGGCTTGAATTGTTTGAAGCAAAGGAAAAAGAAGCAGTTTTGGTCTAAAGCGGCCAACTGCCTCATAAAGCGGACAATTTGCTGAAAGGAGCGCTCCAAAAAGGGCTGACCCTGCGGCAGATTGCCCGCTTTTTCGTTTCTTTCAATATTGATACGGTTATCCCGTACAGGTATACAAAACATCCCAATTCCTTCGTTGTTCTCTAACGAGAACTTACCTGTGTATGAAAGCAAATTATCTACTGATTCTTCTTGGGTTCTGCTGTCTGTTTGTGCTGGGGAATGAGGCATCTGCCACCCACGTACGGGCGGGGGAAATCACGACCCGAAGAATATCCAACACCTCCCTGACTTACGAGATTACGGCGACACTTTACTTTGACGAAGGAGGTGGCCGCATGGCTTCCGAACAGGAAAACGACATCGATATGTGTTTTGGCGATGGTTCGCCGATTGCGCAGGTCCGCCGCTCGTTTCGCGGCAATATCAACCGCAACACCACCATCAACATCTACCGAACGACGCACACGTTTCCGGGACCGGGGACTTACAACATCATTACCATCATTACCAACCGGAACGACAACACGCGGAACATTCCCAACTCGGTCAACACCACCTTTGAGCTGCGCACCACCATCGTAGTGAGTGCACCCCTGGGCCTCAACAGCACCCCGGTCATGCTCAACCCGCCCCTGGACTCGGCCCGCGTAGGCCAGAAGTTCTGCCACAACCCCGCCGCCTTCGACAGCGACGGCGACAGCCTTGCTTACCGCCTGACCACCCCGGCTGGTCGCCAGGGATGGGACGTAACCTGCCGCCCGACGCAGTTCGTAGCGGGTTACCAGCGTCCGGAAGTCATCGGAGGCAGTCCAACCACCGAGACCGGCAATGCCCCGGCCACGCTGACCATCGACCCCCGCACCGGCGACCTCTGCTGGGATGCCCCCGCCGAGAAAGGCCAGTACAACGTCGCTTTCATTATCGAAGAATACCGCGACGGCATCAAAGTAGGGGAGATTGTGCGTGACATGCAGATTGTGGTCGTGGAAGGCACCAACCGTCGTCCCGAGCTGCGGGTGCCCGACGACCTCTGCGTGGAGGCCGGTACGATCATCAACCAGGCCATCACCGCCACTGACCCCGACGGAAACCGACTCCAGCTCTCGGCCTTCGGCGGACCCTTCAACGTCGGTCCCGACGGAAGACCCTACACCGACCCCACCAACAACCAGCCCATCAACATCATCGCCCCCCCCTTCGCCACCTTCAACCCCCGACCCGACCAGACCCTGAACTCTCCCGCCACGGGCACCTTCCGCTGGCAGACCGCCTGCGCCCACGTCCGGGAGGAACCCTACGACGTGGTCATCCGCGCCGTCGACCTGCCGGCCCGGGGCCAGACCCAGCTGGCCACCCTGGAGTCCTTTCGCATTCGGGTCTACGCCCCCCGGCCCCAGAACCTGACGGCCCGGCCCGGCACGGGCCGGGCCACCATCCTGACCTGGTCGGCCTACGCCTGCGGGGTGCCGGGGGCCGAGATGGTCATCTACCGCCGCGAGGGCTGCACCACCCTGGCCACCCCGCCCTGCTCGACGGGCATCGGGGCCACGGCGGGCTACACCGAGATCGGGCGGGTGCCCATCACGGCCACCACCTTCACCGACACCGACCCCAGCCTGCGGCGGGGGGCCAGCTACAGCTACCGCCTGGTGGCGGCCTTTCCCCGGCCCCGGGGCGGGGAGAGCGTGGTGTCCAACGAGGCCTGTCTGGCCCTGCCCCTGCAGGTGCCCCTGATGACGAACGTGACGGTGGACTCCACCGACGCTACAAGGGGCCGGATCACCGTGCGCTGGACGCGGCCCATCGGGCTGGGGGCCACCGACGTGGGCGGTCCTTTCCAGTACCGGTTGTTCCGGGCGCCGGGCCTCACGGCCACGGCGGGCAATGACTTTGTGCAGATCGCCGTCATCGACGCTGACCTGTCGGGCACCCGGGCCGATACGGTGTACGTGGACCGGGGCCTGAACACCAGTGGGGGCGGCTACCGCTACCGGGTGGAGTTTTATTATACCGAGGCGGGCACGGGCGCCCTGACGCGGCTGGACGTGACCGATGCGGCCAGCTCGGTGGTGCTGGCGGCGGCCGGGGAGCTGCGGCGGGTGCGGCTGTCGTGGAGTGCCAACGTGCCCTGGGACAACACGAACCAGCGGCACCGGGTGTACCGCAGTGTGAGCGGTCCCAACGGTCCCTTCAACCGGATAGCGGAGGTGGCCGTGCAGGGTCCCAACACGTTCACCTTCACCGATACGGGCAGCGACAGCTTTGCCGGGGACGGGGTCCAGACGCTAACGCTGTCGCCCGACAGCGTGTACTGCTACCGGGTGGAGACGGTGGGGGTGTACACCAACCCGGCCGTGAGCTTGCGTCCCCAGAACGAGCTGCTCAACTACTCGCAGGCGGTGTGTGCCAGTCCCATTGACACGACCCGTCCCTGTCCGCCCCGGCTGAGTCTGGACTCGCTGGACTGCTCGTCCCTGCGGGGAGAGGCGGCCTGCAACCAGACAAGCTTCAGCAACACCCTGAACTGGCAGGCGGCTACCGGGGGCAACCAGCCCTGCGACACGCGGATTGCCAGCTACAACGTGTACTACGCGCGCTACGAGGAAGACACCGAGCACCAGCGGCTGACTGGGGTGCCGGCCCCGACGACCACCTTCCAGCACACGAGTCTGACGAGTGTGGCGGGCTGTTACTACGTGACGGCCGTGACGCGGGGGGGTCTGGAGAGTGCTCCCAGCAACCGGGTGTGCAAGGACATCTGCCCGGTCTTCGAGCTGCCCAACGTATTCACGCCCAACGGAGACGGCAAGAACGACGTGTTCGTGCCGCTGCCCTGTCCTGCTGGGGTGGTGAGCGTGCAGTTTGTGGTCTACAACCGTTTCGGGGGTAAGGTGTTCGAGACCAGCGACGTGAACATCAACTGGAGCGGCCGCACGAGCGGGGGCCAGGAGCTGTCGGCGGGTTTGTACTACTACCAGGCGAGTGTACGCTTCGGGGGGGTGAGCCGCAACGGGAGTGTGCAGGTGTACAAGGGGTGGGTGCAGCTGATGCGGGAGAGCAACGCGAAGTGATTGAATGGTTGAATGGCTGATAGGTTGAATGATTGATTCGCTTCGCGGTTCTTGGGGTTGCGGAGCGAATCAATCATTCAACCTATCAATCATTCAGCCATTCAACCTCCAGCCATTCAACATTCAACTCTGACCAATTCTTCCCATTCCTCCTCCAGCGTTCCTGTGAAGACGGGGCTTTTGGCGCGGCGGTACCAGTAGCCGGCGTTCCATTGATCGCCTTCTTTCCGGTGAAGATAGGCGTGGAGCCGGTCGTAGGCGGGAGTGCCTTCCCGGCTCTGGGCGATGTTGTGAGCATGTTCCCAGTCTCCGCGGGCATCGTACCAAAGGGCTTCCAGAACGGGCGAGATGCCCGACGGGGGCTGAGACTGGGAAAGGGTGTTCGAAAAATCCTGAAAGGTCATGGGTTGGCAGTAATCAGCGCTGAAATCGGTTTGGTTTGCTCCGGTTAAGATTGTACACCGAAGAAGTTCGGGTGAAAATTCATCAGAAACGCTTCGTCGGTGGTCCGGGTCAGGGCCGTGTACAGCCAGCGGACAAACTCGGCATCCACTTTTCCGTTGGGCAGATAACCCTGGTCGATAAACACGGCCGGCCACTGACCACCCTGGGCCTTGTGACAGGTCAGCGCGTAGGCGAATTTCACCTGCAGGGCGTTCAGATACGGGTCGCGGCGGATGGCTTCGGCCCGTTCGCGTTTGGATTTTATGTAAAAATAATCCTTCTGGACGCTTTCGTACAGCTGTTTGTTTTCGTCCCGCCCGAGCGAGGGCGAAGCCGAATACAGGGTGTCCAGAATGATCTTCGTTTCAAATTCCGGCTGCTCTTCATAATCGACGAGACGCAGCATGACGGTGGCAAATTTAAGTCCGTGGACTTCTTCCCGCTTCCGGATTTTCATCACCTCTACAAAATCACCGTTCGCCAGAAAACCCGCCGGGCTGTCGTCGTCCAGCACCGAATAGTTGTTCCGGACAATCATGAGCAGGTCTCCGGCATCCAGTTCTTCCTCGGCCCCGTTGATGACACGCCGGACGTACTGGTTATACTGCACCGCCGCCTTGTTGGAACGGGTGATGATGATGGTGTTTTCGCGACCGTACTTGTTGTAGGCGTAGCGCATCCCGTCTTCGAGCCGGTCGCCGGTCATTCTGTAAATATCCCGGTAGCCTTTCGTGGTGAAAAAAATGCCGGGCTCGGGCTGGACCAGGGCGGCGCGCAGATGGGTGGCATTCAGCAGAATGCCGGACTCAACATCCTGACGCATCACCTCCGTCAGTTCCTGCCGGAAAACCGTCATGTCGAACTGGCGTTCGAGGTAGTCGGGGTCGAGGGCAGGGCTGAGTTCCTTGCCGACCGGCGGGAGCTGGGCCACGTCGCCGACCAGCATCAGCCGGTTGCCGGGATTTTCGTAAACAAAATCGATAAGGTCGGCCAGCAGTCCGTTCATGCCGATTTCGGCATCGTCGCTGATCATGGAGGCTTCGTCCACGATAAACAGCGTGTCGTCGTGGTAATTTTTCTGGCGCTGGAAGACCAGGCTGCCGGAGTCGCCGTCCGAAATCTGCCGGTATATTTTGCGGTGAATGGTGAGCGCCTGCCGTTTGGAGTAATTGGCCATCACTTTGGCCGCCCGGCCGGTGGGGGCCAGCAGCACGGACTTCATGCCTACTTTGGGCAACACTTTGATGAGCGTACTGATGAGCGTCGTTTTACCGGTCCCGGCAAAGCCTTTCAGCAGAAAACAGTCGCGGTAACGTTCATGCTCTTCCGGTAGCAGAAACTGGCCCATGCGTTCAAAAAATTCCGACTGACCGGGCGTGGGTTTGAACGGAAAACGTTTTGCCAGCATCTGGGCGGGCGACTGGGTTGTATTCATACCTCTAATTTACGGGAAATCGAGGATTTTGGCAAAAGGCGTTCAGGCTCCGTCCGGCTTCCGGCTCCGGCGACCGGCGGCCGAAGGCGACATTGACTATTGATGGCCATTCGCTTTGCACTTAATTACTTTTTTCTTTACCTTTCTCGACACACATTAACTTTCTCAGTCCATGAAAATTACAGCAATTCTGAGGGGCAAATCGATCAATACGATTTACTCCGTGGCGCCTCAGGCAACTGTCTATGAGGCCCTTGAGCTGATGGCGGAAAAAAACATCGGGGCGGTGCTGGTGATCGAAAACGGACGGCTGGCCGGAATTTTTTCCGAACGGGATTATGCCCGTAAAGTGGTTCTGCAAAGCCGGGCCTCCCGCGACACCACCGTCCGCGAAGTTATGACGGCCAACCTCATCACCATCGCCCCCGACCAGCGGATTGAGGACGCCATGCGGCTGATGTCGGAGAAACACATCCGGCACCTGCCCGTGCTCGACGAAGGCCAGCTTGTCGGGATTATTTCCATCAACGACGTCGTGTCGGCCATTATCCGCGACCAGAAAGCCCGCATTGATTCGCTGGAAAGCTACATTACCGGTTCGTACTGAGTAATGAATGATGAACCGCGGCGGACCGTGGATCGTAAGGGGTATTGGAGGAAGGCGGAGTGCGGTAAACCGGCCGTATTGGGCTGGGAGCGAAAGCCTTATTCAATATCCATTATTAATTATTCATTATTAGCTACCTTTGCCGTCCGGAACTACCTCTTATAAACTCTAGTGGACAAGGCAAGGGAAGAAGTACTGCGGTTGTATGGCAACCGACTGCGGCTGCGCGTATGCGGCATTTGCCAGCTTGACGGAAAACTGCTGATGGTGCGGCACCGCGGCATTAACGCGACGGATACGTTCTGGTGTCCGCCGGGAGGCGGCCCTCAGTTTGGGGAAACGGCCCCGCAGGCGCTCGTCCGTGAGTTTGCCGAAGAGACCGGGCTGGCGGTGGAAATCGGCGACCTGCTCTTTGTGAACGAATTTATGGCCCCGCCGCTGCACGCCATGGAACTGTTTTTCCGGGTCAACGTGGTTGGCGGCAAACTGCTGCAGGGCGGCGATCCGGAGATGGCCGCCGACCGTCAGATCATTACCGACGTCCGTCTGATGTCCTTCGAAGAAATCAAGGCCTATCCCGAAAACGAGGTGCACCAGCTCTTCCGCCAGTGCCGTTCGCTGGAAGATGTGTTCCGTCTGAGAGGTTATCTGGAGCAGTAATGGCTTGAGTTACGGGATTTTGTTTAATTTCAACACTTCCTGTTGAACTATGTCCACCAGCGTGCAAACTGATCTTCCACCCACCATGACGCCGACCGTTGCCGTTCGCAGCGAGACGGTATCCGCCAGGCTAACCGATAAAGGGGTGCTGGGAACCGCCCAGACCAGCCCTTATCAGCTTTGCCTGGAGATGGGAAAAGATCGGTTTCGGTTCTGCATCGTAGAACCCGCCGCCCGAAAAGAGGACCGGGCAATCTGCCACTGGCTCGAAGATTATACCTTCCCAACGCTGGTGACGGACTACCCGCTGCTGCCGGCCCTGAAAACCTTACAGGAGGAGCATGCCGTTTTTCAGAATCATGACTGGAAACAGGTGATCGTGTCGCTCAATACGCCCACGTTTACGCTGGTGCCGTCGGTGCTGTTCCGGAAAGAATACGCTTCGCATTACCTGCAGATGACGCGCGGAAGTGCCCTGCCCGCCACCGAGCAGACGCATACCTACGCGCACCAGGACGAAGGCTTCCATTCCATTTTTAACCTCGAAATTCGCCTTCAGGACTGGCTGGCCGCGGCTTTTCCGCTGCAGCAGCTGACCATTCTGCACCAGACCAGCACGGTGCTCCACGCCTCGAAAGGGCGGAAATCCGGCGGCTACGAACTGATTCTGTACTTTGAGGAGGAATACGTGACACTGGTGGCCCGGGAGGCGGGGGCGCTGAAATTCTGCAACAAGTTCGGCTACAAGAATACCAGCGATCTGGTGTACTACATCCTGTTTGTCATCAGTGAACTGAAACGGCAGCCCGCGGAGATGGAGGTGGTGCTGTACGGCGAGATTACGCCTTTCGCCGACAGTTATACGCTGATGGCCCGTTTTCTGCCGCGCCTGTCGTTTGGGTTGCCGCCCGATGCGCTGGCCTTTACCGGGGACTTCGACGAATTGCCCGAGCATCGGTACGCCAGCCTCTTTAGTCTCGGTCTTCTGTAAACTTTAGGCAGTGTTGCCGGAATGCCGTAACTTGGCCGCCGGAAATTGTTCCCGTCCGATAACGACTACCCACTGCAAACGACCTGCCGCCCCGTATGAAGCGCATTGCCCTCTTCCCCGGCTCTTTTGACCCATTTACCAAAGGACATCAGGACATCGTTCTGCGCGGTCTGCGGCTGTTCGACGAAGTGGTGATCGGCATCGGCCGCAACGCCAGCAAGCAGCGTTATTTTCCGCTCGACGATATGGTTCGGCTCATCGAGTGGACGTTCCGGGAACATCCCAACGTCCGGGTGCTGGCCTACGACGACCTGACCGCCAACGTCGCCCGGGAGATTGGCGCCCGGTTTCTGCTGCGGGGCCTGCGAAACACCACCGACTTTGAGTATGAAAATGGCATTTCGCAGGTGAACCGACACGTGTACGAAGAGGTGGAAACGGTTTTTCTGATTACTTCGCCGCCACTGGCCCCGATCAGTTCCAGCATTATTCGTGATTTGCACCGCTACGGACAGAAAGTAGACGAGTTTCTGCCGTATTCGCTGGATCTGGAAAAGACTCACTAAATTTTTGTCAGCCGGGAGTGACCTGAAAAGATTTCTTTTGTCTAAACAAATGAAGGAATGTTGTTACTTCGGGCGGTATTTTCTGCCTCTGCCTTCCCTCTTTTCAGACCAGAGCTATGAAAGATGTAATTTTACGGGTATTCGGCCACGAACTGACGTACCGCGACCTGATCCAGGTGCTGGTTGCCCTGATTCTGTGGAATCTGGCCATGATCTGGCACGACCGCTACCAGGCGTTCAAGCCGATGATCGAAATGGCCGTCAATCAGAACCTGATTCCCTGACACTTACAGGACGGAATAGTCGCTGGCGGCGTCCATGACGTACCGGATCGAACTGAACGAATTGGCCAGCAGCGTCTGGGCCGTACGGCGGTCCACCCATTCCAGGCGCTCGATATCTTCTTCGGCCTGCGGGGCCATCCGCGAATCATCCACGCAGGTCATGGCGTACCATTTCGTCCGTTTCAGATAGCGGTTGCCGTTCTGGCGGTAGGTATGCCAGGTAGTGCAGAGGCGCTCGCCGACCTTACCGACTACGCCGGTTTCTTCCTCGACCTCGCGGGCGGCGGCTTCGCGCGATTTCTCGCCCTCATCCAGTTTGCCTTTGGGCAGATCCCATTTGCCGCGGCGGAACATCAGCAGCGTTTTTCCGTCTTTCGTCACCACCCCGCCCGCGGCTTTCACCACCTTGAAAAGGCTTTTCAGGCGCTCCTCCACGGCTTTTTTATCCACGCAGATTAGCGTGACCGACAGTAGGTCGAGCAGGGACGTGTTGTTGAAAAGATTGATCAGTTTTTCAATAACAGCAGGCGTAACGTTCAGAATCATTACGTGACCGCGCAGGATTTCGGGACGAATGGCCTCCAGCCGGGCGTCAAAAATATGGTCGTGTTCGGCAACGTCTTCGTGCCGACTGCCTGCCTTGGGACCCGCCAGACGGATAGGCCGGTCATCGATGAATAGAATCATAAGCCGCGAAATTAGCTAAACTCCGCATAATGAAAGAGTGACCAGAATTACTATTTTTGCGACGGGTCAATTCATTCCTGTGTGGAACTTGCCATAATCCTTTTCCTTATTATCCTCAACGGCGTTTTCTCCATGTCCGAGATTGCGCTGGTTTCCTCCCGTAAAGCCCGTTTGGAAGCCGACGCCCGCAACGGAGATCGCCGTGCGCAGGAGGCCCTTAAACTCGCCGAATCGCCCAACCGTTTCCTGTCCACCGTCCAGATCGGCATTACCCTCATCGGCATTCTGAATGGTATTTTCAGCGGCGACCGCCTGACGGATCAGGTAGCCGTAGCCGTGGCGAACATCGAACCCGTGCGCCCTTACGCCAACACGATTGCCGTCGCGATTGTTTTGCTGCTGCTGACCTACCTGTCGCTGGTGCTGGGGGAACTGGTTCCGAAACGGATTGGCATGTCGAACCCGGAAGGCATCGCCAAGGTCATGGCGGGTCCCATGAACGTCGTTTCCCGGTTCACGGCCCCGTTCATCTCGCTGCTGAGTGTGTCGAGCGACGTGCTGATCCGCGTGCTGGGCATCCGGCAGAATGCCTCGGCGGTGACGGAAGAAGAAATCAAAAGCCTCATTCAGGAGGGCACGACGGGCGGGGTGATCGACGAGATCGAGCAGGAAATCGTGCAGAACGTTTTTCAGCTCGGCGACCGCCGCATTACGTCCCTGATGACCAACCGGCAGGATGTCGTTTACCTCGACCTGGAAGACAGCGTGGAGGAAAACAAAAACAAGGTCATTGAGTACAAGCACTCTGTTTTTCCGCTTTGCGAAGGCGGTGTGGACGAGATTGTCGGACTCATTTACATCAAGGATTTTCTCGGAAAAGACCTGGATACCGAACTGACCCGGCTGACCGACATCAAACGGGACGTGCTGTACATTCCCGAAAACAACCGCGCGTATCAGGTGCTGGAGCGTTTTCAGGAAAAGAAACAGTACGTCGGCGTGATTGTGGACGAGTACGGCGGTGTGCTGGGACTGGTAACGCTCAACGATATTCTCGATGCGCTGGTCGGTGATATTTCCGAAACGGACGAATTTGCCTGGGAAATTACCGAACGCGAAGACGGCAGCCACCTGATCGACGCCCAGATTCCGTTCGACGAGTTTCTGGAACATTTTGACATCACCGTCCAGAACCGGAAAGACCTGACCGGCTTCGATACCCTCGGCGGATTCGCCCTGCATATTCTGAAAGACATCCCCACAACCGGCGAAACATTCAACTGGCAGGATTACCGATTCGAAATCGTGGACATGGACAAAAGCCGGATCGACAAGATTCTGGTGAAGAAACTGGAAGAATAAAAGCCGTTCGCCGGTCCGTCGCCGCTTGCCCGACCCCATCCCGGGAATGCGTTGGCGAAGTGACCCGCGAACGCCTGACAAAGAGTTATGATCGCAAACGAAATAGCCCGCTTACTGCTCGACGCCCAGGCCGTGCGCCTGCGGCCTGAGGAGCCATTCACCTGGAGTTCCGGCTGGAAATCACCGATTTATTGTGACAACCGGCTGACGCTCTCGTTTCCGGAGGTCCGGACCTTCATCAAAAATGCGCTGGCCGATGCCATCCGCCGCGAGTTTCCGGGCGCCGATGCCATCGCGGGCGTCGCTACCGCCGGCATCGCCCAGGGCGCGCTGGTGGCCGACGTGCTGAATCTGCCGTACCTCTACGTCCGTCCGGAGCCCAAAAAACACGGCATGGGCAACCAGATCGAAGGGCGGCTGGAAGCAGGGCAGAAGGTAGTGGTCATCGAAGACCTGATTTCGACGGGCGGCAGTTCCCTGAAAGTGGTCGATGCGCTGCGGCAGTCGGGCGGCGAGGTGCTGGGCATGGCCGCCATTTTCACCTACGGGTTTCCGGTTGCCGACGAAAATTTTGCTGCCAAAGACGTCCGGCTGGTCACGCTGAGCAATTACGAAACGCTGGTGGACGAAGCCCGGCAACTGAATTACATCCCGGCGGAAGCGCTGGCCTCGCTGGCAGCCTGGCGGCAGAACCCGGCGGAGTGGGGGATTTAGGTGAGGTATTTCTCGCAGATTAACGGTTCGCCGTTGCGACGCAGCTTCAATAGAATTTCTGCGAACCTCCGCGCTTAGAATCTGCGTCGCAACGGCGAACCGTTAATCTGCGCTTAGAATCTGTGTTAATCTGCGTGAAACATCCCCTGGCTGTTTCAAAAAAGAATGACCCGTCCAATCCAAAACGGAGGGTTTATCGTAGGTGTGGGGCAATCCGTTTGTATCACCTTCTCACACCTGCTATGTCAACAATATTCCTCCACAAAATTCGCCTGGCGTTTTCGACGCTGATTGTCGGTTCGTTGATTGGGCTCAATGCCTGCCAGCTTCAGGACCACCCCCTGCCTGGCGGCTCGGGGCCGGACCAGACCATCTACCTGCTCACCACGGGCAACCGGCTGGTCAAACGCAACCTTCAGATGCCTGACCGCGACATGGACGTCAACGCCATTACGGGGGAGGGGCTCGATGCTTCCAACGAAATTGCCTCCATCGATTTCCGGCCCGCCACCGGTCAGCTTTACGGCCTGACCAACAGCGGCTTTCTGTACGTCATCAACCCGGAATCCGGCGCTGCCCGCCGAATCAACGCGACGGCGCTGTTCAGCGGTATCGGGGAGGTGGAAATCGACTTCAACCCGACGGTCGATCTGCTCCGGGTGGTCAGCACCAACGGCACAAACCTGCGGGTGAATCCCAACAACGGCACGATCACCGGCACCGACGGGACGATCAACGGCGCCATTACGGCGGTAGCCTACACCAACAACCGGGCGGGCGCCGCCACGACCACTCTTTACGACCTCAACATTGCGCAGGACAAGCTCTTTATCCAGAACCCGCCCAACAACGGCACGCTGGTCGAAGTGGGCGGCCTCGGCATGGATGTAACGGCCGGAAAAGGCTTCGATATTTCGCCGGACAACTCCCTGGCGCTGCTGGCGGTGACGGTCGGCGGACGGTCCGAACTCCATAACGTAAACCTCTCGACGGGAGCGATCACCAAACGCGGGGATCTGGGTTCGGCCTACACCTTCACCGGTCTGGCCATCCCGACCGAAGCCGTGGCGTACGCCGTCGATGCGTCCAACAACCTGATTATTTTCAATCCGATGGCGCTGACGCCGGTTTCCAAAGCGATTACCGGACTGCAAACCGGCGAGACGATTCTGGGTATCGACATGCGGCCGGCTAACGGGCAGATCTACGCGCTCGGCAGCACCAGCCGCATTTACACCATCAACGCCTCTTCCGGAGCCGCTACGGCCGTTGGGGCGGGTCCGTTCACGCCCGCTCTTTCCGGCACCGAGTTCGGCTTTGACTTCAACCCGGCGGTCGATCTGATCCGGATTGTGAGCAATACCGGACAAAACCTGCGTGTCAATCCGACGACGGGCGCGCTGGCCGGTACGGACGGCAATCTGAACCCCGGTTCTCCCGCCGTCACCGCGGCAGGCTACAGCCAGAATTTCCCCGGAACAACGGCCACCACCCTCTTTGTCATCGACAGCAACACCGACAAACTTTACCGGCAGATGCCGCCCAACAACGGTACGCTGGTTGAAGTCGGCGGGCTGGGCATCGACATCGACGCCTCCAACGGCTTTGACGTGACCGGAGCCACCGACACTGCCTACGGTCTGTTCTCGGTCGGCGGCACTACCCGCATCTACCGCCTCAACCTCGGCACCGGCGCCGCCACCCAGATCGCCACCTTCCCGACCGCGGTGAAAGGCATGACCGTAGGGCTGGGATTTTGAATTTTGAATGATTGATTGACTGAATGACTGAATGACTGAAGCTCTGCCTCAATTTGAAACTTGCGGAGCTAATCAGTCATTCAGTCATTCAGTCAATCAATCATTCAAAATTCAATCATTCCTTCACTGTAGTCTGTACCGTTTCCCCGGCAGCGACCGGACGTAGCCCTGAAATTCCAGATTGAGCAGCATAGAAGCCAGACGCCCGAGCGGTATCTGGCTTTTCCAGCTTAAATCGTCCACGTGAACGTCCGACTGGCCGCGGAGCAGGGTCAGAATCTGGCTTTCCTCTTCCGTAAAATTCAGGTTCGGGAGCGGGGCGGCTTCCGTCCGGATGGGCTGGTCCCAGTTGAGGGCTTCGATGATGTCCTCGGGGCGGGTATAAATCTGGGCCTTGTTTTCCCGAATCAGTTTGTTGCAGCCCTGCGAAAACGTCTGGCCCACCAGTCCCGGCACGGCAAACACATCGCGGTGGTAGTTATTGGCGTATTCGGCCGTGATGAGGGCCCCGCCTTTGGCCGCCGCCTCCACGACGATCACCACGTCGCTGAGTCCGGCGATGATGCGGTTGCGGGCCGGAAACAGGCGGGCGTCGGGCTTGACGCCGGGCAGGTTTTCCGTCAGCAGACCGCCGTTTGCCAGCATGTCCTGCGCCGTTTTTTTGTGAACAGACGGATAAATGATGTCGATGCCCGAAGCCATCACCCCGACCGTCGGCAACTGGTGCAGCAGGGAGGCCCGGTGCGCGGCAATGTCGATGCCGTAAGCCAGCCCGCTGATGATGAGCGGCTGGTAAGGTTTCAGCGCCTGTACCAGTTCTTCGGTGATGCGGCGCCCGTAGTCCGTCGCCTGCCGCGTGCCGACGATGCCAATGGTCCGCGCGGCGTTGAGGTCGGTCGTTCCCTGGTGCAGCAGCAGGGCCGGGGCGTCGTACAGCGTTTTGAGGCGGTCGGGATAGTCGGCATCCGTGTAGAAAAAGAGGCGAACGCCCAGCCGCTCGATCCGGTGCAGCGCCGTTTCGGCTTCTCTCAGCACGGTCGGATTCAGGACAGAACGGGCCGTGACCTCGCCGATGCCCGGTATCCTGACCAGCCGCGAAGCCGTGGATTTGAAAACAGCTTCGGCGGAGCCGCAGTAACTGACCAGCTGGCGAATCAGTACGTCGCCGACGCCCGGAGCCACGGCCAGTCCAAGTTGATAGAGCGCTTCGTTAACGTTCACAAAACAGCAGTTTTTCGAATTCGCTAGTTACAAAAATGTTGCATTTACACACAAATAAAAGTTTGCCCGAAAGACTCCGGTTGTTTTATTATTGTTAATTCAAGCCCTGAAAACTTTGCTAAGCCGTAATTTTTTCGAAAAACTGAGGTAACGTGGCGGGTGCAACTTTGTGTAGCGAAAAACAGCTACCAAACCTCTCACGTACATGTTTGCTTCAAAAGCACAGATTAGTGCCAAAACTGCCACACTGTTTGCCCTGGTACTCGCCAGCTGCAGCACCGATCACCCGATCGGGACGCCTGCCGTTAACGAGAACATCAAGTTTGAAAACTACTCTGTGAACCCGTCGCTGGTCAAAACGCTGCCGGGTTTTGAGAACCTGCAAATCACGACGCTCATCAGTTCGGACGACAAACTGGCCGGGTCGCCGGACTTTATCTTCGGCGCCCAGCCCGACGGTGCCGCCCTGATGAAAGACCCCAGCGGCGACGGTTATGTGCTCATCAACAACCACGAAATTCACCGTGCGGTATCCCGCGTTTATCTGGACAAAACGCTGAAGCCGACCAAAGGTGAGTACATCGTAGACGGTGACGGCGGAATCTGGCGGCTTTGCTCGGCTACGCTGGCCACCCAGCAGGAACACGGTTTCGGGCCGGTTTTCCTGACGGCCGGTGAATCCGGGGCCGAGTCGATGGTGCACGCGATCAATCCGATTGGAGTAGCCGACAAGAAAAACAAGAATCGGGTGCTGCCCGCCCTCGGCAAAGCTTCGATGGAAAATGCCGTGCCGCTGCCGAAAGAGGCATTCCCCGGCAAAACCGTCGTCATCATCGGCGAGGACGACAGCGACGGGCAACTGCTGGCCTACGTGTCCAACACGGTCGGCGACCTTGAAAACGGCAAGCTGTATTTCCTCCGTACCAAAAATGGGGACCCCGTCGAAACGAACCTGGCCGTGGGACAAACCTACGACGTTGAATTCGTCGAAGTCGATAACGCCAAAACGTCAACCGGCGCTCAGATTGCCCAGCAGTCGAAAGACAAAAAAGCGATCCAGTTTGCCCGCGTGGAAGACGTGGACTATCGCAAAGGCGGCAACGGCCGGGGCCGGGAGATTTACTTCACCGCCACGGGCGTAAGCCAGGCCGACAAGAAGACGCCGGTAACGGGCAAAACCATGTGGGGCCGGATCTACAAACTGGTGCTGGACGCCAGCAACCCGCTGACGGGCAAACTGACGCCGGTCATCGACGGCGGCATCGATCCGGGCAACAGCATCGTCAATCCCGACAACATCTGCGTGACCGACGATTTTGTCTACATCCAGGAAGACGGCGACTCGTTCTACCTTGATACCAGGCACGACGGCCGCATCTGGCAGTGGGGCATCAGCAATGCGCAGATCAAACCGATGATCGAAATGAACCACCGGCGCGACGACGCGGCGTTCAATGCCAAGTACAACTCCGTGAAAAGCAACAACCTGAGCTCGTGGGAGTACGGAGCGATGTACGACATCTCCGACATCATCGGCGTGCCCAACACCTTCGCCGTGAACATCCACCCGCACACCTGGCAGGACGATAAGTACTTGAACTCGGACGGCTCGGGCGTGTCCGGCAACAAGGAAGGCGGACAGGTCGTGATCGTGCGCGGCGTGCAGAAATAAAGCAACCTCAAAATTTCCCCAATCCCCTGAAGGGACTTGACGCTGCCGGTAAACAGGCGGAACTGAGTCTCCTTCAGGGGATTGAGGGTAAAATGAAGGCATTCATAATGAAAAGAATTTTCTTCGGCTTCCTCCTTTCCACCCTTTTTCTGCAATGCCGTGAACCTGCTCCGCCAACGGAGCAGGTTCACGCGCTCTTTCTCACCGGGTTGGCCGATTTGCAGACGACCGTGGAGACCCGCCTGCGCCCGCTGGCCGAATCCGGCCGGAATGCGGACTCGCTGCGGACCGCTTTTCTGGATTGCCGGAAAAAATACAAACGGCTGGAGGCGTTCACGGAGTATTATTTCCCGGCCACCACGCGGCTGGTCAACGGACCGCCACTGCCTGAAATTGAGGTCGAGGAAACCAAGCAGTTCGAGCCGGGCGGCCTTCAGGTAATCGAGGAATTTCTGTATCCCGAAATCGACACGAGCCAGCGGAAGGAACTGGTGCGGGAGGTGCGCAAATTGCAGCGCGAACTGAAACGGACGGCCGCCCTCTGGGAAAGCACCGAACTGACTGACGCCCACGTGTTCGACGCCCTGAAACTGGAGGTATTTCGTCTGATCTCTCTCGGTCTGGCGGGCTTCGATACGCCGCTCTGCCAGACGGCCCTGCCCGAAGCGGCGGAAGCCCTCGCCGGGGTCGAGGCGTACCTGGCCTTCTACGAAACCGACACGCCCGAATTCCGGAATTTGCGGAAAACGATTCAGGGAGCCCGGCAGCAGCTGAACCGCCATCCGGATTTCGACTCGTTTGACCGGCTGGGCTTTATCACCGGGTTTGCCAATCCGATCACGCAGCAACTGGTCGCGTACCAGCAAAACCGGGGCATTGCGCTCTTCACGGAAGCCCGCCCCCTGCGCGCCGCCGCCCGGACGCTGTTCGAGGCCAACGCCTTCAACCCCGATTTTTACGCCCCGACGGCCGACGGCCACCGGCTGAACGACCGGGTCGTGCTGGGGCAGAAGCTTTTTGCGGACCCCGTTTTGTCGCAGAACAACCGCCGTTCGTGCGCGAGCTGCCACCAGCCGGGCCGGGCCTTTACCGATGGCCTGCCCAAGGCCGTGACGCTGGCCGGGAATGAGCTGGTCGCCCGGAACACCCCGACGCTGCTCAACGCGGCCATGCAGGGGGCACAGTTTTACGACATGCGGGCCCCGTCGCTGGAGAATCAGTCGATGGACGTGGTGCACAACGCGGCCGAAATGCACGGTTCGCTGGACGAGGCGGCGCAGCAGCTCCGGAAAGATGCGGAATACGTCCGGCTGTTTCAGAAGGCGTTTCCGGCGACGGAAGAAGCCGTGACGCCCTCCCGGATTCAAAGCGCGCTGGCGGCTTACGAGCGGTCGCTGGTGCAGCTCGACTCCCGCTTCGACCGCTACGTCCGCGGCGACCGCCAGGCCCTGACGGCGGAAGAAAAGTACGGCTTCAACCTGTTTACGGGGAAAGCGAAATGCGGCATCTGCCATTTTACCCCGCTGTTCAACGGAACCGTGCCGCCGGGGTATACGAAAAGCGAATCGGAGGTGATCGGCGTACCCGTCCGGCCGGAGGCCCGCCAGCTTGACCCCGACCTGGGCCGCTACGCCCACACCCGCCTCGACCCGCTGAAGTACGCCTTCAAAACCCCGACGGTGCGTCACGTGGCCCATACCGCGCCCTACATGCACAACGGCGCCTTCCGCACGCTGGAGGAAGTGGTCGAGTTTTACAACAACGGCGGCGGCCGTGGCCTCGGTTTTCCGCTCGAAAACCAGACCTTGCCGGAGGACAAACTGAACCTGAGCGCGGCCGAGAAAAAGGCGCTGGTGGCGTTTATGAAGGCCCTGTAATTGTTCCCGGTTCGTTTACACCGGCCTCACGGACGAACCGGGAACAGAATCCGCTATTCCGTCAGGGCCCGCCGGATGGCTTCTTCTACTGGTGCATAGGCTGCCGTCGCATTGTCAATCGACAGCTCCTCCCGAAGCAGCAAGGGCGGCTGGGCCAGAAAACGCGGTTCGGTGCCGGTATGCGGCTGGGCGGCATGGGCCAGGAAAGGGTGGCAGAGGTAAACCGTCCCGGCTGGTCCCGTGGCGAGCGCTTCCGGGCGCTGGGGAAGCGTCTCCAGTTGCCGGGCCAGTTCCAGAAACGAGAGGCCGTCTTCTCCGGCGGGCTCCAGCAGCTGGGCCACCTCCCGGTGCGAACCGACACGAATCCGGGTCGGGGCGTCGGCTTCACCCACATCCGAAAACAGAAACAGCATCAGCAGGCCCCGACCTTTCGACCGGACATTGATTCGCCACTGAAAATAATCCTCAGGCTCCGCACCGGGAAAGCCGGCGTCGACGTGCCAGCCCGTATCGCCGGGGTCATCGGGCGACGGAAAGCGGATGGGAAAAGTCCCGACGCTGCGGCAGGGCAGCCATTTGCCACGGCCGACCAACTGGTCGAAAGCGTGGTGCAGCACGGGCGTATTGGCCGCTTCCTGAAACGGCTCCTGCGCGTACATACCCAGCCGGACAACGGGCCGGGTCCAGGTGGCCGGGCGCGTCGGATCGAGGTTCATTTCCTGCCAGAGAATGGCGCGGATCTGCCCGGCGAGGGAGGCAGAAAAAGCGTTATCGATACGCACAAATCCATCACGGATGAATTGTTCGACTTGTTCGGAAGTCAGCATAAGAAGAGAGAATGGGTGTGAGAAAAGGCAATGAGAAGACGGGCCTTCGGAAAGGCCGTTTGTCGGAGCGACGGAAGGGGGGCTTAAAGCATGGGTGCCATTCTCATGGAGCAAAGTTACACCAAAGGCGGTTGATTTCTTCGAAAAAGGCGGCGCCGTTAGCAAATAATGCAACATCTTTGAGCGGAGAAACGATTCTGATCCAACCGCATGACTACCTGGCAACCTTCCCGCCGCGACTTTCTGCTGGCCTCCCTGGGCCTGACCGCCACCGGCTTTATTCGTCTTGAACACGCTCCGGCCCTGACCGTCGGCGGTGTCATCGACCGCATCAAAACGAATGTCGGCATTCCCTGGCGTGAACAGACCGTGGACAACCTCATTGTCGGTGCGCGCGAGCAGGAAGTGAAAGGCATCGCCGTGGCCATGATGGCTACGCTGGATGTGGCCCGGCGCGCCGCCGCCCAGGGGCTGAACCTCATCATTACCCACGAGCCGACGTTCTTCAACCATCCCGACAAAACCGAAACCCTGCAACAGGACCCCGTTTACCAGTACAAACGCGACTTTCTGGAAAAACGCGGCCTCAGCGTTTTCCACTTTCACGACCACTGGCACGGCCGTAAACCCGACGGAATCGCCACGGGCATGGCCCGCGAGATGGGGTGGGAGAAGTACATGAACCCCGAGCAGCCCAAGCAGTTTACGCTGCCCGAAACCACGCTGTCCCGGCTGGCCAGAGAACTCGAATCGAAGCTGAAGATCAGAACCATGCGCGTAGTCGGCGACCCGAACCTGCCCGTCCGGAACGTGCTGGCGAGCTGGGGAAACGTCAGTCTGCAGCCGGGCATTCCGTACCTGGCCCAGTCCGACGTGCTGATCGTGGGCGAAACGCACGAATGGGAACTGGTCGAATACGTGCAGGACGCCATCGCCGCGGGGCAGAAAAAAGCGCTGATCGTACTCGGGCATCTGGTTTCCGAGCAGGCGGGGATGAAGTACTGTGCCGAGTGGCTGAAAGGCTTTGTGCCGGAAGTACCCGTGGCGTTTGTGGCCGCCCCGGAGCCGTTCTGGCGGGCGGGGCAACCGGTAAAGTAAGAACGGCCCGCCTTGCCGCGCAATTGAATCGGCGCTTGTCCCAACTCAGGCGGTAGTCCTGGCAATCCATGCCGTTTCCAATTTCGTCTCCGATTGCGGTTGCTGACATTTGGATTATCAATCATAAGCCCTTGGTCTTCTGGTTGATAATCCGAACAGTAACGCAAACGAACATGAAGAATCTGGTAGGTTTTATGCTGGCAGGACTGATGTGCCTGGCTTCCTGCAAAACTGAAGAAATTCCCGGCCCGAAAGGGGATACGGGCGCGCAGGGTCCCAAAGGCGATACCGGGGCGCAGGGTCCTAAGGGCGACACCGGCGAAAAAGGAGACCCCGGCACGGCCAACGTCTGGACGTATATCTACACGGACCAGCAGTTTCCGACGCCCGTTCCGCCGGAGTATAATAGTGTGACGAAGCTGTATACCCTGGCGGGGTATCGGTCTTATACGCCCGACAAATACGCGGCCGTGGCCGAAAAAGGGGCCGTGCTGGTCTACGTCCGCGACCACGTCCACGCCTGGACCCTGAACAGCATGCAAACGCTGTATTTCGGACCTCAGCCGGGCGACAAAAACGGGCGTGTCGAAACCGAAGTACGCCCCCAGCGGGACCGGATTCAGGTGATGGCGAGGATGACCTCACCCCGCAACGAAAACCTGCTGACGAATTACCGTGCGGATGTCAAAATCATCCTGATTGAATCGACCCAGGTCGTCACCAACATGCTCAGCAGCGGCAAAGTCAACCTGAGCGACAGCCGTTCGGTGGAGCGGTACCTGCATCTGAAGCCGCTCTAGCCCTTCGGTGTCTGCCTTTCTTCCGCCCAGGTGCGACTGCCGGTCTGAGAGTATAAACCAAAGCCGGTGGCGGTCAAGAAGACCCGCCGACAAGCTTCCTGAGCGAATTGACGGAGTCAAGTGGAAATGAACCCGGTTCGTTTCCACTTTTTTACTTTAGGGCCGTCCATAAAACCAGAAGGCACGGCGGCCGCATACCCTGCCCGATTCGGCCGGTTAAGCTACCTTTTAAGAAGTTTTCTGTCTGATTAATACGAATCTACCGCTTTGCCAGTTTAAGGAATGGTACAGACTATCGGGCTCTACAATGAGGACACTTCTGCTGGGGACTCTCCTGGTTTTTGCTTGCTTACATCAGGCTATGGCCACGCACGTACGGGCAGGGGAAATTACCACCCGGCGGATTTCCAATACTTCCCTGACCTACGAAATCACGGTCACACTTTACTTTGACGAAGTAGGCGGGAGGGGCGCTTCCGAAACGGAAGACGATTTTCCGCTTTGCTTCGGCGACGGCACCCCTTCGTTCCCGGTTCCACGGGTGGAACGAAGACCGATCAACCGCAACACCACCATCAACATCTACCGAACGGTCCATACGTACCCCGGGCCGGGAACCTATAATCTGAGCGTCAGCATTTCCAACCGGAATGAAAACACGCGAAACATTCCCAACTCGGTCAACACCACCTTTGAACTGCGCACCACCATCGTAGTGAGTGCCCCCCTGGGCCTCAACAGCACCCCGGTCATGCTCAACCCGCCCCTGGACTCGGCCCGCGTAGGCCAGAAGTTCTGCCACAACCCCGCCGCCTTCGATAGCGACGGCGACAGCCTGGCCTATCGCCTGACGGTTTCCGCTGGTCGCCAGAGCGGCGAAGATGTGGCCTGCCGGGGTCCCCAGCCGGTTGCGGGCTACATCCGGCCCGAAGTGATCGGGCAGAATCCGACAACCGAAGCGGGAGCGGGCCCGGCCACGCTGACCATCGACCCCCGCACCGGTGACCTCTGCTGGGACGCCCCCGCTGAACGGGGACAATACAACATTGCGTTTATCATTGAGGAGTACCGGGATGGCATTAAGATTGGCGAAATCGTCCGGGACATTCAGATTGTCGTGGTAGAAGGCCCTAACCGCCGTCCCGAACTGCGGGTGCCCGACGACCTCTGCGTGGAGGCCGGTACGATCATCAACCAGGCCATCACTGCCACTGACCCCGACGGAAACCGACTCCAGCTCTCGGCCTTCGGCGGACCCTTCAACGTCGGTCCCGACGGACGGCCCTACACCGACCCCACCAACAACCAGCCCATCAACATCATCGCTCCCCCCTTCGCCACCTTCAACCCCCGGCCCGACCAGACCCTGAACTCTCCCGCCACGGGCACCTTCCGCTGGCAGACCGCCTGCGCCCACGTCCGGGAGGAACCCTACGACGTGGTCATCCGCGCCGTCGACCTGCCGGCCCGGGGCCAGACCCAACTGGCCACCCTGGAGTCTTTTCGCATTCGGGTCTACGCCCCCCGGCCCCAGAACCTGACGGCCCGGCCCGGCACGGGCCGGGCCACCATCCTGACCTGGTCGGCCTACGCCTGCGGGGTGCCCGGGGCCGAGATGGTCATCTACCGCCGCGAGGGCTGCACCACCCTGGCCACCCCGCCCTGCTCGACGGGCATCGGGGCCACGGCGGGCTACACCGAGATCGGGCGGGTGCCCATCACGGCCACCACCTTCACCGACACCGACCCCAGCCTGCGGCGGGGGGCCAGCTACAGCTACCGCCTGGTGGCGGCCTTTCCCCGGCCCCGGGGCGGGGAGAGCGTGGTGTCCAACGAGGCCTGTCTGGCCCTGCCCCTGCAGGTGCCCCTGATGACGAACGTGACGGTGGACTCCACCGACGCTACAAGGGGCCGGATCACCGTGCGCTGGACGCGGCCCATCGGGCTGGGGGCCACCGACGTGGGCGGCCCCTTCCAGTACCGCTTGTTCCGGGCTCCGGGCCTCACGGCTACGGCGGGCAATGACTTTGTGCAGATCGCGGCCATCGAGGCGGACCTGTCGGGCACCCGGGCCGATACGGTGTACGTGGACCGGGGCCTGAACACCAGTGGGGGCGGCTACCGCTACCGGGTGGAGTTTTATTATACCGAGGCGGGCACGGGTGCCCTGACGCGGCTGGACGTGACCGATGCGGCCAGTTCGGTGGTGCTGGCGGCGGCCGGGGAGCTGCGGCGGGTGCGGCTGTCGTGGCAGGCGGTGGTCCCCTGGGACAACACGAACCAGCGCCACCGGGTGTACCGCAGCGTGAGCGGTCCCAACGGTCCCTTCAACCGGATAGCGGAGGTGGCCGTGCAGGGTCCCAACACGTTCACCTTCACCGATACGGGCAGCGACAGCTTTGCCGGGGACGGGGTCCAGACGCTAACGCTGTCGCCCGACAGCGTGTACTGCTACCGGGTGGAGACGGTGGGGGTGTACACCAATCCGGCCGTGAGCTTGCGTCCCCAGAACGAGCTGTTGAACTACTCGCAGGCGGTGTGTGCCAGTCCCATTGACACGACCCGTCCCTGCCCGCCGCGCTTGAGTCTGGATTCGCTGGACTGCGCCACGCTGAGCGGGGAGTCGGCCTGTACGGTGACGACGTTTACCAACACGCTGAGCTGGCAGGGGGCCACCACGGGCCCGAACAACCAGCCCTGCGACACGCGGATTGCCAGCTACAATGTTTATTATTCCCGTTACCAGGAGGACACCGAGCACCAGCGGCTGACGGGGGTGCCGGCCCCGACGACCAGCTTTGCACACACGAACCTGAGCAGTGTGGCGGGTTGCTACTACGTAACGGCGGTGACGCGCGGGGGGGTGGAGAGTGCTCCCAGCAACCGGGTGTGCAAGGACATCTGCCCGGTCTTCGAGCTGCCCAACGTGTTCACGCCCAACGGGGACGGCAAGAACGACGTGTTCGTGCCGCTGCCCTGTCCTGCTGGGGTGGTGAGCGTGCAGTTCGTGGTCTACAACCGGTTCGGGGGTAAGGTGTTCGAGACCAGCGACGTGAACATCAACTGGAGCGGCCGCACGAGCGGGGGCCAGGAGCTGTCGGCGGGTTTGTACTACTACCAGGCGAGTGTACGCTTCGGGGGGGTGAACCGCAACGGCAGTGTGCAGGTGTACAAGGGGTGGGTGCAGCTGATGCGGGAGAGCAACACGAAGTGATTGAATGGTTGAATGGCTGAATGGTTGATGGGTTGAAAAAGGGGAAAAGACCTTTTGATGGAGGGGACATTTCCCGTTGATGGGCCAAAAGGCTGGCTGCAATTTTGGTGAAGATTTTTCACTTAAACAAGTTGCAGTCAATGTTACTTTCAGAAAGAGTACACGGTCTTTCCAGTTTGGAAGTCGAACCGCTGGTGCCTAACCGGTTTGGGCGTTTGTTTCCTGATTTGCTGCCTTTCCGACCTAAGGATGAAGCCTTGAAGGAATTAGGTCTATTGATGCGGGATGAAACCGTCCATTTAAATTCCAACATTCCAGCAGGATACACCTACTTGGGGCAGTTTATCGATCACGACATTACTAAAGATTCCCTCGGCGATACGGACCCGGCCATCCTTCTGCCCCTTGAATTATCCGCCCTGATTCAACAACGTACCCCCTCGCTGGACCTCGACAGCCTTTACGGCAGCGGTGATACCCTCAATTTGGTGGCCTGGGATCCCAGTGACCCTGCTAAATTCCTGCTAGGCCAGACCGAACCAAGTCTGGTAGGACGGCCATTTTTCAACGATCTCCCCCGTAGCGGGGTTGAGCCGACACCCGCTAAAGCGCTGATTGGGGATCCGCGCAACGATGAAAATTTGGCTGTAGCACAGACGCACCTGGCGTTTCTGAAATTTCACAACGCAGTGGTGGATGTGCTCAGGAGGGACTTCAACCTTGCGGACAACCCAGCCGAGGTTCGGCAGCAGGCTCGTGAATTGGTAGAAAAGCATTATCAATCCATTGTGTTGCATGACTTTCTGAAGCAGTTTGTGGATGATACCGTCTATAAGGAGGTCATTGAGGATGGAAAAGTTGAGTTCTTCAATATCATTAAAGGCGAGATGCCCTTCATGCCCATCGAATTTTCGGGTGCGGTCTACCGCTGGCATACCCTGATTCGGGAAAATTACAATTGGAATCAATTTTTTAACGGATTGCCAGATTCTGGTGCGCTGGCGGATGGGACATTAAGGCTCTTGTTTCAGTTTACGGGGCGTTCAAATAAGGATGAGTTCGTCGGTCGCCAACAGGATGATCTTTCCCGGCTTACCAGTGAGTGGGTCATCGACTGGACACGGTTTTTTGATTTTGCTAATCACAGCATTCCGCAGGGGCCGGGTTTCAACATGACCAAACCCATTGATACGCTTCTGACCCAAGGGCTCGGCGAACCTATGAATTTGGCAACGAAGAATCTCATTCGAGGCAGCCGGCTGGGTTTACCTTCGGCTCAGGATGTGGCCCGGCATATGGGTATCGCGGTCCTTTCACCGGTGGAAATGCTACAGGGCAACGCGGAGCAGAGTAAAGTTCTTGAAAAGCACGAGTTTCACCTGAAGACGCCGTTGTGGTACTATATTAACCGGGAGGCAGAATTCGCCGGGACGGGTAAATTCGGCAAACTGGCCAGCGTTATTATTTGCGAAGTGTTTTTAGGCCTGGCGAAAAGTAGCCGCGTTTCAATTTTTCAGGAATCGAACTGGAAGCCGACAAAAGAGCTTTTTGCGGACCCGCAGCGGGGCGAGAATGCCTCATTTTACACCATGACCGACCTGTTGATGTTTGTCCGGGCGAATACTTCTCAAGCCGGTGTAGATGAACTGAATCCGGTTGGATAAGGAGTTTACAATAACGATAGTTATTCATCTTTAACCGAAACCGCTATGGCCTTTCTACGCATAGTGTTCCTCATCCTGCTTGCCTCTTGCGGTGCTTCTGCTCAGTTAATGCAGGAGATTAATGAATTTTATAAGAAAGGGTATTCTGCCAGTACGCCGGCTAGTGGGAGTGGATCTTCATCGGCTCCGGTTTCGGAAGTGCCCATCAATCAGGCTTCGACGATTCCCAATTTGAACAGCCTGCTAGGCAATAACCTTTTGCTGCCGCAGATCGAAATTAGGGGGTTAACCAATTTTAGATCAAGTCGTCGTTTCTACGGAGACGTTAAGTTGTTCACGTCAGCCTTCGCCCAGCGAAGAGTTTCCAATGTCAGTATCTTTTTTCCAGAGACCAGCACGTATGGTATTTCCATGAGCATCAATGCTCTGCCGTTTGGAAGAATCACGGATGTTGGCCAGAATAATGAGAGAACCGAAGTAAACTGGTTCTGCACCTATTTTCATTTCAACTACCTTGGAAAAAACCTTCAGGGCATCAGGGGAACGGATACTACCCGTTTTACTACCGATGTGGTTCACTTTAAACTAGGAGTTCAATTGATCCCGGTAAAGAACTTTGTAAGTGTCTACACCGATTTGAACTTTGTGAGTCCTGTTGTGAATCGAAGCCCACTACTGGAATTCAATCCGGCCATGAAGCGGGGCTTCAATAACTTCTGGAAAATTGGAGCTAAATTTTATTTGGAAAAGGGCGAACAAAAGCCATTAAGCGTATTTCTGGACCTGGGTGCTGTGGCGGTTGGAAGAGCGGCGCGAACCATCTATGACACGCGCGACGCCCTGATTCCCCGTATTACTCTTGGCGGCTCAGTTCGGTTTTAGCAGGAAGGTAGAGTCGGCGGCACGAGGGTTTAGGGGGATGTTCCTGGAAAAAGGCGCAAAGCTAATCAGTCATTCAATCATTCAATCATTTCCTTCAAACACGCTTCCGTACTCTTCCGCCTTGAATCCCAGCGCGACGATCCGGCCGTCGGCTTCGATGAGCGGGCGGCGAATGACCGAAGGTTTCTCCATCATCAGTTGAATGGCCCCTTCGGCGTCGGTGGGTTTCTCGGCATCCGGCAGTTTCTTCCAGGTCGTTCCGGCGCGGTTGACAAGGTCTTCCCACGATCGCTGCGTGAGCCAACGTTCGATGGTCGGGCGGTCGATGCCCTGTTTTTTGTAATCATGAAACTGGTAGGTGATGCCCCGGTCCGCCAGCCAGGTCCGGGCTTTTTTGACGGTATCACAGGCCGGAATAGCGTATAAGGTGTACATGAAACGGTGGTTTGCGAAGGTTCAAATCAGGTCGCAAGGTAACAAAAACGACCCGGTTTGACCAGGCTTACCGCCCCGGTATCGTCAGCAGAACGCCGCCGGAAGCGAAGTTGAACCAGGCGCGGGTGAACACTTCTTCGTTATCAGCCTTCCCTTCCACCACCCGGTAACCACCTTTGATGGCCAGCCAGTCGGTCACCTGCACCGCGACACCGCCGAACAGGTCAATCGCCCGGCCGTTGGGCGAGCCCAGACCGTCGCCTTCCACAATCACCTGCAAAGCATTGACGGGCTTCCAGGAGGCGTAAATATTCAGGAGCGGCAGAACGCCGAGGCCGCGGTTACCCTGCTGCTGGGTGGCCGATTCGACCCGCACGTCGCCGTCCCGGGCGAATGCCGTAAGGCCCGCCGCCAGCCGGACCCGTTCGCTCCGAACGAAGGCGTAGCGGTAGGTCAGCCGGTAGGTGTTGAACTGGTACTCGGTCCGCAGCGGCACGTCGGCCGGAAACGTCACGCCATTGAAGAGGACCGGACGGCTGATGCTGCCCTCCGACGCCACGATCAGCGGCGCGGCCAGCAGCGAGAGCGTGTGCCGGTCGTTGATCGTGTAACTGAGCCGAAGGCGGACGAACGGCCTTTTCTGAATGGTCAGGTCGTTTTTCAGGTCAATAAACGTCCCGGTTTCGCCCGGAATGCGGGTCTCCAGATACGGTACGGAAAGCAGTCCGCCGGTCTCGGCGTCGAGTTGAAGCTGGGCCTGAGCGGGCAGGCCGACCAGAAGCAGAAGGTAAAGAAGATAGCGCATCCGTTGAGTGAACAGGTTATCTGAATCGAACGGATGCGGAGAAGGAATGTTTTGGAAGGGCGTAGCGAAAATGGTTTCGCGCCGATTTTAAGCGCCGATTCCGCTGGTTTTCTGCGAACAAACCCGCGCCAATCTGCGTGAAACTAATCTTATCGCCGCAGATACCGTCGAAATACCGCAAGCGTCTGCTCCCACATGGCCGGGGTGCAGGCGTGCCCAGCGCCGGGTTCGATGAACGACGTAAAGTGCTCCGGAACGCCCGCCCTTTCGTACGCCGCCGCAATCCGCCCGAGGCCTTTCCGGACAAAGTCAATTGGCGACCCGGCATCCCGTTCGCCGAAATTCAGGTGCAGCGGACGGGGAGCAATCAGGGCGGCGATGTCGGGCGTATCGCCCACCGCTTTCCAGCCGGGGACGAAGTTGGAAAAGCAGTGCAGCAGCCGTTCGTGTTCAATGGCGTCGTAGGTCGGCAGGCAGCCGTTGCCGACGAGGCAGGTCAGGCGGGGTTCGAGCGGTCCGGCGAGCCAGGCGTGGGTCGAGCCCATCGAGTGCCCGTAGCAGCCAATCCGGTCGGGCAGCACGTCCGGTCGGGAGCAGAGGTAATCCACGGCGCGGCGTATATCCAGCACGGCTTTCCAGGCCAGACTTTGCCCCCGCACCACGTACCACAGAAAAAGGAACCGTTCGTAATCGCTGCCCGACAGCCGACCCGCCGGGTCCTGCCGTTCTTCGAAGCCCAGCGCGTCCGGGCACAGTACCACGTACCCTTCGCGGACCAGCGCCACGGCCACGTGCTGCGTGGGGTCGCCCGCCAGCCCGGCCGGTTCGGCCTTGCCCAACTGGTACTGGTCGTTGTGCTGGTGCCAGACGCAGACCGCCGGGGCGGGGTGACTGGCCGACACGCCTTCCGGAATCAGCAACAGGGCCGGAACGCGGTCGTCGGGTTCGGCCGCGTAGGTGACGGACACCCGTTGATAGCCGTTTTGTGAAATCGTTTCCCGAACGACCGGGTCCAGCGGCGGCGGCTCCGGAAAAGGCCCGCCAAGACAGGTTTGGTAGTGCAGAAGAAGGTCCACCGGAATAGAGTTTTGGGAAAACCGGGCCAAAAGGCCAGAGTTGACGCCTACACGCCCTGGGCCCGCACCAGTGATTCCAGCGTTTTCCAGACGGTTTCGGCCACCAACTTGTGCCCTTCCGGGGTGGGGTGGATGCCGTCGGGCTGGTTCAGGCGGGGAATGCCGCCGACGCCTTCGAGCAGGAACGGAATCAGCGTCAGGTTGTTCTTTTTCGCCAGTTCGGGATAAATCTGCCGGAATTCCGAGGTGTAGTCGGGTCCCATATTGGGCGGAATCTGCATCCCGGCCAGCACGATCTGCGCCTGCGGGCTTCGCGCCCGGACGGTATCGATGATGGCCTGGAGGTTCTGGCGGGTGGCCGCCAGCGGCAGGCCGCGCAGGCCGTCGTTGCCGCCCAGTTCGAGCACAAAAATATCGACCGGCTGCCGCAGGGTCCAGCCCACCCGGCTGCGTCCGCCCGCCGTGGTTTCGCCGCTGACACCGGCGTTAATGACGCGATAGTTCAATTTTAGCGAGTCGAGGCGTTGGCCGATGCGGCCGGGAAACGCTTCGGCGGGGTCCACGCCGTAGCCCGCCGTCAGGCTGTTGCCAAAGAACAGAATGGTTTTCTGACGGTTGGAGTCGGCGGGTGTCTGGGCCGGAGTCTGGGTGGCGCTACGGGTCTGGCTGGCCTGTTCCTTCTCGGAAGAGGAAGTGCAGCCGGCCAGAACGCCAGTAATCAGCAGAAAGGTTAAAAAGAGCGGATTGCGTTTCATGGTTACTGCCATCGTTGTATTCAGCGGTTAGCTATACTACCAAATTACAACGAAATAAGTTGTCTCTTCCGCGTTTTACCCCGTTTGTCGTTCCGATATTATTTGGTAAAAACCTTTACCCAGTCCACCTGCATCGTTCCCGGCACAATCTGGTCGGGGGAGGGGTGCCCAAAGAACGTCCCGCCGATGGCCAGATTCAGCACGATATTCTCCGGTTTGGTATAGAGTTCTTCCACCATCCGACCCTGCTTTACGTCCACCACCCGGCCGTCGAACAGAAACGTCAGGGTTTTGCGGGCGCGGATGAGTTCAAACGTATGCCAGCAGTCGGTCAGGCTGACGCCGGGCTGGATGACGGCCGTGGCGTCGGGGGCCTGGTTCTCACCGGCACGGGGTCCGTAGGCGTAGTTGGTCGTGTATTTCAGGGGCTCGTTGCCGCGCATTTCCAGGATGTCGATTTCGCCTTTGGTCGGCCAGGGGTCGCCGTAAGCCCAGAAAGCGGGCCACATGCCGTAGCCGCCCGGGCATTTGATGCGGGCCGAAATCCGAAGCTCTTTGACCCGGCCGCCGGGCGCAAAAGCCGTTTTGGACTCGATCCGTCCGGAGGTGAACCGGAACGTTTTGGGCTCCGGAAGGTTCGGGCGGGTCCGGCCTACCACCGTCTCCCGTTTGGCCACAATCGACAGGATGCCGTTGCTGAGCACCAGATTGGACGGCTGGTAATGCTGCAGTTCTTCGTTGTAGGCTCCGCCCGTCCAGAGGTTCCAGCGGCTCAGGTCGCGGCTGAACTCGTCTTCGAAGGTCTTGGTCCAGCCTTCGCGCAGCAGGGCCGATTCGTTGAACGGGACTTCGCACGGACTGATCGCCGACCGGGTGGCCAGACGCCCGGCATCGTGGGGGAGGGCTGCCTGCTGGAAACCGTTTTCCCGACAGCCCGGCAGCAGCAGCAAGCCGGAAAGCAGCGTAGAAAGAAAGGCGCTGTTGATTTTTTTCAAAACGGAATAAGTTTCTTCGGTAGACCGAATTAAGACAAAGTTTTTGGTACTACATACAAAATAACGCTTGATTTAAAAGACAATAAAATTAATATTTGTCAATCACAATTGGAAGCCTTCTAAGCGTTACACCGCTTATTTTTATGTTTTCTACCAAATTGGTATTGTATTTGCGACCGTTGTTAACAGACAAAAACGAGAGGCTGAACGCTGAGCTATCCCACGTTCGCCTGCCGGTTCATGAAACAGAAATTACAGAGTCGCACCATTCTTTACCTGCTTTATGTCGTATTCGCCGGAATCGCGGTGATCATCATTAGCCGGTTTTTTTACGTACAGGATCTTTACAGTTTTCTGCTGGCCGAACTGGCCGACAGCCGTCCGGACCTGCTTCCCAACCTTTACACCCTGAAGCGGCTGGCGGCGGCCATCGACGCGATGGCCCTGGTGCTGATCGGGTTGCTGGCCCTCGCTTTTTTTGCCTACAACACCCGTCGGGAAAAGAAAACGCTGCAAATCAGAGCCGAGCGGGACGAGCGGGCCGAAGCCCAGCAGGCGGCCGAACAGACAATCCGGCAAATGGAGCTGCATCTGGCCAACATGAGCCACGACATCCGGACTCCGCTGAACGCAATCATCGGCCTTTCGAGCCTGCTGCTGGAAGAAATCGCCGACCCCCGGCACCGCGAATCCGTGGACGCCATCCAGGAGTCCGGCCTGAGCCTGCTGGCTACCCTGAACGACCTCATCGACATCTCGGAAATTGAAGCCGAACGGCTCACGCTGGACCTGTCGTCGACCCGGCTGGCCGACCTCGTGAACGCTATCCAGCGGATCATGGTGCCCCGGGCCGAGCAGAAAAACCTGGCTTTCCGCCTGGTGCTGGCCGACGATCTGCCCCACACGGTCCTGACCGACGCCGGCCGGTTGTCGCAGGTCCTGCTCAATATCTGTAACAACGCGGTCCGGTTTACCAAAGAAGGCGAAATCCGGCTGGCCGTGCGTACGACGCATACCGGACCGGCCGCCGAGGCGGGGGTCGAGTTCGTCATCAGCGATACGGGTAACGGCATTGCGCCGGATGAGCTTTCCCGGATTTTCGACCGGTACACGCCCATCGGCAGCGACACGCTGTACCGCCCGGCGGGCACGGGGCTGGGCCTCAATATCGCCCGCAGCATTGTGCAGAAAATGGGCGGCACCATCCGGGTAGAAAGCGCGGCCGGCAAGGGCACGACCTTCCGGGTCCACCTCACATTCAAAGTGCTGCCGAGTGCGGCCGTTGCCGAAGCGAGGCCCGAGGAAAAAGAAAGCCTGTCAAACATCCGCGTACTGGTGGTAGAGGATAACGCCCTGAATCAGAAGGTACTGGAAGGGTTTCTGCGCCGCTACAACATCCGGCCCGTCATTGCCTGCAACGGCGTGGAGGCGCTGAACTTTCTGACCAAATCCCGGTCGGACCTCATTTTTATGGACATCCAGATGCCGGAAATGGACGGCTATACGGCCACCGAACTCATCCGCAAGGAACTGCACCACGACACGCCCGTCATTGCCCTGACCGCCTACGCGATGGCCGCCGAACGGGAACGGGCGATGGCCGTCGGGATGAACGAATACATCATCAAGCCCATTCGGCTGACCCAGCTCGACGACCTGCTGCACCGGTACGCGCCGGTCGCCGTGGAGCGGCCGGAGGGGGGCGCGGCCGAAACGGAAGCTGCCCCGGTCCCGGTGACGCCGGTTTCCGAAATGCCGGTATCCGGCGAGGCGGAGAGCCTGATCAACTGCGAATATCTGCTGGAAATGACCGATGGCGACGTGGCGCTGCTCGACATTCTGCTGGACACCTTCCGGCAGGAGCAGGAAGCCTACCGGACCCGCTTCTTCGAGGCGGTGAACTCGGCGGACTACGAAGCGTTCCGGGGCGTGGCCCACAAATACCGGTCGTCGCTGAACTCCCTGGCCATGCTCGGCACCGCCGAACAGCTCAAGGAACTGGAATACAGCCAGCCTTTCGACCCCGAACGGGCCCGGACGGAGCTTGACCGCCTGTTCGATGCCGTCGGCCGGGGCGTCAGCCAGCTCGAAAAAATGGTGGAGCGCGGGGAATTAACCCCGGTTGCTGCGCCCAATGATTGAGTTGTCAAATGTCTGAAAACAATCTCTTACACATACGTTGAATGTTGACTAATACACCCACCACCGCTACCATTCTTATCGCCGAAGACGAACCGCTGGTTCGCAAAATGTTGTCGTATCGGTTGCAGAAAGAAGGTTTTAACGTGCTTCAGGCCGCCGACGGCAAGGAAGCCCTCGAATGTCTGAAGAACAACGTTCCGGATATGGTCATCACCGACCTGATGATGCCGTACCACAACGGCCTCGAAGTTCTGGAATATGTGAAGCGGTCGATGTCCGATATTCCGGTGATTATCCTGTCGGCTTCCGGACAGGAGCCGAGCGTGCTGAAAGCGTTCAGCCTCGGCGCCGATGACTATACCGTGAAGCCTTTCAGCCCCAACGAACTAATGACGCGGGTTCGCCGCCACCTGAAAAAATAAGCCCCGGGCTTTTCTGTCTTATACACTCCTTGCAGCGTTCATGATTCAATTACTGACCGAATGGTGGGAATGGTCTGACGGACCGGCACGGCTACAGGCTCTGCTGCTGCTCCTGATCGGCAGTTTTCTGCTGGGCGGCGCGGGCCTGCTGGTCAACGTCCTGGTGCTGATGCGGCGGCGGGAACGGGAACAGAGGCGGGAAGCCAAACTCCGCGAGCTCGCCGAAGACGCCATTGCCGCCTGGATGTCGGGGGATATGGACGACGAGGCGTTGTCCCGGCATTTTCACCGGTTTGTCGTCCAGAGCCGGCTCAACCGCCGGGTGGTGACCGACATTCTTTATTCAACCAGCAAACTGCTCCGGGGCGAATCCCAGGAGCCGCTTCAGCTTCTGTTCCGGAGTCTGGGTCTGGACCGCTACTGCCTCAAAACGCTGCGGCAGGGCGTCTGGCACCGGCAGGCCTACGCCGCCCGCGTGCTCAGCCAGATGCAGATTCACGAATCCATCCCGGTGATCTGGTCCAAACTGAACACGCAGGAAATGATGCTGCGCATTGAACTGATCTCGGCCCTGGCGGCCTTTGGGGACTTCTCCGGCCTTCAGCGCGTCGAACACAGCGGGCAGCGGCTGTCGGACTGGGAGCAACTGCTGCTGCTGGAACGCTTTCGCGCCCTCGAACTGACCGAACTGCCGCCGTTTGAAAACTGGCTGCGCTCCTCCGAGGCCGATTGGGTGCTCTTTGGCGTGCGGCTGTGCCGTTATTTCAATCGCCTCGACAAGATTGTGGAACTCGGCGACCTGCTGGGCAACCCCGACGAGCGCGTGCAGGGCGCCATTCTGGACGCCTTCGAATACCTGGGTTCGCCGGAGGTGGTCGAGCCGCTGCTGGCGTACGTGGAATCGGCCGTGGGCGAATGCCTGCTGCGGACGCTGCGCCTGCTGGGACGCCTCAGCGACGAAGAAGTAGTGCCGCTGCTGATGGCCTACGCCGTTCATGCCGACGATGCCGTGCGGCATACGGCCCTGCACGCCCTGCGGGAAAACTTCATGGCGGAAGAAGAACTCCTCCGGCTGACCGGCGCAACGCACGCAGACAACGCTTTAACCCCATCCGTATCATGATGCTGCTGACGCTTGTTTACGACTGGACAACCTTTGTGTTTCTGTTTTACGCCCTCATGCTGATGGGAATCTACCTCGCCTCGGCTGTCGTTTCGTACCGGAGCATCCGGAACCACGTCGCCGAGTCGTCGTTTATTGATTACCGGCAGATTCTGACCTCGCCGCTGGCGCCCAAAATCTCCATCATTGCACCCGCCTACAACGAAGCGCTGAACATCGTGGACAATGCGAAGTCGCTCCTTTCGCTGGAATATTCTGATTTTGAAGTCGTCATTGTGAACGACGGCAGTAAGGACGAAACCTTGCAGCGCCTTCTGGAAGGCTATAATCTGGAAAAAAAACCGGTTGCCGTTCTGGAGAAAGTGCCCTGCAAACCCATCCGGGGCATTTACAAATCCCGCGACCGGGCCGTATCGCACCTGACGGTAGTGGACAAAATGAACGGCGGGAAGTCCGATGCGCTCAACGCCGGAATCAACGTCTGCACCGGGCGGCTGATCGCCTGCATCGACGTGGACTGCGTGCTGGAGCGGGACGCGTTGCTGCGCATGATCAAGCCGTTTTTGCAGGAAACCGACCAGCGGGTAATTGCCATCGGCGGCGTCATTCGCCTGGCCAACGACTGCGAAATCAGCAACGGCCGGCTGCTGAAGGTCCGGATGCCGCGCTCGTTCATCGTCGGGGCGCAGGTGCTGGAATACATGCGGGCGTTTCTGCTGAGCCGGGTCGCCTGGGCCAAAGCCAACGGACTGCTGCTGGTGTCGGGGGCGCTGGGCATTTTTGAAAAAGAAACGGTCATCGAAGCGGGCGGCTATTCCCACGAGACGGTGGGCGAAGACATGGAACTGGTGATGCGGATGCGGCGGATGATGGAAGAACGCCGCGAGCCGTACGCGGTCCGCTACATTCCCGACCCGCTCTGCTGGACCGAAGGACCTTCCAAATGGCAGATCCTCGGTCGGCAGCGCAACCGCTGGACCCGCGGCCTGATGGACTCGCTGAAGTTCCACCGCCGGATGTTTTTCAACCCGAATTACCACGTGACGGGCATGCTCAGTATGCCGTACTGGTTCTTCTACGAATGGCTCGCGCCGGTCATCGAAACGGCCGGACTGGCGTTTACGGTGTACCTGATCGCCTTCGGCAAAATCAATTACACCTTCTTTTTCCTGCTGGTCGGCGCCGTGTACGCGTTTTCCGTCTTTCTGTCGAGTCTGGCCATCTGGACCGACCAGAAAACGTATCTGCAATACCGGCGCTTCAACGACCTGGTCCGGCTGGTGCTGCTGGCGCTGACCGAACCGATTTTTTACCATCCGTTTATCGTCTACAGCAGCATCCGGGGCAATATCGATTATTTCCGGGGCAAAAAAGGCTGGGGCACCATGACCCGGCAGGGGCTGAGCAAACCGGCCGCCTGACGACAAGCAAGACCATCCCGTACCGCGTATTTTATGCATACCCTCCGTTATTTCCTGTTTTTCTGCCTGCTGATGCTGTCCGGCGTCCGGACCGTCCGGGCGCAGTCGGTGGATTCCGACGAACTGTTCCGGCAGGCCCGCGAGGCCGCTTTCGACCGCAAGGACTACGAGAAGGCCAAAGCCCTCTGCCAGCAGGCCCTGACGCAAAGCCCGAACTACGCCGATATCCGCAATTTTCTGGGACGCCTTTACACCTGGGAAAAAAAGGTGGCGGAGGCGAACGAGCAGTTTACGACGGTTTTGAAAGGGCAGCCGCAGAACCGCGAGGCGCTGGTCGGGCTGATCGACCTCAATTACTGGAACGACCGCCCGGTTCAGGCCCTGACCCACGCCAACACGGCTTTGCAGTTCTACACCGACGACGTGGAGATTCGCCTGAAGAAAGTCCGGGTGCTCGACGAACTGCGGCAATATTCCGAAGCCTACGCCCTGGCGCTGGCCGTGCTGAAGGCGGCTCCGGCCAATGCGGACGCCCGTTCGCTGGTGGAACGCATCAAGGCAAATGCCAGCCAGAACTCCGTGGCACTCAGCTACGACTACCTGTATTTTGACAAAAACTACAACGACGCCCTACACAAGGCACCCTGGCAGGTGGCCAGCCTGACCTACGGCCGCACGACCCGACTGGGTTCGCTGGCCGCCCGCGTCAACTACGCCAACCGTTTCAGCGGCACGGGTTTTCAGGCCGAACTGGACGCGTATCCGCGCCTCAGCCCGACGTTTTACGCCTACGTAAGCGTCGGATTGTCGGGCGACGAGCCGATTTTTCCGCGTTTCCGGGCCGGGGCTTCGCTGTACGCTAACCTGCCGCGCAGCTTCGAGGCGGAAGTGGGGGCTCGCTACCTGAAATTCAGCAGTCCGACCTGGATTTACACGGCCTCGGCGGGCAAGTACGTCTCCAGCTTCTGGATCAACCTGCGGACGTACCTGATTCCGGGCGACCACGCGCTGTCGAAAACCTTCATCGGCACGGTGCGCTATTACTACGGCGGGGCGGACGACTACCTCGGCCTCAGCGGCGGCACGGGCCTTTCGCCGGACGAAACCCGCAACGTGCTGCTGGGCGAAACCCGCCAGAATCTGCTTTCCCAGCGCGCCAGCGCCGAATTCCGCAAGGGCCTGACCAGCCGCGACGTGCTGTCCCTGACGGCCTCCTGGTACGGCGAAGAACAGGCCAACCGCCCCCGCGGCAGCCAGTGGGGTGTCGGCGTGGGGTATAAGAAACGATTTTAATTTTATTGAGTGACCTCTCCGAGTGGGCGCCCACTCAATCGCTCAATCACTCTTTCACTCAACATGAAGAAACGTTACATCTTCCTTTTCTTCCTGCTTACCCCGCTCTGGATGTGGCTGGGGTGGTGGCTGTTGCCGAAACGTACGCTGGTGGCGGCCATTGTGGACAAAACGGTGCTCGAAAAATCGGGGCAGGAGCACATCTCGCTGACATGGCTGCTGAACCACCAGCGGTTTACCAAAACCCGGACGCAGCCCTACCGGAGCAGCCGGGATTACTTCGGATTTTTTCCGGAACGGGATAAAAAGTACAGTCTGAAAGGACTCGAACGGTTTTCGGATGGCGAACTGGAGCAACTGAGTCAGGATGCCGATCTGGTGTATTACACGGACACGTACGGCATTTACCGCAACGAATGGTACAGCGGCGAGCAGCAGACCGAGCGTTCGGGCATTCTCTACGGCGGCATGAGTCGGAAGGACGTCATGTTTCTGAAGCGGATGAAAGCCCGCCACAAGCTCATTCTGGCCGAATTCAACGACATCAATTCGCCGACCAATCCCGGGGTGCGCCAGGAGTTTGAGGCCGCCTTCGGACTTCGGTGGACGGGCTGGATCGGCCGCTACTTCGATTCACTGGACACCACCGTCAACGAGGAACTGCCGCGGTGGCTGGTGCGCAACTACCGCCGCCAGCATAACGGGCAGTGGCCGTTCACCAAGTCCGGCGTCGCGTTTGTGTCCGAGCGCGACGAGGTAGTGGTGCTCGAAAACGAAACGCACCTGCAGCGGGAAGTGCCGTACATGGTGTCGTCGGAATTCGGACAGCAGTATTTCGACCTGCCGAAGCGCCTGCCGTATTCGTACTGGTTTGATGTGCTCGAAAACAATCCGGCCGTCAACCGCGAGGTGGCCACGCACGAAGTGTACGCCAACGCCGCCGGACAGCGCGAACTGGCCCGCCACGGCATTCCGAGCCGGTTTCCGGCCATCTTGATGCACAAAGGCGCGGATTATGAGTTCTATTACTTCGCCGGGGATTTCTGCGACAATCCGGTAAGCATGCTTTCGTCGTACTTCCGGGGCGTGGAGTTGCTGGGTCCGGTGTTCTACTGGGCGGAAAATCTGGCCCAGCGCGAAGGGTTTTTCTGGCGCGTCTACCGGCCGATGACGACCAAAATTCTGGAAGAGTATTACGACCGGACGAAGAAGCCGACCACCCGGCCCTGACACCAGCCCGCCGCGCCCGGATGTTTAAACCGTTGAAACGGTTGGGGCGGCGCAGGAAACCGGTATTGCGAACCCACCGTTGAAACGGCGGGGTGTTTTTGGGGGCGGGGATGCCTATTTTCTCATGTTTCCGGCAAACCAGCCCACCGTTTCAACGGCGGGTCATCGATCCCGGTACCTCCGGTTACTGCCTGAACCGTTTCAACGGTTTACTCCAGATGCTTAAACCGTTGAAACGGTTGGGCGGCGCAGGGGAGCCGGTAGTTCGAGGCCACCGTTGAAACGGCGGGTTATTTTTTTGGAACGCGTTGGCTTTACTTTTCTGACAATTTTTATGACAAAATAAAAAGGGGAGCGGCGAGTGAATCCGGCACTGGAATTCGCTCATCGCTCCCTTTTTGTTTTCCAAATCGAGTGAAGGCCGCTGCCTTCCGGGAAGTTCTACCGCACCGAATCGGGCAGCATTCTGGTGCCGGCTCCAATCCGGGCGTTCTGCTGTTTGAAGCGGGCAAAGGCATTTTCGAGGCGGCTTTTCGCGGCTTCGTCGTTGACAGGTTCCATCTGCAGGTTGTCGCTGAGCCGGTAGAGGCTCTGCTCGTTGAGCAGGTAACGGCCCATCACGTAATCGACCATCTCCACTTTCGTCATCATCATCGGGTAGGCGTGCACGTTCCGGAACGCGCGCGTGGTGTCCAGACCCGTCCCGACCCAACTGGCGACGGAAGGCGTGCGAAGGCCATACTGCGTTCTGAGCAGCGCCAGCAGAGACGGCGCGACGTCGTAGTGCCCCGACACGGAGCGGAACCGCGCGGACTGTTTCAGCAGCGGCGAATACACTAGCAGCGGTACGTGGTAGCGGTCCACCTTGCTGACCATCGGAATTTCGGGCATCCGGTGGTCGCCCGTAATGAGGAACACCGTCCGGGCAAAATCCGGGCGCTGGCGATAGCGGTCCATCAACTGCCGCAGCGCGTCGTCGAGGTACATCACCGACGCCAGTTCGTCCCTGTATTCGCGGCGGGCGGCTTTTTCGTCGGCCGAAAGCGAAAGCTCGTTCAGGCGCTGTTCAAAACGTTGCTCAAACCGTTCGTGTCCTTCGTACCGGAACGGACTGTGCGTCGAAACCGTCAGCAGAACCTGAAGTTTGGGCGTCGCGTCGGCGGGATTATTTTGTGCAAGAAAGAAATCAAACAAGTCTTTGTCGCCGTAGCCCCAGCTAAAGCCGTTGGCCGCAGGCATCTTGCGGTAGGCCGGACTAAACGAAGCCTCGTCGGCAATGCGGTCGATGCCCTCTTTCCGCAGAAACGGATTCATGTTGTCGAAGGAAGAATTGCCGCCGTAGTAAAAGGCCGTCCGGTAGCCGTTGCGTTTGAGCACACCCGTCAGCGACAGGTGTTCGGGCATCCGCGGGCCGAGGTCGGCAAAGCCGTGCTGGGCAAACGGCAGCGAACCCAGCAGCGACGGCAGGGCCGCAAACGTCCGGCCGCCCTGGCTCAGGAAGTTGTTCCAGTACAGACTTTTCTGCGCCAGCGAGTCCAGAAACGGCGTGAACGACCCCAGATAGGCGTCCTCGCCCGAAAACGCCCGGCCCAGACCTTCCACCACAATCAGGACCACGTTGGGTTTGGCCGCACCCGCCTGAAAGAACGGACTCAGCACGTCGGGCGTTTCATCGCGGTGCAGAAACGGGTACTGCTGCTCGTCGAGGTAGGTCGCCAGCCGCAGTTCTTCGGCCGCCGTTGCCGGGCCGCTGCCCGCAATGTACGAATCGGCGTAGATGTCCGGCCCGCCGTCGGCCTCCCGGCCAAAATGGTCAAGGCTGGCCGTCAGAAAATGGAGCGATTTGTTGTCGCTCAGCGAATTGGCGTAGTCGTTGGCAAATTCCGGGGCGTGGACAAAGCTGTTGGGCGGCAGCAGCAGCGACAGGAAAGCGACGCCCACCAGACCGGCTACAGAACTTCTTCCGGGCGCACCGACGAAGCGCGGAGCCAGCCGGAGTGCAGCCGTGACCCCGGCGACCGCCACGACCAGCGCCAGCAGAATCAGCCAGCTCAGGCCCCCTTCTGACCCGACCGTCTGCCGGATTTCGGCCGCGTCGTAGCCGTACAGGTCGGCCCCGAGCAGAACCGAGGTTTTGGAAAAATAGACCACCAGACCCAGGTGCGCCAGCGTCAGCAGCACGCAGGCGGTCAGATAGGCCCGCCGCGCCGCCCGGAGCGAGACAACCGAAAATCCGGTGAACAGCACAAACAGCCCGGCACTGGTCTGCCAGAAGTACCGCGCATCGTACATCAGCGCCTGGCCGATCAGCGGGGCGTTCAGCGTAGCTCCGGATTGCCAGACGGCCAGCCAGAGCAGTTCGCCCAGCCGGACGAGCAGAATCAGCGTCAGCCAGCCGACCGAAAGGGCCCAGAACTGGGGGTGAAAAAATGGTTTTTGGATAGGTTGAGCCCGTTTTGGGGAAGGAGAGGAAATCATTTCGGCAATAAGATAGTATCAAAAAGGCTTTTTAACTGCGCTCGGCGGTAAGGCTTGGTCAGAAACGCCCGAAAACCGGCGGCCTCCACCAGTTCGAGCGTATCGGGGCAGCCGTCCGCCGAAAGCGCAATCATCGGTACGCCGGGCTGCAAAAGGGCCAGTTCCTTCGCCAGCGCGTAGCCGCTCAGGCCCGGCATGTGCAGATCGAGCAGAACGAGGTCAAACGGCTGGACTTTTGCCAGTTCCAGGGCTTCTTCCGGGACGTTCAGAACGGTCACCCGGAAGCCCATAGCCTTCAGCGTAGCCGACAGAAGCGTCGTATTCATCGAATTGTCGTCCACGGCCAGAACCGAAACATTTTCCCACGAAGACGCCAGCGACTCGGCGGTGATTTCGGGAAGCGCGGGCGGCGCGATGGGCAGATAAAGCGTAAACCAGAACGTACTGCCCCGGCCAACCTCACTGCGGACTTCCAGACTGCTGCCCATCAGCCTCAGCAGCTGAAACGTGATCGACAGGCCCAGCCCCGTGCCTTCGTGCCCCTTCGACGAGTTGCCTACCTGGGTGTATTCGTTGAAAAGCGTATTGAGCGCATCTTCGGGAATGCCGATGCCGGTATCTTCCACTTCGATCTGCAGCGTGACGTGGGTAGACGAGGTGCGAAGCTGCCGCATGCGTACCACCACCTCGCCGGCGGGAGTAAATTTCAGGGCGTTGCTGATCAGATTGTTCAGAACCTGGGTCAGACGGGTATGGTCGCCCAGTACGGAATCGGGAATGCCCCGTTCGGTTTCGAGCTTCAGCGTCAGATTTTTGCTGCTGGCCCTGGAGGCGTGAAGCTGGATGCCGTGGGTCAGCCAGGACAGAAGCGAAAAGGGGTGCGCATCCAGTTGAATTCGTCCGGCTTTCAGTTTGCCGTAATCCAGAATGCAGGTCGTCAGCGCGATCAGGTTTTTCCCGGCTGTCTGGAGAGTGACCAGCGTAGGCGTCTGGTCGGGCCGCGGCGAGTCTTCGATGAGCTGCTGGGCCAGCCCCGCCATCGCGTGAACGGGGTTGCGAAGTTCGTGGCTGAGGGTGGCGAGCAGGCGGCTGTTTTCCTGAGCCCGTTCTTCAGCCTTTTGCCGGGCGTGGGCCAGGTCGGCATGGGTCCGCCGCAGCTCAATGAGACGTTCTACCTGATGCCCCAGCGCCCGGAGGGCTTCCTGCTGTTCGTGCGTAAGCGTGCGCGGCTGGCTGTCGAACACACACAGCGCTCCCAGCGCGTACCCTTCCGAATCGGTGAGCGGTATACCGGCGTAAAAAGGAAAGGCGTCGCGGGCCACGTTGGCGTCGAACCGGCGGTCCTGCGTGGCATCCGGCACGATCATCAGTTCATTGGGTTGCATAATCGCGTAGGAGCAGTACGCGCCATTGCGCGAAACTTCCCGGATTTCGATGCCCTGCACGGATTTGAACCACACACGGTCTTCGTCCACCAGACTAACGGAAGCTACCGGTGTCTGGCAAATCTGGGATGCGAGAAACGTAAGGCGGTCGTAATCTTTTTCGGGAAGGGAATCAAGAAGGCCATACTGACGGAGGGCCGTCAGCCGGCTTAGTTCGTTGGTTGCCTGCATGTCTACAGTGAGTAAATGGAATAATTTGTCCTTTCAGGGCGAAAAACGGTCGCTTCTGAAAGGACAAAAAGTATGCCATGAGGTTAGACAACCGCCGACGGCGGGGCGTTAGTTCCGCCGCCCGAACACCGTCGCCAACTCCCGAAGCTGGCGGATCTCCCTGTTGGTTAATTGTCCGGGCCGGAGCCGCCACTGCCAGTTTCCGCCACCCAGACCGGGCGTGTTCATGCGGGCTTCCGCGCCCAGACCCAGCACGTCCTGCATCGGCAGAATGACCGTATGGCCCACCGTGCCGTAGGCCATCCGCGCCAGTTCGACGGTCACAGTCTCCGCCGTGACCGGATGCCCGACGTAGCGTTCCAGCCAGCGCCGCGCCGCCGGACTGGCGTCTTCCTCAAACCAGCCGCGGGTGGTGTTGTTGTCGTGCGTGCCGGTGTAAACCAGACTGTTGGCCGAAAAACGGTGCGGAATGTGGTCTGAGGTGGGCGTGTCGTCGCCAAAACCGAATTGCAGCACCTTCATGCCGGGCAGCCGGAATTCGTCGCGGAGGGCGTAAACCGGCTCGTCGATCTCCCCGAGGTCTTCGGCCACCAGCGGCAGCGGTCCCAGTTTTTCCCCTAAAACCAGAAAAAGGTCGGCGCGGGGTCCCGGCTTCCACTGGCCGTTGATGGCGGTTGGCTCGCCGCCCGCTACTTCCCAGTAATCGGCAAACGCCCGGAAATGGTCGAGGCGAAGCCGGTCGTACAGCTCCAGATTCTTGCCGATGCGGCGCACCCACCAGTCGTATTGGCGTTCTTTCAGGACATCCCAGCGGAAAACGGGCATGCCCCACAGTTGACCCGTTTCGCTGAAATAATCCGGCGGCACACCGGCCACGCCCGTCATCCGGCCGGCCTCGTCGAGCGCAAACAGTTCCGGCTGCGCCCAGGTGTCTACCGAATCGTAGCTGATGTAAAATGGCAGGTCGCCAAACAGCCGGATGCCCCGCTGGTGACAGTACGTTTTCAGGGCGGCAAATTGCTGGAAAAAAACAAACTGAAGCCATTTTTCGCGGGCGATGGCCTCCCGGTTTTCGTCCCGGAAAGCGGCCAGAGCCTCCGCCCGGCGGTGTTTGTATTCGTCCGGCCACTCGTACCACGGCGCCTCCTGCTGGCTATGCCGGAGGGTCAGGTACAGCGCAAAATCGTCCAGCCAGTCGGCCTCCTGGCGGCAAAACGCGTCGAACCGGCTTTTCATCTCCGGAAAATTTCCTTCCGAAAAAGTCCGGTACGCCTTTTCGAACAGGGCGGCGCGGAGTTGCCCGGCGGCGGCAAAATCGGCCTTCCCGGCGTTTGGAATTTCGTGTCTGCTTAAGTCATCGGCCGTTAGCACCCCCTGCGAAACCAGTTCTTCCGGACTGATCAGCAGCGTGTTCCCGGCGCGGCTCGAAATGGCGCTGTACGGCGAATGGCCCTGCTGGGCGACGGTCGGATTGAGCGGCAGCAACTGCCAGTAGGTCTGCCCGCTGCTGCGCAGAAAGTTCGCAAAAGCCCGGGCTTCCGGTCCCAGATCGCCGATTCCGAAGCGGGAGGGCAGCGACGTGATACTCAGCAGAATACCCGCCGAACGCTCGGTCTTTGGCTCCGAAAGCCGCAGAACGGCCAGCGGAAATTCGTCGAACAGGAGCGAAACAGGCAGCCTATTCCCGGCCTGACCCGAGGTGTCGAGGAGCAGGTTCTGCCAGCGGGAGGGAGCGCCTTCCGGCAGCAGCACCTCCGTATCGCCCCAGTCAAGGTCGAGCGTGACCCGGCCCTGCTGCTGCGCCACGCGGGTGTGATTGAGCGGCACAGCCACGACAATCCAGTCCGATTCGTGTTTCCGGGCAAAAGCGAGCAGGTTGTCCCGGTGCCGCCCTTCAACGGCCAGAGGCAGGTATTCGCCTTCGGCAAACAGGTCGGCGAGGCTGGCCCGCTCGGTCAGCAGGCGGTGCGTCAGCCAGAGTTTGATGCGGCCGTCGTAGCGGTTTTCCCAAAGGTCGGACAGGAGGGCCTGCGGGTCGTCGCGGCGGGCGTCGAGTTCTGCCAGCCACTGCTGCCGCTGCGGGTAGGCCACCGCCCGGCGATTGTCCGGATCGACCAGGCTCAGGTCCCAGAGTTCGGTGCCCTGGTACACGTCCGGCGTCCCCGGACAGGTGAATTTCAAAACGACCTGCGCCAGGGAATGGATGATGCCGAGGTCCGCCACCTTCCGGTAAAAAGGCTCAAACGAGGTCCAGAAGCTGCCCTTCGGATCGAGGAGGCGGGTGGCGAACGCTTTGGCCGCGGTCTCGTAGGCTTCGTTGGGTTCGCTCCAGTTGGAGTGGACTTTGGCTTCCCGCAGGGCTTTCTGGAGGTATTCGCTCAGCCGTTCGGCGTAGTTTTCGCCCGCCTGTTCCGGCATCGGAAAGGTGCCGGTCAGTGTCTGGTAGATGAAGTACTCGTCGTTGGCGTCCGGCCCGTCGGCCTGCTTCAGCGCGGCGTTGGTTTCCTGCCATTGCCGGACAAGCGAAAACCATTCGTCGGGCAGGCTGGTCAGGGCGTTGAGGCGGGCGCGGGCATCTTCGCCGCGTTTGGTGTCGTGGGTCGACGTGCCGTTGATCGACAGGGGCCAGTGCTCACGGCGGGCCACCATCCGGCGGTGAAATTCGGCCGGGGAAATGCCAAACGCGTCGGGAGCATCGCCGACTTCATTATGCCCGATAAAGCGGTTGTAGGTGTACATCAGCGTGTCCTCGACGCCCTTGGCCATCAGCGGACCCGTAAACTGCATCAGTCGCTGGTAAAACCGGAGCACCCCTTCCCGGGAGGCCGGGTCGCCCGTCGTCGGCTCCAGCAGCGCGGTTTCAAGCGTAGCCACGGCCGCTTCCAATTCCGGGTTTGCTTTCCGGATATGCCCGAAAATTTCGCGGAGTTCGGCCGTTTCGGCCTCGTCCAGCGGCCATTGGCTGCCGTAGAAGCGGTAGACCGGGCAGCGGATCAGCAGCTCGCCGATCGCCTCCCGCAGCGGGCCGGACTGGCTTTCCGGGCGGTGTTCATTGCCGGACAGGTCCAGTTCCAGAAAAAGCGAATGCAGGTTGGCCAGTTCGCCCTGCATGTGCTGGTACAGAATGTATTTCTTTTTCCGGTAAATCTGCTCGTGAACGGGCGTCTGGTCGCCCGTCAGGCCGGTGTAAAACTGCGTGAAGGCTTCCCGGCTCCCGGCGTTGGTGAACAGGTTGTTGACGTCCGACAGAAAATCGTAGCCCGTATTGCCCTCAATGGGCCAGCGTTTGGGAATGTCTTCGCCCGGTTCCAGAATTTTTTCCACGACGATGTACGTCTCCGGTCCGGCCAGTTCGCGCAGGCGGTCGAGGTACTGGCCGGGGTCGTAGAGGCCGTCGATGTGGTCGATGCGCAGGCCCTGAAACACGCCCGCGTCGAGCAGGGTTTTGACCAGCCGGTGGTATTCCGCAAAAACCGTTTCTTCCTGTATGTTCAGACAAATGAGGCTGTTGACCGTAAAAAAGCGGCGGTAGTTGATCTGCCGGTCGGTTTCGACGTAGTGACAGAGCCGGTAAATCTGCTCGTCGGCGATCTGCTTCACGCCTTCCGCCGTGCTGTTGACCGCATCCAGGCAGGTCTCCACGTACGCCCGGAAAACGTCGGATTTCATCAGGGCGACAAGCTGCTGGCGCAGTTCGTCGAAACGGGTGGCGTAGGCGGGCGCGTCCTCAATGTCGTGAAGCTGCGAAATCTGCTCCAGAAACTGCCGGACGGCTTCGTTCATGTGCTCTTTTCCGGCCCGAAGGATGGTGGCGTACGAACGCAGGTGCACCGGCCAGGCGGTTTCGTAGTAGTTCAGAACGAGCCGGTCATTGGCGTAAGCGACTTTCAGTTCGCCCCGGTCCAGCACCTCTTCCAGCGGCGCACCCAGAAACGGCACCATCAGCCGTCCGTGGTAAAGCTGGCTCGTCCAGGCGACGTCGAAAAACGGCGCGTAGAGCGACAACTGGCCTTTTTCGAGCACATCGGCCAGCCAGGGATTGTCGGGGGTGAAGGCCATGTGGTTGGGCACAATGTCCTGCAACCAGTGCATGCCCGCTTTTTTCAGACGACGGCTCAGGGCCAGCAGTTGTTCCTCCGTGCCGATGGCCGGGTTGATCCGGTGCGGGTTGACGCCGTCGTAGCCGTGCGTACTGTCGGGCGGCGCTTCAAAAATAGGCGAAGCGTAAAGCGTGCGAACGCCGAGTTGCTGGAGATAAGGCAGGATCTGGTCAAAATCCTGAAGCGTAAAGTCTTTGTGAAACTGTATGCGGTAGGTCGAAACCGGGTTATTCATAGCGTTGGTCGTAAATAAGAATCGATTCGGGTTGCAGCGTGACCTCGCGGCCGTTTTCCAGCACGGCAGGAGAGGCCGCCGGGCCGTTCCACTGCGGGTCGGCGGAGTCGAACAGCAACCGCCAGGGCTCCGATAGGGCCGGAACGGGAACCGACTGGGGCGTTTTTGAAAAATTCATCAGGCAAAGCACCCGTTCCTCGCCGCATTCGCGGAAGAGCCAGAGGGTCTGCTGCGCTTCGTTGTGGCCCACCTGCACGCAGGAGCGGTCGGGTCGGCGCAGGACCGGATGCTGCCTGCGCAACCGGATCAGGGCCTGGTAATACCGGAGCAGCGTCTGGTGCGGCTCCTGTCCGCGGAGGTTCCATTGCAGTTTCGACTGCCGGAACGTCGCCTCGTCGGTCGGGTCGGGAGGGTCGCCCTGCCCGCTAAAATAGGAAAATTCCCGTTTGCGGCCTTCGCGGACGGCCTCGGCCAGCCCGGGGTCGGTATGACTGACGAAGTACAGAAACGGCGCGGTCTCACCCCATTCTTCGCCCATAAACAGCAGGGGCAGAAACGGGCTCACAAACACCGCTGCAGGCAGCAGTTTCAGCATTTCGGCGCTCACCAGCTGGCTGATGCGGTCGCCCAGCATGCGGTTTCCGATCTGGTCGTGGTTCTGCGAAAACACCACAAACTGGTGGCCCGGATTGTGGACCGGCGGTTCGCCAAACCGCTTTTTCCGGTGCGGGGAGAATTCGCCGGTATACACGAAAGCATCCTGGTACGACTTGGCCAGATGGGCGATGCCGGTGAAATCGGAGTAGTAACCGCTCTGTTCGCCCGTAGCCGTGACCCGCAGGGCATGGTGAAACTCATCGACCCACTGGGCATCCATGCCGTAGCCCCGTTTGTGAAGCGGATCAATGAACTTGGTGTCGTTGAGGTCGCATTCGGCAATGAGGTAAAACGGCCGGCCGGTTTCCTGAACAAGCTCGTCCACCCGCCTTTTCATCTCGCGGAGCAGGTGGTCGGGACTGAAATCCTTGATGGCGTGAACGGCGTCGAGCCGCAGGGCATCAATGTGAAAATCCCGGAACCACATCAGCACGTTTTCGATGAAAAGCTGCCGCATGCCGTCGCACCAGGCGTCGTCGAAGTTGAGCGCCCGGCCCCAGGGCGTGGTATATTTGTCGGTAAACGCCGGTCCGAATTCGCCCAGGTAGTTGCCTTCGGGACCGAGGTGGTTGAGCACGACGTCCAGCACCACGGCGATGCCCTGGCGGTGGCAGGCGTCTACCAGCTGCTGAAGGCCCCGCGCTCCGCCGTACGAATCCTGCACGGCAAAGGGGTAGACCCCGTCGTACCCCCAGTTGCGGCCGCCGGGAAACTGCGCACAGGGCATAAGTTCGATGGCGTTGATTCCCAGCTCTTTCAGGTACGCAAGCCGGGATTCGATACCGGCAAACGTGCCTTCGTCAGTGAACGTACCCGTATGCAGTTCGTAGAGAATGTACTCTTCCAGCGGGATGCCCCGCCAGCCTTCGTCCGTCCACGGAAAATTTTTCAGGTCAAGGGCCTGCGAGGGGCCGTGCACGCCTTCGGGCTGCGAAAGCGAAGCGGGGTCGGGGCGGCGGGCTTCTCCGTTGAGGACGAACCAGTAGAGGTCGCCGGGCTGCAACTGGTACGTTTGCAGCCGCCAGTAACCCGGTGCGGCCGGCTGGAGGGCCAGCGTCTGGTTTTTATCGGGCAGAAAAAGCGCAGCCGCTTCGGCCAGCGGTGCCCAGAGCGATATGTCGGCTTGCCCGGAGTCGAACGAGACGCCGGGCTTCAAAGGTTGAGTAGCGGTCATTTCCATACAGAAAGACAACTAACGCAATAGCGGCGGGGTTAGGTGAAATTAGCATTTGGAGCGAATAAATCTTTTCTAACGTATCCGTCAGTGACACCGCCCGCCCCGTCAGCCGGTTGCGCCCGCGGTCAATGGGCTGACGGGGCGGTGGCTGCGCCGCATCACCCTGGCTCTTCAGGCCCTGACCGAAGCCGTGAGGCAGCAGAGCGACAGCTTCTCGTTTCTGTTAAAAGAACAAGTGAAGGTGAAAATTGGCTTGACTGCAACCTTCTCCAAAAGCGTTCCGATAACTGATTTTAGCTTCAATAACAGATGCAAAAAGCCTGCTCTCCGCAGGCTTTTTGCGTACCGGCCCTTTCAGGCCAGCAACTCCGTCACGGCCTTGCCTTTTCCGTCCGGCGTAGTGTAGAACGGTCTTTTTTCGACTTCGTACTGCGTGTCGGGCGGGATGCCGAGGGCGTGGTAGATGGTCTGGTGGATGCCGTCGATCCTGACCGGGTTTTCGATGGTTTTGCAGGGCCGTTCGTCGGCGGTTTTGCCGTAGACAAAGCCTTTTTTGACGCCTCCACCGAACATCAGGATGGAGCAGCCGTCGGTGAAGTGCCGGTGCATGCCGTAAAATTTCATGTCCGACAGAATATCCGGCTGGGAAACCTGTTCCTGCACCTTGGCGTCGGGGCGGCCTTCCACCATCATGTCGCGGCTGAATTCGCTGGCCAGAATAATCAGCGTCCGGTCAAGGTGGCCGGATTTGTCGAGGTCTTTGACGAGCTGCGCCACCGGACCGTCGATCATCTTTTTCATGTCCACCAGCCGCGTGTGGCCGTTTTCGTGCGTATCCCAGCCAAAAAACGGCTCGTATTCCGTCGTGACGCTGATGAAACGGGCGCCTTGCTCGGTCAGGCGGCGCGCCAGCAGACAGCCCAGTCCAAAGCGGCCCGTGTTGTAAATGGCGTAGCTTTCTTTCGGCTCGGTGCTCAGATCAAACGCCTTTGCCTCGGGCGAATTGAGCAGAATGTACGCCTGTTCCATCGACCGCCGCAGGGATTCTTTCTGGTAATCGCTGCCGAATTCGCCCATCGGCCCGCTGCTGATCAGCTCGTTGTACAATTGGTTCCGCCGCTCGAAGCGTCGGGCGTCCATCCCCACGGGCGGCCGTACGCTTTCGAGGCCCTGGCTGGGGTCGGGAATGAAGAACGGGCCGAACTCACTGCCCAGAAACCCGGCCGTATGAAACGCCTTCAGTTCCTCCGCTTCGCCGACGGTGAACCGCTGCCCGATGTCGATGAACGCGGGAATCGCCGGATTTTTCGGCCCCAGTTCTTTCGCAATCCAGGCCCCAAGATGCGGCGCGGCGACCGTCTGCGGCGGTTCGTAGCCCGTATGCCAGTGGTACTGGTGCCGCGAGTGCAGGATGTGGCCCAGATCGGCGGCGACGTACGAGCGGATGAGCGTCCCCTTGTCCATCACCTTGCCAATGCGTTCCAGCCCTTCCGAAAAGTGAATGCCGTCCAGCGCCGTGGGTACGGATCGGAACGTACTCAGAACCCGGTTTCCCTCCATGCCCTTTTCGAAAGGCGTGTACCGCTTGGGGTCGAAGGTTTCGGTATGGGCCATGCCGCCGGCCATCCAGAGCAGGATTACCGTGTCGGCGGTCCCGTTGCTCTGGCCCCCTTTGCGGGTGCAGCCCGTCAGCACCGAAGAGAACGGAGCGCCCGCAGCCATAGCAGCCAGGGCAGCAGCCGAAGTGTGGCGGAGAAACGCGCGGCGGTGCATGGTTTTAGGGGTTTAAGGTTTAGAGGTTATGGTTTAGGGTTTATAGTTTAGGGTTGCTTCGCTTAACACAGCTTTCGTCGAATAGCGGAGTAACTATAAACTCTAAACTATAAACCCTAAACTAATATATCAACTGAAACTCCGGATGCAGGGCCAGCGCCCAGACAAGGTCCTGGATGCCTTGCGGACTGGGACGGGGACCGAGCACTTTCTGCGCCACGGCCAGTTCCTTCGGTATGGGGTCCCGCAGCAGCGTTTGCCGGTAGAGGTTCCGGATCAGCAGGTCCGACGACGGGTACCGGGCTTTCCACTGCTTGGCGCCCCGTTGCAGCGCCCGGTTGAATTGGGTGCCGTTGGTCAGTTCGAGCGCCTGGAGCAGACTGGCCTGCGAAATGCGGCCCGTCGAGACGGTTTCCCGGTTGGGGCGGCCCAGCGCGGTCAGGAACGGGTCGTTAAGTACGAGCGAAGCGCGCGGAAAGCGGATTTCCTGCCGGATGGTCGCTGGAAGCCGTTTTTCCGCCAGCGCCGAATCCGGATAAAGCGGCGTGAAGGCCAGACTCACAGCGTCTGAGAACTGCTCGGCCGTGAGCCGCCGCCGCACCATCCCTTCAAACACAAAGTCTTTGGCCGTCAGCTGCGCCGGGTCCTTGACGGCCACGGACGGCAACTGGTAGGTTTTGGACGTCAGAATCGTGTACATGAGCTTCTTAACGTCATAGCCGTTAGCCACAAAATCAGAGGCCAGCCAGTCGAGAAGGTCCTGGCTCCAGGGTTCGTTGTCCATCATATCGACGGGTTCGACGATGCCCCGGCCCATCAGCTGCGCCCAGATGCGGTTGACGATTGTCCGGTAAAGCCGCCCGTCTCGGGGCTGGGTCAGGTAGTCGGCCAGCTGGCGCAGCCGCTCGGGCGTAGGCGCAGCGCCGTCGATTTCGCCCAGTTCTTTGAATAAAATCCGGCGTCCGGCCATCCTGCCCGTCGGTTTGTCGCAGCGGTGAATTTCCAGCGTCGAGTCGGCAAACAGGTTGGCGAAAGCGTAGGCATCTTCCAGTTTCCAGTCGCTGATAAAGCTGTCGTGGCAGGAGGCGCACTTCAGATTCAGGCCCAGAAAGACCTGCGCCACGTTCTGCGCCGCCTGCATTTCGGTGCGCTGGCTGGCGTTGATGGTCCCCCGCCACCGGATGCCTTTGATGAACCCTTCGGACTCTTTCGACGGGCTGATCAGCTCCCGGACGAAGCGGTTGTACGGTTTATTTTCCTTTAAAGACTGGTAAAGCCATTTTGTAATATCCCAGCGCCCGCCCGTGATGTAGCCGGTTCCCGAATAATCGTTGCGGAGGGCGTCGTTCCAGAAGGTGAGCCAGTGCTGGGCGTAGTCTTCGTTCCGGTTCAGCAGTTCTCTGACCAGCCATTCCCGTTTCTGCGGGCGTGGGTCGGTCAGGAAAGCCCGCGTCTGTTCGGGGGTGGGCAGCAGGCCGACGACATCCAGATAAACCCGGCGCAGAAACGTCCGGTCGTCCACCACCGCTTTCCAGGGCTGTTTATGCTGGTCGAAATAGACGTTGACAAACCGGTCGACGGGATTGGAAACGCCGGGTGCCTCGGGCGGCAGGGCGGGCAACCGGGGTTCGAGCGCCGCCACGCGGTAAAGGCTCCGCTCGGGACCTTTGGGCCAAGGAGCGCCCTGTTTAATCCAGAAGGTCAAAAGGGCTACTTCGTCTTCGGTCAGGCGTTTGCCTTTGGTGGGCATGGCTTCCTTGTGGCCGGTCGGCAGGCTGATGCGCCGAATCAGTTCGCTGTTTTCGGGCGAACCGGGGCTAATCACCGGGCCGTCTTCCCCGCCTTTGAAAAGGGTCTCTTTCCGGTCCAGCCGCAGCCCGCCTTTGACCTTCGCGGCCCCGTGGCAACTGTAGCAGTTATGGGCCAGAATCGACCGGACTTCCAGATTCAGCTCGCCGATCTGCTCTTCCGTCAATGTCTGGGTATTGCTGGCAAAAACAAACCGGCTCCGCCCGCCTTCCGGCGTTTCGGGGGGCTGCTGAGTTGGCAGAACGCTCGTCAGGTAATCTTCGCCGTGGGTGAGCAGCGCCCCGTAATGGCCCGCCAGCACGACGCCCAGCACACTGACGGTCAACAGGCTCCGGTAGAGCGCCATCCGGTGGGCCCGCAGACTGAGCGCGGCGGCCAGCGCCAGCCCCGTCGTGGCCAGTCCCGACCACTGGTGGACGGTAAGCGTGTCGCCGCCATACTCCTCCCCGTTTGCCAGCAGAAAGCCCAGCCCCGCCGAAACCACCGCGCCGGCGGCCCCAATCCAGACCAGCGCCCGGATGCCCGCCCGCAGGTCCGACGACCGCCGACGCCAGGCCAGGGCTTCGAGCCCCAACGCCACCGTCAGCAGACTGACCGGAAAATGCACAATCAGCGGATGAAGCCGCCCCAGAAATTGCCAGAGCCAGAATTTTTCCACAAAGATAACGGGTTCGTTGTCAGTGGTAAAAGAGGATGTCGGGGAGGGTCTACTTAGGGGAATGACTGAATGATTGAATGACTGAATGACTGAATAGCTTCGCCAAATCCAGAACCTTGCGGAGCAAATCAGTCATTTAGTCATTCAATCATTCAGTCATTCAAAATTCAATCACTACTCCTCCTCGCTTCCTCCCGCAGGCTTTCCGCGTCCCAGCCTTCGCCGATGCCTTTGAGCCAGCGGTCGGGGGTGTCGGAGCCGAGCAGTTGTTCGAGTTCGCGGATGCGGCGGCGGGCGGTGCTGAAGTATTGGCGACTGTCCCGGCGTACGGAGGCCAGTTCCTGAAGCGCCGCCTCATCGTGCCGCCGGAACAGCCGCGCCAGCCGTTCGGAGTGATACGCCCGCATGCCGAGCAGCCGCAGGGCATCGACGCCCATCCGGAGGGACGTGTCGAGGGTTTCGCGGTAGATATGGTCCACGCCGAGGTCGATGAAATCGTAGGCGTCGTCGCGGTCGTTGGCCCGCACCAGAATTTTCAGGTTGGGGAAATGCTTCCGTATGGTCTCGACCAGTTCCAGTGACTTCTCGGGCGAATCCAGCGCAATGATGATCAGTTTTGCCGAAGCGGCCCCGGCCGACCGGAGCAGGTCGTAGCGGGAAGCGTCGCCGTAATACACTTTCAGTCCCAGTTTTCGCAGCACGTCCACCCGATCGGAGTCGAAGTCCAGGACCGTCGTTTCGACGCCGTTGGCCCGCAGGAAGCGCCCGACGATGTTGCCGAACCGCCCGAAACCCGCCACGATGACGGGATTTTTCTCTTCGATGTTATCCGTCTCCCGGTCGGGTTTGGCGAGCGTACCGATGCGGGGCAGCAGCAGCCGTTCGTTGACCAGAAAAACAATCGGCGTCAGGGCCATGCTCAGGGCGACGCAGGCCGTCAGGATGCCGTTCGTTTCTTCACTGAGAACGCCGTTCTGCCGGGAAAAGGAAAGCAGCACAAAGGCAAATTCGCCGACCTGCGACAGCGCCAGGGCAAACGTCAGGTTCTGGTCGGTGCTCAGGCCGAAACGTTTCCCCAAAAGGCCGATAATCAGGGCTTTCAGGGTCATGATGCCCGCGACCAGCCCGACGATCAGGGCCGGATTCTGCAAAATGAGGTTGAAATCGATGGAAGCGCCGACCGAGATGAAGAACAGCCCGAGCAGCAGCCCTTTGAACGGGTCGATGTCGCTTTCCAGCTCGTGCTTGTACTCGCTGTTGGCCAGCACCACCCCGGCCACAAAAGCCCCGAGCGCCGGGCTAAGGCCCACGCTCTGCATCAGCAGCGCCACACCGACCACCAGCAGCAGGGCCGTGGCGATGAAAACTTCCCGCATGCCCGTCCGGGCGATGATGCGGAACAGGGGCCGCATGCCAAACCGCCCCAGCATCACCACGCTGATGACCGCCCCGACCACCGCCAGCGGCTGCAGCCATTCGGGCAGCGTGCTCAGCACGGACGGGTGCGCGGCCTCGCCGGATTCGGCGACGGGGTACGTAGCCAGTCGCGGCATGATGGCCAGAATCGGAATGACGGCCACGTCCTGAAACAGGAGAACGGCAAATGTGCTCTGCCCGGCGGCGGCCTGCATCAGCCCTTTCTCGTTCATCGTTTGCAGCACAATGGCCGTGGAGGACATGGCGATGATCATCCCGATGGCCAGCGCCGCCTGCCAGGGCTGGCCCAGCAGCAGCGCCCCGCCGCCGGCCAACAGCGTCGTCAGGACCACCTGCAGGCCACCCAGACCCAGGATCGGGACGCGCAGTTTCCACAGCAGTTCGGGTTCCAGTTCGAGGCCGATGAGAAACAGCATGATCACGACGCCGAATTCGGCGAAATGCATGATGTCCTGGCCTTCTTCCCCGACCAGCCCGAGCACGGCGGGGCCAATAAAAACGCCCGCCAGCAGATACCCCAGCACGGAGCCCAGCCCGAGCCGCTTGGCAATGGGGACAAACAGAACCCCGGCGGCCAAATAAACCATCGCCTGAAAAAGTACGGACTGTGTCATAGGGATTGCTGTTCGGTGATCAGATCGTTGAGGTAGGCCATCGGGCGAACGGCTTCCGGATCGAAGTCGTCGTCCGCCAGGCGGGTCAGCAGCGACCGGTATTGCCGGGCCGCTTCCTGAATGCCTTCGTCCGGCATCCGGTGGGTGCCGTGGACCACAAAAGGCGGCAGGTAGATCATTTTGCAAAGGGTGGCCGTCTGGTCAAACGGCGCCAGAAACTGCCGGATGGTGAACCGGTTGTAGCCCGAAGTCTGGTACGCTTCGTTCCGGCCCCCGGCGGTCAGCACGTTCAGCATCTTCTTGCCCGTCAGCGCGACGCCTTCGTGGCCGTAGGCCCAGCCGTGTTCGAGCACGAGGTCTTCCCACTGTTTGACCATCGCCGGAGCACTGTACCAGTAAAACGGGTGCTGAAAAATAAGGTAATCGTGCTGCAGCAGCAGGTCCTGTTCGCGGTCGATGTCGATGTCAAAGTCCGGGTAAAGTTCGTACAGGTCATTGATGGTCACAAAGGGCAGATCCTGGACTGCTTCCAGCAGGATGCGGTTTGTGCGGGACTTTTCCAGCGCCGGGTGGGCAAACTGAATCAACAATTTTGCCATAAAGCAGAGAGGAGCAAATGATCGGTAAAAGCAGACTCCTGATGAGCCCGTGAAGGCAAGATACGGGCAAACCGGCAGGAATGCGAAAACAGGGGCAAAGTCTTAGGCACCCGGGCAGCCGACCGCCGGGAAAAAGTAAAGCCAGACGACGAATGTCACCTGGCTTTTTTTGAACCGCACTCCGTCCGGTTTGTTCTTTTCAAAACGGATACGTTTCACGGTATCCCCATCTGGAAGCGATTTACACATACATAACTCACCCTGTCGATTAAGTGTTTTAAAAAAAGAAAATTTTTTTCAGATTTTTCAGGCGCACCGGCCGCGGGACTGGTCTCGGCCGGATGCCGGTGGCCCCGGAGATAAACAAAAACCGCGTTCGGCAGTATATGAAAAATAAGGGAAAAGCTCTGGGCCAACGGGTTGTGAGGGGGCTGGCACGTACATTATTCAAAACTTTTGTTCGTTAAAGGGTAGAGGCTTCGGGATTAGCTGCGTATTTTTGACTAATAAATTTCTAAGTTGCCTCAGCGCCCTGAGGATTTCGGTCCGGCTTCCCGCTGGATGCGGCACTCTGAGAATAAACGATGAAGTTACTATTTACGGTTAGGCTATGCTGCTTGTGATTCTTCTGGCAACGCTCGTTCTGGGGATTGGCTGCGTGATGGCGGTTCGGCTGTGGGAGTACGTGCGCGATTTCCGCCCGGCGCAGGTGCCGCCGGTACTGAGCCACCGCCGCCTGCGGAGCCGGATCGAACAGGACCTCGACCACCTGCTGCTGCTCTACCGGCAGGGCCTGCTCGACGAAATTCAGTACCACCGGCTGGCCGACGAACTCATCGACCAACTGGCGACCGTGCTGGAAAAAGAGTCGGTTCCGGCCGAAGTCTGACCGGCCCGCCCCGGCAAAGCGGCTTATCGGAACAGATACTTCATACTCCAGTCGGCCATCGCGTTCAGAATCGGCAGCGTGGCCTTGCCCATGTCGGTCAGACTGTACTCTACTTTCGGCGGAATCTGGGCGTAAATCTTCCGGTTCAGAATGCCGTTCCGTTCCAGATCACGCAACTCCTGCGTCAGCATTTTCTTGCTGATGCCCGGCATGGCCCGTTGCATTTCTCCAAACCGGTTGACACCCCGCGACACGTTGTAAATAATCACCGGCTTCCATTTTCCGCCCAACACCTCGGACGTCAGGGTGACGGGGCAGTTCGTTTCCAGCTTTTTTTTCGCTACCGGTGCCGATATCAATACGTCTGTTGCCTCCATTTTGTCAATAGTTTCTTTTTGGATACTAAGCCACTTTAAAGTGATTACTTGACAAATGTAAACTATTAGCGCCACATTTGCACATCAAACTTTACCGAAACAATCATGTACGTAATCACAGGAGCAAGCGGCAACACGGGAAAACAGGTTGCCATTCATTTGCTGGAAGCCGGCAAGCCGGTGACGGTTATTGGCCGGGATGCCGGGCGGTTGCAGGAACTGGTGGACAAAGGAGCCGTGGCGGCCATCGGGTCGCTGGAAGATGAGGCGTTTCTGCGCCGGACGTTCGACGGCGCTACGGCCGTCTATGCGCTGATTCCGCCCCATTTCGCCACCGACGACTTCCCCGGCTACCAGCGCCGGACGGCCGACGCGCTGGTGGCGGCACTGGAGACGGGCGGGGTGACGCACGTGGTTACGCTGAGCAGCATGGGCGCCCACCTGACCGAGACCGGAGGCGTGGTCAAAGGGCTGGGCCACATGGAAAAAGCCTTCGAAAGCCGGACCGGCCTCCACGTCCTGCACCTGCGGGCGGGGTTTTTCTTCCAGAATTTTCTGGGAAACATCGGGCTGGTGAAACAGGCGGGCATCCTCGGCGGCTTCCCGATCGACGGCAACAAACCGATGGCGATGGTCCATACCGACGATATCGCCGAGGTGGCCACCCGCCGCCTGCTGGCCCTCGACTTCACCGGGCAGAGTCATGAATTTGTGGCCGGACCGCGCGACCTGACGTTTGACGAAGTGGCCGCCACCCTCGGCAAAGCCATCGGCCGCGACGACCTGCCCTGGGTGACGTTTTCCTACGAACAGGCCCGCGAAGGCATGCTGCAGATGGGCATGAAGCCGACCCTGGCCGATGCCTATGTGGAGTTCTGCCAGCGCGTCAACGACGGAAGTCTGGCCGAAGGTTTCGTTCGCACCCCGGAAAACTCGACGCCGACGACCCTGGAACAGTTCGCCCAGCGCGAATTCGCCCCCGCTTATCAGGCAGGCTGAAGCCCCTCGGCAGGGCCGAAAGCTCGACCCGAGAAAAGTTGACAAACCAAGTCGCCCGGCGGTGGTTATAGCAAAATAAGTAACCATTCCACACCAGAAAACTCGAAAAGATTTACGATGAAAACGCAAAAATGGTATTCGCCCGGTAACGACCAGGGCGGCGGAACAACAACAGGGGGCAGCTCTTCAACGGGTGGTTCGACGAGAAATGACGAGGGATCTCACGAGCCGGGGAATACACCGCTGGACGATCAGGAGGAATTGCCGGGAGGCTTTATACACGGGCATGTTGGGAGCGATGACGAGGGCAGTGATTAGCGCGCGTGGGTGAACGGGTCTAGCTGGCATACAAAAAGGGCCGTTTCTATCAGAAACGGCCCTTTTTGTATGCTGCACGCCCTTACTTGTAAACCAGAAGCGTCGTCGCTTCGCAGTCCCGGTCGGTTTTGAAGCGGACCCAGCGGGCCTGAAAATCGACGGGAAAAGTGAAGGTCGTCGTTTGCCCCGGCGCGACCGTAAACGTTTTGTAAGGCATCCAGACGCCCGTGCCCACGGGGTCGGCTTCCAGCGTGAAGGTGACCGGAGCCGCCGCCCGGTGCGACAGTTGCAGGCTCCGCTGGTCGTAGAAGCCGATCAGGTAAGGGTCGGACGCCTGCCCGGCTTTGACCGCCGCGGCCTTCCAGGGGCCGCCCCGTCCGGTCGGTTTGCCGAGCTTCCAGAGGTCGTCGATTACCCCGGCCCAGACGGCGGCTTTTTTGTCGTCCGAAACGATGATGTGCTCATTTCCGGCCGCAGAAGCGAGGTCGATGCCCGTCATGACGAGCAGGCCGCGGTAGGAGGCGTAGTCGTTGATGCGCAGGTTGTGCGAGGCGACCGGTCGGATTTTGGCGTAACCGTCCGCATTTTCGGCGGGCAGTTCGTAAAAAGTGCCGTGGCAGTTGAACAGGTCCCGTTCCGTCGCCACCTCCCGGCAAATCCGCAGCGCCGCCCCGTTGGTCAGGTTGGTATACGCCTCGTTGCCCAGCGGCAGCCGCCAGCGCCGCCCTTTGTCATCGACCACCAGTACGCTCGCTTCGTCGATGGTCACCACCTGGCGGGGAATGGCAAATTTGGTTTTGATGAACGAATGCGTCCCGGTGTCTTCCTTCCGGACGAGCTGCATGTCGCTGTTCAGTTCATAATACCCCACGTCCGTCGGCTTGTCTCCGTTGTAGGTCAGGGCCGCCAGCCCCAGCACCCGGCGATTTTTACCGAGCCCGTACAGCATGCCCCCCGTGGTGCTGACCGTACCGACCGAACTGAGTCCGGCAAAAAGCGGAGGCGTACCGGTGGTTCGGGTGTCGTTGGCGGCGTAGGCAAAGTGCACCGAGAGATTGGCGGCCTGGCCCGTTTTCACCCGGATCCACTCGCCCGGCGCGTTGGACGCGAAGGCCGTCTGGGCGGCCCGGCCTCCGGCGACGGTCAGCGTCCGCAGCGGGGTCCAGGTGCCGTTTCCGGCTTTGTCCACTTCGAAGGTGAGCGTCACGTCGGCGTCGCCGTGGTTCTGCACCCAGGCCGAGCGGTTGGCCCAGCCCGCAAACAGGAACGGCTCGGAGGGTTCGCCCGCCTTTACCGCCTCGTTGAGCCACAAAGCCCCTTCGGCCGTGGCCGGGCCAAGCTGGTCGGGCAGGGTCAGGGGAGCAAACCAGAGGTTGGAGTTCGATTGGCCGGGGCCTTCGATGGAGCCTTTTGCCTTCCGCACGTTCAGAAACTCCTTCTGGGCCGAGTCGTCGCAGCCGAACACCAGCCGGTCGTTCCAGCGGGTGAAGTCGCCGACGACTTTCAGATAAGCCGAGCGGGGGCGGATTCCGGCGGTGCTGGAAGCCGTAAAGCTGCCGGGGAAACGCCAGAACATGCCGTGCATGGTCATCAGGTAGTCGGCCTGCTGCGGCGTACCGATGTCCCGGATGCGGGGCCATTCGGTGTTCCAGCCGTGGGCACCGTCGTAGCTGTGGCTGGCTTTGGGCAGCCGGAAAAAGCGCCAGCCGAGGGCCCGGTCGCGCACGCCGAGCAGCACCGATTTATGGTCCCAGCCCGTGGCCCAGATCGGGTCCGTGTCGGGGTTTTTGTTGCCGTACAGTCCGCCGGGGCCGGTGACTTCCACGAACTGGTTGCGGCGGACCACCTTCCAGCTTTTGCCGTTCCATTCGGCGAGCGAACCGGCTTCGATATCAAACTTCTGGAGCGCCTGCGGACCGGACTCCCCGTTGTTGGAATACACCATCACGCCCTGCCCCGAATACAGCCCTTTGCCGTGCGCCCCCGGCAGGAGGGACGTCGGCTGGTTGCTGGTTTCGTCGGCCCCTTTTTCGTGTTTGATGTTGCCGTCTTCGTAGAGCAGCGTCGGCATCAGCGTGTTGACATCGACTTCGTAAAAGCCCTCCTCCATCGTGCCGTAATAGATTTTGCCCCTGGGGTCGGTCAGGTGGCGGGCGTTGCCCGTATGCCGTCCGGGCATGGCCTTGTAGGAGATGGCCCGCACGCCGCCTTTGCTGTCGATGGCGTAGGGGCCGATGAACAACTGGTTGCTTTCGGGATGAATCATCCGGTTGGCGGGCGTGCCCCCAAGGCTTTCCGGACGGACAACCTGTTGTAAGTCAGGCGTGATTTCGTAAAGCTTGTCCGACGAGCCGTTGGGCAGGTGCGGACCGTAGGTCACCACCCACAGCCGACCGGCCCAGGGCACCACCGCGCCCGTTCCGCATTCGCCCTCGTTGTTGTACATGGCCAGATGCGGGTAGATGCCGCTGTACGAAGGCCGTTTGTTTCCCTGCGCCGCCACCGAGTGCCCCACCATCGAGAGTCCCCCCGCCAGACAGGCCATAAGCATGTATTTTTTCATCAAGAAAGGATTTATTCAGGTTATCCGGCGCTCAATCGCACCCATTCAATCATTCACCGCGGCGAACCGCCCAATCAGTCATTCAGTCATTCAACATTCAATCATTCCTTCAATATCCCGGATTCTGGCTCAGATTCGGATTCACCCGCCGTTCCAGCGACGGAATGGGCCAGAGGTACTGCCGGGTTTTGTCGAAACTGCGCTGGGCGACCACTTTCACGTCGGACCCGAAGACCGTGTAATCCGCAATGTCGTCGTCGTCCAGGGGCGTCACGCCGGGGAAAGGCCATTTGGTCCGGTTCTGGGCCGCCGGGTCGGGCAGGCCGATGACGGGGCGGGTGAGGGCTTTTTCGGCCAGCCGCCAGCGAATCAGGTCCATGTACCGGAGGCCTTCCTTGGCGAATTCTACCCGCCGTTCGCGCCGGACGATGCGCCGCAATTCGGCCGGGTTGGTGGTCGTGACGGCCGGGTACGCCGCCGTCTGCCCGACCGGCACCCCGTAGGCCCGCGCCCGTACCTGGTTGATGGCGTTCAAAACGGTGTTGTCGATCTGGCCGAGTTCGATTTTCGCCTCGGCATAGGTCAGCAGGATTTCCGCGTAGCGAATGATGATGGCGTCGGCATCTTCGCTCTGCTTGTCAGCCCACGACTGGTCGATGCCTTTTTTCCAGAGAAAACCCGTAAAACTGGCGAAAGCGGCCACCGTCCGGGTGTCAAGGTTCGAAACGCGCCGGTTGTCCTTGGAACTGAAAATCGTCACCGAATCCGGGTGCGGCTGGTAGGAGTAGCCCAGCCACTGCGTGCCGAACTCCACGATGCTGGCCGTCAGGCGCGGGTCGCGGTTGCGGAACGGGTCGCGGGGGTTGTACAGCGGCGATTCGTCGATGGGCTTGCCATCGCGGGCTTCGTAGGCGTCCACCATTTCCCGCGTCGGAATCTGCGCTCCGAAGCCGCCCGTGGTCCGGGGCAGCTGGTCGCGGACGTTGGTGCCCGAGGTGAAGACCTTCTGCGCTTCGTCGCGGGGAATGCTGATGATGAGTTCGTTGCTGGTTTCGCCCGCTTTCAGGAAAAGCTGGCTGTAATTGGGATGGAGGCTATAGGCTCCCGCGCCGGTGAACTGCATGATGGCCAGGGCGGCATCGCGGGCGACGGCCCAGTTGCCGGTATACAGGGCCGTGCGGGCTTTCACGGCCAGCGCCGCGCCCTTGGTGAGCCGTTTGACGGCCGAGGCCGGGTACGACTGCGGCAGGCTGGCGATGGCAAAGTCCAGTTCGTCAAAGATAAATTTGAGCACTTCGGCCTGGGGCGTCCGCGTTACGCTGTACGATTCTTCCAGCAATACCGGTTTGGTCACCAGCGGCACATCGCCGAAATGGGTGATGAGCCGGGCGTACTGATACGCCCGGATGAGCCGCATTTCGGCTTCGAGCGTCGTAATCACCGGGGCAGGCGTGCTGGCTGCCGCGCGGTCCTTGTTGGCCAGAAAGGTATTGGCCCGGGCGATAGCCTTGTAGCAGTTCGTCCAGTACGACTGCACGGTGCCGTCTTCGGCGTTCATCGTCCCGAACGTCACGGCATTGCCCAGCTGCCCGCGGTGCCAGTAGTTATCGGTGAACTGCTCGTTGTCATTACCCCAGAAATCGAGCCGGTAAAGGTCGTTGACGGCCAGTTCGAGTTCGGTCTGGTTGGAATAGAACGTGCCGGTCGACGGTTCGGACAGCGGGTTCAGATCCAGGGTGTTGCAGGCCGTCAGGCTGGCGGCCAGCAGGAATATGGAAAGTGATTTTTTCATAAGGCTAAACAGGATTCGGTCAGGAAGCTGGTGGTTAGAAGCGTAGCGTGGCCCCGGCCATCAGCGTCGTCACGATGGGGTAAGCCGAGTTGCCGAGTTCGGGGTCCCAGTACCGGGGAAACTTATGGATGGCGAAGGCATCGTTGGCCGATACGTACACCCGCGTGGACTGGAGCCCGAGGCGCTTCAGAAAATCGTTGCGCAGCGTGTAGCCCAGCGTGATGTTTTTGACCCGGAAATAAGCCCCGCTGATGAGCCAGAAATCCGACGTTTCGTAGTTGGCACTCAGCGAGCGCGTCGACAGGCGGGGATACCGGGCCTGTAGATTCTGGTCCGCCGTGTTGTTTTTGCTCCAGTAGTTGCCCATGAGTTCGCGGGGCACGTTGCCGAACGCTTCCGCAAACGGGCGCACGACCTCGTCGGGCAGGCGGCTCAGCTTTTTGCCCACGCCCTGAATCACTACGCCGAAGTCGAAGCCGTTGTAATCCAGCCGCAGGGTGCTGCCGTACTGGTAGCGGGGCAGGGAGCCTCCCAGCAGAACCCGGTCGTCGGGCGTGATTTTGCCGTCCTGGTTGATGTCCACGTAGCGCACGTCGCCGGCCGTGACGTTGGTGTTCAGGCGGGGCGAGTTGTTGGCTTCGTCCTGCGTCTGGTAAAGTCCCGCCGAGCGGTAGCCGAACCATTCGTTGTACTCGCTGCCCTTGAAGGTGGACAGGCTGCCCAGAATCTGCGTGCCTTTGAGGTCCACAATGCGGGAGCGGGCATCCGAGAGGTTGAAGGCCACGGAATAATTGAGTTTACCGACCCGGTCGCGCCAATTTGTTTCGAGTTCCCAGCCTTTCACGTCCAGAATCCCGGCGTTCTGTTGCGGCCGTTCGTATCCCAGATACAGCGGAATGTCGAGGGCCAGCAGAATGTCGTAGGTGCGTTTCTGGTAATAATCGGCCGTTACCGAAAGCCGGTTTTTGAGAAAAGCCGCGTCGAAACCGGCATCCAGCGTCCGGGTGGTTTCCCAGGAAATGTTTTCTACGGCATAATCGACCTGCCCGCCGCCGTTGAGCGGCACCACGACGCCGTTCTGGTAGAACAGGGCGTTGCTGAAGCTGATGGTGGCCTGATACGGGTAGTTGCCGATGCGTTCGTTGCCGACCTCTCCGTACGACCCGCGCAGTTTCAGGAACGATACCCAGCTGTTGTTGCGCAGGAACGGCTCTTCCGAAATCGTCCACCCGGCCGAAATGGAGGGGAACAGGGCATCGCGGAACTGGCGGCTGAACCGGGACGACTGGTCGTAGCGCAGATTTCCCTGAATGTAGTACTTGTTTTTATAGTCGTATTTGACCCGCCCGAATACCGACCGGAGCGCCACTTCGCTCGCGCTGCCGGAGTTGTCCCGCAATTCCTGCGAACCGGCGTTGAGGTACGGAAAATCGTTGAGAGCAAACCCGCTCCGCGATGCGTTCAGGGATTCGCTGGTGTTGTAAATTTCCTCGTAACCTCCCAGCACGTCGATGTTGTGGCCGCCCGCGAAGTCCCGCGTGTAGTTGGCCAGCAATTGCCCCGTCAGACCCATTCCTTCATTGCGGCTTTCCGAAAGCGTGGTGCGGGCCTGGTTACTGAACGAACTCGGCGTGCCGTCCGGATTGGTGAAGGTCAGGCGTTTGGAGAAACTTTTGCTCTTGTCGAGGTCGAGCGTGGGCGAAATGAGGGCGGTCAGCGTCAGCCCGTCGATGGGTTTGAAATTGAACGCCAGTCGGCCGAGAATCTGGTTGAAGGTGCCCCGCGACGTTCCGCCTTCGTTGAGCTGCGCAATCGGGTTGCGGCCGTCTTTGGCCAGCGCGTAGCGGCCGTCGGAATAAAAATCATCGTAAATCGGCGGCATCACCCGGGCTTCGTAAATGGGGTTGATGACGGGCGAGAGCGTGTTGGTCCGTTTGTAGGCCACGTCGAGGTTGACGCCCAGCTTCGGGTTGATCTGCAGGTCGTTGTTGACCCGGAACAGGTATCGTTCGTATTCGTAATTGGTATAAAACGCCTCTGACTTAGCGTACCCCAGCGAGGCTTTGGTTTTGATCTTGCCCGTTCCCATCGTGAACACGAGGTCGTGCCGGATGCGGGGGGCCGTCGCCCGGGTCATAACCGTTTTCTGCCAGTCGGTATTGGCGAAGGGAAACAGGTCGGGCGTGTCGCGGTTGAACTGGGCGAAGTTATCGATGAAATTCTGGGCGTAAGGGCCGGTGGAGGAGCCGTCGTTGGTCGCCTGCTCGTTGAAAAGCCGCATGTATTCGGGCGCACTGGCGTATTCGGGCAGGGCCGTGGGTTTCTGAACGCCGTATTCGACATTGTACTCAAAGCTGCTCTGCCCTTCGCGTGCCCGTTTGGTCGTCACGAGCACTACCCCGGCGGCGCCCCGCGACCCGTAGATGGCGGCCGAAGCAGCATCTTTCAGGACGGTGATGTTCTCGACATCGTTCGGGTTCACGTTGTCGATGCTGCTGACCGGCACGCCGTCGACGATGATGAGCGGGCTGTTGGTGCCCAGCGTCGTGATGCCCCGGATGAGGATGCTCGAACCGGCCCCCGGCGCGCCGCTGCTCCGGGTGACCGAAACGCCCGCGATGCTGCCCTGAAGCGCCTCCGAAATCTGGACGGTCTGCCGCCCGGCCACATCTTTGGCGTCGATGGTCGAAACGGCTCCGGTGAGGTCTTTTTTCTTCTGGGTGCCGTAACCCACCACGACGACTTCTTCGAGCGAATTGTCGTTGGGCTTCATCGTAATGTTGAGGGTAGACTGGCCCGTCACCGCCGCTTCTTGGCTTTGGTAGCCCACAAACGAGAACGTGAGCACGACCGAAGCGGCGTCAGGAATGGTCAGGCGGTACTCGCCGCTGGCGTCGGTGACGGTGCCCCGCTGGGTGCCTTTGACCACAATGCTGACCCCCGGAAGGTCTTTGGCCGTTTCGTCGGTAACTTTACCGCTGATCTGCCGCGTCTGAGCCATCAGCGTGGTGCACCAGCAAAGTAACAGCCCAAGACTGAGTAGTAATTTTTGTTGCATTTTTTCGGATATTTAATGGTTCGCACCGATTGGACCGTGGAATGGCTTTTTGGAAAATTTCAGTTTGCGAATATAAACTTGCATTATGCGGAGATAAGTCAGGCGGGCCTGACCATTTGCCTGTTCAGAATTTTGGACAAGGAAACCTGTTGAAAGACAGTAGATTAGGAAGTGATGATAGCAGAGAATGGACAAGGCCGGGCTGAGTTTTACTACACCCTGGAGCGCTGTTGTCAGCTCGTGAGCGAGACCTACGGGAAGCCCGAACGGGCTGAATGGACGAATAGTGACTACATCCGGCTAAGCCGCATCCTGTTCCGGAAAACCAGCGTGCAGATTAGTCCGAATACGCTGAAGCGGATCTTCGGTAAAATCAAGACCGACTCGCGGTATTATCCCCAGAAAGCTACCCGGGACGCGCTGGCCAGTTACATCGGCTTTCCCGATTGGGAGGATTTTGCCCAGGCACACGTCGCTCCGGCGGAATACCCGAAAACCCCGGAAGCCGCCTACCGCCTGCCCGCTCCGGAGGTCCCCGCCGAAAAAGCAGCGACCCCGCCGGCGGCCCGGCCGAAGGCCGGAATCTGGCTGGCGGCGGCCGCCTTTTTGCTGCTGGGTGCCGCCGCCTGGTTGTGGCCCCGGAAGCAGGCGGCGGTCATGTCCGGCCCCGCCCAACTGATCTGCGAAAATCCGGTGGGCGAAAACCCGCATTCGGCCAAATTTCAGCTGAAAAATCTGGAGCCGTCGGCGGGCGGAGTCGCCTACGTGCTTGATTTCGGCGACGGGCGGCGCACGGTGATCGACACCACCACGATTTTATACAACCATTATTACGAAAAGCCGGGGCGCTATCTGGCAGTTCTAAGGCAAGGAACCCGGAATCTGGACTCGGCCGTGGTTTATCTGCCCACCAAAGGCTGGACGGCCACTTCGTACATGATGTACGACACCACGCGCGTGTACCCCATCGAAACGAAGGACCTGTTTGTCAGCGGAAAACGAAGCATCAGCGCGGCGGAGGCCGCCCACGCGGGCATCGATACCAACCGCACGTTTTTCATCGAGTTTGCCAACACCCACCCGACGGACATTGACGGGGATAACTTCGAACTGACGACCCGCGTCACGACCTCGCCCGCCCGGAGCGGCGTCCGCTGTTCGCAGGTGGACGTGACGGTCTACGGCGAATCGTCGCGGCATTCGTTCGATGTCATGATGCCCGGCTGCGTGTACTGGACGCAGATGCAGCTGTCGGAACGGCTCCGAAGCGGCCAGAAAGAGGACCTGGGCTTTCTGGGAGCGGACCTCCGGACGGGCGGGACGCTCAAACTCCGAGTGGTGAACCGGCAGGCGAGCCTGTTCATCAATAACCGCAAGGTGTACACCGCCCGTTACGACCGGCCGCTGCGCCGCATCTACGGCGTAAACCTCCGGTTCGCCGGCATTGGAACGGTCCACGCCTTTACGCTCAAAGACCTGAAATCGGGCGCTGTTTTCGACGGAAGTTTTCCGTAATGCCTGCAGATGGCCGGGCGGGGTTGTTCAATCGATTCCCGATCCTTCCCAATTCAACGGCCAACTTTGCCAGCCCAGCGGAAACGTCGTGCGGGGTGAGGGACGGTTCTGCACTTTTGCAGCCGTCACCACACAACAATACGACAACATGAACAAGCTTATTTGGGCGGGAATGACCCTGCTGGCGCTGGCCACGGGCTGCAAGCAGAACGGCGGCGAAATCGGACCGGGCGGAAAAGGCAACACCCCTTCGGAGGTACAGGGTAAATGGGCCTACGGCGGCTCGTTTTCGTCGGGCGATTTCTGGAACTATGACGGTTCGTATGCCGGGAAAGGTTTCGAACAGGGCATGGTCTTCGATTTCAAGACCAACGGGCAGTACGAAATGTACGTCATCAACGCCGTTACGAGCTACAACTGCCGAACGGAAGCGTACACGTACTTCAAGGGTACCGTCAGGTTCGACGAGGAGGCGCACACGTTCTCCGTCACGCCGATCTCGGGCAATTACCGCGGCTTCTACTCCTGCACGCCGGGCAGCAATTTCAAACGCGACGCCCGCGCCGACGAGTTGAAGCAGCAGGCAAAAACCTACTATTACGTACTGCGCAAGAACAACAAAGGCCAGTCGGTCCTGAACGTCAGTACCACCCCAAACGAGAGCGACGGCATCCCATTCGATCCGTCGAACAGCTAAGTCCGCCTGACATCGGCGCGGATGGCCTGCGTGTGGACGCAGGCCGTTTTCATTTTAGCCGGTTAGGAGTCCGAAGACAAATGTTTCCTTTTGCAACTATGTTGCAAAAGGAAACATTTGTCTCTACCTTTGACAGAAAGGAAAGCGGGTATTTCAACCGGGCGGCCCTTTTCAAAAACGTCAAATGGTGTGTTTATGAATTCTACCTTGTACGATGTCGTCATTGTTGGCGGAAGTTATGCCGGACTGAGCGCGGCCATGACGCTCGGCCGGTCATTGCGAAACGGGCTGGTCATCGACTCCGGCCTGCCCTGCAACCGACAGACGCCCCATTCCCATAACCTGATTACCCACGACGGTCGTACGCCCGGCGAAATCGCACGGATCGCCCGGGAGCAGGTGCTGGCTTACCCGACCGTCTCGTTTCTCACGGATAAGGTCATCACGGCCCGCCGGGAGGAGGATACTTTCGTTTTAGCGACTGAAAACGGGGTGGAACTAAGCGCCCGGAAAGTGCTGCTGGCGACGGGCGTTGTGGATGAGATGCCCGATCTGGACGGATTTGCTCCCTGTTGGGGCGTTTCCATTCTGCATTGCCCGTACTGCCACGGCTACGAAGTGCGCGGCCGGAAGCTGGGCCTGCTGGCCAACGGCGACACGGGCTACGAACTGACAAAGCTCATCCAGCACTGGAGCCGGGAACTGGTGCTTCTGACCAACGGTCCAGCCACGTTTACCGACGAACAGCGCGACCTGATTGCGCGGTTGCAGGTACCGGTGGTGGAAAGCCCGGTCAGCCGGATCGACCACGAGAACGGGCAGCTACGGAGCGTTGTGTTTGCGGACGGCAGCCGTCAGCCGCTCGACGCGATGTTCACCCGTTTGCCGATCCGACAGCATCACACCCTGGCCGAGCAACTGGGCTGCGGGCTGTCCACGGTGCCGTTTCCGGGCCTGATCGAGGCCGATGAATTTGGCAAAACCACTGTTCCGGGCGTGTACGTGGCCGGAGACAACAGCTCGCCGATGCGCAGCGTGGGCGTGGCGATCAGTAAAGGGATCATGGCCGCCGCCTGGATCAACCGGGAACTGATTGAGGAAGATCTGGTCCGGAGCAGCCGGGTCTTCACGGGTTTGGCAGAAAAGTCATAACCGGTCGTTCTTTGCAGGCAGTAAATCGGCGACTTCAAGCCGTTTTGTGCTAAAATGAACCCTGATGAAGCGTCTGCTCCTGTTACTTTGCCTGATTACCTGCGGCTCAATAGAGCCGTCCAGCGCCCAGACGACCGCCGACCGCCGGGCCGCCCGGCTGGGACTGGGCGTCAATCTGTCGTATCTGGAAGGCTACTGGAACGGCAGCAAGGCGTCTCATTTCTCCAATTTCGTCAAACTGAACGAAGTGCCGGTGCGCAAACAGCGGCTGGCCGACATCGCCCGGGCGGGTTTCCAGACGGTGCGGATTCCGGTCTGCTTCGGGGCCTGGGCTACCATTGAGCCGCCCTACCGCTGGGATGCGCCGCAGTTTCTGGCCGCCCCGGACTCCCTGGTGCGCTGGGCGCTGAACAACAACCTCAACGTCATTATCGACCTCCACCATGTCGAGTTCGACGGCAGTGTTCCGGGGGCCGACGCTCCGGCCCGGGTCGTCTGGCTCTGGGAGCAGATCGCCGAGCGCTACAAGGCCACTGATCCCGAGCGGGTGCTGTTCGAACTCCGGAACGAACCACACGACATCACGGCCGCCGCCTGGCGCGAGCAGGCCACCCAACTCATCCAGGCCGTTCGCCGGATTGCGCCCCATCACACGCTGGTCGTGGGTTTCCACGACTGGAACAGCCGCGACGCCATGATTAAGTCCCAGCCGTTTGCCGATCCGAACCTCCTGTACACCTTTCATTTTTACGACCCGTTTGTGTTCACCCACCAGGGCGCGACCTGGTCGAGTGCGGGGTTGCCCGACCTGCGCAACGTGCCTTTCCCGGCCACCCCGGCGACAAAGATCACCGTGCCCGCTTCCGCGCGCGGGACGTGGGTGGAAAGTGCGATCAACAACTACGCCAGCGAGGCGACCTACGAACGGATTTACGCCAACCTACAGGCGGCCAAGAACTGGTCGGTTGCCAACAAGGTTCCCATTTTTCTGGGTGAATTCGGCTCCTACGGCCAGAATGCGCAGGCCGACAGCCGGTGCCGTCATGCCGAAGCGATCTATTTTGCGCTGGGGAAACTACAGATTCCGTCGACCTGGTGGGAGTGGGACGGGGGCTTCTCGATGTTTGAGCGGGGTACGTCCACGCTGATGCCCTGCATGCTGGCCGCCGTGAACACCTACCGCACCGGCCAGCTGATCGTGCTGGGCACCGAACCCACCGCCGGAACGACCCTGCGTCTCTTTCCCAACCCGGTTCTGGACACCCTGCAGATTCGGGGCGCAGACGCCGCCACGGCTACCCTCACAGACGCGGCGGGGCGGTCGCTGGGGACGTTTCCGGTGGGTACCGACGGAACGTTATCGCTGGCAAAACTGTCGCTGGGCGTGTACGGGGTAGCGTTACTGGATAAGGCCGGAAAAGTGCTGGGTACGGCGCGGGTGCTAAAGCAGTAGATCGGAAATCCGGTTCGCAATCGCTTTGCTTATCGGTTGGTTTTCAGTCTGTTTGGGGGAGTAAGATAAACGGCTATCTTGGGTAAGGTTTCCTTTGTAGGGATAATACAACAGAAACAACCTTACTCATCTGTCCAATGCTTAACTGTTTACGCCTCCGTCATGGCTTATGGGCTTGCCTGGTAGTCCTCCTGCACGCCCAGACCGTCCATGCGATCACCCTCTTTGAGGGTTCGTATCAACAGGCTTTCGAAAAAAGTAAACAGGAGCACAAAAAACTGCTCGTCTACGTCACCGCCAAGTGGTGCGGCCCCTGTCGCTACATGGAAAGGGCTGTGTTCCAGGCAGATTCCGTCACGCAAATTACCGACCGACAATTCATTGCCTTTAAAGTTGATTATGATGCCTGGAGCACCAAACCCCTGGTTGAGAAATATCGGGTTGCGGGTTTGCCCACGTTTATCATCCTCGATTCGCTGGAGGCCGTTGAGAGGCGAGTACCTGGGCGGTTGACAGTGGCTGAGTTTGTCCGTTTCCTGACTCCTCCCGCCACCCCAACGGAGGAACGTCCCAGGTTTGAGCTGCGTAGCACTGAAGAACGGTATCGACAACGGCAAATCGAAAATGCGCGGTGGAAAGTTGAAGCAGGCATTCAGGCAGGAGTCAATCTAACCCAGGTTTCCCCACTGGCGCCCGGCCGGAAAGCAGGCTACGATATTAGTTTGCTGCTGGTCTGCACCAAACGCCGAATCAGTATTCGACCGGGACTTAGTTTAATGTCTGTTGGCGGTAGGTTAGAGGACGGTCAGCCGTTGCGGCTCCAATATGTGGCCCTTCCGGTAAACCTGTCTTAATTTACTGCGCAGAGCACGCATGTTGGGCCTTCCCGGTGGGTATCGGGCTATTTTTAATCCCTACGTCGCCAGACTCATCAATAGCCCAAATTTGCCTGTCAACTCTTACGACTATGGGAGCAAGCTGGGCCTGAGCGTTTTTGTCGGCGAAACGTCCCAGATTGAAGCCCAGCTCGGCTACCAGCTGGGGCTAAAAAATGTTGGCGGGACCGGTGAGTCTGGCTTATACAATCGGGAGATTTATTTTACCGTTACATTGATCCTTTGACTGTACCAAGGTTAGTATAAGTCTGTGTAGACTCCTAATTATTCTGCTACCTATAGCATAAACTAACCTCATAATGAAGAACAAGTATTTACTTTTTATAGTGATATTGGTAATCTACGTGATTTCCGACTACTTATTTAATGATGCTATTCTGTATTTGGTTGGAGGGGCTATAGGAGCAATATCGAACATCAACAATATCAAGTTAACTGATATTAGTTTTAAATCTATTTGGACGCTGTTGCTTGCTGTTAACGTTGCGCTGTTTTGGTGGGTTAAAAATAAAGCGGGGAGATTTTTTTGTCTTTTGGCTATTGCTGCACTAATGTATGTAATGGATGTTTTTGTCTACGATATAATAGATAGCGGAGCCGAAAAGTTATACCATCTGAGAAAAGGCATTGGTGTGTTAATGAAAAGTATTTTGTTGTTTTTGGTTGTAAATTTCACACCTCGTTGTGCCCATACAAAATAGTTTCGTAGCAGTTTATTGCATTTGTATTTTAATTGTCAGGAGATAGACCAACCCGCGGCCGGTGTCCTCACCGGCCGCATCTTTTTTAGCCGCCCGCAAACGCTTGCCCATCGGCCATCCATCCCCGCAATCCCGCCACCCGTCCCAAAAGCCTGCCTTCCGGAATCGAACCGACTGAATCTGCGTTCATTCGAACAGAAACCCCTAATCATTCCGTTTTGTATCTTTCCGGAAACCACTTTGTTTCATGAGCATTCTGCGCGTTGAGAACCTTACCAAAACCTACCAGAGCGGCGGCCGCACGCTGACCGTATTGGATACCGTCAATTTTGAGTTGCAGGCGGGCGACACGTTTTCCATCGTCGGGCCGTCGGGCAGCGGCAAAACCACGCTGCTGGGCCTGTGCGCGGGCCTCGACCGGGCGTCGTCAGGCAGCGTCTACCTCAACGGCATTCGCCTCGATGAGTTGTCGGAAGACCAGCGGGCGGCCGTCCGCAACGAGCACGTCGGCTTTATCTTCCAGAACTTCCAGCTTCTGCCCACGCTGACGGCCCTCGAAAACGTGATGGTGCCGCTCGAACTGCAGGGCAAACGCGGGGCTGCCCGCACCGCCCAGGAACTGCTCGAACGGGTCGGGCTCGGCCAGCGCGGTCACCACTACCCGACGCAGCTTTCGGGCGGCGAACAGCAGCGGGTCTCGCTGGCCCGGGCGTTTGCCAACCGGCCGAAAATCCTGTTTGCCGACGAACCCACGGGCAACCTCGACGCCGACACCAGCGCCACCGTCACCGACCTCATCTTCGAACTCAACCGCGAAGCCGGCACCACGCTCGTCCTCGTCACCCACGACCTCGACCTCGCCGCCCGCACGCAGCGAATCATCCGGATTCGGGGCGGGGTGGTGGAAAATCAATTAGCGAATTAGCGATTGAGCGAATAGCTCCGCTAGAACTTATTGCATTGGCGACGCTAATCACTCACCCGCTCAATCACTCATTCACTCAATCACTAATTCGCTCAATCCCTATGACTTCCCTCTCCTGGCTTTTCCGCATGGCCTGGCGCGACAGTCGCCGGAGTCGCCCGCGGCTGCTGCTGTTTATGTCGTCCATCGTGCTGGGTATCGCGGCGCTGGTAGCGATCAATTCGTTCGGCGACAACCTCGCCCGGACCATCGACGAGCAGGCGCAGGAACTGCTCGGGGCCGACCTTGTGCTCAGTTCCGGACGACAGCCCAGCCCCAAAACGCAGACGCTGCTGGACACCATCGGCCCCGAACGCTCGATGGAAGTGGCCTTCCCGTCCATGATCTTTTTTCCGAAGTCTGGTAACGTCCGTCTGGCGCAGGTGAAAGCCGTAGAAGGCGGTTTTCCGTATTACGGCGTCTGGGAAGCGGAGCCTGCGGCGGCCGTGAACCGTTTCCGGCAGTCGGGGGAGCAGGTGGCCCTCGTCGACGACGCGCTGCTGGTGCAGTTCGGCGCGCAGCCCGGCGATTCGGTCAAGGTCGGAACGCTGACGTTTGTGGTGGCCGGCCGGGTCCTGAGAACGCCCGGACAGACCGCCGTGACCACGACCGTCGCCCCGACCGTTTTTATTCCCGCCAAATACCTCAAACAGACCGGCCTTCTGCAGATGGGCAGCCGGGCGCAGTACCGCTATTATTACAAATTCCCGGCAGGAACCGACGTGGACAAGCTGGTGGCTGCCAACGAAACCCGTCTGGACAAAGCGGGCCTGAACGTCGATACCGTGTCCGACCGTAAACGGCAGACCGGCCGGGCGTTTGCCGACCTGACCCGTTTCCTGAACCTCGTGGCGTTTGTGGCCCTGCTGCTCGGCTGCGTGGGCGTGGCGAGTTCGGTGCATCTGTACGTCAAGGAAAAAATGGCTTCGGTGGCCGTGCTGCGGTGCCTCGGCGCCAGCGGACGGCAGGCGTTTCTGATTTACCTCATTCAAACGTCGCTTATGGGCCTGCTGGGCGCGGTGCTGGGTACGGCCCTGGGAACGGCGGTGCAGTTTGCCCTGCCGGAGGTCTTCAGCGGGTTCCTGCCCGTGGAGGTGTCGGTCGCGATTTCGTGGAAAGCCGTGGCGCAGGGCATCCTGACCGGGCTGGTGGTGGCGGTGCTGTTCGCGCTGCTGCCCCTGCTGATGGTGCGGAAAATATCGCCTCTCCGGACGCTCCGGACGGATTACCAGGAAGATGTGAGTTCCCGCGACCCGCTGCGCTGGCTGGTGTACACGCTGATTGCCGCTTTCGTGACGGGCTTTGCCTGGTGGCAGACCCGCGACTGGAAACTGGCGCTGGGCTTTACGGTGGGCCTGGGGATTACCTTCGCGGTGCTGACGGTTTTCGGGCTGCTGCTGATGTGGCTCGTGCGGCGGTTCTTTCCCGTTTCGTGGAGCTACGTCTGGCGGCAGAGCCTCGCCAATCTGTACCGGCCGCAGAACCAGACGCTTATTCTGGTGATTTCGATCGGCCTCGGCACGTTCCTCATCGCGACGCTGTACCTGGTGCAGAGTCTGCTGCTGGGCCGGGTGCAGTTGTCGGGCAGCGGCCAGCAGCCTAACATGGTCCTGTTTGATATTCAGAACGAACAGAAAGCGGGTGTGCAACAACTGGTTCGGGAAAACAAGCTGCCTATTCTGCAATCGGTGCCCATCGTGACGATGCGGCTGGCCGAAATCAACGGCCGTTCGGTGGAGGAGTTGCAGGCGGATACGTCGGCCAAAATCCCCGACTGGGCCCTGACCCGCGAATACCGCGTGACCTACCGCGATTCGCTGATCGTATCGGAAAAAATGGCGGAAGGCGGCGCTCCCCGACAGGAGGCCGGGACGATTTATATTTCGCTGGAAGATGCGTACCTGAAACGCATCAAGGGCAAACTGGGCGATACGCTGACGTTCAACGTGCAGGGTGCGCTCGTCCCGACCGTGGTGGGCGGAACCCGGCAGATCGACTGGAACCGGGTGCAGACCAACTTCCTCGTCGTGTTTCCCAACGGCGTACTCGAACAGGCCCCGCAGTTCCACGTGCTGATGACGCGGGTCGGTTCGACGGAGCAGTCGGCGGCGTTTCAGCGCCAGCTGGTGCAGCAGTACCCGAACGTTTCGGCCATCGACCTCGGGCTGATTCTGCGGACGATCGACGAGATACTGGACAAAATCTCGTTCGTGATCCGGTTTATGGCCCTTTTTAGCATTATTACGGGCCTGCTGGTGCTGGGCAGTTCGGTAGTCATCAGCAAATACCAGCGGGTGCAGGAAAGCGTGCTGCTGCGGACCATCGGCGCGAGCCGGCGGCAGATTCTGCTCATCACGGCGATCGAATACCTGCTGCTGGGCCTGCTGGCCGCGCTGACGGGCATCGGTCTGTCGCTGGCCGGAAGCTGGGCACTGGCGCATTACGTCTTCGAAAGCCCGTTCAACCCGACCTACGGTCCGCTGGCGCTGGTGGTGCTGGTGGTGACAACGCTGACGGTCGTGATTGGCCTCTTCAACAGCCGCGATGTTCTGGTGCGGCCGCCGCTGGAAGTCCTGCGGGCGGAGGCTTAATAATTTCCCCAAAAAGAAATGCCATATCTTGGAGATATGGCATTTCTTTTTGGGAATAAGACGGCGCAGCAGGCGGCCCGAATCTTTCCAGAAGGTAAGCGCAGACGCGTCCCGAGCGGGAACGTATAAAGGCTAAAATTTCAATAAAAACTTGTTCGAAGTCTAAACCCATCAGTAAGCCAACGGTTACAAAGAAGATAATTGACTGTATTCACACTAAACAAGATTATCTTCATGAGCTACGTACAAGTCTCACCGGATGTCAGCCTGCACTACCAGGACTGGGGCACAGGTCAGCCGGTAGTACTGATTCACGGATGGCCGCTGAGCCACGAAATGTGGGAGTATCAAATGACCGAACTGCCCAAACATGGCCTGCGCTGCATTGCCTACGACCGGCGCGGTTTCGGTAAATCGTCAAAGCCCTGGGCAAGTTACGACTACGACACGCTGGCGCAGGACCTGCACGGACTGCTGACGGAACTCGATCTGCGCGATGTTACGCTGGTGGGTTTCTCGATGGGCGGCGGCGAAGTGGCCCGGTACATGGGTCGTTACGGCGGCGAACGGGTGTCCAAAGTTGTTTTTGTCAGTTCGGTAACCCCGTATCTGCTGCAGGACGACAGCAACCCCGACGGCGTAGACCGCTCGACGTTTGACGACATGGTCGAACAGATCCAGAAAGACCGGGCCGATTTTCTGCAAACCTTCGGCAAGCAGTTTTACGGAGTCAACCTCATCAGCCACCCGGTTAGCCAGGCGCACCTCGACGGCGACTTCATGCGGGCCTATCTGGCTTCGCCCAAAGCGACGGTCGATTGTGTTCGTTCGTTTTCGGAAACCGATTTCCGGCAGGACCTCCAGCGTATCAAAGTGCCGACGCTGATCATTCACGGCGATTCCGACAAGACCGTTCCGTTTGAATCGTCCGGGCAGTTGACTCACCGCCTGATGCCGCATTCTCAGTTGCTCACCTACAGCGGGGCTCCCCACGGCCTCTTCTTCACCGAACGCGACCGCCTGAACCAGGACCTGCTGAGTTTCATCATGGAGCGCAAAACGGTAACCGAACCAGTGACGTATTGAAGGGTTGAATTTTGAATGATTGAATTTTGAATGACTGCGTGCGTGAATGACTGAATGACTGACTGGATGATAGGTGGTCTGCGGCTGCGGTTGATTGGGCTTTGTTTTCGTTAGCGGTAAACCTGTTACCTTAGCGAAGCCTGTTGGCTGCGTGAGTTGCCTATCACTCATTCAGTCATTCAAAATTCAATCATTCAAAATTCAATCACTCCCATGCTCGCCCTTCTCTGCAAAACCCACGGCCTGCCTGATCAGCTTACACTTGAGGAAATTCCTGCACCGACGCCCGGCCCCGGACAGGTTCGGATTGCCGTCAGGGCCTGTGGGGCCAACTTTCCGGACACGCTGATGATTCAGAACAAGTACCAGTTCAAGCCGCCGCTGCCGTTTTCGCCCGGCGGTGAACTGACGGGCGTGGTGGAAGAAGTGGGCGAGGGCGTCCGGAATGTCCGGCCCGGCGACCGCGTCTTTGCCCTTTCCGGCTGGGGTGGCATGGCCGAACAGGCGGTGGTCGATGCCCTGCGCTGCGTTCCGATTCCGGCCGAAATGGACTTCGTCCACGGAGCCGCTTTTCTCTACAATCACGCTACCTCGTACCACGCGCTGAAAGACCGGGCGGAGCTGAAAGCCGACGAAACGCTGCTGGTGCTCGGCGCGGGCGGCGGCGTCGGGCTGGCCGCCGTCGAACTGGGCAAACTGCTCGGCGCTACGGTCATTGCCGCCGCCTCGTCGGACGAGAAACTGGCCGTCTGCCGCGAAAAAGGCGCGGACCACCTGATCAACTACAGCACCGACGACCTGCGGACCCGCATCCGGGAAATTACCGGCGACAAAGGCGTGGATGTGGTGTACGACCCCGTTGGCGACGCCTTCACCGAACCGGCCCTGCGCTCGATCGGCTGGAAAGGCCGCTATCTGGTCGTCGGCTTCGCAGCGGGAGATATTCCTCGAATCCCGACGAATCTGGCCCTGCTGAAGGGCTGCGCCGTTGTGGGCGTGTTCTGGGGCGCTTTTGTCCAGCGCGAACCGGCCAAAGCGTATCAGAACAATCTCGACCTGACCCGCTATTTTGTGGAAGACAAACTCCGTCCGCACATTTACAAAACCTACCCGCTGGCGGAGGCCCCGCAGGCGCTGGCGGACATCATGACGCGGAAAGTTGTGGGAAAAGCGGTTATTTTGGTTTCGAAATAAACCCGGTACTCATGACGATTTCTCTTTACCCGTCGGTTCGGCGGGCAGACGAACAGGCTGCGGGCAAATCCTTTCGTCCGGGGCGCGTCCTGCTGGCGGCTCTGGTGGCAGCCCTCCTGTGTTCATTGCCGGCAAAAGCCCAGATTACTCTTTCCGGCGAAGTCGCTTCGCCGCTCACGCTCACGACCGCTGAACTGGACGCCATGCCGCATACCGAAGTAAAAGCCACCGACCACGACGGCAAAAAGCGCCGCTACTCCGGCATCCCGCTGACCGACCTGCTGAAACGGGCGGGAGTAGCCCAGGGCGCTCAGCTGCGTGGAAAAAACCTGACGAAATACCTGCTGGTGAAGGCCGCGGACGGCTACGAGGCCGTGTTCGCCCTGCCCGAACTGGACCCCGAGTTTGCCGACCGGCCCGTTTTGCTGGTGGATAAGGCCGACGGCGAACCCCTGCCCAAAAGCGTCGGTCCGTACCGGCTCGTCGTGCCGGGAGAGAAGAAGCAGGCCCGCTGGGTGCGGCAGGTAACCGTTCTGGAAGTCCGGAACGCCAAAATGCCGCAGCCATGAGGCATGCTTTCCTGCTCTGGCTGCTGCTGACCGGCTCAGCCTTCGGTCAGTCGCAGGCCCCGCGACTCCGGATCGCCGTGGCCGCCAACGCCCAATTTGTGATGGAAAAGCTCCAGGCGGCGTTTCGGAAGGAGAGCGGGATTGCCGTGGAACCGATCATCAATTCCTCCGGTCGCCTGACGACGCAGATTCAGCAGGGCGCGCCCTTTGACGTGTTTCTGTCGGCGGACATGGATTTTCCTAAAATACTGCACGAAAAAGGACTGACGACCGAGGCGCCGGTCGTTTACGCCTACGGCACGCTGGTGGTCTGGCGGGCGGGAGGCGGGCCCCTTTCCGCAAGTCTGAAGGAACTAACGGCCCCGGACGTTCGCCACATTGCCCTGGCCAGCCCCAAAACGGCTCCGTACGGCGAGGCGGCCGAGGCGGCTCTGCAAAAGCTGAAGCTGTACGATAACGTGCAGCCGAAACTGGTCTTCGGCGAGAGCATCGCGCAGGTGAACCAGTACGTCCTGTCGGGAGCGGCGGAGGTTGGTTTCACCGCCAAGTCGGTTGTGCTGGACCCGAAAATGCGCGGCAAAGGCCGCTGGGTTGAAGTGCCCGGCCGCCTGTACACGCCCATGGCGCAGGGCGTGGTCGTTTTGAAACGAACGGAGCGAATGGCCGAGGCCCGCCGGTTTGTCGCGTTTCTGAAAAGCCGGACCGCGCGGCGGATTTTTGAGGAATATGGGTATAAAATAGGGGGTAGTGGATAGCAATTTTAGCTTGAAAGACCAGATTTGCCGGGCGTCGGTGTCTATCCCAAACACCATGGCGGAAGGCTTCGACCGCTACTCGCGTCACCCACTAACCACTGTCCACTAACCCACTAAAATGCTCGACTGGCAACCCATCTTCCTGACTTTCCAGCTGGCGACCGTCACCACGGTTGTGCTGCTGCTGCTGGGCGTGCCGCTGGCGGGTTGGCTGGCCCTGAGCCGGTTTCGGCTGAAGCCGCTGGTCGAGGCCGTGATTAGTCTGCCGCTGGTGCTGCCGCCCTCGGTCATCGGGTTTTACCTGCTGCTGGCGTTCAGTCCGGCGAGCGGGCTGGGGGGCTGGCTGCTCGAACACCTGAACCTGAAACTGGTCTTTTCGTTTGAAGGGCTGGTGGTGGCGTCGGTGCTGTACAGCCTGCCGTTTATGGTGCATCCGGTGCAGGCGGGGCTGGAGGCGCTGCCCGTTTCGTGGCGCGAGGCTTCGTACACGCTCGGTCATTCGCCCCTGAAAACGCTGCTGCGGGTGCTGCTGCCCAACTGCAAACCGGCCCTGCTGACCGGGGTGGTGTTATCCTTTGCCCACACCATCGGCGAATTTGGGCTGGTGCTGATGATTGGCGGGAATCTGCCCGGCCAGACCCGCGTGGCGTCCATCGCCATTTACGACGAAGTGGAACTGCTCAACTACGACGCGGCGCATGGTTACGCCGCCCTGCTGCTGGTCATTTCGCTCGCCATTCTGGTGCTCGTTTACCGCTTTAACAAACGCCTGACTCTATGATTCGACTCTCGCTGCGGATGCCCCGTCTGTTTGCGGAAGGTCCGGGAGACCTGCACGGGAGTCTGGACCTGCCGCCGGGCAGCCTGACCGCCCTCGTCGGGCCATCCGGAGCGGGGAAAAGTACGCTGCTGCGCGTGCTGGCGGGTCTGGAAACACCGCCCGAAGGCCGGGTGGAGGCAGGCGAGGTGATCTGGCTGGACACGGCCCGCCGCCGCTTTCTCCCGCCCCAGCAGCGTTCGGTCGGGTTTGTGTTTCAGGATACGGCGCTGTTTCCGAACATGACCGTCCGGGGCAATCTGGCCTATGCCGCGCCGTCCGGCGACCGGGCGGTGGTCGATGAACTGCTGGAACTGACCGGGCTTCAGCCGTTTGCCGACCGAAGGCCCTCGACCCTTTCGGGAGGGCAGCGGCAGCGGGTGGCGCTGGCCCGGGCCCTGGTGCGGCGGCCGGTCCTGCTGCTGCTCGACGAACCGTTTTCGGCCCTCGACCCCGAATCCGCCCGTTTTCTGCGCGGCGAACTGCTGCGCCTGCATCGGCAGATGGGTACCACCACGCTGCTGGTCAGCCATAACGAAGACGACGTGCGGCACCTGGCCGACCGGGTGGTCCGGATGCAGCACGGGCAATGGACAACGGAAGAGGCCGCTCCGGGACCGGGCCGGACGTTCAGGCTCCGGATTACGGCCGTGTTTTACGACGAAAAAGAAAAATTGTGGGTTGTCGAAACAGAAACCGGCCATTTTCGGTCCGCCGACCCCGTCTGGAGCACCGCCCGGACCGGCGACGAACTCCGTTTGGGCGAGTAGCCAAGTCGGCTGCCGGATAGGACCGTTCACTCAGTTCACGGTCCTTTGTGTCAACTTTGTCACCAAGGTCATGTTCCTTTAGACAAATCAACAAGCGTGGCACTTCCGGATTTCCGGCTGTCGGGCTATCCTCCACCCATGCATCAACCGATTGTTTCGTCTGATTTAGCAAAACATCTACCACACCCGAAGCCCGAAGTCTGGGGCGGTATTGAATGTACAGTCAATCGCGTACAGGACGTTTATCATGACCAGCTCCTGCGCAACGGACATCATCACCGGCCGGTCGATCTGATGCATTTGGCCGATCTGGGGCTCAAAACGCTGCGTTACCCGATGGTGTGGGAGCGCACGGCACCCCATCATCCGGATGACCTCGACTGGCGATGGTCCGACGAACGGCTTACGCTGCTGAAGCAGCAGGGAATCCGGCCTATTCTGGGACTGGTGCACCACGGCAGCGGCCCCGGCTACGCCTCGTTTGATACACCGGCGTTTGAGGAGGGGCTGGCGCGGTTTGCCCGCCATGTAGCCGAGCGCTACCCGTGGGTGGAAGATTACACGCCCGTCAACGAACCGCTGACAACGGCCCGTTTCGCCGGGCTGTATGGACACTGGTATCCGCACACCCGTTCGGACCAGTCGTTTGCGCAGATTCTGCTGCGCGAGTGCCGGGCGACGATCAAGGCGATGCAGGAAATCCGGAAGGTACAGCCGGCGGCCCGGCTGATTCAGACCGACGATCTGGGCTACACGCATGCGGCGGCTCCGCTGACCTATCAGGCCGACTGGGAGAACGAGCGCCGCTGGCTCACCTGGGACCTGCTTTGCGGCCGCATCACGCCCGGCCATGCAATGTGGGACTATCTGCGCAGCTGCGGAATTACCGAAAGCGAACTCTGTTATTTTATCGAAAACGCCTGTCCGCCTTCCGTGATCGGCGTCAATCATTACCTGACCAGCGAACGGTTTCTGGACCCCAACATCCGAAATTACCCCGAGCACATGCACGGCGGCAACGGGCGGCATCGGTACGTGGATACAGAAGTGGTCCGCGCCGCTCCCGACCAGCGGATAGGCGTGGGAGGCCTGCTGCTGCAGGCCTGGGAGCGCTACCATCTGCCGCTGGCCATTACGGAGGCGCACCTGGGCTGCACCGTCGACGAGCAGATTCGCTGGCTGATGGAAGTCTGGGAGCAGGTGCACGAGGCCCGCACGATGGGTGCCGACGTTCGGGCGATGACCGTCTGGGCCCTGCTGGGTTCCTACGACTGGCATTGTCTGGTAACGCGCTGCGAGGGCTACTATGAGCCGGGGGCTTTCGACGTTCGTTCGGGAACGCCGGTCCGGACGCCCCTGGGCGATGTGGTGCAGCGCCTGGCGCTGGGCGAGCCCGTAGGCAGCCTGCGTCCGGAAGGGCCCGGCTGGTGGGAGTTCGTCCCGCAAAGCGAAGTGGCGTGACGGACGAAACCGGCGGACCGTTGCCTAATTGCCGGGCGGCGTAATTAAACTTTCTGGCGGGGGGTAGCTTTACCTTTGTTTGATAACCGAGTCCACATCATGTCTCAGATAAGCAGAGGAAGCACCCGCCGCCAGGAAAAACGCATTCGTTTACTCATTGTAGAAGATAATCCTGACCACTCCTTTTTCATCCTGAAAGCCATTCAGGAAAGCTTCAGCGCCGCCGATCCGGTACTGGTCACGACCGAGGAAACAGCCCTGGAGTATCTGGAACGCTGTGCGATCAATCCGCAGGAAATGCCGCTGCTGGTGCTGCTGGATCTTTATTTTCCCACGCGGGAGAAGGGGCTTGCGCTGCTGCGGGCCATCAAGGACCAACCCGCGCCGGTAAGCCAGGTGCCGGTTGTGGTTTTCAGCAGTTCGTCCGCCGAGGAAGACATTTCGGATTCGTACGAGCAGGGAGTGAACTCCTACGTGGTGAAGCCTATGAGTTACGACGCCTGGCGGGAATATTTTCAGGCCCTGCGGGAGTACTGGATGGACGTCGTTTCGCTGCCTGACCAGCGGTTTACCCAGTTTCTTTAAAAGCCCGAAAAGGGCGGGTGGCCCGAATCAGGCCACCCGAAAACCGGAATAGGTGCTCCGGACCGATGGGGGAGTCGGCAATGTCGCCGCAAAACCCAGCCAGAACCGGAAGACTTTCTCGATCATACGCATAAAATGAAGCGGGTCCGCCGACAGGGCGACGACCGAACTGACGCCGAACTGATACGCCCGCGTAACCAGCGACGGGCTTCCCGAAGGCACCAGCAGCAGGATGGGCACGGCTCCGAACGAGGGGTGCATCTTGAATTTGCCGATCGGGCCGTTTCCGCTCACATCATCTTCTTCCAGCAGAATCAGCGACGGCCGGTTTCGGGACCGGGTCATGTATTTTTCAAGGGCCGAATCCGTCATCACGATATCAACTGTACAACTGGGCCATTTTTCCGCCATCAGCTGCCGGATCAGCAGCCCGCGGATTTCGTTGCGGGTGAAGAACAAAACCCGCTGCCCGGTAGCGGTTGCCGCCGGTTTTGCCGGACGGACCGCCAGGCGGGATTCCGGACGGACCAGGTTGGGCAGCAGCTCTTCCAGTGCCTGCCAGCGGCGGCGGCCAACGGGCAGCACCGCTCCACCCCGCAACTGCAGACTGCCGGCCATCTTGGCCCGCTGCGGGGCCTCCACACTCTCCACGTAGTACGGGTTTACGAGCACGGTCTTGTGCGACCGGAAGAAGCCGGACAACCGTTTTTCAAAGTAGCACAACGGTTTGGCCGTCAGCACTTTGCGCCCGTCGCTGAAGTGTATCCAGGAGTAATTGCTGTACCCTTTCAGGTACGCAATAAGGGCCGGGTACTGAATGAGTTCATTGATCAAAAACATCGGTAGATATGCCAAAGCCCCTGCATGCAGGGGCTTTGGGCTAAATGGTGTTCTCGAATTTACTAAAACCCGACCAATATACGTCCAACTTTTTTGAAAAGTTAGCTAATGCAGAAACGGTGCTTTACGGAGACAATTTTTCGCTTTGCCAGACAAGTGCCTGAGCGCGTTCTGTTTAGAAATCAGCCGATTTGGGTGTCCGGGGGAACGGGATAACGTCGCGGATATTGCCCATGCCGGTCACAAAGAGCACCAGCCGCTCGAAGCCAAGTCCGAAGCCCGCGTGCGGGGCCGTCCCGAACTGCCGGGTTTCGAGGTACCACCAGAGGCTTTCCGGCTCGATGCCTACTTCCTTGACGCGCATCAGCAGTTTTTCGTAATCGTCCTCCCGCTGCGAGCCGCCGATGATCTCGCCAATGCCGGGAAACAGCACGTCCATGGCCCGCACCGTTTTCCCGTCCTCGTCCAGCTTCATGTAGAACGCCTTGATTTCGCGGGGGTAGTTGGTCAGGATGACGGGTTTTTTGAAATGCTTCTCCACCAGATACCGTTCGTGCTCCGATTGCAGGTCGATACCCCATTTGACATCGTACTGAAACTGGCCTTTTTTGTGCGGCTTCGATTGCAGCAGGATGTCGATAGCCTCGGTGTACGTGAGCCGTTCGAAGTTATTATCGACCACGAAGCGCAGCTTTTCGAGCAGCGACAGTTCGCTCTGTTCTTCCTTTTTTTTCGTTTTTTCTTCTTCTTTCAGCCGGTTTTCGAGAAACGCCAGGTCGTCGGCGCAGTGTTCGAGGGCGTAGCCGATGACGTTTTTGACGAAATCTTCGGCCAGATTCATGTTATCTTCCAGTTCGTAGAAGGCCATTTCGGGCTCAATCATCCAGAACTCGGCGAGGTGGCGGGTCGTGTTGGAGTTTTCGGCGCGGAAGGTGGGGCCGAAGGTGTAGATTTTTCCGAGGGCCAGGGCGCCGAGCTCGCCTTCGAGCTGGCCCGAGACGGTCAGGTTGGTTTCGCGGCCGAAGAAGTCCTGTTTGTAGTCAATGGCTCCTTCTTCGTTGCGCGGCGGGTTGGTCATGTCCAGCGTTGTCACGCGGAACATTTCCCCGGCTCCTTCGGCGTCGGAAGCCGTGATGATGGGGGTGTGCAGGTAATAAAAGCCGTTGTCGTTGAAGTACTTATGCACGGCGTAGGCCAGTGCGTGGCGGATGCGCAGCACGGCGCTGAACGTGTTGGTCCGCGGCCGCAGGTGGGCGATTTCGCGCAGGAATTCGAGCGAGTGCTTTTTGGGCTGCAGCGGGTACTTGTCGGGGTCCGCCGTGCCGTAGACGTGCAGGTCCGAAAGCTGGATTTCGACTTTCTGGCCCGCGCCCTGCGATTCGACGAGCGTGCCCGTGGCGGCGACGCACGAGCCGGTCGTGACCAGTTTCAGCAGGTCTTCGGCAAACTGGCCGGGCTGGGCGACGGCCTGGATGGTGTGGATGGTAGAGCCGTCGTTGAGGGCAATGAAAATGGCGTTTTTACTTTCGCGCTTGGTCCGCACCCAACCCCGCACCGTCACGGTCTGGCTGATTTCGGCGGCGGTCAATACGTGCTTGATGGGCTGATAACTCATATAATCTTTAGAATGAATGGCTTAGCGGCTCCGGCCGGCGGTTGGTCCCGTTCCGGCGAACGTCTTTTCCAAACCTGAACCAGGAACCATAGACGATAAATGGATTTAAAACCGGTATTGAGCAGGCTGCGCCTGCGCGCGGAAAAGAGCCGTAAAGGTACTGATTTCGTTCAGAAACTGACAGAGGCCCCGCCACAGATTGCCCGCTGGGTCAAAATTCCTTTGGCTCAGATATTATCGGTTAAGTTTTTGTACATCAAACCATTGCATGATTATTGCTATACCCGGTGGTCGGGAGTCTGAACAAAAATTTGTAATATTGGTCTGGTATTTGTGAAAACGGGCGCTTCCGGTTCACGCGCGGAACGGGAGTCGGATCGGTTTCAGGCCGTAGACTCAGCGTAAATTGCTTACACACTAACCCATGCAGAAATTAAGTCTTAGCCAGTCGTTGCAGCAAAAGCTGTCCCCGCAGCAAATCCAGTTTATCAAACTGCTGCAGATTCCGACGGCCGAACTGGACACGCGAATTGAAGAAGAACTGGAAATCAATCCGGCGCTGGAAGAGGGGATGGACGAGTTTGACAATGACCAGTCTGAAGATGATCCCTTTGCCGATGAGTATGGCGACGACTACAAGGACCGCAGCGACGATGTAGACCTGGGCAGTTACCTGAACGACGAAGAATACGGGGGGTACAAAATGCAGGGCGACGGCAATTATGCCGAAGAAGAGCGCGAAATGCCGCTGGCGACGGCCTCGTCGCTGCTCGACGCCCTGATGCAGCAGCTGGGCTACCTCAACCTGGACGAACAGCAGCGCCTCATCGGCGAACAGCTTATCGGCAGTATTGAAAGTGACGGCTACATCCGCCGCTCGATGCAGGCGATTGTGAACGACCTGGCGTTTTCGCATAACATCTTCACCGACGTCGAGGAACTGGAGGTGGTGCTCCAGAAAATCCAGAGCTTCGACCCGCCGGGCATCGCCGCCCGAACTCTGCAGGAATGCCTCGTCCTACAACTGCAGCGCAAGGATACCTCCGACGGAAACGTGCGGATGGCCATCCGGATCATCAACGATTTCTTTGAGGAATTTTCGAAAAAACACTTCGATAAGATTCAGAAGCGCCTGAACATCAGCGAAGACCGGCTGAAAAAGATCATTCAGCTGATTACGAAGCTGAATCCCAAGCCGGGTTCGGTGGAAGGGGATGTGGGCGGGGCGCAGTACCTGATTCCGGATTTTATCCTGACCAACAACAACGGCAAACTCGAACTGACGCTCAACTCGCGCAACGCGCCCGAACTGCGCATCAGCCGGTCGTTTGCCGAAATGATGGACACCTACGAGAAAAGCGACAAGAACAACAAGGCGCTGAAAGAAACCGTCTCGTTCGTGAAGCAGAAACTCGACGCGGCCAAGTGGTTCATCGACGCCATCAAACAGCGGCAGGCCACACTGCTGAAGACGATGAACGCCATCGTCAAATTCCAGTACGATTTCTTCCTGACGGGCGACGAAACGAAGCTGCGGCCGATGATTCTGAAAGACATCGCCCAACTGATCGACATGGACGTTTCGACCGTTTCGCGGGTCGCCAACAGCAAGTCCGTGCAGACCGAGTTCGGCATTTATCCGCTGAAATACTTCTTCTCCGAGGGCATTTCGACCGATTCGGGCGAAGACGTCAGCAGTCGTGAAGTGAAGAACATTCTGAAGGAATTTATCGACAACGAGCCGAAGAGCAACCCGCTTTCGGACGATAAGCTGGAAAAAATGCTTAACGAACGGGGCTACAACATCGCCCGCCGCACGGTGGCCAAATACCGCGAACAACTCAATATCCCCGTAGCCCGGCTGCGGAAGCAATTGTAATAAAAGTCGTAAGTCAGTCGTAAGCGGTAAGTCGCTCCGCCTCAATTTGAAACTGGCGGAGCGACTTACCGCTTACGACTGACTGACTTACGACTCACCGACTTACGACTTTTTCTGTGAACACCCCGCTTGCCCGCTTTCTTTCCGTTGTGTTTCACCCGCTGCTGATTCCGACCCTGCTGTTCGGGTTGCTCCTGATCGGCGTACCGGGTGCGGTGGGTGCCGACACTTTTAGTCTGCGTGTCCGGCTGAATCTGCTGGTGCTGATTGCGCTCGGGACGTTTCTGCTGCCCGCGCTGCTGATTACGCTGCTCCACCGGGCGGGTTATGTGCGCAGTCTGCACATGGAAGAACTCACCGACCGCCGCGTGCCGTACTTTCTGACGGCCGTTCTTTACACCACGCTGACGCTGTTGTTCACGTTCCGACTGGAGCAACTGGCCACGATTGCGCCGGGAATCGGCATCATTCTCGCCAGTGTGACCGTTTCGGTGACGCTGGTAGGGCTCATCAGCATTTTCTGGAAAATCAGCGCCCACAGCGTCAGCATGAGCGGGATGATCGGCGCGTTGCTCGGCATCACGATTCAGCAGGGCGAAGACCGGCTGTTTTTTCCGCTGCTGGTGCTGGTGGCGCTGACGGGCATGGTCGGTACGGCGCGGCTGTACCTGAACGCCCACACGCCCGCGCAGGTCTGGGCGGGCTACGGCCTGGGACTGGCCGTAGGGCTGGCCTGTACCCTCGGGCTTTAGCCCGGAGTCCGGCCTAACCAGGACAAAAACAACCCGCTCCACCCGGACCCGAAGTTGCCAACGTCCCGCTTTTTTCGGTTATTGAAACCTTTCATTCATCCATCCTGAAACCATGTTCGAAACCCTTCTCTACGACGTTGCCGACGGCGTTTGCCGCATCACGCTCAACCGTCCCCAGGTTTACAATGCCCTCAGTCCGCAGCTGATCCGGGAAATCACCGCCGCCGTCGAGGCCGCCGGGGCCGATGCAGCGGTGCGGGTAGTCGTGCTGACCGGCGCTGGCGACAAAGCCTTCTGTTCGGGAGCCGACCTGAAAGAGGGTGTGGCCACCGGAGCGGGTGGGCTGGCGCTGGGCGATTCGCTGCGGAGCGGCTACCATCCGATGATTCTGGCCATTCGGAAGCTGCCGAAACCCGTCATTGGTCGTCTGAACGGCGTGGCGGCGGGAGCGGGCTGTTCGCTGGCGCTGGCCTGCGACGTGCTGATTGCGGCCGATGAAGCGTATCTGAGCCAGATTTTTGTGAACATCGGCCTGATGCCGGATGCGGGTTCGACGTTTTTTCTGCCGCGGTTGGTGGGGCCGCTGAAGGCCTTCGAGCTGTGCAGCACCGGTCGCCGGGTGTACGGGCCGGAGGCGGCGCAACTGGGTCTGGTCAGCCGTTCGGTACCCGCCGCCGCGCTGGACGAGGCTGTCCGCGAAGTGGTAGCCTATTACGCCGCCGCCCCGACGGCCGCCATCGGGGCCATGAAGCAGGTGCTCAACCAGTCGCTGTACTCGAATCTGGAGGACCAGCTGGAGCAGGAGGCCGTTCATCAGGACAGCCTGGGCCGGTCGGCCGATGCGGCCGAAGGAATCATGGCCTTTCTGACGAAGCGGAAGCCGGCGTTTCGGGGTTTATGAGAAAAAAAACAAAAATTTTTCTGCCTGTTTTTCAGTGGATTCCCGCTTGGGGCGGCAGGAAAGCACATTTTTTCAGGATCAGGGCTTTGGATTTTTAAAATGACTTCCTACCTTTGCAATCCCAACACGGAGGTAAGAGACAAAGAAACAGACACCAGGTGTTAATGCATTCGTAGCTCAATTGGATAGAGCACCTGACTACGGATCAGGAGGTTTGGGGTTCGAATCCCTACGAGTGCACCAGAATCAATTTTAAGCCAGACAAAACCCGCCTTTAAAGCGGGTTTTTGTCGTTTCTGCCCCCTTATTGTCTTCTTAAGCAACAACATATGTTTAGGTATTTTTTGGGGTACACCGTTAAATAAATGGGGTACACCGCAAAAATACTTACCTATTATACATGAATGGTTGTTAATACGTTTGCGGATTTTTCAAACCGTAACACGTTAAATCGATGCTAACACGCAAAAAATGCGGGTTCTTTTCAAACTGCGCCTAAACAAAAAAGATCGGGCCGCAATCGCCACCATCTACTGCAGAATTAAGGTTGATGGTATCCACGCCAATGATTTCAGTACGTTCCATAAAGTGTTTCCCAAAGAATGGGACTCCAAAAAACAGCGCGTGGTCGGCCGTTCTCTGCAGGCCAATGACATCAACATGATGCTCGACCAGCTGCGCTCGGATATCACCAGGCTGTTTCTGGCAGAACCTGAACTGAGCGCCCAGGAGTTGGCCGATCTCTACACCGGCAAAAAGGTAAAGACCTATAGTTTTGCCGACCTGGTTGACAATTTCGACCAGCATTGCCAGAAGGTTTACAACAATGCCGGCACGCTGCGCACCTACAAAACGCGCATTGAAAACATCCGGACGTTTTTGAAAGAGACCGGTTACGAAAAGTTAAAAGCTAATCGGATTACGCTGGGCCACATCGATGAATTTGTCGACTCCATGAAAGAGGCAGGCAAAGATCACAACTATATTATCCGGCACACCCAGGTGCTGAAGAACGTTACCGAAGCGGCCGCCCGGAAGGAAATCATCAAAGTGGATCCGCTGGCGTCTTTCAAGCTGAAGAAACGGGAGAAGAAAAACACGGATCACCTAACCCGCAAGCAGATCCAGACGCTGGAGACAACAACCTGGCGGGGTCCGCTGCAGCGAGTAGTGGATCTGTTTCTCTTCAGCTGCTATACCGGCCTGCACTACGAAGACAGCCAGACGCTCCAGGCCAGCGAAGTAGGCGAAGGCATCGACGGACGGATGTGGCTCTTTAAGCCCCGCGGCAAGTACGCCGACAGCCAGTTTTTTCCGGAAGAAAGCGTTCAAGTCGTCCCACTGCACCCGAAAGCGCTGGCCATTATCCAGAAATACGGCGGAGTGGAGCAACTGCCCAAGATCAGCAACGTTCGCTACAATGATTACCTGAAGCAGGTGCAGTTTATTGCCGAGATCAAGATCAATCTAACGGTGAAAATCGCCCGGAAGACTTTCACAGACTTGATGCTTAACGAACTCGGGATCTCGGAAGAGACGGTGGCCACCATGCTGGGCCACAAGTCGACCAGGCACGTGCGGCATTATGGCAGAGCGGATGAAAGGAGGGTGGCTAAAGAGGTGCAGTGGTAAATAAGAAAGCCCGGTTGGTAGACCGGGCTTCTTTTATGAATAGCTATTGCAATAAAATTTATTCCTGTTCTTGCGGGACAGCCATTTGTTTTGCGTTCTCATAGTTTAAGTCAATCTTCATGCCTAGCAATCGAGAATTGTCAGATTCATCAGTAAGCCTGAGAACTATACTTTCATCAATAACTTTGTTAAAAATAATAGGGTCCATTTCATTTTTTAATGAGTCTAGGATATACTGGTTACTTGATATAATATATTGAAGGTCATTGTCATTAGTCGCTTTATGTACGAGCTCAAAAAGGGTGGACACTTGCCGAGAATCTATTTCAGATAATAACCTACTATCATGAAACAAAAATTTCACTTTGTGATTGTGTTTGGCTCTAAGTAAAGTCCAGTCAAAACTGAATATTTTAACTGAGCCAACACCATCTCCACTGTCATCATCAATTTTTGCTTTTATGACAAACCTGTTTTGGCTTTGACCATCGTCAACGCTAATTTCTATTCCTGATTTTTTAAATTCTCCATATAGTTCATGAACAACGTTTCTAAATATTATTAGATTTAATTTCATTTCCTCTTCATGAGTATGGAGAAATTTAAGAGCTTCAATGTTTTGGCGGCTTAATTCTTGTTTTATTTCTTCTATTTTAATTTTGTATTCCTCAAGTAGCTTTCTATATGATTCCAACTTATGGAGTTTAAACTCGAAGTCTTTGAGTTGAGTAATCATTTTATTATAATCTTCCAATGCTCCCCGCCCATCAAGATATTGAAGTTTCTCTTCCATCTGAGCGCCAAGACGCTCAATAGAAGATTCAATACTTATAAGTTCTTTATATAAGTTAGTACGGTCGGATTGTAACCTTTTACGCCTGTTCTCAATCAAGCTTACATTAAACTCCTCTACTTCTGATAAGCTTTTTTTAATTAAATCGCTAAAATGCACCTTAGCTTCTTCATACATGCTGATAATTGCTTGACTAGGGATATCAGGCTGCCAATCTAGGCTTTTTTCAATTTGTGCCATTGCATTCCTTAAGGCAGTGGCTTTTAGTTCTAATCTCCTTTTATCAAACTTCAGTTTATCAGCTTCTTTTAAAACTTGGTAATAATCGTTAGCTATTTTATAATGCTCTATGTTGGCCCTTAAATGATCAATTTTATCCTTAAGTTCTACTGACTGGATTGCACCTGATTCGATGTCTTTATCAAAGAAAGACTTAATTATTGGGTCTTTAGGTACTTTCCTTTTTAATTGTTCAGTATTTTCAAGTTCTTGCTTAAGTTTATATTTTTTGTCAATTAAATGAGGGTCTAAACCTAGCAAGAAACCGTTGTTAAGTTGCTGTGCATAAGGAGTTTCAAGAGGTATGTATGTATCGTAACTATTGTAACTTCCCTTATATGGACGGATAAACCTAGAAATTAGACTTCTAAACGATAAAAATTTGACCTTTTCTGATACTAGGAATGTTTTGCTCATTAACAAGCTAGTATATTCTGCAACGCTCATTGCATTATCATTAAGGAGTATCGTCTTAGGGTCTGCACATGCACGCCTAGCGACAAATCTTTCATCATCTATCATGAACTCCAATGAGAACTCCCAGTCATTTAGCTTGTCTTCAAAATCTTGTATAGATTTTGAACCTAAGCAAAAATGAATCAATGTTATAATAAGAGATTTTCCTACTGAGTTATAAGTCGACTGTTTGTCTTGGGAATTTTCGTTAAACCTTTGGCCAACGATCAAAGAAATCCCTTTAGGATTGAAGTTGACCGTTTTGAAGCCTTCTTTGTTAGCGCTCAGTTTTATTAGCTTCATTGTAAATTCTCCCTTGGTTGTCTACTGAAATCGCACCCGTAATGAACAAAAAATCAAGTGCAAGGATTAGATTGTCAAAAGTATGGTAGGCACCCATCAATTCTTTAGCCTTCCCTAACTTTAAAGCTTGCCAGAGATCGTCAATTGTTCTTGGCTTCTCCTTTAAATAATGCAGTGCAACTCCTCCCAGACCAAGGATAGACTCCGCTATTCTTATATGTTTAGTTGGAAGGAGCATAACTTTTTAAGAAATCAAAAGTGCCTTGAATTGGCTTACGAGGATCTTCGAAAATATCACAGGCTGAAAAATAATAACTCATTAGGACGAGTACAGCGTTGTATATGTCTTTCCTCTCAGAAGCCTTAGGATGAGCCTTGTTTAAAATGTAGTAGAAGACTAAGTCATTCCTATCTTCGGTATCAGGTAGATCTGATAGAGCTTTTTTATAAAGGCCGTTAAAAATCTCTTTCAACTTTTCTTTGACGTCAACCGATGTTGCAAAGAAGTCTCGGAGATCGCCATATTGATAGCCAGCAAATTTAAGACAAGTAGCAGGGTGTTCGCTGAGTTTATTGAATCTAAGCTTTAAATCAAAATCAGGGTCTTTGGGTGGCGGAGTCGTGTTTGTTTGAGTAAAGTTCCCTAGCAAATAACGCACAACATCGTTCATTACGTGTGACTCAAATGGCTCAATCTCAGTTGGGTCGGGTATATTGCCAATTAAAGAGTAGATATGCTCCTCTGGTAAACTCATAAATACCTCCATTAAATGATGGGCATAGAACGGTTTGCATTTTACGGTGGGATAATTACCCTCAATCTTTTTTAATTCTTCGTGAAGAAATGGTCCCATACCCACAAACTTGTCGTTTACAGCAAAGTAGAAGGTATTAATAGGTGTTATGTGATTCCAATTTTTAAATAGGCCTTCAAAGTCTTTATGTAACTTCTGAATCGCCTGTAGCTTGTTGGTTGAGGGGTCTTCAGGTGCATATACCTGATAGTAAGTTCCAGTGTCTGGGTTAAAACCATCGTTCTTACGATCACCCATATTACCATAAGGCTTGACAGGTTCAAAGCTGGAGCAATGGGCTGTCATAACCTTAGTAAACAAGTCCTGAAAGCTTTGAGCGTTCCTTTCAAGTAGTTCTAGCTTAAATCGGAGACGAGCATAGAGTTTCTCGTTTACAGTCATAGATTGGTAAGTTACGGCCAATAATATTACAGTTTCTGGGTTTAAGAATGCAAAGATATACTCTTGAATTTATATACTGGCTTGGCAAATGTATCATGTTTGATAAGTTCTTTAAGAAGAGGGAGCTCAATAAATACTCACTTAAAGGGCCTTATTTTGGGCAATGAAAAAGTTGCACTCTTTTGTTTGGCTTAAAACTTATTAGAAGACTGTTAATCAGCTACTTATGGAGGTGCCAAATTCATAAAAACCTCGCGTTTCCCTGTGGGATGCCCGCCCTTTAGCGGATGCTTAATTAAGAATTGGGTATTTTCCGAACTGCTGAATAAAGCAGGGACCCGGACGATTTCTCGCCGGGTCCCTCTTTTTTTGAGCTCGCTTAAGTTAAATGAAGTCGATCTGTATGCTGCCACCGGACGAATAGCCCTGCTGCTTCTTCCAGATTATATAGTAGTCCACTGTATCACTTAAGTGAGTGGCACGCTCCTGGTCTATGCTGTCGCTCTTCTCACTTCGCTTATCCTTCTTATAGTCATGCGTGATCGGGCTGTTCTGTATCGACACGATGGTGTCCTTACACTCGACCGGGTCATGCCGTACTGTGTACTCGTCCTCCTTGGTTTCCTCGTACACATCGTTAACCAGCACATACTTATCCTGGTGGTCTGGGTTGTAATCAAGTGGATCCAGAATAACCTCCCACCCAGCGGCCTCCAGTATTTCAGCGAACTGTTCAAACATGGTCTCAGAAGCACCCGCATGTTTGCTGTTACCGTTGCGGTCACCGGTTACATAAGCCACCTTGTGCTCATGGTCAGCCAGATCAGCCACCACTTTTTTAGCCAGGCTTTTTGCCATGGTAAGCCCTTCTTCCGCCTCCTTCACAAAACAGTCTTTTACCTGCTTCAGCATCTGGTAATCGGGCTGCCAAATAGAGCAGCAAGTGAAGTGGGCATTGAAGTCGACGGATATCTCCACCGGCTCGTCCGGCTTATAATAAGGAAACACATCGTCAATGTCGCAATGCTTCTCCCAGTCAAAGCTGGGGTAGAAACTCTTGGGAAGCCTGGTGATCCGGCGGCCTTCCACTTCCACCTCATAGACGATTTTCTGGAGACTCTTCTTCATGTTGTCGATATAATCCGGCGGCAGAAACATCTGGTTATCTCGGGTCCAGACTTCCATAAAGTAGTATTTTTTAGGCTCTTGCCTGGCCAGCTCCTGGTATTTATAGACCCACTGACCTTCGGGCCGCCAGGGAGGCGACGAGAAAAAGGCAAATAGCCAATGGAAGGGACTATCGAATTTTCGCGGATTTGCCCGGACGGTGGCCACCGCAATTTTGAGCCATTCTTCCTTAAAGAAAGCGGCTTCGTCGATTACCAGCCCGTCGTAGTTGGGACCGCGGTTGGCATCGGCATTTTGCCGGTAACCCACGTATTCGAAGACCAAGCCATTGGGGAAGGAAATGCAGTTTTCCCAGTCATCCGGTGCCTGGTAAGGCCGGTCGAAGGTGTCGGGCGGTTCCCGCCAGAGCACGTATTCGCCGGCACCGGTTTTCCAGTTGTACTCGCTGTAACCCCAGCGATCCCAGCCGGCCTTCAACTGCGGCGTCAGCGAGCGCTTGGCTTTGGAGACTTCCCCGCAGGCCATCTGGATTTTGGCTTTCGGCAGCTCCTGGACCATCATCATGGTCAGATCCGACAGCGTCACTGACTTTCCGGATCCGCGCCCGCCGATCATGCCGACGCCCTTTACGACTCCACTCTGCATTTCCGAAATGTGGGAAAGAAAGTCGTGCTGTTTGGGATTTAAGGAAATTTCGAGCTCTTCGCTATTCTGCTGACTCATGGCTGATATCCTCGATTTGCCGCGGCTCCTCTTTCTGGGCCCCGTAGTTGTTGGTGACGTTGACGACCTTCTTGAAGGTCACTTTCGTGGGCTTTTTCTTCTGCTCGATGTCGGCTTCGGCCTCCTTATCGTAAGCGCCGTCGATTTTGGCCGCCTTGTCCAAAAGCGCCGAAAATGACATATAATCCCCGGCCTCGAGCGCCTGCTGGGCGGCTTCGCGGAACATTTCGGCGTAGAGCATCTTGATGCCGTGCTTGTCACGGCTCTGCCGCAGCTCGGCAAACACCTGGTAAGTCATGGCCAGCACTTCGCGCGCGCGGCGGTCCTGGAGCTTGGTCGACGGGTCGTTTTTCAGGAGCTGGATTACGTCCGTATCGGCATAGCCATCTTTTAGCCAGCCCCGGGCGATGTTCATCTTCTCAAAGGTTGCCTGCTGGGTAGGAGTGAGCTCTGTTCCATCCAGCATGTGCTTCTGGAAGACGCTCATCTCTTCCTGCACCTTTTCGATGTACTTGTTATACTTACGCATACTTGAGTCGGATTAACTGTTCGTTGTATTCGCGTTTGATAGCCTCCAGGCGAGCAATTTCGCTTTCCCATTCTGGAGCCTTGGCGTGATCCGGACGATCGCGGAGCTTCTTTTTGTTCTGGGAGATCTTCACCATCGTCAGCTGGAGCTCAGCCTTAATTTCGCCTTCCGTCAGATCCGTGGCGGCCGTGGTCGGCTTTTCGGGCTTCGGCTCGGGCAGCTTGCCGAACTCGTCGATGTAGTCAATCTGCCGGCGAACTTCTTTCCATTCTTCCCGTTTGGCCAGTATCTGATCGACCACCGGCTTTACCGCTTCGGTCTCTTCATCCGGATAGGTGTGCAGGCTGTTAGACAAAAGAGCAGCTTCACGGTGCAGACGATTCGCCTGCAGCATGAGCTGCTCTTTTACTTCCTGGACAGAAGCAGTTACCGGATGGCCGGCCCCCGCAGTTACGATACTGCTGTGTTTTTTTTTGAAGCGTCTTCTGCCGCACCAGCACCTTCGTCACTCGCCGGAGCCGCTGGAGTTGCCGGAGCTGCCGTCGCCGCTCTGCCACGACCAGCCTGGCCGCGACCGGATCCAGTTGCGGTCGTAGTACCGCCTGGTGTAGCCGGCGTTTCCGGAGCCTTCGTAGCCGACTCCTGTTCTCCAGCTGCTTTTTCGTAGGCCGCTTTGGCGACGTCGAGCCGCTCCTTGTTCGAATCGGACTTATCGGCATTGTATCGCATTTCGGCGAGCTGCAGGTCGCCTTCTAATCTGATCAAATCCATTTTATGAATGATTAATAACGTTTATCGACTTTTTTGATACGCTTTCTGAGGTTTTTGGCACGCTTAAGCGGCTTTTGGAGCCGATGCCTCCCTGGTGGCTTTTGCGGCAACCGGCTCAATGAACGGGCAGCCGTTGTTGTGCAGGATTTCGGCTTCGGCGTCGGTCAGCGATTCCTCAGTAATGAACTTGGTGTTGCCTTTCACGAAAACGTGTTCCTTGGCGGCCGCTTCTTTGTCGGTGATTTTGTATTTGGTCAGTGCCATATCGTATGATATGAAATAAGGTTAGACTGATTAAAAACTAAGTTGGGGAGGCCCTGCCAACCGTTGGGCTGACAGGGCTTGAGGTAATTTTTAGGCCGCGAGCGGCGTAATGGCGAAGGTCACATCCGCGTCGAGCGGGAACACCGGCACCGTCAGACCGTCCTGCTTAGCCCGGAACGTGACTTTTTTCCGGTCGGTGCCTTTCACGCCCGAGGTGCCCACGCACTCGAACATGAGGGGAATGTACTTCTGGCCCAGGTAGTACAGGTTGTCGTCGTTACCCTGAACGATCACGTTCACCGGCGTTTCGTAGAGCAGTGCCTGCAGGCGAACGATATCGGCATCGTAGCCCAGCGCTTCAAATTCCAGACCCTGCGTAAATCCACCGCCCGGTTTCATTTCGCCGTCCCATTTCGTGGTATCGTACCAGGCCTCGATCTCCACGAACTTCTTGCCCGTCACCAGTGGAATAGCTCCCGAGAATTTACCCGTCGTAAGTGCCAGATCAAAGTTTAAGAATTCGGCCGAGAGGTCTTCCGTCAGTACCAGGTAGATCCGCTTGTTACCGCCGATGCTGGGCTTGTTGTGCCGGCGCTTCAGCCCAAGCAGCGCCAGCGCGTGCAGGCCCGGGACGCTGGGGAAAAGCTCGAAATCGGTGGAATAGGTAATTCCAGCCGCGACGGCCGACATGGCCGCCATGCCGGCAACCGGATTGTTGGTGGCACTAGCCACCAGAGCGCCCATGAGAATGAGGGAAAATGCGGCAAAGATTTGAAGCAAACTCTTCATTGCGATGTAAGAAAATGAGTTGAAAAACTGAGTAAACCAGAAGCCCGTTGTGGTTTTTACAGGCTCCCCTGGGGCGAGGGGGAGCCTGCGAATTGAACCTAGATTTTGTTGTTGATAAACAGCAGATCCGGCGAAGCGTAATCAAAGCCCAGCGACACCCGGATGGACATCTGCCAGCTCTTCACCTGGCGCACGATGTTGAGTGAGTATTCGCCCGGAGCCTCGTTCCCGATAAACTGCAGGTTTTCCTTCGGCGTGACGGCGATGGTTTGCTTGCCGGCCAGACCCGGATCGACCACGAGCGTGACGTTGGAGTAATCGTCGAGTTCCGTGGGCTTCTCGGCAGGACCTACCCACTGCGGGAACAGCGTCCGGCGGTTCTGGCGATAGAAGTCGTAAAGACTCTGCGAGAGGTAGCAGTTCATCGGCATGTTCAGCAGCTCCGGCCGGGCCGACTTCACCAGATCAGCCACGCCGTTGACCTGGGCGTATGCGTTGGTGGCGTCGATGGTCGTGGCAGCCGTAAACACGTGGCCGGTCGAAATATCGCCACCCACGCCGCGGCCGGCCGTTGTTTTGACGTTGAACCCGTCCGTGATGTTTTCCGCCCCGATGTTGGTGGTGTTGTAGACCCCTTTCCAGGCTGTTTTGGTGCGAATGAAGGCGAAGTGGTTCTTGATCACCTCCTGAATCATGAACAGCTCGAACGGCGTTTCGGTCGCTTGTTTCAGGGTTGTGTTAGGAGCCCGCAGCCATCCCAGGTAGCTGTTATAGTAATCCTTGATATCCGACAGCTTGATTTCGATGTCGATATCGGCCTCGGTGAAACTCGCCTTGCGCGATTTCACCTCCATAATCTTCCGTCCCTCGAACGAGTCGGAGGCAGCTTTCCAGGCGTCCAGGAACTTCACCGAAAGCAGCGCGCCCTGATCGCGGATCGTGCGGACCGTGAAGTCATTGCGGAGCGCGGCCACTCCGTCCATCATCGCGTTGACGATGACCATGCCACCGCCCATTTCTTCAACGGTGCGCTGAAGGTCGGTGGCCAAATTGGTAAAATCAAAAGCCTTTTCTGCGGGCATTTTCGTGAAAAATTAAGTTGGCTGTCTGTCTAAAATCCTGTAGTTAACCCCCTCAAAGCGGCTTAGTGAGCCTTTTTGAATACTTCGAGGGCATGCGCGTTGTAATCTGTCATCGACGGATCCTGGTTGGCCGTGCTGGCGTCCTGAGTCGGCAGCACTTTTCCGTTCCCCTTCTGCTTGTCGTAGTGCGCTTTGTAGGTGTCGCGGTCTTTTTCGGCCGCGGCCAGGTCGGCTTTCAGCTTGGTGACCTGGTCTTTAAGGCCCGGCACTTCGGCACCGATTTTCTTCTCGGCGGCCAGGTCAGCCTGGAGCTTGGTTACCTGCGCCTGGAGGGCTTCGGCGGTCGGCGGCTCGGTCGTTTCGGCTGTGGTCTGAGTGTTTCCAGTAGCAGCCAGTTTCTTCTCGAGAGCAGCCGCTTCGGCTTCGGCTTTGTTGAATTCTTCCGTCGATGCGTTCGCCGAAAACACACCGAAAAATGCCGGAAACAGCTTGGCCAGTACGCTTCCGCTGGTAGTTGGTTTGCTCATTTGGATTTGGAAAGTTGAATTACTCGTTTGTAAGCACTGTCGATGGTACCGACCCGGTCGGCCAGACCCAGACGGATGGCGTTCTGGGCGTTGTACATCTTGCCGGTGAAGACTTCGTCCGAGGCGATTTTATTCCCCCGGCCGCGGCGGACGTACGATTTGAAAAGCTTGTTGGCGGCATTGAGATCAGCCTGAATGGCGGCTTCCTGCTCAGGCGTCAGCGGCTCGATATCGTTGAGCGATGCTTTGTCTTTGCTGCCTGCAGAACGGAAAATCTTTACGTTCAGGCCGGCCTGCTCCAGCGCTTTAGCCTGGTTGACGTGCATGTAGATGGTGCCGATGGAGCCCACCCGGGCGAGGGGTCCGCCCGAAACTTGAATCTCGGTCGACTGCGAGTAGGCCCAGAGCGCAGCTGAAGCACCGAAAGTTACCTGGGCAACGACCGGTTTAGCCTGGCGAAGTTCGGCAATTGCGTCTGCCAGCTCGTCTGCCGAGTCCACCGAGCCACCGCCCGACTTTACATCCACGATGGCACCCACCTTGCTTTCGTCCTCGATGACCGCCCGGATCATCCGGATCAGGAATTCGTTGGAGAAAAGGTTATCGTACGTGGAGTTTCGGCTCATAACGCCGTAGATGGGGATCATCGCCACATTTCTGTTGGCACCCATGGATAGGTAGTCCATATACGCCTGGGCGACTCTGTCGGCCGCCATGGGCCCAATGCCGGACTGTGCCTGCGCCTGCTGACTGATGCCGGTCAGGCTCGGCTGGAAGGCACCGCGAATCATTGCGTCGCGCAGCAGGCCTTCCGCTGTTTCATCAATTGCCCATACGCCTGAAAAATTAAGTCCTGTCATCTTCGTGATGCATTGTAGCGATACGAAAATGACAGGACTCTTTCGCCCAATAAAGGACAGGTTAATGAAGGGCAGCCGCCCGCCGGAACTTGCGCCAGTTGTACCATCCGCCCGCCCGGACACCGGCGTAGTAGAGCAGGTTCTTTGCCGGCTGCAGCGGGTTGAACTGCTGCATCAGCATCAGGTAAGCCTGGTCGGCGTACTTTCTGGGATTGTCCTTAACCAGATCCGGATTCAGCTCATCAAAGTGCATGTACAGGTAGTCGTGCACCAGAGCCGCCAGGTTCGTGCGGTTGTGGTAGGCCGGCACCAGTGACCACATCGCCCTGGGCGTCGAGTGGAAGTCCGAGATAAATCCTTTCGGAATTAACAGCGTACGGCCGTCGAAGAGCTCCACCTGCACATCGTCCTGGAGTACGACCTGGTCCGTTTTGGACAGCGTCGAATCGCAGGCAATGGGCAGCCGGTAGCGCCTGGATGAGCGGGTGATGACTACCATTACTCCAGAATCTCGTATACGTCCGTGTCGAAGTTATTGCGCTGCACATTGCGCTGGCAGATGCTCTGAACGAGCTGTGCTTCGGTCACGCCGCTGGACAGAGCCGACAGCAGGTACGAAAACTCCGGCATCAGGTACGGGTCGTTGGTGCCGTCTGGAGTGGCATTGAGGCCCGTCCGGGCATCAACCAGCGTCCGGTCCGTCGCCACCAGCCGGAAGCGACGCAAACCGTTTCCCTTGCCGATGTACGACAGCGGCACTTCGTCATTCACCGTAATGGGTGGCATGGGCTTACCGTCTACTTCAGGAGCTGGCTCCGATCGCTGCACCGTTCGGTAGTGCAGCACCGCAAGATCAAGCGTGACGGTCCGGTTTTCCATATCCACCGTCCGTTTGTGTTTGTTCACCAACAGCCGACGTTTGACGTCCGGCAGGGCACTATGGGCAGGCATTTCGATGTCTTGCAGCATGGTACTTAATTGTTAAATCCGTGAAATAACCCAGGTATTGTTGGCCAGCTTTTCCAGCACCATCACCGATCCCGCCCCATTGCTTTGTACCGGCGAAAGCGTAGACAGTACCGTGATGCCGGTCGTGGCGAAGGTAATCAGGCCCGTGCCCTGCTGAATCAGCCGGATCATGCCGCCAATGCCGATGGCCGCGACCGCATGGGTTGGGATGGTGCAGACAACGTTGGAAGCGCTGTTTACCAGAATGGTGTTTCCAACGTCTGTGGTGGCAAGTTGGAAGGCCGTTGTAACGGTCGATACCCCGTTGACGGCATTTCGCTTTCCCGCCAGGGCGGTTGCCACGGCCTGTTCCGATACGGGAAGAACCGCCGAAGGACTGGCAAATGCCGGGTCGTTTTTGACCTCAAAAACCGTCTTGGTGATCGAGTTGGCACCGGTTCTGACGTAAGGAATAGGCCCGTACGTTTGTGATATCTGCCCACCCCAAACGTAGACGCCTGACGTACCATCGCCCGCGTAGCTGGTTGCCCCGCTGGCGTCCATCAGCCCGATCTGAATGCCCGGCCTCAAGTTCGAGCCGTTGCTGGAGGCCGTCACGTTGGTGACACTCAGCCGGAACCAGCCGTTGCCCACGTCCGTGATGGAATAATGAGCTAAAAAGGCGGACACGCCGATTATCTGTCCGGTTTGCAGATCGACATCAATAATCATGTTGCCGTTGGCCCACAGACTGTTGTTGGACGTACCAAAGCGCACCCGGTTTCTGCCCGCAGCGCGCAGATACGCCGAAATCGTTATCTGGCTGTTAACCGGCCCGACGACGTTAGGGGCAAAAATGTCCGATCCGCCATGCGTTCCGGTTGAGGTATCTTCAGTGAGTTTCCAGGCCTGTCCGGTGTTGCCATCGGGCAGCACAATACCGGCGATTTGCTGGTTTGAGAGGCCTGTCCGCCCGCCCGCCGTAGCGGTTTCGGAGTTGGTGAACCAGTTTTCCAGCACATTGACCCGGGCGATATCCTGCTTCAGGCCAAGCTCAACCGTTCGTTGCGAGTAGACCGGCGAGTTGAATGAACGGACATACGGCGTTGGATAGCGGCCCACGTTCATCTGCATGGCCGCTACCAGAATACCGGATGTTCCATCCCCGGCAAAGGTGTTGCTGAAGGAAGCGGCGGGGGCAGGTCCTACCCGGAAGAAGGCCCCGAACTGATCATTGACCGAATACAGAGCCGTGTCCACAATCGTAATGCGCCACCAGCCGCCACCCAGGGAACTGACAATCACCGCATCGAGTCCGTTACTGACAAAGGAACCGTCGGTCAGGTCCACGTTGGCAAACGAAGAAACGCCCATGACCGTATTGTTGAAGCACACTTTGATGACCGACCATTCGGCCGCCCGGGCCACCACCGTAAAGGCGTATTGCTGCCCGGCTGTGTACTCAAACTCCTGTCGCACCAGGTGATCAACGTTGCTGGTGGTGGGTACTACCTTGTACGCCTGATTGTACCCGCTCGGCTGGGCCGTGTTGTTCAGGCTCACGGTCATCTGCACCTTCGTCCACACGTCAAACGACAGATCACCGCTATAACGCAGCAGGTTTTCGGCACCCGCCAGCGAGGCCAGCGGCCGGAAATCCGGCACCGTAACCGGCGAGCGGCTGATGAGGAAGGTTTCGGTGCGTACGTACTCAATTGGCCCTTCGGACTGCGAAAACTGCCCGCCCCATACCAGAATACCGGATGTTCCATCCCCGGCAAAGGAGTTGGTAAATACGCCTGTGGAGAGGTTGACCCCAACACCGGAGTTGCCACTGGTGGTACAACTGGCCGTCAGGCTCACGCGCCACCAGCCGTTGCCCACATCGGTAACGGTATAGCGGAGTACCGATGAGCCGATGCCACCAACTTCGCCGGTCGTCAGGTTGATGTAAATCGACGGATTGGACCCACCCCACTGGGTAGCATTCTGCAGAATGACCTGGGCAAAGGTCCGCTCGGCAGCTTTCAGGTAGATTGAACCAGTGTACACCAACCCGGCCACGACTACCGGACCAACTGCGCGGGCCAGCTGGTGGGTATTGTTGGAGGTATCTTCGACCAGCTTGCTGGCGTTGTTGCGCCCATCAGGAGAAAGACCGGCCCCTGTGGTAATGGATGCCCGCGTGCGGCTCCAGACGGCGTTGGTGAAGTCTTCACTCCAGGCCATCGTGTTTTCAATCACGCGAACCCGGTGCATATTGGGCATGGCATCCCGGATCACCTTCGCCACCCGCTGCGAAATGCCGTTTGTGTTGCTGGGCGCGTTGCCTCCCAGCGTCGCATCGTCGGAGATATTGGCTCCCTGCGCCAACACAATCGTGTTGGCCACCGAAAACGCCGCGCCCGAAGTGAATGCGGCAGTGACCAGGTAGGTGGTTCCTGCCTGCGTGAAGAAATCGTTTACTTCGTAGGCCGTGGTGGCCGCCCAGGCTCCCCGGTTGTTCAGTCCAGCAGCCACTACCGTCCAGTTGGCCGTAGTGAACGACCCGGTACCGGAGGTATGGGTGGCGTTGGCCCGGTACAACGTATTTCGGGCGACGATCAGGTCGCCGGCCTCGTAATAAGTGGAAGGCTGCCAGTTACCGCGGTAGTTCAGCCCGGCCGCCCACAGGATCCAGTTTGTGCCCGAGAAGGTAGCGCCCGAGGTGTGAGCCGTTGCGCAGCGATAGGTGCTGCCGGAGTAGGTAATCAAATCATCCACCGCGTAGGCCGTGGTGGCCGCCCAGGCACCTCTGGGATTGAAGCCGCGGCCCCACTGCTCAAAGTTGGCCAGGGCTATGCTTGATCCGGAAGTATGGGCCGTAATGCAGCGGTAAGTACTACCCGCCAGCGTCACAATGTCGTCAACCGCATACGCAGTCGCCGCGGCCCAGGCTCCGCGGGGATTAAATCCACGTGCCCACTGTTCAAAGTTGGCCAGCGTGATGGAAGCGCCCGAAGTATGGGCCGTAATGCAACGGTACGTGCTGCCCTGAAGTGTCACAATATCGTTGACCGCGTAAGCCGTCGTGGCCGCCCAGGCTCCGCGGAAGTTAACACCCTGGGCCCAAAGCTCCCATTGCGCGGGAGCGAAGGTAGAGCCACTAGTTCCGGCCGTTAGCCGCCGGTAGGTACTGCCTGCAAAAGTGACCAGGTCGTTGTCCGCATAAACGGTGTTTGCCTGCCAGGCTCCGCGCAGGTTCAGGCCTCGGGACCAGAGCTCCCAGTTGGCTGAGTCGAAGGTAGCACCCGAGTTTCCCGCCGAAATTCGCCGGTAAGTACTGCCCTGGAAAGTGACAATGTCGTCGATGGCATAGGCCGTGGTGGCCGCCCAGGCTCCGCGCGGCCAGAATCCCCGGCCGCGAATGTTGCGTGCCTGGGCAATGTCGGTCACCAGACCGTTGCTGCCCAGGTAGGAGCCGGTTGACGGCGCGACCCCGGTACCACCGGTCCAGCCAACGATCTGCTGCACTACGCGCTCACCGTCCTGTACGTTGGCCAACAGAGCTGACCAGCCCTTAAAGCCTTGCAGACCCTGCAAAACCAGCATCACATCCGAAAGACCGGTGCTCGACTGGTAAACCACCGCCAGATCGGGCGGCACCTGCGGCCCTGCCACCCGGCTTGGGCGCGCTTTGATCCAGGCAAACACGCCTTCCACTTCCGTCAGGTTGGCCGTTACGTTGAAAATCCGGAAGGCGTACCGGCTTTTGCGCAGGAGCTGCTTGGTTTCGGCCGACAGCTCCGTGGTGAGCCGGTTGGCAATCTGCGGATCTGCCTGCATGGCCACATCAACGACCGGCGTCTCGTTGTCCAGCAGCTGGAAGCGGATCTGCTTGCCTGCCAGGTTCGCCGGCGTGTTGGTGTTGTTATCGAAAAACCGTATGCCTACCTGGCAAACGTCCTGCCGGAAACGCTCTATCACCGCGTACGGCGTTACCGGGCTTGAGGTGGTGCTGATCATATTGTGTCAGTCAGGGAATCGTAAACTATCTGTGTGTATGGAAGAAGCGTATCCAGATCGCCATCGGCCAGGCGCCAGGCTGTGTGCCACGAGCGGCCACTCAGTTTGAGGCGGCAGAAGTTTTGCCCGCCCACATTGCGCTCCAGCGAAAGCCGCAAGCCGTTACCGGCATCTCCGGCCGCATAGCCCCAGTTGTTGGAGTCGCGCCAGACGGCCAGCCAGCGCCGGCGCAGATTGGCCGTTGCCCAGTCGAGCAGATCCCCGTCCTGGCCGGAGACTACAGCCTCAATGCCCAGGGAGAAAATGGTACCATCGGCCGCGTCGGCCGACGTCTCCTGGTAGGAGCACGTCCGGAAAGCAAAATTGATTTTGGTCGCCTGGGCATCCAGCGATAGGGGAAAGCCGTCGTCGCCCACCAGCGCGTCTTCGGCCGTAGGCACGTCGAGCACGTGCTCGATGTCGATCAGCCAGAGTTCGGCTACCCACCCGGCCGCTGGCCTGCCCGTTCTGCCAATTACCTGTTCCGTCATGCCCAAAAGTATCCCGTATGATGGGCCGTCAAAAGGACGAGATTTCAGGCCTGTCCGGTAATTAGGGCAAAATAAAAACCGCGTAAAATCAGGGTTTTACGCGGTTTTTGGGTGGATAGAAGGGTGGACTTTCTTGGCTATAAGTGGACTTTCTGCGTAAAAAGTGGACTTTCTTGTCCAGAAGTGGACTTTCTACGCATAAATTTTTTGGTTTTGTTTATTGATCCGGTCCAGATAATCCCGGTAAACCTTGCGCACCGTCTGCCATTCGATGTCTTCATCGGCCACGATTCCGTACCGGTCCAAAAAGTCGGTCACAAAGCGACCGTACTGCTGGCCCGTCAGCTCGTGCACTTTTCTCACTTCGAAGATCAGCGAGCGCCGGAAGATTTCTTCCAGCTGCAGCACCAGTTCCTTCAGTTTCTCGGGCGGCACGTCGTAGGCTTTCTCCCGGCAGTAGTACGAAATGGTCACGGTCGTTCCCGAGGGTTTCTCGGCCTTGATGGGGAAGGGAACTACCCGGCTGGCCAGGTGAATCAGCCGGCCGACTTCGCTCCACTTCTCGACATGGATCACGCCCTTGGGCGTTACGCCATACTCTCCTTCCAGAAACTTCTTCAGGTGCCTGGGCACCGGCAAAGTAATCTTCTTAAGCATTTGATAATGGTGATGAGATGGTTTATGTCTCATGGGGAGGGAGAGTGCTTAAAGGTACTTATTTTCCGCTAAATTTTGACATGGCTCCCAGCAGCGCATCCAGCCGGCTGCCCTGGTTGGTACCGTGAACTGCGCCCTGCACACCGTCGACGGCCGACTTCACTTCCCGCACGGCTCCTTCCACAGCGTTGATGCTGCCCTTCAGGCCCGAAACTTCCTGACCCATTGTCGCAATCGACAGACCCAGACGTACCGACATTTTACTGAGTGCCGCATCCATGTCTTCGCCGTTGGCCTTTACCGCGTCCCGGATCTCGGTCAGCAGCTTGATCTGGTCGGAGCCCATTTTCTTGGCGGCATCCAGTTCGCCCGAGGCTTCGCCACCTCCTTCCACGCTGCCCACGTCGGCCCCTTCCACGCTGTATTCACTCATGTCGGGCCCGGAGGCCGCTGCGGCTTCCGCTTCGGCGGCCCTGGCGGCTTTCTCGGCTTCCTTCTTTTTCTTGGATCCGAACAGGTACATCTCTTTGTCCCAGTATCCGGATTCAAAAACACCACCGGATTTGAAGGCCATGGGAGCGCGGTCGATGGGCTGCCGGCGTTTGCTCGGATTGCGGGCGTTGGCAAACATCTGGTTCAAGAGCGGCAGGTTGGCCTCGGTCTGGTCGGCCGACACGATGGCTTCGCCACCTTCCATTTCACCGACTTCTCTTCCGGAGGCCCGGTCCACCAGGGCGATGCCTCCTTCGCCGTATCTGGATCCGTGCTTTCCACCCTGGGCGATAAAGCCACCCTGGGCGAACTGCGGCTCGGGCTGGTTCCTGATTTTCACCACCTGAATGGCCGTCATGGCTGCCGTCACGGCCGCAAACACCAGGTTCAATGGGAACGGCGCGCCGGCCAGCGACTTCAGCATCGCCAGGGCACCGGTGATAATGGCCGTGGCGATATCGGCCCGCTTCTGCGCCTGCCAGGCCTTGCGTTTTTCGTCTTTCTCCTTGGCGGCTGCTTTGGCGTTTTCCGAGGCGATCTGGCGGTTTAGCTCCTTCTGGTTGGCGATCCGGGTGGCCTTCTCCTGTTCGACGAGTTTGAGCTTTTCGCGCTTTTCCTTTTCGGCCTGGGCAATGGTCTGGTCGGCCTGCTCTTTGGCCATTTTGATCTTCTCCTTCTGGTCGGCTTTCGCCCGGGCCAGAATGGCTTTGGCCGCTTCGGTATTGCCGTTCTGCATTTCCTTTATGGCTTCCAGCTCCGCATCCCGCGTCAGCTCAGCCATCGAAATCTTCAGGTCCATCGTCTGCTGGGCCATGGCCAGCTTCATGTCCGCTTCCTTGGTTGCCTCGGTGATCTTGTGGTCAGCCTCCTGACTGGCCATCGACTTTTCCTGCTCAAACTTTGCCTGGGCTTCGGCGATCAGCTGCGCGCGCGTTGCCTGGTCGATGTCTTTGCGGGCGTTGATGGCGTTGATCTCCGCATCCCGCGTCGCTTCGGCCGCAATGATCTTCTCTTCCCGGACGTTGTTGGCCGCCGTGATGGCTTCCTGTTTGGCCCGGGTCGTTTCGGCAATGCTCTTTTCGGCTTCGTCTTTCGCTGAAGCGATGGCATCATCGGCCGCTGCGCGCGCTTCCTGGCTCTTCTCAGCAGCGTTCGCCTGGTAGGCGGCCAGTTGCTCGTCGAGCTTGGCTTTGTTGTTCTCGTTGGAGATTTCGCGGTAAGCCGCCTCCAGATCGGACACCTGCTTGGAGGCCGCGTCTTTCAGCGACTGAACCTTGGCGTTCGACTCGTCGACCAGGCGCTGTTTCTCGGCTTCCGCGGCGTCCTGAAGCGCCTTCTCGGTCGAGAGGCGTTCCTGTAGACTCGAGACGGCCGCGTCGCGTTCCCGGTGGATCTGGGCGATGGCTTTTTCGGCCCGCTTCTGGGCTAAGTCATTGAGGAACTGCACGGCGGCCACGGCCATCTGGCCAACCGCTTCGTAGTTCTTCATGTTCTCGTCGAGTCGCTGCTGCCAGGCCTTTTTCTCGCCCTGCACCATGCCGCCCATGGCCGACGCAAACGCGCTGACGTCGCCCTTCAGCAAGGCCTGGAATCCAGTACTGACGGCCGTCAGTTTCCGGGTGCGCTCCTCGTGGGCGGCCTTCTCAATTTCGAGTTTCGACTTTTCGTAGAGCTGGGTGTCGGCCAGCTTTGCCCCGTCGTAGTTCTTCTCGATCTGGCGGAGCGCCTTCTCCAGTTCGTCTTTATCCTTGATCTCGTGCTGGGCTTTGGCCTTCTCGGCGGCCGTGTCGAGATCGAGCTTCTGCTGCCGGTACTTGTGCTCTTTCTCCAGCCGGTCGCGCTGCAGGTCGATTAGCTTATTGGCGTTGTTGCGGTTGGCCAGCTCCAGCCCGTCGAGCATCATCAGCTCGGCTTTGTGCTCGGCGTCGAGAATGGTCTTTTTATGGCTCAGCAGTTTCTGCTGGCGGTCGTATTCAGCCCTGACTTTCTCTTCCTTCTTTTTCTCGCTTTCCTCGGTGGCCTTCTTTTCCACTTCGACGATCTGCCACTCGTACTTGGCAAAAATGGCGGCCCGCTGTTTCTGCTTATTTTCGGCCGACGCCAGCGACTTCTGTACCGCCAGCAGTTCGGCATCCAGCTGCTGGGCCAGCTTTACCTTCTCGGCTTCCACTTCGCCTTTGGTGCGCCTGATAAAAGCCACGTAGTTCTCGTTTTCGAGCTCGTCGATTTTCTGGAGCGCTTCGGCGTTGGCTTCCTTGATTTTCTCCAGGTGATTTTTGTGCTCTTCCTGCTGCTTTTTGCGGGCTTTCTCGGCGGCTTTTTCGCGCTTCTCCTGGGCTTTTTTCTCTTCCTCGGTAAGGGTATTCTGGGTTTGCTGGTTGGTTTTGATAGTTTCCTGTCCGGCGGCTTCAGCGGCTTTTTTGGCGGCCTTGGGCATTTCACTGGTTATGCGGTCATGATAACCTTTGGTGAAAGCTGCGGCCATTCGTGAGCTGGCCGTGTCCATTTCCTTTGATAAAGCGGAAAAGTCCAGATTTTTGATGGCCTGCCACATCCGGCTGATAATCGCAATTCCTTCCTTAAATGCGGCGAAAAGACCGGAAAAGGAAGCTCTGACCTTCTGGTTTTTACCGTACAGATCAGTCAGCCAGAAGGCCAGACCTGCCACCACAGTTATAACCAGACCGATTGGATTGTTCTTCAACGCAACATTAAAGGCGTTCTGGGCGACGGTCAAAGCGTTGGTCAATAGCACTCGCCCTTTATCGATTAGAGTCATGGCCGTAGCCTGAGCAGCCTGCAATCGTTCGGCAATTGTCCGGCGACTTGTCGCAACTGTAGCCGCGTTTGTGGCCGCCGTTCCGGCCGTAGTAACAACGTTGGCAGCAGCTTCAGCAGCGGCTTTTTGAGCAGCCTGAGCCGCCCTGATCCTATCCGCTGCGGCGGCCAGTTGGGAGGCGATGGCCCGCGCCCGCTCCAAAGCGGCCATTCTGAGCGAAGCCGCCTGCGCCAGGATCATTTCCCTGTTGAACGCCACCAGACCGACTACCAGCAGCCCCAGCGCCACCCGGTTGTCAGAAATGAACTTGGGAAGGCTGGCCAGTGCTCGCATAAATGCCAGCCCGTACTCAATGCCTAGTTTCACGGCCGGAGCCAGCTTTTGACCGAAGGAGACGGCATAACCCGTAACGGTGGCCGTTGCCTGCTTGATGGTGTGATCAAGAGTCTGGGTGTTTTTCTGCGCCTGCGTGTAGGCTTCTTTGGTACCGGTCAGCTTCGTTGTCAGCTCGCCGATTTCCTTCCGCTTTTTGATGATGTGCTGGGCAGCCACGATGTTTTCGGTACCGAACATCTTGGCCAGCTGAGCCGTCGACAGGTTCTGTTTACCCAGGTTCTCCAGGGCTTTATCCAGACCCACTACAGCCGGGTTTGTTTCCTTGGCACCGGACTGGAGTTTGATAAGCACGTTACGCAGCATCGTTCCGGATTGCTCGCCTTTGAGGGCAATCGTCGACAGACTTTGCAGCATGGCGTTGGTCTGTTCGAAGCTCACATTTGCGGCTGCAGCTACTGTACCCGAAGCCTTCAGCGACATGCTCATTTCGGAGATTTCGGCCGCGCCTTCTTTGGCTCCAGCCGCGATCACGTTGACGAACCTGCCTGCCTTATCGGCTCCTTCGCCCCATTGGTTAAGCGATTCGGCTACTACCTTGGTAGCTAGTGGCAGATCAATCTTACCGGCCTGCGACAGCTTGATGGCTTCCAGGGTGGTAGCCGCCAGGGCTTCCTTATTGGCCAGCAGTTCGGGTTTGGCTGAACCCATCAGTTTGTAGGCCTCGAGCATTTCCGCACCGGATTTGCCGACTGCTGGCCCTACTTCATTAGCCTGCTTTTTGAGGTACTCAAAATCGTCGCCCACCAGGCCTGAGACGGCCGACAGCTCCTGAGCGGCGGCGTCAAACTCCCGGAATTTGCCGATGGAAAATCCGAAAGCGCTGCCGATGGAAGCGGCTATGCCGGTAAAGGAGGCGACGGCCGCCACACCCAGACCCGATATCATGTTCTTGGTCCGATCCCAGAGGCCGGGTTTAGCCAGTTCTTCAGCCGCGTTCTTGACTTCGTTGATTTGCCGGCGGTGCTGGTTCAGGACCTTGTTAGCTTCCCCTAGCTCGGCCAGTTTTTTGTTATAAGCTGCCTGACCAGGCACCAGACCTTTTAACTCTTTTTCAAGCTTACCTACGTGGTTGATCAACTGTCCGTAGGTGAGCTCCGACGCCTTCATCGTCTTCTGCAGCGTGGTAGCGGCCTTGTTGGTATCGTCGAACGCTTTCTTGGCTTCCAGCCACTCTGGACTGCCTTTGAGTCCCTGCTTTTCGATATCCTTCAGCTTTTTCTTCAGGGTGTCTGCATTCTCCTGAAGGACCTTCAATTCGTTACCTGCCTGTTTGCCGTCGAATTGAAAGGTGAGTTTTCTGGTTTCGTCGCCGAGTGCCATTTATTTCTGATTTTTTTTCTCGAATGCGTCAAACGTCCGGAGGGCCACCGCCCAGGCGGCATCCATAATCTGCTGTTCGAATGGTTGAATGAATTCTTCGAAGTAGGTCTTCATCAGCCAGCCGCGGCCGGCGTTGGTGACGTTGGGGTTTTTCACCCGACTGCGGGCCAGGGCCCAGGCAATACGCTCGATGGCCTTGGAGCGGTCGGCCGGGAAAACACCGTCCGGATAGCCAGGAACCTTATCATAGGTGAAGGTGCCTGTCTCCATGCTCTTCTGGACCAGGTACGACATGGAGTACTCCAGCCTTCCGCCCCAGTCGTTTACGGGCGGCTGGCCCGTGTAGCGCAGGTGCTTCAGGTCCTGCAGTGCGCCGTAGGCTTCCATCTGGAGCACGGCCGTCACCACATTTTCCTGATAGAGCGCGTTGACGTGGGAGGAGAGGCTGGCCAGCAACCGACCCGTTAGTTCGAGATTAGCGGCCGCCAGACGGGCTTTCAGGATGGGTACTGCCTGGGAGTAGGTGCGGTCGAGAATTTTCGCCGCCACCCACGCCAGATTCGCGTTTTCGGGGATTTCCGATAAGATTGGATTCAGACCATTCGCCATGCTACGAAAGTGGCACGGCCGGCCGCAGAATGTAAGGACTAAAAAAAGCCTGACCGACTGGCCAGGCTTTGCGTTAGTAATTCCACGTCAGGCATTCAACCTTTTCCTTGGAGCCCTGCCGCTTTCCGTCGACGGCCACTTTGCGAGTCTGGTCCGAACTCTTCCAGCCCAGCCGCTCCCGGTACTCCAGCAGCGCCGGCTCCGGGTAGGAGCTCAGCAGAAACTTGCCCTTCATGGTGGCGCAGAACTCCAGGAGCCGGCGAAAGTCGGCTTCGGTATAACCGTCGTAATGCCCCTGCTCGGAACTGACGTACGGTGGATCCAGATAGAAAAACGCATCCGGCGCGTCGTAGGCCTTCATCACCTTCAGCACGTCGTAGCTTTCGATGGTGACCTTTTTCATCCGCTCCTGGTAGGCCTCGGTGAGCAGCTTCTTTTTATTGTAAATCTTCAGGGCGCATTTGCCGTATCGGTCGAAGCCGAAGCCCCCGCCGATGACCGAGCTGAAGCTCATGTTGGTCTGCACCCACACGGCCCAGGCCATGCGCAGCACGTCGCTGATCTCTTCCTCGCCGGACTCGTACTCGGCATCGGTTTCCCGGTGCTGGGCCCGGCTGTGAAACGTGTCGTCGATGAGCCGCTGCAGCTCGTCGATGTCGTACTTGAGCACCTTGTAAAACGTGATCAGCCGGTTGTTGATGTCGTTGACGACTTCGGCCGCGCTGGGCGCTTTACCCCAGAACACCGCGCCACCGCCGAAGAAAGGCTCCACGTAGGTATGGTGCTCGGGAATGAGTGGTAAGATGTGGCGCAGCATCATCTGCTTGCCGCCGTAATAGGTAATCGGAGTTTTTAAAAGGGGTTTTACTTTGCCGTTAAGCATGCGCGATCATTATTTAATTGAGCTCGCAAGCTGGCCCTATAAGGGCGGCAGGGGAAGGACTGAAATATGGAGGTCGGCTGGTCACTGCGATCATTGTTTACTCCTTGACGAGTAGCCAAATGCTCTGTACTTGCAACAGAATGCCAGCCGACCAGATCGTGAATCGCTGGCCGGCTGGCTACTCTGTCAAGGAAAACTAATGATCGCAGGGCAAAAGTAGCGCATCAGGCTGGAAGGACAAGCAGCTTTTACATCCGTAAACATAAAAACCGGTTGACAGCTGTAAACAGGCTTCAACGCCAACTGTAGCGACTGGCATGTAACTGCCTGAAAAACATTTACACCCGCACCAGCAGACATTGCGCCGGCGCTTTGATGGGCAGGCTTACCTGAACCCGGGCGAGCAAATAGTCCACGCCGTTGATATGGATCTTCTCCGAAAAGTCGAGCCCGGCCAGGTCAGTTTCGGTCAGCACGAGCTCCCGGCTCGCGTAATACTGGCGCTTTCGCATTTCGATGTAAGGCCGCCAGAAGACGTCGGCCAGGCCGGTACCGGGCGCGCCATCGGGCGATTTCCAATACAGGGAGACGCCGTACAGCGTCGATGCCGAAACCGGATAGTTTTCCTCAAAGCCTTTCCAAAGGCAAAGCCTTGCTCCAAACTTGCCCGCACCCTGATTAAAAAGCTGAGTAATGCCCTGCTGCCGTAGTGCCGGTATGCCCACATCCGGATCCATCAAAAGAGCCGAGAACCTGGTTTTCATCTGGGCGATCTGGGTGGGCGTGTCCAGTTCCGGCGTCAGGTAATCGTCGAGCTGCGGCGGTTTGTCCTTCGAGAGCGCATCGCCCGAGTCCAGGTCGGAACCCAGCTGCAGCCGCCGCGCCGTTTCGGGTACTTTCCGGTACTGTTTGACAGCTTTACGGCTCCAGTCGAGCCGCGTCGGCCGGGCGAGCATGTCTTTCAGGAAATCCAGCCGCAGCCGCTTGCTGACCGTATCGATGTCCATCTTCAGGCAGAACATCTTCCGCAGCTCCAGCAGGAAAGTGGCCACGCTCATTTCGGGCAGGTGCCTGGCCACGTCGGCCGACGCCGCGCCGTCGAGCGCCCGGGTGTTGACGATAAAGAGTTTGCTTAGAACCGGATGGGTCAGAAAGTCTCCTTCGATGGTAGTGCCCGTCAGCTGGGCAATCCGGTGCAGCACAAACGGCACAAAGAACATCGGAATCTTGGGACCTTCGGCCGTGTACACCCCGCCGCTGATATCGTTCATAACCCAGCTGTAACCTACCTGTCCGCCGTTGCTACCGTAAAAGTCGGGATTGACCATGGCCGGAAAGCAGCAGGCATCGCGGCCGCCCTGCTGTACGACGGCCGTCAGCGGCGCCGGAATAGCCACCGTGCCCAGATCGATCTCTGTTAGCAGTTCGGTCTGGTAGTCGCCAAAGAACTGACCCAGCGCCTGCACCACGCCAAAGCTGTAGCCTGCTTCGGCTACTTCCGTGATTACGCCGATGCCCTGGTTTATGAGCTGGCCGTTGAAGTAGGTCTGGCACTCGTACTGAAAGGCGACATTGTCCGACTGGAGCAGATCCGGATAGCCCAGGATCTGCCGGTTTCGGGCCGTTGCCGGCAGCGCCGGAATGGTCGTGCGGGGACTGAGGATATCTTCAAAAGTCAGGTAAGGCGATACCCGCTCGATATCCACCTTAAAGTCTTTGGGCAGGTCCACTACCTGCCCGTCAAAGCGTATCTGAATTCCGTTTCCGTTCATGCTACGGCCGAAAGTTTAAAGTAAAGGCGAGCACCTGAAGCCGGGTTGAAGGGCATGTTGATGTGCTCGTAGCCATCGCTGTTCATGGTGTAGTTCTGATCGTGCTGCAAGGTGCCGTTACTCCAGATCTGGAGACGGCGTGTGCTACCTGCCGGCGCAAACATGAGCATCCGCCAGCTGTCGGGTTTTACCGGCAGGGCGAAGTTGTGCGTGCCGACCGGGTAGATAAAGGGCCGGTTCTGGCCTTGCAGGTCCCAGGTGTTACCCACGTTTTCGGATCCCGTTGGACCGCTGTACCAGTAGATGCCAAAAGACGCCGGGTTGCCCGTCCGGTACCAGAATTGCCCCGCCGGAACGGTCTGGGCGTACAGCTCGGGAGAGAGAGTGCAGGATCCATGCTGATTTGCGTACGCCTGCGTATTGAGGGATTGCCATTCGGCTTCAGCCAGCACATTTGCATCGCCGGGCGACTCTCCGCCCCAGCGGCCCGCGGCAATTTCGATCAGGGCCGGGCCGCCCACCTGCCCAGTGGGGCAGTTCGTCCGGACGAATTCACCCATGCGGCTGATGGCATCGCTGGGATAGGGCGTACTGCCCGGATCGACACCCGGCACAAAGTTGGAGTCGATGTAATCCGGATCGCCGGCAACATTGGGCTTTTCCGTCAGCGGCTTCACAACCGAGTAATCGTCCAGATACACCTTCCGCAGTTTCATTGGTCGGCCGCGGCCGGTACGTTTGCCGAAGGAATCCAGGATGTGCACGACGTTGATGCCAATCCAGCCCGTTGGCCGGGCAGGCTGCGCCGGGCTTGCCGGCAGGTTGCTGTAGTTCTGCACCGGCGTTGTCAGCCGGATGGTGAAGGTACGCGAAACCAGATCCGGATTGTCTTCGGCGTCGACCAGCGAGGTGGTGGCCAGCTCGGCCGGCTGGTGACCGCGGTCGGTGACCAGGTACAACTCTTCCGACAGCATCAGATCGCCCAGGTACCGCAGCCGATCGGCGGCAGCCCGCTCGAAAAAGCCGGTCGACACCACCAGTTCCCGCTCGCCCTGGATGTACACCACCCGCAGCTCGGGATAATCGGCCGCCGCTCCCACAGGCCGTTCCATCTGGGCCGTCAGGCGCTGGGTCTTCAGGCTCTGGCTGCCGTCACCCACCAGGCGCAGCGTGTCCCAGCCGCCCAGCGAATTGGAAAACAACAGGTGCCGCTCAGCCCGGCGGTACTGCCGGTCGATGCGGAAGGAGCGAACCTCGCTGATGCGGTTGTTTGCCCCGTCCGAGAGCCAGACCCTGTAGGAGGTGGCCTCTTTGGCAAGGCTCGTCAGGCCCAGCGCAGCCGGACCGGCCGGCACGCAGGCCACCTGGTAGAGCGCCGGTCCGGACAGCGAGCCTACGGTCAGCGTTTCGGCCGTTCCGTCGCTGTAGGTTACTTCCACGCGCCGGCGGATGGTGGTGGGCAGTGGCGTGCAGTTAAGCAGGAAATACAGGTACTCTTCGCTCGTTTCGGAAACCACTTTGCGGTCGGGCTGCCAGGTAAGAAAACGGCGGTTGGTCTGCTGGTACCGGTCAAAGAACACTTCTCCCCAGCCGGCGTAGTCTTCCTCGGAAAGTCCGGCCTTGATGGCGTGCTGTTTGGCGCTGGTTTTGTCCGTGCCGGAAATGGGGGTCCCGTCATTTTCCACCCATTCGCGCAGGCAGTAGGGCATCGTCAGGCTGGCCGAAAGCGACATGGCGCTTTGTGCGGACTGCGGTTTGGTCCGCTCCAGAAAGCCGTCGAGCAGTTCGTTGATGTGGGGGAAAAACGCGCCTTCGTAGGTGGTCGCTCCGCCCGAGGTGACCGGCGGCTTTTCGGTGCCGGGCAGTTTCACCAGCGGCTCGAACGCCGTCGACTGGGGAAACTCGGGCACCAGAATTTCGAGGTAATAGCGCAGCCGGGAGCGGTCGGAAAGCGAGGTGTCAGCCGGATCAACGACGTGGTCGATCCGGTTTCGACTGAATTTAAGGGGGAGAAACGTAAGGTTTTGAGCCAGCGCATCAATCATGGCAGTGCTTTTTTAAGTGAAGATGCGCCGGCTCGGGGGAGTAGGAAAGGACGGCTATGGGTGGTTACGAGTTAAAAATCTCGTTGACGGCCAGGCCGATCTTGCAGCGGCATTCCACGCCCCAGACCGTGTCCATGCCCACGAACCGAACAGGGTCGATGCTCAGCGAATCGAAGTCGAAGACTGATTCGTAGACGCGGCCGCCTTCCCGGATCGTCCGGATGATATCGGAGGCAATGCGCTCGGCATCGTCGTAAGCCCGGTCCTGGTCGGCATCTTCGGCCATGGAGGCTTCCACGAATACAAAGAAGCGCACGTCGAATGCGGCCACGTCCATGCCGCCCATTTCGCGGCCGGTCCAGCGGGGCCGGAGCAGAAACACGACCGGGTACAGGTCTTCCGATCGGCTGTCGGCCACCAGGCGGTCCATGCGGTCGCCGTCACTGAGCAGGACTTTGTTGACGCCTGGTGTGGCCTGGGCAATAGGCTCAAAATAGGACCAGAATAATTGGGTAGCAGTGGGGTTCATTGGATTATCTGTTGATCGCCGCTTCCGCCTTCGCCCGGGCAGCGCGGTCTTTTTTGTCTTCTTCCAGGTAAAGCAGAATGTCGTGGACCGACGTGCCTTTAGTGTCGCGCATGTTTCCGAAAATGCCGGTGGCAGCAATCAGGTGCTGGTTCTTGATCCAGCCCTGGCCCGGATATTCTTCCTCGCCGGCAGAGTCAGGCGACGCACTCTCGAAAATGTCGTAATGGTCGAGCACGTCCTTTTCCATGCCGGCGAAGTACACCAGAATCCCGGTTTTGATGTCGATCGGCAGGCTGGCCAGCTTCTTTGCCCGGTACTCGGTCAGGGCGGGATTGTAGGGCTCCCGGTGGTCTCCGTCCCAGGCCGGATCGGACTCGCAATCGCCCGGGCGCTGCGGCCGGCAGATGGTGGCCACCAGCAGGTCGAGCTGCTCGTCGCCTTCCGCCATGCCTTTGACGTGAGCGGTGAAATGGATGTGGGCGTCAGAAAGCTCGCCAAACGACATCGTCTTCATCTGCTCTTCGGGCAGCAGGTAGCGCACGTCGTCGTGATCGAAGTGCGGGAACGGCCGCACCGTAACGGGCTGGGTCCAGAGCCAGGATACCATCGTCATCACGTTGTGCAGCACAAGGGCGTTCTCCTGCTTTTCTTCGTCACTTAAATCCGCGGCGAAGAACGGGCCGATGAGCGCCTTCCACTGCCGCCGGCCCATGCCCAGGCAGATGCGGAGCAGCTCGTGGTAGGTCTGTCCGCTCTCGGGCAGCACGTACAGGAGCTGGAGAACTTCCGGCACTTTGCCGGCCGGAAGTTCTGCCCAGGACTCGGGAATCTGGATTTTACGTCCAGCCAGAAAGCCATCAATCATTTCAGCGCTGTTTGCTTCTTAAACGCCTCCAGATCGACCGTCAGCGAACTGACTGCCGTGGCGATGATCCCCGCCACTACGCCCAGCCACGAGGCCAGGGAGTCGAGCAGGGGAGGCAGATTGATGCCCTGCTGGGCGAGGCCAATCAGGGTGCTGCTGATAGCCGCCACGATAAGTCCAAGGTTTCGGATGGTCCGGAACAGTTTCGGAGTGGGAGCCGACAGGCGCTCCAGGAGCGTCAGCTCGTTTTGCAGATTTTTCATGGTTGTTAAAAAGGATGAATTGAAAAAAACGGACAACGGCGGCCGCGGCGACCATGTACAGCAGGACCGGATCGGTGATCTGCTGCCACAGATCAGCCAGCGGGCCCAGCGGGATTAACGGGATTTCGGCCATGCTTTCAGAAACGGGGTCAGGTGGTTGGCGATCTTTTTGATGTCCTTCACTTTGCGTTTGTTGCGGTAAACGCCTTCGCGGGTACCGCGGCCGCCCGAGGTGTTATAGCCGATGAGCCACACCCGCCGTTCCCGCAGCTGGTCTTCGGCATCCTGTTTGTCGAGTGCCCGGTCGGAATCAATGCCGCGCTGAAGCCATCCGGATGGCTCGTCGTAGGCTTCCACGTGCGATTCGAAAAGCGACACCCAGTCCATGCGCTGCGGCTCCCGGCTGTAGTGCAGCTGCGCGTTGCGCCGGTAGATGATCCGGTCGGCGTCCAGGAAGTAGGCATTCACGCGCCCGGGCGCAGAAACCGGTAGCCGGACACCGGCTACCAGGTACGCCCGGTAGAGCCCGATGGCGCAGTACCGGGAGCCGATCGGAAAACCGGTACCGGCGTTGAGCTCGTCGAGCCAGGGTGCCCGGTTGTCGCGCCCGGGCGACTCCAGCAGGCCAACAAAGCGAAAGGCCGAATCGCGGATGGCCAGCCGCAGCGCCGTTTCGTCGAAGGTGACGGGCCGACTCGGCAGGATGGCCGGTGGCCGGCGCGCCTTCGGGCGCTGCGGCTTTTTTCGCGTTAATGCGACAGCGCTGAGTGCAGCAACAAACAGAAAAGCAAGAATAAGGTGACCTGTACGCGCTGCCATGGTGTGAGGTTTTTGGTGAACTCCCGTCGTAGTCCGGATGCGGCGTACCAGGCAACGGCCGGGAACAGGATGAAAGCTTTGATGGGTACGGTGGTCACGTTGGCCAGCTCCACAAACAAGTGGAAGAAGAACTTCTGGAACTCGTCGAGATTGTAATAGCTGGAGCGGGCGTCTTCGGGCAAACCCGCGTTGATGGCTACGATTTTGGTCTTGATGACGTCGAACATCGACGCCGCCCAGAGCATCACCAGGATGGCCGCGGCCACCTGCAGGGCAACAGCCAGGCGCTGGCCAGCGCGGGTTTGCCAGAAGGGTACTTTGGCCTGGGGTACGATCGCGGGCTCTTCGCCGGGCATCCGGATGGCCTGCGCCCGGGTGTAGTGTTCGCGGGCGAGCCGGGCGTATTTGTCGGCCTGCTCAGGGTCGCTAGCCTGGTCGGCCAGCTGCTGGCAGTAGGTCGCGTGGTCGAGCAGCTCCTGGCGCTCCTGGCGCAGGCGCTCCTGCTCTTTCATCCGGAGCAGCTCTTCCTCCTTGGCCAGCTCCTGGGATTCGCGCATGAACTCATCTTCCAGATTTTGAAATTTGCGCCGACGCTCTTCCAGTGCCTGTTTGTCTTGGTCGAGATTGTTGTCTTCGGAACTCATGCCGATGGTGATGTTTGGTTGAAAATGACGGCCGTTCACGCGGCCAGCTTGTGCGTTCATAGCAGGATATGGGGTGTATTTGAGTAATCCGCATTGTCGTCGTCGCTGCTGCCGATGGGGTGGGCGGCCCGGTAGCCGATGAAGGCCACGTTCGAAGCCGTCCGGTCGAGATACTCTTTGGCCCGGTTCAGGTAGAGCTGGCCGTCGATGAACAGCTGCCGGTGCTGGGTGTTGATGGCGTCGATGCTGGGCGAGACTTCCTCCATCAGTCCGTCTTTCGAACGCTTCTCGCTGATGCCCCGCGAGCTGATCGACAGGCGCAGGTAGGGATACGCTTCAAAAATGGCCAGGTGAGCCAGTGCCGGCTGGAGCAGTTCCACCAGGCGTTGCTCCTGGGTCGAAAGCACGGCAGTTGGGGCTTTCCACCCGGCTTTCAGGTGATCGTAGTCGTCTTCGGTAACCAGCGGCCGCAGGTAGAACTCTTCGGCCCGGGCGATGTAGGGCATCAGCTGCTCGTAGAGCATCACGCCCAGGTTCTCGACCGTAACGAACTTCAGAATCTCGGTGGCGCTGCGCAGCAGTAAGGCCTGACGAGCCTGGTAGGCGGCCGAAGCGGTCCAGGCTTCGGGCATCAGCTCGTCGACCAGCATCCAGAAGTCTTCGTACTGGCGGTTAAGCATCGTCTGGATGGCTTCGATGGAGTCGACGTATTCCCACTTGGTGACGGCCGCCGAATCCTGGGGCACCTGCTTGGACATGCCGGCGTTGCCTACGCGCACTTTCAGATGGGGGAAGGCCAGGCTGTAGGCGTACCAGCTGATGCAGGCCTGCGCCAGCGAGATCATCTCCAGCTCGGCGGCGTCAGGGGTGGTTACCGCCTGAAGGTACTGGTAGAGCTCCCGGCCGATCCGCTTGCGGAACCAGCGCTCGGCCGTATCTACGAACGGCTGCACTGTTTCCATTTTCAGGCTCATCTGGACTCCGCCCAGGTGGGCTTTCAGTATTTCGATCGTTACCATTTGCGTCGTTTTTTACGTTTTCGGGCGACCCGCTTCGGCTCCTTCGGCTCCTTCGGCGACTGGCTGGCCAGCATCAGCAGGATCCAGTAGCCGACCATCATGCCCAGGAGCGGCGACATTCTGGCGGCTTCGCCGAGCAGTCCGCGCAGGTCTTCTTTCAGGCTTTCTTCCATGGGCGGCCTTAAGCGTTGTGGTTAACCACCGCCTGGCTGCCTGTCGGATTTGCGTCGAGAGTGGTGATAAGAACTTCCTTGAACGCCGGCACCACGTTGGTGTAGCCCATCAGGCTCAGCGCATGCTCGACCGGCTCCAGGACCATCTTCCGGATAATGGGCGTGCGGAAGTGCTGCTGGTAGTCGGCCACCACCCGGATCTGGCTTCCCGAGTCGCCGGACTTGGATCCGGGCGTGACCCCGGCCAGTACCGGCAGGATGCCGACCGCGTTGCCAATGGAGATGGAGGACATTTCCCAGACCTTGCTGTAGGCGTCGTCGGACATCTCGTTTTTGAGCGGCACGACGTCGACCGAGTCCTGGGCTTTGCCGTCCTGGCCTCTCATGTAGCGGATCAGCATGCTCTTGTTGACGTTATCCACACCCGCCAGCCATTTGGAGAGGTTGTCACTGAAGTCGGAAAACTTCTTGTTCTTCTCGGTCTCCGAGAGGTCTTTGGTGCCTTTGGGCGAGAAGTAGTCCTGGGGCATCCGGATCAGGTACTTGATGTTGTAGCCGTTTTTGAGGCCGGATTTATGAAACAGCGGAATCAGGTTGGCCACTTCGATCCAGTCATCGGATCCCCACCAGGAGGGGTAGGAGTAATAGGGGTTGCCCGAAAGCGGGATTTTGGAGTGAAACATCTGCACCACGTCCGTTTCCAGGGTTTCTTCGTCGAAAACGGGCACCTTTTCGGTCGTTTTTTCGTCGAAGCCGCGGCCGCCGAAGCCCGCGTTGACGTGGTACTCGGAGATGGTTTTGCCGTCTTTGGGCTTGCCGATGCGGGTCACAAAGCAATCGCTGGCCGAGAGCTGCGGCCACTTGTTTTTGATATCCCACTCGAAGCGGGTGAAGATGTTGCCGTTGGTGATGGCCTCGTTGATGGCCGCTACGGCATAGTACCACAGCCGGCTTTTGCGCTTCCACTGATCCAGCTTGTCATCGAGGAGCGGCGCCAGCTGAATCTTGTCTTCGACGATCTTCTTTTGAAAAAAACTCAATGCCGGAGCCGAAAATCAGGTCGCGCTTGGACTCCAGCAAGGCCTGTGCCTGGCCGTTCTTCTGGATGAGTTTCTGCATGACATTGGGCTGGGCGTCGCTGGCTCCCCAGCGCACGTGCGGATAGCCGTCGTCGACCATGGCGCCAGAGCCCGGCGGACCGTAGGCCGCATCCCGGGAGCCGGGCGTGATCTGCAGCAGGGCGGCATTGGCTGCACCGCCGACCACAAACAGGTTACTCGAAAGTTGTTCTACCATCAGACTGTATGGTCAATGATTTGGCCGTTGTACTCCACCAGAAGGTCGATCAGCAGGTTTTGCGGCTGGTTATTGTTGTCCAGATCTTCCACCAGCAGCACGTGGTTAAGCTTCACGTTGCCCCGGTAGCGGCCCGTTCCGGGCGTGTTTTTGGTGCTCTTCCGGAGCCGGGCTTTCAGGCCCGTGGTGCCGTCCTTTTTGCGGTATTTCAGCGAAAACACGTGCGGCTCACCGCCCCGGGTGTCCTGCTGGATTTCGGCGAAGACGGCCCGTCGAGAAATCGTTCGTTTCATAGTGCCAAGATGCTGCCCGGACTTACCGGAACATAGGACGTACTTTGAGGTAAATTCCGACTGCAGCACCGGTCCGCCAGAGCCAGACTTCGAGGCGTGCCCGGCCCAGTCGGCGGCGCAGCTGGCCTACCTGGTAGGTGAGCTGCACGACCTGGTGGCCGTACTGCTCCTGCTGGCCCAGGGAGGCGGCCAGCCTGCCATGGGCGGCCGAGAGGTTGCTTCGGCTTTCGGCCAGCTGGAGCTGGAGTGCTGAGTGCTGGCCGCGCAGGAAGTGGAGCTGGGTCAGGCTGTCGAGAATAGGTTTTGCGTTGCCTATCAGCTGACGAACCACCACCAGGCTATCGTTTTTTGGCGGCCTCGATTGCGCGGTTGATCGCCCGGGCAGCATCCAGATCAGACAAAGCAGCGTTAGCGCGCAGCGAATCGCGCAGGAGCAGAAGGTTGTTTTCATGTTTGAGGGAATCGATGGTTTCTTTCAGGCCTGCGCGCTCGTCGGCCCAGCGCAGCGAGTCTTTTTCGCGCTGGACGTCCATGGTCTGGTGCAGCACCTCGCGCAGCTCGTGGACGGGGTTGGCTTCGGCCGGCTTCAGGAGCTGGAGCGCCATGTAGGTACACACGGCCGTCAGCACCGCCACCAGCACTTCGCGCATCAGGTTTTTGGTGGTGCCCAGGTGCTCGGCTGAGCCTTTGAGGTAGGCAATGAGCGTTTGGAATATTTTCATTGAATTTTGGGGAATGTTAAATGCCGATTTTGGCAAACGTCTTCCAGCCGGTCAGCTCGAAGTGCGGCGCGTCGGGCAAGGTCCTGAAGTTGCCGCCCCAGGTAATGCCGCCGGACTTCAGCACGAGCTGAGCAAAGTCCGAGAAGTTGCGGGGAGACCAGTCAAGCTTGCGATCGGCGGTCTGGAAAGCCACGTCGAAGGCGAGTGCCGGCAGGAAGTTGTGCGGGGACTCACCGGCCCGGGCAGCCGTAACCCGTTCGTCGGGTTCGTCGATGCGGCCGTCGCCGTCGTTGTCAATGCGGTCAGAGGGTTGGCGGAACAGGCGGTCCTGCTCGGCAGGAGAGCGGTACGTGGCCGTCAGGATAGGTTGCGGGCGGTCCGGGTAGCGGATCCGCCATTCACCCAGCGCCAGGCCGAAGGCGTAGGCCAGCAAGGGGTGCAGGTCGTCGATGCGTCGGGATGCCATGGGCTTTTTTTCGGCAAGATTATTTCCCCGCGCGCACTCAGAAAGGACACAAAAAAGCCCGCTGGTGGGCGGGCTTTAAAATTTAGATTTCTAGATTTTGCAGATCAAATTCGCTGACTGGTATTCGATACCAGCCCTCCTTAATCTTTAATCCGTGAGACTCAATCTCCGATTTAAGCTTTGAACTCGAAATGGTTAGATGGTGGTATAAGTAGTAGCCATCTTTATAGAGTTCATGCAAATTGATGTCAAACCCGGAAAGACTGGAGCGAACAAAATCAGAGAATGGAGGCGTCGTTTGGGTGTGGATTGGTAAAAACAACTGCTCCAGCTGGCTTATTATGGCCGGATGAATCCATTCCTTCCTGTCAGCAGGCCGATTAGTTTGAATTAATGTTTCTGAGATTGGAGTCCAGCTCGAAACAGTCTCTTCGATTTTTTTCAGTAAGACAAAAACAGGTGGGTGGGTTGTTTGATATGGGTTCATAACAATTTTAATTATTCATATGTGCAACCTGCAAATGCCTATTCCGGTTGCCTACAATGCAAAAAAAAGCCCACCGGCAACGCCGGTGGGCTTTCGAATACCACGCTAAATAACACACTTACTGGATCGGGCGGAGCCATCCGACCCGTACCAATTCACTTACAAATGCCTCGGGCGAGTCGTACTTGATCTGCTGCTCGTTCCACTCGAACATCCGTTCGGCGAAGGCTTCCATGTACTCTTCTACGCTCTGGTGGCTGGCAAAGCGGCTCCCGTCCCGGAGCGCTTCTACGATGCCTGTGGGCGAGGTGGCTTCTACCACCTCGCCGTCTTCGGTTTTGTATCTCATGCGGCTAACTCGCTGATGCGGTTGTTTATGTACGTTACAATTTCGGGTTGCTGAAAACGGGTCAGGCCTTGGAAGGTTGCCGTCTCGACCCGGCTGGTGCGGCTGTATTCAACGAGGTTGTGTAAAAATAACACCCAGTTTGAAATTTTACCGAATTCGATGGTGCCGCTGTGGTGGCGGAATTCGATGGTCTTGTGCCGCAGGTAGCTCTGCAAATTTACTTTGAAATACCGGCTCGGCAGGGCGCGTCCGGCGAGGGTCTGCATGCTGGTGGCCGCGTCGATCCCGGCTTCGCGGCCGCGCAGGCTTAGGCAGTAGCCGTTGGTGTTTGCCCGGCGGCTGGCCGGCATGAAGCTGTCGATAATGGCCTCGTAGCGGGCGTAGTTAACGAGCAGGTTCTTGGTTTGCGGCAGGCCGATGTTTTCGGCGTCGAAGTGGATGTGCAGGCCGCAGGAGCGGTTGATGTAGGCGTGCTGCTGCTTCAGGATCCGGCAGACCGTCCGGAGCTGCTCCAGTCCTTCGGAGCCTTCCAGAATCGGGCTTACCAGCTCGAAACCGTTCTGGCCGCTGATGCTGGCGTCGGTTACGATTTTCCAGTGTGGGCGGGTGGTGTGGTTGTACCCTTCGACTACGGCGTAAATCCCGGCTTCGTTGAGCGCCCGGGCGAGCGTGTGGCGTTCTACGTTGTAGGCTTCGATCTCGACTCCGAAGCGGCGGTTGAAGGCGATGAAGGTGAAAGTGTCGGCAGGCTGGCCGGCGCGGCTCCGTACCTGGTTAGGCCAGTACTTGGCGAAAACGTTCTGAACAAATCCGTAGTTGCCGCCGGTCAGGTCAGCCACCTGGCGGCGGGTCAGGCCCAGTGCCAGGAGGCGGCGGATTTTTTCGGTTTTGGTTAAGGTGGCGTCGTTTAAAATTACCTGCGTTTCCATTCGTTACGTGCGTGTTATGTGCGTTTTGATGATGCAACACACGCACTATCTGCCGGTACTAGCAAGTTTCTGAGGCTAGTTCCAGGAACGTTCGCACAGGTCACTGGAACAGTGCAATCCGGGGTTGGTCGTGGCTTTTTGCACACAAAAAAGCCCGGCAGCTGGGCCGGGCAGGTAGTGAGCAGAATGGCTTTAAAAAACTTCGTAGCCCTGCTTTTCGAGGCGGGCGGCTTCCCGGCGCGTGGTCACATAAAGGTGGTTTTCCATCATCACAATCATCAGGCTGGTTCCGGTTGATTCGAAGGCGCGGTCCCGGTAGGCTTCGGCGGCGGCGTGTGTGTTGAATTTCATGGGTTTGTAGCGATTATGTGCGTTGTTTGATGATGCAACACACGCACTATCTGCCGGTACTAGCAAGTTTCTGAGGCTAGTTCCAGGAACGTTCGCACAGGTCACTGGAACAGTGCAATCCGGGGTTGGTCGTGGCTTTTTGCACACAAAAAAGCCCGGCAGCTGGGCCGGGCAGGTAGTGAGCAGAATGGCTTTAAAAAACTTCGTAGCCCTGCTTTTCGAGGCGGGCGGCTTCCCGGCGCGTGGTCACATAAAGGTGGTTTTCCATCATCACAATCATCAGGCTGGTTCCGGTTGATTCGAAGGCGCGGTCCCGGTAGGCTTCGGCGGCGGCGTGTGTGTTGAATTTCATGGGTTTGTAGCGATTATGTGCGTTGTTTGATGATGCAACACACGCACTATCTGCCGGCACTAGCAAGTTTCTGAGGCTAGTTCCAGGAACGTTCGCACAGGTCACTGGAACAGTGCAATGGTGCTCCTGGAGGGAGGTAGTTTCTTAATTTTTGTGGTACAAAAATAAGCCCTGGCTGCTGGGCCGGGCTTCAGGAAAGGTTCGATTAAATAATGATTAATTCGGCTAAACTTTGATTATAAGGCATTGAATTATAATACCTTTAATTCACCCATCTCATAGCTTGCAGCTAAGTAGGTTATTGCTAAAATGACTTGTTTTTTGGTATATACCTTTTCATAATTCACCCCGAACTCATTCCAGGTTCCTCCCTGATTGGACGTATAGTTAAAAAAATCACTTGCTTACTACCTAGAAAGAAAGTACTAAGTAATTCTCAATAATTAACTTTGCATGGCAAGCGTCAAGCTTACTAAAAATATAGCCCTACCTTAACTAGAAGACTAAAAATGCAAACCGATAAGGATTTGACCTGTCCTAAATTTAAATCACTTAGTGATGCACTAACCTATATCTACGAATTGCGAAAACAGGGAAAAGGTGGAGAATGCTTCATCGTTAAACTCACTGATAGCTGTTACCAAGTACAGGAAGGTTTCAGGGAGCAGTACCTTACCATCTCTTCCCAAGTGGTTAGTTTCCTGAAATGGAAACCTGGCGACAACAAAAATTAGTTTCTTGGGGTTTCAAATCGCTGGCACAGGTCGTGCCCGTAAATACGCATAGCGTCAGAGTAGTTGGCTTCGTTGATCGTCATAGCACAACCGGCGCAGTAGTAGTGATCGGTGGCATGGTTGTACCAGATAGCGCCCGTATTGGAACAGGCCGTACGGAAGCATACGCCATTGTGCGAACCCTTTTCCTTTTCCGGTTCTTGCTTGCCTGATATGGCTCTTTCGTTTCGTAGATGCTGGTAAAACATAAGGTTGGTTTTGTGGTGAAATGCTCGGAGGTGCTACGAACATTGTTCGTACCTGCTCCGAGCATTTGGGTTGATTAATCCAGAATACACCAATCAGCACTTAACATATCGGTCTGACTTGCCAGCCAGCCATTAACAACTTCGCCCGTTGCTGACCACATACACAGGTAGGGCAGAAATTCAATATCGCGTTGCTGTGTTTCCAGAAAGGCCTTAACGGTGTCCGGTAGGCTCTTAACCTTTGGCAGAAAGTCTTTTGCCAGCACATCGCCGGGACGCTGGAAGATGAACATTCCTTTGCCGTTCCAACCTTCGCGGCTGGCCCGTTTGCCTTGTTTCAAAGCTTCAAGAGCCTGCCCGTAATTCAATCCTTTTTGCATTGTATGTTTAGTTTAAATGGTTGCCTGCTTACTATTGGCCACGAGTGCCTGATCCTCGTTCTGATCGATCAGCCTGTCGTCGGCCGCGATGAGCACTTCTCCTTTGTTCAGAGAGCGGATGTAGCTCAGCGTTAGGCAAAGCATTTCCATGTTCTGCTGCTTAGCCAGGAGGGTGACCAGCTCCTTTATGATGTCGCGGCTGGTCAGGTAGAACTTTTGCTCTTCGTTGCCGAGCTGGGCCAGAAGCATCCCGCGAAAGCGCTCGGCTTCGAGGGATACTTTGCTCTTAAGCGGTGATTGCTCCAGGAGCAGAAAGGCCAGCTCATGCAGGAAGGCCGACAGGTGAAGTTTTTGTTTGCTGTTCAGACTCATTGGATTCTGCGTTAAGATTGACTGTAAGCGTTTGTCCGGTGGCGGCCCGGTACCGGCTCTGCATGCCGGTGACGTATTGATGGAAAATGGTTTCAAACTCGGTATCGACGGTAGGCATGCGTTACGTGGTTATTCGTTCGTAAAGGATTTGTTTCAATTTCATGTGGGTCAGGTAGGCCGGGCAGTCCAGGAGTGGCATGAACTCGTTGCCGATCGCGTCGAGCCGCCATTCGTCGGACTTGTTCAGAGCGCCGAGAATTTCGACGAGATCGTAGTGGGTGGTATCAAAACGGTCGATGTTTTCGTCGAGCCGCTGGTGACCGGTGTAGTTGAATAGCTGGCCCGCCAGGCGAATCAACGGCCGGTGGTGGAACACCAGGCACGAGGCTCCCATACACCAGTAATGGTAATCGGGCTCGGTACCCACAAAAGCGGCGATACACTCGTTGTTGACGCAAAGCTCCAGGCGCTTGCAGATATTCATCGGGCTGCCGGCATCGTCGCGCACCCAGGCAAAGAGGTGGCAGGTAACAGGGTAGTCAGACCAGGTATTCAATTTTTGTGTACGTTTGCGCAGAAACATCTCAATCTCAATCCCCCGGTCGGCAGTTGCTACCGGGGGATTTTTTGTTTAAAAACCGGGCCGTTCGTGGTCGGGCAGGTTTACCAGGGCGGCGTCGAGCTGGGCCAGTAGCGACAAGCTGAAGGGATCGTCGGCAATCTGCTGGAGCTGTACGTGCAGGTACTTGGCCACTGAAAGCGGGATCCGCCAGGCGTAGCGCCTGTTGGCTTTCCGGGCAGACCAGGCTTTTACCTTCTCCGGGAGCCGACTTTTCTGCCAGTATTCCCAGATCATGATTTCCTGAGCAGACCACCACTCGACCTTCAGGTGGCGAGGCTTAATTGACTGTTGCAGGTTGTAGGCCAGAGCAGCCAGCTCGGTAGGGTGCAACATTACCGTCATAGGGGTGACCAGCTTTCCTGTTTCCTGCTTGTGGCCTGGTCGAGAAGCGAAATCGCTTCAGTGAAGCTCTCTTGCAGACTTAGGAGATCGCCGTTGATGAGTCGAATCCTGGCCGTGTTATCCGGACCTTCCTCAAGATTGACGATACTCGTCAGAGGGATGGCTGATTTTCTTTCAGGGAGACGTGTAACAATTACATAGCTCATGGGTGAAACATCGGGATTTATGGTTGTAAGAAATTCTGCGTGCCTGGTGCGATCGGCTGGTGGTACCGCGCCGATCGCAGGAAGAATGTTTGGTGAAGCTGCTGCTGCACCAGCTGATCAACCGAATAATCTTCTGAAAACGGCTCAGTGGTATTGCCAGCCAGTGCGCTTATCAAACTGGGCGATTCGGTCGCCGCGGTTGCCATCCCAGGAGTGGAAAATGGCTCCTTCTTTGACCCGGCCTGCCCAGCCGTTAGGCGTCTCTTTTTCGATGCGGTATTTCCAGTACTGGACCCAGTAGTTCAGGTTCCGGTATTTCCACTGCTTGGATTGGATATTATGGCAATCGATGTCGCGGCTGTAGAAAACACGGACGTTGTCGTCGACAAAGCGAACGATGACCTGAATGCAGGCGTGGCGCTTCAGCGGATCGGCGTTCTGGCCTTGTGAACGGTTGGGATAGGATTGGGCAACCATGGGGAGAGTTGATTTATAGTTGAAACATCTGTTGAAATTCGTCACTTACGGAAATTCCGGTTGAAACCCGGCACGTGCTGGGTCTTTGCCTGGCCAATGGTGCTGGCCAGCTGCTGGAACCTCGCCTGGGCGTCCTGACCGTAGCGGGCCATGGATTCGTTCAGGAATTTGAAAGCATCCAGGTAGGATTTGGCCTGCAGGCGTTTGTTGGCCCGGCCTGCGCGGTGCAGGTGGAGCTGCCGGATGGCTGCGGTGATGCGCTGCTGAATGTAGGCCCGCTTGTATTTGAGGCGGTTGTCGGCCAGCCAGCCCTCGGTGGCCCGGAAGCCGCGCATGTTTTCGGCGTCGAAATACCCGGTGCCTTCGCGGTAGAGCGCAAATGGCTCGGGAATGTATTTGTCGGTGTGTCGCTGGTAGTATTTGGCCACCAGATTCAGGCGCTGGTAGAAGGCATCCTGCACCTGATCCCACTGTTTTTCAGTAATCTCTACCTCGAAATTCAGGTAAACGCCGCGGCGGATGGAGTCCAGGGCGGCTTTTTCTTCGTAAGCCTGGAAGCTGCGGCTGGGGTAGAGAACTTTCTTGGCGTAGGTCCAGAAGGAGCTCAGATACCCTTCCAAAATAGCCCGTTTCTGCTCGTCGGTGCGCTGAAAATTAGCCGGGTTGGGTGCTTTTGTGGGTGTTTTGCCCCTCATTTTGTCGCGGATCCGGGCTGTGTAGGCTCCGTTTTCGGCCGCGCCGGCCGCCCCCCCCTCTGAAACAATGTACCCTTGCGGTGTTGAGTGCCGGTCGGGTTCGGTTTGAGCCGAAATTGGCTGTTGCCGTTCGGGGTTGCCATGGTTATCGTCGCCGTGCTTCCCCAAAGCTTCAGCAGAAAGTCCGTCGCCGTGCTCAACATGTGAACATTCTATTGTTTCTGTTTCATTGTTACTATGATTCACTGTGACTTTATGCGGAAAATTTTTCAGAATCTGACCTATTGAAGCGGTTTGGGGAGCGGATTCAGAAGCGTTATCCACAGCCGTTTGCGGAGTTGTCCACAGGATTTCGGGGTTTATCCACAATTCAAAATCGGCCCGTGAGCCGCGGAATTTGTACTGGCTGATGAGACCGTATTTTTGCAGCTTTCTGACGTGTGTACGGGCCGTACGGTCGCTGCACGAGCGACGGGCACCGATCTCCACAGAGTTCGTCAGCAGGCCCGGCAGGCCGTCAGAAAAGGCTGCGTCGCCCAGGTGCTGGATGGCTTTCATATAATCCCGGATGTAATCTTTGATGATGCGTTCGCCGGTGGCCTTTTCGTTGGCGTTGATGGCCCTGGGCTTGCGGATGATGGTGATCTCCCGGCCATCGGGCATGCGGCGGGTGGTCGTTTTGACCGGCTGGCTCTCGTTCAATTTCTCGACCATCTGGTGCCACCGCTGGAGGGCACCGTACTGGTAGATGGACTTCGGGTCAAATGGCGTCTGCGTCTGCATACGTTACTCGTTTGGGGAGGTAATGATATCCCGAGGCCTTCGGAGCCTCGGTGATTTTGGCTATTGCCTACTTCGGTGGTGCCACCAGCGGGAATCGAACCCGCGTGAACCAGCGGCCGAACTGTCTGTTGTCCGACCTGGTGGCGTTATGAAGGATGACAGCCCGAATCGGTGCCGGGCTGCCATACCCGTCTATTCCTAAACCCTTAACCTTTTCTTTGAATGGGGTCAGGCCGCTTCCTCCCGGTAGGGGAATACGTCCAGTATTTTGGTCTTGACTACGTCTTCGATTTCGATTGGGATCAGCATGGTCTTTAGGCTGTCCTGAATGCGCTCGTAAGCCTCTTTGGCGTTCTGGGCGTTGACGAGCATTGAATTTACGATTCGCCTTTGGCGGCCGCGATCGTCTTCCGTCAGGTAGACGACTTTGCATTTGAACCAGGCGTCGCCGGTGTCGTGGCAGAAGACATCTGCCAGGCGAACCGGGCTGATGTTCTTGACGGAGAAGTTGGGCGTGTTGGTGGCCACTTCTTTGTAAAGCCGGGCTTCGGCCTCGGTGTAGGAGACAGCATCAATCAGGTACTGCTCCGTAATCGTCTTCAGCTTGATCTGGTCGCCACGTTTGTCGGTGACGATCTCTTCGCGCTGGTACTGGATGGTTCCTTTGTGCCAGGTCGGCATGTCTTTGATGTTTAGGATTCAGTTTAATGGACTTCTGACCTTTGCGCCCGGAGCAGGGGTCGAACCTGCATTTTCGGCGGTTACCAGTCCCATAGCTTAGCCGGTCTATTGTGCTGGTGCCGCTGTCTTACCCTTAGACGATTCCGGCGTTTGATAAAAGCTGCCGACCCGGATACCAGGTCGGCAGACCCCCACAGTATGTTTTCGTTAATGGTTTGCAAGGCTTCCGGCCTGATTCGCGTCGGGCCGGAAGACCCAGTAGGTATTTTATGAAAGAAAATAATTCGCTTTGGCTTCAAAACTGCCGGTCCAGAGGCCAGACCGGCAGTCGGTACCCACCGTAACTTGTACTTTTCGGAAACACATACCTCTCTGCTCGCGATGCCACCCGGACTCGAACCGGGTCTCAGCCTTGCGGCTGCGCGTCCTGACGCCTGGCACCCAGGGCGGTCGGCTCGTAAGCGTTCCGGCCCATCTATTACCCCTCCCCAGGAGTTCCTTTGGGCTGCGGTCCTGCCATTTTGAAGGCGTAGACCAGCAGATCCATTATCTTATTGAGCTCGCTAACCTGACCAGCCAGCCGTGGGTCGGGCTGCTTGTTTCGCATAAGTTCAGCTTCACGCTCCAGCTTCATTTCTTTAGCCTTGTCGTAGAGCTGGCGAAAGGTCGGCGAAGTGGCAAACATGGCTACCGGCCCGGAAAGGGTTGTACTTCCTGCAGGTATTCCTCGAGCGCCATGTTGCGATGGTATCGCAGGACCACGGTGGCCAGGGCGTACAGCGCGCGCAGCAGGCGGGGGAGCTTGCGGAAACGGCGCAGGCGCTGTTCGAAGGAGACGTAATGGTCGGCGAAGGTGGAAGCCTGAAAGTGGGCTTCGTAGGAGGCCAGCATCTGGTCGATGTCCTGGCGATTGCTGATGGTCAGGATGCTCTTTTTCATGCGGCAGCGGTGTGGAGTTTGCTGGCCACGTGCCAGGGCATGCAGCGGAATGAATGCAGGAATGAATACTGACGGCGTATCGCTTTCAGGCGCTCTTCCTGCTGGTGGGAAGGCTTGCAGAGCTGACGGGCAAGAATAACCTGCTTCTGAACAGAGTCGAGCAGAGATTTGGCCAGCTCGTAGGCTTCCTCGATTTCCAACTTAGTCATAGACCGAAAGTCGTATTCGGTCATCGACAGCAGGTCGGTTTCGGTCATTTTAACGGTAGTAATCATATAGGAATAGATAGGACTTGATTACTTCTTAAAGATTCTCCGCCAAGTGTGCCGCAGCTGGATGTTCCAGATGACCTTCAGCACGAGCAGTAACAGGTACGTGCTGCTGACACAGAAGGCGAGAATAAAGGGGTTCATGCAGCCTGAAGCGTTTGTTCGGTTTCCTTGTAATGCTGGCGAACAATCCGGGCTATTTCGCGCTGGTGAACCTCCAGTGCTTTTTCTCCTCGAGCGGTGAAGAAGTCGAGTGATACGCCTAAACGGCGCATGAAGATTTGAGCGGCGCCAACGTCTGTTTTGTGCAGAGCGTAACCTGGCTTGCGGACGCGTTGGCGGTAATGTTCCCAAAGATCAGCAGCCTTAAGATCGGCTTCGATCTCCTCTCTCTTAAGCTGGGCGATTTCCGCCGGCAGCAGGTTAAGCAACTTTTCGATGGGGTTCTCTTTCATAGGGGTGACAGCAGAAAAAAATTACCATTTGTGAACTTTTTCTTGAGTTCGTTAGTAAGTCTGATAGAATTATCTAACTTTGATAATGTTATCTGTTGTGCAATTATATAGCAAATGATTGAACATATCAAGCATTTTCTAAATAAATTACGCAATATTGATATAAATATCTCACTATCACCCACTTGTGACTATGTTAATCCTAAGCAAAAGTTTGAAAAGAGTGACAGGTTTTAACGGGTCGTTCTTTAGTCTTGCTCTATCGGCTATAGCAATAACTATAGCTAGCTGTGCTACCGAAGGCAGCAAGGAGCAGGTGAAGGAGGTCCAGGAGCTAGCAGATGTAAATCCTTACTTAATGACTAAAAAAGACCTTGGAGCAGAATGGCCCTTAAATGGCGTTGATCAGGGTGTTGTTAAGTGTTTAGATGGTCGTGTTGTATTGGAAACCGATCAAGCAACTTATGCTCTAAATGGAACGGCTCAGTCAGTTGCTGAAGACGAGGGGTGGATTAAAGTCGATGAAATTCAAATTACGGGTAAGGATATTAGCCCTATGATTAAGAAGGGACTTGAACAGTGTGAGTAAACCATACCAATTGATAAATGGAAAACACAATTAACCAAAGACTCAATAGTTTGATCGAGGCATTAAAGATTTCTACAAAGGCTTTTGCAGAATCACTCGATAAGACGCCAACCGCAATTTATACGGTACTGAATGGGCGTAACAAGCCTGGGTTTGATGTACTGGAGGGAATCTTGAAAATTTATCCGCAAGTAAATTCTGAGTGGCTACTTACTGGACATGGAGAGATGTTTAAAGCATCTCAGCCTGTTCAAGAACCAGTAAATGAGTCGGCGGATTATTTACGGGAATATCTTAAACGTCTTGAAGAAAACTTTGCCAAGTTGTCGGACCAGTTAAATGTGAAGGATCGGCAAATAGAAGGTCTTCAGCGCATGCTGGAAAAGACACTGCTGGGAAAGTCTAGTGGTGTACACCAGAGCCAGACTGGATCTAATGTTCGTAAGCATCCTTACTCAAAGGATGTTCGCGTATCTGCTGTTAAGGAGCAATCCGAGCAGCAGGCCGCTTAAGAAAAAGAAGGCGAAATCGCCTTTTTTCGGGCATTTGGGGTGCAGTTTGGGGTACACCGTACAGTTATGCACTGTACAAGGCTTAAAATTAGATACTTAGCACAGGGAGTAAGAATCCCTACGAGTGCACTGATTAGGAGCCGCTTAGCAATCGCTAAGCGGCTTTTTTGTTTCCGTTAATTATCTACAAACCGGCCGGAATGGATAGCTTTTGTACCGGTATAGGCTGCCAGCGCCTTTGCACGGCGGCTACGGACAACCGGACTAAGTATTACCTTCGCGCTGGCGTTATTTACAATTGGAGTATGTGTAGGTAATTGTCTGAGAAGAGGGTGGAAAACTGCCATCCGCAGAAGTATTGGTATGCCTGAGACTGATGGGGTAACCTTGTGCATTGAGCTGGTACTGGGTTTGTGACTGACTGGTCTGACGACCCTGGTTATACTGAACGACTTTGACTTCCGGCAGGTCCCTCTTGCCGTACATTTCAATTCCAGGAAATCCTTTTCTGACCGGTTCAAAGCTCTTGACCGGAGTTGGTCCGTATTCAAAGGTGCTATAGAAATTAACGGTTCCATCCGGTCCAATGCTTTCAAATTTAACCCGGTATCCTTTAGCGTCGTAGATATGGCGGTAGCGATAATTTCCCGGTCCGCTTACCGCTTCGATCCGCCCGTTAGCGACTGTCATGGGATAGTCTGTCCCGCTAATTCGGGAAGAAGCGCTGGTCAATACCCCGTTGGTAAAGTTGTAGGTATCGACACTATACCCCCAATCATCGATGAACGTGGTTAGTCTGCCGGCAGCATTATAGATGTACCGGGTAGATGACGAGGAGGTGTCCTGAGTTACCTGTGTATCAAGTACTAACGTGTAAATATTCATAAACTTCTGTTCTACAATGCGGCCGTTTTCGTATTTGTAGGTAGTCAAAACGTTAACCCGCTCGCTGGCCTGACCGGGGTTCGACACTATTTTGTGGACTAAAAGGTAGCCGTTGTTATCATATTCATAAGTTTCCTTCCCCGTCACGGTTACGCCCGTCGTGGTGGTTGAAGAAGTCACAAAGGAGGTTAATAGATTTTGCGCATTGTATTCGGCGGTAGTAACCACGGGCGTTCCCCCGTTGAAGGAGTTGGAAATTGTCTGCACCTTACAGGCGGGCTCTTCGGGAGAAACGCTGTCTTTGTCGGACTTACAGCTGAAAACAAGGGTCATAAGCAAGGCTACCGCCCAGATGACATAAGGAATTTGTCTTGAGGTTGTACGTAGTTTCATGACCTAATTAGTTTTTGTTAAACGGATATAAGAGCAAAAGATGAATAGACAGTGATACCCTGGAGAAAGACTGATGGTGGGTCGCTGAGTGCAGAAGCGAAAAATAGACTTGTCCGTTGATAATCAAGTCTTTCTAAATATATGTCTCCGGAAGTTACTACCGACTATGCTTTTTATTTATCGGTAACTTATCGGTGACTTGGTTATTTTCCGGGAAGGTCGCGCTGAAGCAGGTGCTCTTTTTGAAGGGAAATTTGACTACTTCTCCCATTTTCAGGAGATTGTCCACATTGGATTACGAAGCCCCTCACGCCGCCATCGGCAACCGTCCACCTCCGCCTAACCCTTCGCCGGCATGACGGGGATCGGGCAGGGTGGACAGCTTCTCCACCTGCACGACTTCCAGCGACGGGAAGCCAAACTCCACCACCACTTTGCCGCGCAGCCGGTAAACGCCGCGGCCCCGCAGCGGAAACTTCTCCATGACGGGCGGAAAATGAACGGTGTCGAAGTACTGGCCTTCCCGGTCCATGAAGTAGCCGAACTGCATCGCCCGGCCGTTTTTGGTCCGTATGGGTTTGTACGTGATCAGATACCCATCCAGAACAACCTGCTGACCGGCATGGGCCAGCAGATCGCTCGTCAGGATGCCCGCCGAAGGGACCGCCAGCATCGCAAAAGGAGTGGAGAGCGGAAAACCCAGCAGTTCGAGTTCGTCGTAGGCGTCTTCGATGGCTTCCTGCGGCAGGGGCGGGAGGGCGTACCGGATGTCTTCCAGCTGGAACAGGTCGCCCGTTTCCGGGTGCTGGGTGGCCTTGTTGAGCAGGGCGTGCGCCTGCCAGAGCAGCTCTTTTTTGGTGTGCCCAAAACTGCGGAAAGCGCCCGTCCGGATCAGGACGATGAGCTGCTCCAGTCCGGCCCCGACCCGCCGGGTAAAATCCTCCAGGCTCCGGTAGGGCCCGGTCTGCTGCCGCTGCGCCAGCAGGGTGGCGACGGTGCGGTTTTCCAGACTCCGGACCAGCGACCAGCCCAGCCACAGCGTCTGGCCGTCGATTCGGGTAAGCCAGTCGCTCTGGTTAATGTCCGGGGCTTCGATATGGCCGCCGGAACGCCGGGCTTCGTGGACGTAAAACTCGGTTCGGTAAAAGCCGCCGAAGTTGTTGATCACGGCCGTCATGAATTCCAGCGGATAATACGTTTTCAGAAACAGGCTCTGGTAACTTTCAACGGCAAACGAGGCCGAATGCGCCTTGGAAAAGCTGTATCCCCCGAAGCTCTGAATCTGCCGCCAGACCTCCCGAATCGTCTCCTCCGGATAGCCCTGCTGGCGACAGCTTTCCAGAAAGCGGTTTTCGATGCGGATAAACTCCCGTCGCGACCGGAATTTGCCCGACATGGCCCGCCGCAGAATATCGGCCTCGGCCAGCGAAAGCCCGGCAAAATGGTGGGCCACCTTGATCACATCTTCCTGATAAATCATGACCCCGTACGTGTCGGCCAGCAGTTCGCCCATCCGGGGATGCAGGTGGACCGTCTCGGCGGGATTGTGGTGGCGGCGGATATATTCCCGCATCATGCCCGACGAGGCCACACCGGGCCGGATGACGCTGCTCGCCGCCACCAGGGTCAGGTAGTCCGAACAGCCCAGTTTCCAGATCAGCCCCCGCATGGCGGGCGACTCGATGTAAAAGCAGCCCATCGTTTCGTGGGCTTCCAACTGGCGGCGGATGGCGGCATCCCGCTTGAAATCCTGAATGCGGTGAATATCGACGGACACCTGCCGGTTCTGCCGGACCAGATCGACCGCTTCCTTGATATGCCCCAGGCCGCGCTGCGACAGCACATCCCACTTGGCAAACCCGATGTCTTCGGCCGTATACATGTCCCACTGGCAGACCGGAAAGCCTTTGGGCATCATCTGCAGGGCGGTGTAGTGGTAAAGCGGCTCCTCGGAAATCAGAATTCCGCCGGCGTGGATGGACAGGTGATTGGGAAAATCTTCCAGCAGGGGCGCAAACCGCAGGATGTATTTGGTGTACTCGCCGGGCGGCGTGCCGGAAGGGTCGGCCACCAGCGCGTCCAGTTCCGCCTTGGGAAGTCCAAAGACCTTGCCCAGTTCGCGGTAAGCCGCCCGGTCGCGGAAGGTGCTGTAGGTCGCCAGCAGGCAGACGTGGTGACGGCCCCACTTTTTGAAAATATAGTCAATAATCTCGTCCCGTTCGTCCCAGCTGAAATCGATGTCGAAGTCCGGCGGGGAGGTGCGGTGCGGATTGATGAAGCGTTCGAAATACAAATCCAGTTCAATAGGGTCAATATCCGTAATGCCCATGCAGTAGGCCACGATCGAATTGGCCCCCGAACCCCGTCCCACGTGGAAATAGCCCCGCGACCGGGCGTAACGAATAATGTCCCAGGTAATGAGGAAATAAGCCGTAAAGTCCAGTTCTTCGATGATGCCCAGTTCCTTGTTTACCCGCCGGATGGCTTCGGGATGGTGCGGGCCGTACCGGTCGAGCAGCCCGTCTTCGGCCAGTTTGCGCAGCAGGGCCACGTCGTCTTCCCGGCTGGGCGTGTAAAGCCGCCGGTTTTTGGGCGATTCGAAGTCGAAACGAAACTGACAGCCATCCAGCAGCCGCTGGGCGTTCTGGAGCAGCTCCGGGTGGGAGTGGAAGGCGTACTCCATGTTGGCCGGAGGCAGAAAATACTCGTCTTCCTCGATGGTTTCGTGTTCGGCCAGACGCGAGAGCAGGCAGTTGTGATGAATCGCGCGCAGCAGCCGGTGCAGCGAAAAGCCGACCTTGTTCGGATACGAAACCGGAGCAAGCGCCACCAGCCGGTCTTCGCACACGCGGTTCCGGTAACGCCACAGCCGTTTCAGGTCTTTCGGCTCCACGCCGATGTATTCGTGCGGGGCCAGCTCGCCCAGCCGGTCGAATTGCTGAAGCGGATAAATCACCGCGACGTGCTCAAAGCGGGGCGGACGCAGCGGGAAGTCGCGCCCGCTCATCAGGTAGTCCGACAGGTGACGGTTGATTTCGGCCAGTCCGGCGGCGTTGCGGGCCAGACAGACGTACAGCGTTTGCTGCCGGTTCCGAAACTCGACACCCACGACCGGTTCGATACCCGCTTTGAGGCAGGCCCGGGTAAATTCAAAAACGCCCGAAACGGTGTTGATGTCCGTCAGCGCCACCCGGCCAATGTTCAGCGAAACCGCCCGTTCTACCAGTTCCTCGGGCGAAAACGTCCCGTAGCGCAGACTGAAGTAGCTGTGGCAGTTGAGGTACATCGGTTAAATGCCTAAGTGGAAACTGCTGGCCCGCCCGATGCTGCGCTCCCCGTACCGCTGCCGGATGCGGTCCAGTTGCTGACAAAGGGACTGAAGACGCGCCTGGGAAGGGCCGCCTTCCGGTTCAAAAAGCGACAACTGCTCGGTGCCCCGCACCAGTTTGGAGAAGCTTACGCCCACCAGCCGGATCAGCAGGCGGCGGTCGTACAGCCCCTGAAACGCGCTCAGCGCCGCCGCGATCAACTGATTGTCGGTCGCCGTGGGCGGAATCGTAAGCTGGCGGGTGTGGGTCTGAAAATCCGCATAGCGAATCTTGACGGTCACTTTCCCGGCGCACCAGCCGCCGCCCCGCAGTTCGAAGGCCAGCAGTTCGGTCATGCGCTCAAGGGTGGCCCGGAGCTGCACCACATCCGTCGTGTCGGTATGAAAGGTCATTTCCTTCGAAAGCGACTTCTGGCGGTGGTAGGGCAGAACCGGAGCCAGGTCGATGCCGTTGGCTTTTTCCCATAGCTTGACCCCGGACTTGCCAAAGGCCCGTTCCATCATCCGGCGGGGAATCTGGGCCAGCGTGCCGATCCGCGTGACGCCCATGCAGCGGAGGGTTCGGGCGGTGGTCTCGCCCACGCCGGGCAGTTTCCCTACGTCCAGCGGGGCCAGAAAGGTCAGCATGTTGTCGGTAAAGACTTCCAGGGCCCCGTCCGGTTTCGCTTCGCCCGCGGCAACCTTGGAGACGGTTTTGTTGGCCGCAAGGCCCCAGGTGACGGTAAGGCCGGTCTGCCGGCGAATCTGGCTTTTCAGGTCCGCCGACCATTTGGCGCAGCCCACAAAGCGCTCCATGCCCGTCATATCGACGTAAAATTCATCGACCGACGCTTTCTCGACGATTGGCGCGCGCTCGGTGATGATTTCCGTAACGGCATCGGAATACTGGCTGTACTTCTCCCAGTCGCCTTTCAGCACAATCGCATCCGGGCAGAGCCGCCGGGCGAGCCGCATGGGCATGGCCGAACGTACCCCGAAGCGCCGGGTTTCGTACGAACAGGCCGCCACCACCGCCCGGTCGCCGAGTCCGCCCACGAGGACGGGCTTCCCCACCAGCGAAGGCTCCTTGAGCCGCTCGACGGAAACGAAGAAGGCATCGAGGTCCAGGTGGAGTACGTGGCGGGAGTCGTTCGGCATAGAAAATGGCTTTGTGCTTATTTGGTGCAATGTATGTGCTATTTAAGCACAAAGCAACAGGTGTTGTTTTTCCGGGGTAAAAAATATTTTTCACCGGTCCCGTTTCGTTGCTAAATAACAGCACAGTTTCCTGTGCTTTGCCAGCACAGTTTTGTATCTTTGTATACGTTGACAAAGGGCATGTATATCGCTGATAATCTGAAGACATTACGGCTGGCCACGGGGCTTTCGCAGGAAGGGTTCGCAACCGAATTGGGGACCAAACGGTCCAGTATCGCCAATTACGAGACCGGCCGGTTGCTGCCTCCCTACGAGTTTGTCATTGCCGTATCCGAGCGCTTTCGGCTGTCCATCGACGCTTTGCTGAAAAACGATCTGAGCGGGCTCACGGAAGAGCAGATTCGCCGGCTGCTGCAGGGCGAGGGCGAAGGGCGGCGACAGGAAGCCGTCCGGGTGCTGGCCACGACGGTAGGGACGGATAATGAGGAAAATATCGAATACGTGCCGATGCGGGTCCAGAAAGGCTACTGCCGGGGCGGCTTCGAAGATGTAGGATTTATCGGGCAGCTGCCCACGTTCCGGCTGCCGCTGCCGGTCGTTTCCAAGAATAAAAAATACCGGCTGTTCGACTCCAGCGGCGATTCCATGCCGCCCATTCCCGAAGGCGCGCAGATTCTGGGCGAATACGTGGCCGATTTTCGGGACATCCGCAGCGGCCGGACGTACATCCTCATCACGCGGGAAGGCTGCGTCTGCAAGGTGGTACGCAACGAACTCAGCAAAAACGGCAAGCTCATCGCCTCGTCGCTCAATCCGGCGTACCGGCCGTTTGAAATTCGGCAGGAAGACCTGCTCGAAGCGTGGCGGTATGTGATGTATATGACGACCGATCTGTCTGCGCCGACCCTCGAAACTATCATGGCCGAAATCCGGCAGATGAAGCAGTATCTGCACGAAAATTTACCGGCCAGCTAACTTTTGAAGCCGGGGAAGACCGGCTTTCGGGCGGCCTTCCCCGGATAAACTCAGCGCCCCATCCAGCCGCCGTCGACGGTCATGATGGTGCCGTGGACGTAGCTGGCGGCGTCCGAAGACAGGAACACCACCGGGCCTTTGAAATCGTCCGGTTCTCCCCAGCGCCCGGCCGGAATGCGGCTCAGGATCGAGGCCGACCGCTCGGGGTCGTTGCGGAGCGCCTCGGTATTGTCCGTGGAAATATAACCCGGTGCCAGGGCGTTGACGTTGACGCCTTTTCCGGCCCATTCGTTGGCAAAGGCTTTGACCAGACTGCCGATGGCGCCCTTGCTGGCGGCATAACCCGGCACGTTGATTCCGCCCTGGAAGGTCAGCAGCGAGGCCGTAAAGACAACTTTGCCGCTGCCCCGCGCAATCATGTCGCGGCCGATTTCGCGCGTCAGGACAAACTGGGCCGTCTGGTTGATGGCGATCACCTCATCCCAGTATTCGTCGGGGTGCTCGGCGGCGGGCTTGCGCAGGATGGTCCCGGCGTTGTTGATCAGAATATCGATCACCGGGTGGTCGGCTTTGACCTGCTCGATGAACGCTTTGAGGGCCTCCCGCTTTCCGAAGTCAGCCTGGTAGGCAAAAAAACGGCGACCCCGGGCCACGACCGCCTGTTCGACGGCACTACCCTGTAATTCAAGATTGGCGGAAACGCCGATAATATCCGCGCCGGCTTCGGCAAGGGCTTCGGCCATCGCTTTGCCGATGCCCCGTTTACAGCCCGTTACCAGCGCCGTTTTGCCTTCTAGCGAAAAAGAGGAAAGAACAGAATTCATGCAGTGGGTTTGTTGCTTATTTCAGATCCGTAATGGCGCAGAAGTCCATGTCGCCGTAATCGAGGTTTTCTCCGGCCATGCCCCAGATAAAGGTATAGTTCGACGTGCCCGCCCCGGAGTGAATCGACCAGTTGGGCGAAATGACCGCCTGTTCGTTCTGCATCCAGATGTGGCGCGTTTCCTGGGGTTCTCCCATGAAATGGCAGACCGACTGCCCCTCCGGAATTTCGAAGTAGAAGTAAACCTCCATCCGCCGGTCGTGCGTGTGGGCGGGCATGGTGTTCCAGACGCTGCCCGTTTTCAGCTCGGTCATGCCCATTTGCAGCTGGCAGGTCGGCAGAACGCTGTTGACGAGCAGCTTGTTGATGACGCGGTGGTTGGCCGTCGCCGGGCTGCCCAGTTCCACCACTTCGGCATCCGTCCGCGACACTTTGCGGGTCGGATAGGGGCGGTGCGCAGGTGTTGAGTTGAGGTAAAATTTGGCCGGAGCCTGGTGGTCGTGCGAGATGAACTGAACGTCCCGGATGCCCTGGCCGATGTAAAGCGCTTCTTTGTACTCCAGATCGTACACTTCCCCGTCGGCTACCACCCGGCCGGGGCCGCCTACGTTGATGATGCCCAGTTCCCGGCGTTCCAGAAAATACGTCGCTTTCAGATTTTCGGGAGTCGTCAGGGAAACCGGCGAGGTAACGGGCATGACGCCGCCGGTCAGGTACCGGTCAAAAAAGGTCAGCGTCCAGCGGGTCTGGTCGGCCAGAAACAGGGTCTCGATCAGGAAGCTCTGCCGGAGCTGCTGGGTATCCATGCCTTTCACCTCACGCGGCGAAGTCGCGTGGCGGCTTTCGAAATGAGTCACGGTATCGAAAGACTCAACGGGAAGGGTAATGTGCTCTGTCTGCATAAGATGGTAAAAGAAGCAACTGTAAAGAACGAAAGAGTTTAGGAATTCTCAACGATGTGTCCGGCAAAGCACCTGCGGGCTTAAAACAGGCCGTGAATACTTTCCTGAAAAAATGCAATCAGGAGAGAAAAGGTCTGTTTTTCAGACAACGTATACACTATATTTTGTGGATAAGTTAAAGGACCATTTCCAAAATGCAAGTTGATAAACGGAGCGGAAAATGGGAATATCGGTGCAAACGTTCCCGCAAACGTTTGCGGTAATGCATTTCACCATGATTTTTTTTGACTCTGGTAAAGTCATACCGGCGGGCGGTACAAAAACCGGCTCAGCGAGACTAAAATGCCCGGAAAAGGCGATAGTTAAAAAGTCATATTTTGCTTATCTTTGATTAATGAACCCCGTCCGGTGCCGTCTGCTCCGGGCGGGGTTTTTAATCGATGGTCCTGCGGGGGGTGACAAAAACCGGCCGGCAGCGTCTTACCGAAAAAAGTTTTCCGTATGCTGATTTCCTCTGACCAATTACCGCTGCTCGAAGAACCGGCTCCGAACACCCGGCCGGTGGACGTGCTCAAACGCTACTACGGCTACGACCGTTTCCGACCGATGCAGGAAGCCATCGTCCAGTCCGTCCTCGACGGGCGCGACACGCTGGTCCTGATGCCGACGGGCGGCGGCAAGTCGGTCTGCTTCCAGATTCCGGCGCTCATGCGGCCGGGCGTCTGCGTGGTGGTGTCGCCGCTGATTGCGCTCATGAAAGACCAGGTGGAGGCGCTGCTGCTCAACGGCATCCCGGCGGCCTACCTCAACAGCACCCAGTCGGCCTCCGAGCAGCGGCAGATCGAGAGCGAAGCGGCGTCCGGGCGGCTCAAACTGCTGTACGTGTCGCCCGAAAAACTGGTCAGCGAATCGTTCTACGTCTTTCTGAAGTCGGTCCGCATCAGCCTTTTCGCCGTCGATGAGGCGCACTGTATTTCGTCCTGGGGGCACGACTTCCGGCCGGAATACCAGCAACTGAGCATTCTCAAGAACTACTTCCCCGACGTACCGGTCGTGGCCCTGACGGCCACCGCCGATAAACTGACCCGTCAGGACATCGTGGCGCAGCTCGGCCTGAACGACCCGGCCATTTTCATCGCCTCGTTCAACCGCCCGAACCTGAGCCTGCACGTCCTGCCGGGAACGAAGCGCATCCAGCAGATGATGCGGATTATGAGCCAGCGCCCCGACCACTCGGGGATCGTCTACTGCCAGAGCCGGAAGTCTACGGAGTCACTGGCGGCCAAACTCCAGGAAAACGGTTATTCGGCGGCTTTCTACCATGCCGGGATGGACCCGAACAGCCGGGCCCGGGTGCAGGAAGCGTTTGTGCGGGACGACATCAAGATCATGTGCGCCACGATTGCTTTCGGCATGGGCATCGACAAATCCAACGTGCGCTGGGTGATGCACTACAACATGCCCAAAAACCTCGAAAGCTTCTATCAGGAAATCGGCCGCGCCGGCCGCGACGGGCTGAAGGCGGACACGTACCTGTTCTACAGCTTTGCCGACATGATGATGTGGAAAGACATGCTGTCGGAAAACGCACCGGCCAACCTCGGCGTACAGCTTGCGAAACTGGAGCGGATGCAGCAATATGCCGATGCCCACTGCTGTCGGCGCCAGATTCTGCTGTCTTATTTTTCGGAGGAATTGCCGGAACCCTGCGGCAACTGCGACGTGTGTCAGAACCCGCGGGTGATGTTCGACGGGACGGTACTCGCCCAGAAAGCCCTGTCGGCCATTGTCCGCCTGCAGGAGCAGGTGCCGATGAACACGCTGATCGATGTGTTGCGGGGCTCGCGCAGCCAGACCGTGATGCAGAACCGCTACCACCTGATCAAAACCTACGGGGCGGGCAGCGACCTCCGGTTTGAAGACTGGCGGAACTACATCCAGCAGTTGATCAACATCGGGGTCATCGAAATCGCCTACGACAATCACTATGCGCTGCGCCGGGGCATTCTGGCTGAGAGCGTGCTGTTTCAGGGACGGAAAATCGAACTGATCAAGCCCGAGGAGGCGGCCCAGAAAAAACAGGAACAGCCCAAACCGAAGACCAAGACCGAAACGGCCCGCGACGAACTTTTCGACCGGCTCAAAGCGCTCCGCAAGCGGCTGGCCGACGAACAGAACGTGCCGCCCTACGTCATCTTCACCGATTCGACGCTGGAAGAGATGGCCCGCCAGCGCCCGACTACCGCGGCCGCTTTCCGGAGCATCAGCGGGGTGGGGGACCGCAAACTGGAGCTGTTCGGAAAGACGTTCATGGAAGTCATCGTCAGCTTCATGACCGGGCAGGCCAAGGAAGGCTCGGCGCTGCGCGGCTCAACGCAACTGCTGACCTTGGAATTATACCAAAAAGGGTACTCTCTGGAAGAGATTGCGGCGGAACGAAATCTATCCACCGGGACAATTGCGGGGCATCTGGGGCTGTTGTATCAAAAAGGATACGACGTCGACCTGGAATCGCTGGTAAGCACGGCCGACCGTCTGGAAATTGAGCGGGGACTGGCCCGGGTTGGAGTGCAAAATAACCAGTTTAAGCCCGTTTTTGAGCATTTAGCGGGCCGCTACGACTACGCCAAAATCCGCCTTGTCGCGACGCTTAATGGCTACACAGAGTAAGCCATATGGATTTTGTAGACAAAGGCCGTTTAGTAGTTTATAGGTGACAAATTTTTGTAAATAGCAGATGATCAATTAAGTTCGTAGAACCGTCTTGTTGTTAAACACAGAACGCCCTACCGTAGGCGTTGACAAATGCTACGAACATTTTGATCAAAGAAACCACCATTTCACTCCTGTTGTCGGCCGCTCAGGCGAGCGGTGCGGCACTGCCGGCGGGTACGGATACCACCCAGTTAATCCCCCTTCCCAGCGACCCCGTGTTGCTGGCCGTGCCCGGAAAAGAGATTGCCCCGGTACTGCAACCAGTTCAGTTTTGCGGGGAAGAAGTGCCTCTTTACGAAGCTTCGGTGACACGCCGCTGGATACAGGTCCTGCTTCAGCAGGCCGCCCAGCGCGAGTACCTCTATGTGCTGAGACAGAAAGCTTCCCGGTTTTTTCCAATTATCGAGCCGATTATGGCCCGCTACGGAATCCCCAGGGATTTCAAGTACCTGCCTTTGGTAGAGAGTTCGCTGGTGTCTTCGGCCGTTTCCCACAAAGGGGCCGGGGGCTACTGGCAACTGATGCCGCAGACCGCCCGGGAGATGGGCCTGCGGGTCGATGGCGCTACAGATGAGCGCTTTAACCTCCAGAAATCAACGGTAGCCGCCTGCCGCTACCTCCGCTCGCTGCACAAGGAACTCGGTTCCTGGACCCTCGTGGCGGCGGCCTACAACAGCGGCTCGGGCCACGTGACCACCCGGATGGAAGCCCAGGGCGGACAGCGCAGCTACTACGCCCTGCGTCTGCACCAGGAAACGCGGGCTTATCTGTACCGGGTGCTGGCTTACAAAGAACTGATGACCCGCCCGCGCGAGTACAGCACGCTGCTCCAGCCCGATGTGCTGGCGTACCTGACGTTCCCGCTGCCGAGGCATAAATACCGGAAGGCGCCGGCCCTGAATCCGACGCACCCGCCCGTACCGGACACCAGCAAAGGCGACGAAGTTGACCCGACCTGGGGCCCGCGGAACCGGAACGTCCTGGACGAAATCATTGCTCAGATCGAGCGCATGGAGGCCGTGGCCCTCGAAGCCGTGCCCGTATCCTCGTCCAGCGTGACCCAGCCGGTGACGGCGCAGACGGCCGTGATGGGCCTGATGGGCCTGCGCGTCCTGCGCTTTCGGCGGTCGAGACTGTATCAGGTTTTTCTGGCGGCCAAGCGGAAAATTGCGCCGCTTTTCGGCTGGGATTGGGTCTGACGGAGGCCCACTTGCCTGATTATCTGCTATTAAGTGTAAAAGACGGTGTCATAAACGCCAGTTCCTCAGCAGGGACTGGCTTTTTTTACGGACTGCCGCCGGGTTTTCGACAGAATAGCAGATAGGTGGAGTAAATGGTATAGTAGTTGCATAATTCTGGCTGATTCTGTTACCTATCGCTCAAACTGCGGTCTAAACCCGAAAAGAGCGAAGAACACTCACCGTTTCATGCGACTGCTTTATTTTTTTGTACTTTTTCTGATTGCATCCGTCCGGGTGATGGCGGCGGCGCCAGCGGCGGCGGGCCTTCCTCCCGTCTACTTCTGCGGCGAAGAAGTGCCTACACACGAACGGACGGTTGCCCGGCGCCTCGTCTCCACCCTGACCGAACACGCCACTTACAACCGTTCGCTGTATCGGCTCCGGCTTCGCGCGTCGGTATTTTTCCGGGAAATTGAGCCTATTCTGAATCGTTACCAGATTCCTTCCGATTTCAAATACCTCCCCCTGGTCGAAAGTGCCCTGCGCAGCGGAGCCGTCTCGCCGAAAGGAGCCGTGGGCTACTGGCAGCTGATGCCCGCCACCGCCCGGGAACTGGGCCTGTCGGTTCGCACCGGCCACGACGAACGCCGGAATCTGATCAAATCCACCGACGCCGCGTGTCGGTACCTGCGGCATCTCTACGGCCGTCTTGGCTCCTGGACGCTCGTGGCGGCCGCCTACAACGCCGGAATCGGGAACCTGCTGCGCAACATTCACCGCCAGCAGGAAGTGGATTACTATTACCTGAAGCTAAATCCGGAAACCGGGCGCTACCTGTACCGGATTGTGGCCTTTAAGGAGCTGTTCACGAATTACCGCAACTACGAAGGCATCATCCCGGCGCTGGCCCTGGCGACGCTGAGCACGCCGCTGCCGGGCAATGAATTTGAAAATACGGACGACGTTCTGATTCCGGAACAATACCTGGAAGTAGTCGAGCAATCGGCGGAACCGGGTGTGATCGAGGTCAAAAACCTGCCGCAGGCCACCCGGCAAGAATGGGCCGAAGTCCATAACGAAGCCGTGGCCGACATCATGCGCAACGGCGTAAAAGCCCGTCTGGTCGAATCGGCGGGCCTCCAGCCGGGACAAATGTGGGTCTTCAGCCTGACCCGCAGCACGACCGTCGGGGGGCTGACGCTGGACGAAGGCGATTTGCTGTACGCCATGGTCGAAACGGTGGACGTTTCGCGCAACAAACTGTTCTTCCGGGTAGAGAAAGCGTATTCAAGGCGCGATAAACTGGTGGTTCCCGCCCTGCTGTCGGCGGTCAATGCGGCCACCGGTCAGACGGGCATTCCCCTGCCGGATCTGGACGAAGTACGGGCGGGCTGGACCGTCACGCTTAAACCTCTGTGAGCAATTCTGTTCTAATCACCACTTCTGGCAACCGGGTGTAAAGGAATCATTCTGAACTCGTTTGCCAGGAATGGTGTTTTGGACATTTGACAACTGAGAAACTGTTATTGTGCGCTATTCGAATCATTTCCTGACCGGCCTGCTGTGCGTGGCTCTGCTCGGAGGCACTCTCCGGCAGGCGATTGCCCAGAAGCCATCCCGAAAGAAAACAGCGAAAGTCGCCCCGCGTAAGGCCGGGCCGCGCCAGCCTGCCGTACGGCCGGCGACGCGGATTACTTTTTCGGGGGAGCCGGTGCCGGTCGAGAATGCCGCGGTTTCACAGAATCTGTCGATTGCCCTGCTCCGGACTGCTTCGTACCATCAATACCTACAGCGTTTCCGGAAGCGGGCCGTGGCGGAATATTTCCCGATCATCGAAAAATACCTGTACCGCTACCAGATTCCGGAGGATTTTAAATACCTCGCCGTGGTGGAAAGCGGCCTGCGGGCCGACGCCGTGTCGCACAAGGGCGCTATGGGCTACTGGCAGCTGATGCCGGAAACCGCCCGGGAGCTCGGCCTGACCGTTTCGCCGACGCTGGACGAACGCAAAGATCTGCATAAATCCACCGATGCGGCCTGCCGGTACCTGCGGGTGCTGTACCGAAACCTGGGCTCCTGGACGATGGTGGCGGCGGCCTACAACGGCGGCATCGGCCGCATGCAGTCGCACATGCGCAAGCAGCGGGAGTCGAACTATTATTTCCTGAGCATGAATCAGGAAACGAGCCAGTATCTCTACAAAATTGTCGCCGTCAAAGAATTCTTCAATAACCCCGCGCTCGCGAATCCGGCGCTGATGGCCTCTCTGGGGAACGAGTACGAACGCGAACGGGCCGATGCCATCGCCCGCGGCGTGCTGATCGAAGAAGAGCCGGAGCCGGAAGGACTGCCCATTCTGCCCCTGTCGGCGGGCGAGCGGCTGGCCGAAGGCGCGTCGGTCGATAGCCTGCTGAACTCGCTGGGGAAAGTGCCCGTGATCGCCACGGCCGAAGCACCCGCCTTCCGCGGCGACGTGCAGGCCGAACTGGTTAAGGCCGGAAAGCCGGTTCTGGGCCAGACCTGGCAGTTTCGCATTACCGAAGAAGCCCAGATTGGCGACCAGAAGCTGGCCAAAAACGACCTGCTGCTGGCGGTCGTGGACGATGTGGACGCCCGAACCGGACAGATATTCTTCCGCACGACCAAAATTGTTTCGGAAACGACCAAAGAAGTCGCCCAGGTGACGCTCATCTGCCTCAATCCGCGCACGGGCCTGGCCGGTGTGAAACTCCCCAAACCCGCCAAACCCGGCTGGACCGTAGGCTGGAAAGCGATTTGATTTTAGGGATGAAGCTTGTTTAGGTATGAGGTGGCTTCGCCCATAAGTCAGCTTTCCGACGAAGCTACCTCATACCTCATACCTATCATACCTAAAACAAGCCTTATACTTCCTTTTTCACCGCTTTCTGATACGTTTCTACGGCTCGCTGGCGGGCGAAGGTGTGCTCGACCATCGGTTGGGGGTAGTTCAGGGAGTTGAATTCCGGGACCCAGCGTCGGATGTATTCGCCTTTGGCGTCGAATTTCTGGGCCTGCAGCGTCGGGTTGAACACCCGGAAATACGGGGCGGCATCGGTCCCGGACCCGGCAGCCCACTGCCAGCCGCCGTTGTTGGCCGCCAGGTCGTAGTCCCGAAGTTTTTTGCCGAAATAGGCCTCACCCCAGCGCCAGTCGATCAGCAGGTGTTTGCAGAGAAACGAGGCGGCGATCATCCGCACGCGGTTGTGCATCCAGCCAGTTTCGTTCAGTTGCCGCATTCCCGCATCCACGATGGGATAACCCGTCCGGCCTTCGCACCAGCGCCGGAAATCCTCCTCATTATTTCGCCACTGGATATTGTCGTATTCCCGCCGGAACGAATGCTGTTCGACATGCGGGAAGTGGTGCAGGACCTGAAAGTAGAAGTCACGCCAGATGAGCTCATTCAGAAACGTCTGGCTGCTTTCCCGCGCCTGCCGGGCCAGTTCGCGGATGCTGACCGTGCCGAACCGCAGGTGAATACCCACTTCGCTCGTGCCCCGGAGGGCGGGCAGATCGCGGGTCTGCTGGTAGGTTTTCAACAAATCCCCGGGCACCGTTTTGCGCGGAAACGCTTCGTCCAGCGGCTGAAAGCCCATTTCTCCTAGAGTCGGCACCGGCTGCGCCGAAATTTTGCAAAAGGCATGCTGATGGCGGTCGATGGGATAGGAGCGGAGGTAAAAGTCGTTCAGCTTGCCCATCCAGTTGCGGCTGTAGGGCGTAAAAACTGTGTATGGCGTGCGGCTGCCGGTCAGGATTTCGTCTTTTTCAAAAATGACATGGTCCTTGAACGTGTGTAAAGGCACTCCGTTTTCCCGCAGCATACCGGCCACGGCGGTATCCCGCCCGAGGGCGTACTGTTCGTAATCGTGATTGGTATAAACGGCCTGTACGTTGAATTCCTGAAGCAGTTTCTGAAAAATGTCCAGCGGATAGCCGTAGCGGACCAGCAGCGAGGTGCCCAACTCGCGGAATTCGTCCTGCATGTCAAGAATCGCCTTGTGAATGAATTCGACACGGCGGTCACGTTGATCGTCGAGCTGGTCAAGGATGTTGCGGTCGAAAATGAAAATGGGGAGGACCGGGTAGCCGCTGCGCAGGGCATGATACAGACCCGCATTGTCGTGCAGGCGCAGGTCGCGGCGGTACCAGAACAGGGTCACTGGCGGGGAGGAAAGTGTGTTCATACGGGGGTATTTTTAGGGCCAACGCGGATTTAAAGCGAAATGTTTGGAACTTTGCATCTCCACGGGCTTCAGCCTGTAATTTTGACAATCTTCTTGCATCGCTGGCCTCAGCCTGTGATTCTCTAAAGACCTGTTTCGTCACGGGCTAAAGCCGCAGCGACGGACCGTCCGTAAATACATATGCTGGCACTACCGATTTTTCTGGCCATGGCGACGGGGTTTGTCGTCGTGGGTGTATATCTGGAACGTAAAGTTTCGGCCTTCATTCAGGACCGGCTTGGTCCGATGGAGGTCGGTAAATATGGGCTTCTGCAGTTGTTTGCGGACCTGGTCAAACTGATGCAGAAAGAGGACATCGTGCCGCTGGCTGCCGACCGGACGCTGTTTATGCTGGCCCCCGCGATTATTTTTGCGTCCGTTTTTGCCGGATTTGCCGTCATGCCGCTGACGCCGGATTTGCAGGGCTCGGCCGCCGCCGTGGGCGTGTTTTACCTGATGGCCATTGTCTCGGTCGATGTGGTGGGCATTCTGATGGCGGGCTGGGGCTCCAACAACAAGTACTCGCTCTTTGGCGCCATGCGGGCCGTGGCGCAGATTGTGAGCTACGAAGTGCCGCTGGGCCTGACCATCCTCTGCACCGTGATGATCTGCCAGACGCTGAACCTGCAGGAAATCAGCTTTCAGCAGGGCATTTACACCTACGAAGCCAACTATCTCTTCGGCCTTAAGGCCCTCGGCATCAACGTCACCGACTGGGGCGGCATTTTTAGCTGGAACATCCTCCGAAACCCGTTTCTGCTGATTGCCTACGTCATTTTCTTCATCGCTACGCTGGCCGAAAGCAACCGCGCACCTTTTGACATTCCGGAGGGTGAATCCGAACTGGTGGCGGGCTTCCATACGGAATATTCCGGCATGCGGTTCGCGTTGCTGTTTTTGTCGGAATACGCCATGATGCTGCTGGTGTCGTTTCTGGGTGCGATCCTGTTTCTTGGTAGCTGGAACACCCCGCTTCCCAACCTCGGCCCCGTGCGCCTCGCCGACTGGACGAGCGGCGTGCCGGGAACGGTCTGGGGCAACATCACCGGCGCATTCTGGCTGCTGTCGAAGGCGCTGCTGGCCGTGCTGGTGCAGATGTGGGTGCGCTGGACATTTCCCCGCGTTCGGGTTGATCAGATGATGTATTTGTGCTGGAAGGTGCTGACGCCTATTGCGCTGGTGCTGGTGCTGCTTTCGGGCGTGTGGCGGTTGCTGATGGTGTGAGTTTTCGTATCTGCCCCTCGGCCCGTGTCGCCACAGGCCGAAACATCTAAAAATTCCGGTCTGGGCGGACACAGACTGAGGGGAGGGCGCCGAAACGTTTTGTCGGAACGGATTGATAAACCTTGTCCCCGGTCCGTGTGGACACGGACCGAGGGGAAAGAAACGTTTTGTCGGAGTGGTTATGTTAACAAACGGATTAATCAGGAAAAGACATGCTACAGCCGGTGCTCAACGAGAAGCTCGAAGGGGTTAAACAGATTCTGAAGCAAAATCGGGTCAAGAAGGCGTATGCTTTCGGGTCGGTTTGTACGGAAAATTTTGGCGAAAACAGCGATATAGACATCCTGATTGCCTTCGAGGACGGACTGGATTACGGGACTTACGGGGATAGTTATTTTAATATTTTGTGGGCGATGGAAGAGCTTTTGCAGCGCCCGGTTGATCTGGTAACGGAGGGTTCTTTGCATAATCCTTATTTTATTAAGGTGCTTAATCAGACAAAAACACCCATATATGAGTGACGAAGTCCTCAAATACCTGTACGACATCAATGAAGCGATTGAGCACATCGACATTCATCTGGATAGGCAGCGGGACTATGCCTTGTTCTCCGGAAACATTACCGTTCGGCGGGCTGTTGAGCGCGAACTCGAAATAATTGGCGAGGCAGTAAATGTTGTACTGCGATTAGAACCCGCTATTCCTATTTCTCAGGCAAGAAGAATTGTGGACCTGCGAAACCACGTAATTCATGCCTATGATCGCGTGGATCTACCCATCATCTGGAGCATTGTTACGCGCAGTCTTCCTATTTTACAAGCAGAAGTCCGGGCTTTATTGGCAACCGGGACCCAATAACAGTAAATGGCCTGCCTGTTAAATCGCCACCACTGCCTTTTCCTTTTTCTCCAGTTGCAGCCCCGCCGGCAAATTTGCCAGAATTTCCTTTTTCAGCGCCGTAATCAGCTTCCGTTTCAGAAAGCTCCGGTGCGTCACCAGACTCACCTCCCGGACGGGCTGGGGTGCCGTAAAAGGCCGCAGCCGCTGGCGACGGGCATCGTTCATGTCCAGCGTCGCCAGGTAGGGCAGCAGCGTGAAGCCATCCTGGCGGTCGATGAGTTTGACGAGCGTTTCGAGCGAGCCGGTTTCGTACCGTAACAACTGGGGCTGGCCGTCCGACCGGCGCGAAGGGGCGCAGAGATTGACTACCTGGTTCCGGAAACAGTGCCCTTCCGTCAGCAACCAGAGGCCATCCTGGGGAAGCTCGGCCGCGGCGATGTGCGGACGGCGCAGCAGAGCGTTTCCTTCCGCGGCATACACCATAAACGGCTCGTAGAACAGCGGCACTTCGTTGATGCCGTGGTCCTGCAGCGGCGTGACGACCATGCCTACGTCGAGGAGCCCGTTCTTCAGCCGTTCGACGACCTGCTCTGTCATCAGCTCCTGAATCTGGACGGTCACCGACGGGTAGCGTTTCATAAACGACCCGATGAAATACGGCAGCAGATAGGGAGCCAGCGTCGGAATGATGCCGATGCGCAGTTCGCCGCTGTACTCTTCTTTCATTTCGCCCACAATCTCCGGAATGCGCCGGGCTGCCTGCAGCACTTCGCGGGCCTGCAGCAGGATGGTCGTCCCGATTTCGGTCGGTACCACGGGCTGCTTGGACCGGTCAAAGATCAGCACGCCGAGTTCGTCCTCCAGTTTTTGAATCTGCATGCTCAGGGTCGGCTGGGTGACGTGGCAGCTTTCGGCGGCGGTGGCGAAATGGCGGTGCGTATCTACGGCGACGATATAATCAAGCTGGGTAAGCGTCATTGGGTAAACTACTGATTCCGTATAGTTAAAATCTATGCAAATTTAGAAACATATCAACGTAAAAGCGGCGTACAAAGCCGTAACTTTGTCCCAAAACTCTGACACACATCCATGAAATGGTCCCGTTTATTGCCTGCTTGCTTTTTGCTCTTCTTTTTTAGTACAATGGCCGTGGCGCAGCGCAGCAGTGACAATCCTGCTGCGGCCGGTTTTGATGTTGCGGGTTCTGACGCCCGGGCGGTGCAGATTGCCGATCAGGTTATGGCGGCGATGGGCGGACGGAAGGCCTGGGATAACGTGCATTACCTCGCCTGGACGTTCTTCGGCAACCGGCGGCTGATCTGGGATAAATGGACGGGCAACGTGCGGATCGACAACCTGAAAAACGACCAGACGGTTGTGCTGAACGTGAATAACGAGCAGGGCCGCGTTTTTCGGAACGGAAAGGAAGAAACCGGGCCGGATTCGGTCGCCAAGTACGTCAAACAGGCCCGGGCGGCCTGGATCAATGATTCCTACTGGCTGGTGATGCCCTACAAACTGAAAGACTCCGGGGTGACGCTCAAGTACCTGGGCGAGGAAGCGGCGCAGGACGGCAAGCCCGCCGACGTCATTCAGCTGACGTTCAAAGGCGTAGGCGTAACCCCCGAAAATAAATACAAGGTCTGGGTCGATAAAACCTCGCACCTGGTATCGCAATGGGCTTATTTCCCGAAATACACCGACGAGGCCCCGCGTTTTACGCTGCCCTGGACGGATTACAAAAAATACGGCGGCATCCTGCTTTCGGGCAAACGCGGGGACCGCGAGCTGACCGACATCATGGTCTTTACCGGTCTGCCGGGCGAAGTCTTTACGGATTTCAAACGGCCGGATCTGAGCCGGTTTCCGCTGGCAAAATAAGCCCGGCTGCCCGGTTCGCCTTTGCCCGTAAAACGCCGCCGAAGGCTGCAACTAACCACTTAAAAACACGGTTTCTTACTTTATGGAAGCTACTGTTTCGCAAACGTCAACGAGTATACCCAAAACGCTGGGCAAAACCGGCGTCCTGATTGTTAACCTCGGCACGCCCGACAGCCCGTCGGTGCCGGATGTGCGGAAATACCTGCGGGAGTTTCTGATGGATGGCCGCGTGATCGACATTCCGTTTATTCCCCGTTTTCTGCTTGTCAACGGGATTATCGCCCCGTTTCGGGCACCCAAATCGGCTAAAACCTACAGGGAAGTCTGGACCGAAAACGGCTCTCCGCTCAAGTATTACGGTGAGGTCGTCGAACGGGAGTTGCAGAAGCTGCTCGGCGAGCCCTATGTCGTCAGGCTGGCCATGCGCTACCAGAGCCCGAGCATTCAGGCCGGACTGGCGGAATTCCAGCGGCTGGGGCTGACGGAGATTATCGTGGTGCCGTTCTTCCCGCAATACGCTTCCGCGACGACCGGCTCGGTTTACGAAAAAGTGATGGACGTGATTTCGGACTGGCAGGTAATTCCCCAGGTGAAGTTTGTTAACAGCTTCCTCGACCATCCGAAATTCATTCAGGGCTTCGTTGATAATGCCCAAAAATACATGGCTGAGCGCGAGTGGGACCATTTCCTGTTCAGCTACCACGGCCTGCCCGAACGCCAGATCCGGAAGGGCGATGTGACCAAAAGTGTCTGTAAACTCGGCGAATGCTGCGGTTCGCTGACGGCCATGAACCAGCACTGCTACCGGGCGCAATGTTTTGAAACGACCCGCCTGCTGGTCAAATCACTCGGCATTCCGGAAGGGAAATACACAACCTGCTTCCAGTCGCGGCTGGGCAACGACCCCTGGATTAAGCCCTACACGGAAGATGTCATTAAAGAATTGCCCAAGAAAGGCATCAAAAGCGTGCTGGCCTTCTCGCCGGCTTTCGTCGCCGACTGCCTGGAGACGACCATTGAGGTCGGAGAGGAATACAAGGAGGTGTTTGAAGAACTCGGCGGAGAACACTGGCAGCTTGTCGAAAGCCTGAACGACAGCCCGTTGTGGATCGAAGCCGTAGCGGACCTGGTCCGGAAGGCGTAATTTTTGAACCTGGATGATTACACAGATTAAGGGATGAACTATGACGCTTCGCCTGACTGAGAAGATCATAGTTCATCCCTTAATCTGTGTAATCCAGGTTCAAGACTATATCAGCGTAATAAACCCCTTCACCACCGCCGCGAGGCGGATGGCCTCGAATACCCGGGCTTCTGACGCGCCATGCTTCAGGACGCTGTCTTCGTGCGATTTCACGCACAGTTCGCAGCCGTTCACCGCCGAAACAGCCAGGCTCACCAGCTCAAAAAACTCTTTGCCCAGCACCGGGTTCATCATGATGCTCATGCGGATGCCCGGCTGGGTCTGGTTGTAATAATCCTTCTCGACAAAGTGCCGGAAGCGGTAGAACACGTTGTTGGTGCTCAGCAGCGACGTGCAGGCCAGAATCTCGGCAATTTCGGCATCCGTCGCGCCCTCGGCTTTCGCCAGTGTCGTGAGGCTGTCTACCAGCGGTTGTTGCTTCTCGTTGACGGCAATCGACAGCGCCAGCAGCAGCGACTCTTTCTTCGACAGGTTCTGGTTATTATTCAGGACGTTCCCCAGGTTGATCTTCAGGTCGCGCAGGTAACGGGCGTCGCCCAGCGATTCGAGCGCCGGGTAACTCGCCTCCGTATCCAGCCCCACCAGCGTCAGCAGGGAGAGAATGGTGTCTGATTTGGTAGCGATCATAATTTTGAATTTCGAATGACTGAATGAGTGAATGACTGAATAACTAACCTACAATGGCATCGTGCGCACCAATCAATTATTCAGTCATTCAATCATTCAAAATTAGGCCTTAATCGTCTCCTGGCCTTTCGTCCAGTTGCAGGGGCACAGCTCGTCGGTTTGCAGCGCGTCGAGGACCCGGATCACTTCGTTGACGTTACGGCCTACAGACAGGTCGTTGACAGCCACCCAGCGGATGATGCCCTGCGGGTCAACGATGTACGTGACGCGGTAAGCTACTTTCTCGGCGGCTTCCAGGATGCCCAGTTCTTCGGCCAGTGACTTCGAAGTATCGGCCAGCATCGGGAATTTCAGGCCACGCAGGTCGTCGTGGTCTTTGCGCCATGCGAGGTGGACGAACTCGCTGTCGGTAGAAGCACCGATCAGAACGGCGTCGCGATCTTCAAAATCTTCAAATTTCTTGTTGAATTCAGCGATTTCGGTCGGACAAACGAAGGTGAAGTCTTTCGGCCACCAGAACATCACCAGCCATTTGCCGGCCGCTTTGTGGTCTTCTGACGAGATTTCGTAGAACTCGTTGCCTTTTTCGAGGGAAACAACGGCCAGCTTCTTAAACTCCGGGAACTGTGAACCAACAGAAATGATACGGTTGCTCATGATTTATAAGGTTGTATTGTGTCTGATTATAGCACAAAGATGGAGCCCAAATACATGCAAGTCATATCATTTTTATTTACCTGTTTATAGATAAAAAAGATAAGAAGGTAATTTTAATCAATAAATACGTCGCTAAATTAGTATCGTATAATGGCAGAGTTGTAAAAATTTATGTCTGATAAAAGATCGGCTTCCGGTGAAAGCTGGCAATAAGGTTGTCTGTCAGGTGATTGTAAAAAAGTTGAAAAAAGCAAAAAGCCCCGTCGGACTGAACGGGGCTTACATGACGAAAGTCAGTTAAATCAGGCGGCGATTCGCAGGGGCTGGGGCGGATTCTGCGTCAGGGCGGGCTCAACGACCGTCCGGAGGCGTTCGCTCAGGAAACTTTCCTGCAGATACACCGGCAGTTTAGCGATCAACTGGCGGTAGCCCTGCAACCCAAGTGCCTTGGCAATGTACAGTTCGTGCACCGAGTTGACATGCGCCACAATGTTCACCAGCGATTCGTGGAACAGGCGGATGTCGATATCCGAATCAACAAAACGCTCAATCTCGCGGTTGGTCGACGAAATCCGCAGCCGGCTCAGGATGTCAAAATAGGTCGTGTAGCCCATCTGACGGCCCAGTTGCCGGTACTGCTCTTCCCCGAACTTCTGGAGAATCTCGCCCGTCTTCAGACTGCGGAAGGCCGTCTTCGGATTCTTCTGAATCGCCTGACGAAGCGCTTTCATGCGCTGGTCGCGGGTTGTTTTCAGAAACTGGGCAACTTCGGCCTGTGCGGCCGCTTCCCGGTTCGGGAGCGTGAGGTCCGACTTGCCTTCTACCCGACGGGCCAGCGGCAGCCGGTTGAAGCGGTAGTTGTTCATCGGTCCCGACGCATAGAAGCCAACGGAAGCCGGGTAATAGCCCCGCACGACCATGTTGCCGACGCGGCGACGAATCGCCTCTTCGTTGCTCACCGTTTCGCCGAGTACCGACAGAAACGCCCGTACGCCGAACAGAACGCTGTAATACGCCTGCGGAAATGTCCAGTGCAGCGAGTTCTGCAGATAATGATTGTCGTTCACTACCGGTGTAATGCGCAGCGCATATTCGGCGCTCCAGCAGTTCAGCAGCAGCTTTTCCAGCGCCCGGCGCTGCTCGTCGGTAACCGTCGGGGCGAAGCCCTCAAAAATGGGGAAACGCGACAGGTCGGCGAGGTCGTCGAGTTGCTGGATATGAAAGTCGATTGCAAAAAAGTGGTTCAGGAACACCTGTGCCGGAATGGACTTGCGCCACGTTTCATCAGCCAGGGTACCAGGCGTGATTTGCCAGGTCGTTCCAACCGGGTTCTGGGTATTTTCACTGTTCGTTTGCATACATAAATTTAACAAAAAAGAGCATGCTGATGTTCCTTTTTTTTGGATTTATTTATGTATATAAAACGCTTGTAGTCAGCGAATTAGCTTTAGTTTTGAGGGATTTCAAAAAAGACGGTTTCGCGGGGTCTGGCGGAGCCGGAAAAAGGGCGCGGAGGCACCGCCGGACATCGGGTTTTGTCGCCGTTCAGCGCTGCGAAAGAACCTCTTTTGGAGCCTTCCGGAACTTCTCCAGCTGGCCCAGGTAAAGCCCCGCCAGCACCAGAAAGGTACCGGCGAAGGTGTGCCACGAAAGCGGTTCGTTCAGCAGAACGGACGAGTACAGAAACCCGAAAATCGGGCAGAGAAACAGCCAGAACGAGGCCCGCACGGCATCCTGTTTCACCAGATAGAACCAGAGTTGCAGCGCGGCAATCGAGACGGGAATAATGAGCCAGAAAACCGATCCCCAGAACCGCCCGTCGAATTGCGCCTGCGACCAGTCGGCGAAGAACAGGGTAAACGGAAGCAACTGCAGGCCCCCCAGAAAAACCTGCCAGCCGTTGATGACCACGTTGGGCAGCTGAAACTTGCAGCGGGCAAGGTAGACCGTCGCCGCCGAAACCGACACCATCCCGCCCATCAGAATCAGCAGGCCGCGTACGGTGGCAAAGCTGTTCTGCAGCAGCGGATACGTCGCCAGGGTCACCCCGCCGAGGCCGAGCACCACGCCCGCTCCTTCGTACCAGCGCAGCGGCCGCTTCAGCCAGACGGCCGACATCACGATGATGAACAGCGGATTGGTCGCCGTGGACAGGCTGCCGATGCCCGCCGCGACCTCCTTTATGGCCAGCACGAACGCGCCCAGGTATACGGTCGTGTTCAACAGGGCGAAAATCGCGAGTTGTCCCCACTCTTTGCCCCTCGGCAGCGGGTTGCGCTTCAGGCCATAGGCGTACAGAAACATGAGTCCGCCGGCGATGAAAAAGCGCATGTTGGCCAGAATCAGCGGGTCGGCGGACTGGATGCCGAACTTGGTCGCCACGGAAGCCGAAGCCCAGAGCAGGGCGAAAAGAATGCCGGGGAGGAGGGTTTGCACGGGTAGTAGATTAAAAGCCAACGAATAGCCCACGGTTTAAACCGTGGGCTGGATGGCGAAATTACAAATAACGGATAACGGTTTTAACCGTTTCAATCAAAACCCGATTTTCCCCTTGCGGCCAAACCCGTCTTTGCCTTCGTAGTACACTTTCAACTCCGCTAGCTCCTTCTCAAAACCGCCGCTCAGAATCGGGAAGCGGCACCATGTTTTCGGGTCGAGACTCTCGTCGTCGAGGTGGAAAGCCGGGGCGTAGCGTTCGCGTTTCCACTGGTTGAGGCTCCAGAGGCGGAAAAAACGGTCTACCGAGGTGTAGAGCTTTTCGCGGCTGTATTGCCCTTCAAAGGCCACTTCCACGCGCTGGAAAACCTCTTTGGGCGATTGTTTGTCGCGGATGCCGAACTTCTCGATGGCGTTCAGCACATCGTACGGCATCAGGTCTTCCTCGTCGGTCTGCTTGCGGTCGGGCGGGCGCAGTTCGGCCGTGGGTTGCAGGCTGTTGACTTTCGCCAGACCGGGCAGTTTGATGTGTCCGCCGACGCCCACCGTTTCGACCCAGCGCAGCCAGCCCCGCAGGTAGTGCTTGTCGATCCCGGCAATCGGCGAAATGCTGCCCGCCGTATCGCCGTCCATCGTGGCGTAGCCCACGGCGGCTTCCGAACGGTTGGAGGTCGAAAGGAGCAGTGCACCTTTCACGTTGGTGAGCATCCACGCACTCGGGGCACGGACGCGGGCCTGTATGTTTTGCAGGGCCAGATCGTCGGTATCCCAGCTTAGCTCGCGACCCAGTTGTTCCTCGATCAGCTTGCGGTAGGTTTCCACGAGGCCGTTGATGTTGATGTTGTAAAACGTCGCGCCGAGCGAGCTGGCCAGCGATTCGGCCGATTCGTAGGTGTCCGTCGAGCTGTTTTCGGTGCCCTGATAGATGGTCGTCAGCAGAGCGCCGCAGATTTCCTCGGCGGTCTTCTTATCCTGAATGGCGTCGATGTACGAGAGTTTGCGTTTGAAGCCGTCCAGCCCGATGCTTTCTTCCGCCAGTTTGATCATGAGATAAACGAGCGAAGCGATGGACGAGGAGTCGGCCCCGCCGCTCAGCGACAGCACAAAGCCCTGCGACCGGCTTTTGCGCAGGTAATCGAACAGGGCCAGGGCCACGGCCCGGGCAAATTCTTCTTCTTTCAGATGTTCGCCGCGCTCCCAGTATTCGAGTTCGGCGCGTTGCTGAACGGGTTTCACGTCCGGCCAGGTGAAGTTTGCCGGGACGCGTAGGGCCGCCTGCAGGCCCATCAGATTGACCTTGTTCTGCACCTGGCTCAGCCGCGTGTCGTCCACGTCGATCACGGCCGTCACCAGTCCGTAGTCCGCGTAGGTGAAGCGGTTGCTCGACACCAGCAACTGCCCGTTGGAGGCAATGAAGGCGTCGCCGTCGAAAATCGCCCGGCCGGACTCGTTACCCACCAGATTACAGTACACATAACTGACGCCGAACGACCGCGATCCGTCGATGACGAAGCGCTCGCGCACCTGTGATTTAAAGAACGAAAAATGGCTTGCGCTGGGATTCAGGATGATGTCGACGCCGCGTTCGGCGAGGCTGCGGCCGGGGCGGTTCGCAATCCAGGCGTCTTCGCAGATTTCAAAACCGATCCGCACGCCGGAAACGTCGAACAGCAGATCGCCGACCGGGTAGCTGAATTCGCCGATCTGAATTTCGTCGCGCAGGCCCGGCAGCCAGGGCTGGAACCAGCGGGTTTCGTAGTGAATGCCGTTGTTGGCAAGATACTGTTTGCAGGCAAAGCCCAGAATCCGCTTGTTGGCAATCAGGCAGGCCGTGTCGTAGGTCCGGTTGTTGGCCAGCCGCAGCGGCAGACTGACCGCCACCACGATGTCGCCCGTATGCGGGACGATTTCGAGAAGGCTTTGCTTCGCCTGTTCGGTCAGTTCGTGCGAGTAGAACATGTCTTCGCAGCCGTAGCCGGTGATGCAAAGTTCCGGCAGACAGAGCAGGCTTACCTGCTGACGGCGGGCGTCCTCAATGGCGTCGATAATGATGCGGCGGTTGTGCTCCCAGGCCAGCGGGATGGTGTTCAGCACGCCGGCGGCAATTTTTATCAGTTTCATGCAGTTGTATTCCTTCCAATGAAGTAACAAAGATGAAGGAAAATAGATTTGCGGAAAGAGTCCGGTCAAAGAAAAGCCACGTTCTTGGCACTGTACGCTGGATAACCGGCCCGGCCTTGTCGCGGCGGAAATGGCTCGAAATGGCCAGCGTAGCCTTCGCCGGATTGTCCGAGTGGATGAAAGGCGCCATTCAGAGGTTTGTCAGTACTATTCCCGCTCAGGCGGTATTCCTTAGGTGCAGTACCAACTCTGTTTTCAACTGATGCAATTGTTCTTCCAGACCAACGGGATAGGTGTGCGGATTCGTAAACCGCCTGATGCCGGGATGAAAACCCCTGAGCTGTTCCTGAACACGCTGCCGAACAGAATGGATCGGCGGACAAACGTACGTTTGCTGGCCGTTTTCGAGAACCGGCACCAGCAGATCCTCGAACTCTACATCGGCTCCAAACCGCCGTCGGCGCGTGAAATCGAGTGGGTCGATCATCTGCGGAGCGGCTTTCGGCGGCCGTTCGGCATCGTAAATCATGTCGGCCACAAAGCCCCGCTCGTCGCGGAAACGGCGCACCTGCTGAATGCCGGGGTTCGATACTTTCGCGGTCTGTTCGGACAGTTTTAGCTTATATTCCCACCCCTTCGGCGTCCGGATGGCCGCCAGTTTGTAAACGCCGCCCAGCGCGGGCTGGTCGTAGGCCGTCACCAGCCTGGTACCGATTCCCCAGATGTTGATTTTCGCGCCCTGCTGTTTCAGGCTCGTCACCAGGTATTCGTCCAGGTCGTTGCTGGCGACGATGCCGGCGTCCGCAAAGCCCGCTTCGTCGAGCAGGCGGCGGGCTTCGATGCTCAGATAAGCCAGATCGCCCGAGTCCAGGCGAATCCCAGACAGTTTATAGCCCCGTTCCCGCAGCGTCCGGCCCGCCTCAATGGCGTGGCGTACGCCGTCCAGGGTGTTGTAGGTATCGACCAGAAAGGTGGCGTTGTTGGGCTGCACCTCGGCGTAGGTCTGGAACGCTTCCAGCTCCGTATCAAACGACATCACCCAACTGTGGGCGTGCGTACCCCGGACGGGGATATTGTAGAGCTTCCCCGCCAGCACGTTGGACGTGGCGTCCACCCCACCGATGTATGCCGCCCGACTGGCCGTCACGCCGCCGTCGATGCCCTGAGCACGGCGGAGCCCGAACTCCAGAATCGTATCGGTTTCGGCCGCCAGCCGGATGCGGGCCGCTTTGGTCGCGATCAGGGATTCAAAATTGATTAGCGTCAGCAGCGCCGTTTCGAGCAACTGGCATTGCAGAATCGATCCGCGCACCCGCAGCAGCGGTTCGTTCGGAAAAACGGCGGTGCCTTCCGGAACGGCCTCGATGGAAATGGTCAGCGAAAGCGCCCCCAGATACTCCAGAAAGGCGGGTTCGAACAGCGGTCGGTGGTCGTTGCCCGGCAGCGTCCGGAGATAGGCGAGGTCCTCGTCCGTAAACCGGTAGCCCCGGATGTAATTAAGCACGGTCGCCAGCCCGCAGGCGATCGTAAACCCGCCTTCGAACGGATTTTTGCGGAAATACAGGTTGAAAACGGCTTCCTGTTCGGCCTTGCCGGACTTCCAGTAGCCATAGGCCATGGTCAGCTGGTACAAGTCCGTAAGCAGTCCCAGGGAGTGACCGTAGAGTCGATTGTCCATGAAAGCATAACCGGCCCGACTTTCGGGCGGCTGTCCAAATTACCGTACGGAATCGTTCGGCGCGCGAAATCGGTCGTTCATCACGAAAATTGACTGGCTCAAGCAACCTTTTCTTTCAGGAGCACATCTATCGTATGAATTTCGCCTCCGAATAAGGCCCAAATAAGCTCAATAGGCCTTTCAACCAGTCATCCTTTTTTATTTACCATTTATGTAAGAAAAGGAACTATGTATTACCCACTACCTAACTTTGCCCTGTACTTAAAGTACACCGAACAGTGAACAACAACGACTTCTGAATAATAACCTAACACAACAAATACTAATGAAAACTTTTACTACCCTCAGTTTAGGCGCCTGGCTCTTGGCAACGGCGGCTTTCGGTCAAAGTCCCGTCAAAGGCAAAGTGGCCGGGATTGTGCTGGAAGGAAGCCAGAAACCGTTCGAATTTGCTACCATGCTGCTGTTGCGGGCCAAAGACTCGACGCTGGTCAAAGGCGCCGTGTCGGGAACGGGTGGGAAATATGATTTTGACAACGTCACCGAGGGCCGTTATCTGGTCGCCGGGACCATGGTTGGATACAAGAAAGTATATTCGGCACCGTTCGCGGTAGACGCGGCCAGTTCCGAAGTGCAGGTACCGACGCTGGTGATGAACGAGGAAACGCAAAGCCTCAAAGAGGTGAAGGTCGTTACCAAGAAGCCGTTCATCGAGCAGCAGGTGGACCGGACGGTGGTGAACGTGGAAAACAGCATCGTCGCCAGCGGCAATACAGCTCTGGAAGTACTGGAAAAAGCACCGGGCGTCACCATTGACCGCCAGAACGACGGCATTCAACTGAAAGGCAAAGCGGGGGTGATCGTCATGATCGACGGCAAACAGACCTATCTTTCCGCTCAGGAGGTAGCTAATCTCCTGAAAAACACGCCTTCGGACAATATCGAGAAAATCGAAATCATTACAAACCCGGGTTCGAAATACGACGCGGCGGGCAATTCCGGCATCATCAACATCAAGATGAAGCGGAACAAGAACTTCGGTACCAACGGCACGGCCACGGTCGGCGCGGGCTTCGGCTGGTACGAGAAATACAACGGGAATTACCCCAAAATGAACGGCAGCGTCAACCTGAATCACCGCGAAGGCAAAATCAGCGCCTTTGCCAACGCCAGCTACATGGACCGCCGCTCGTTCAACGAAAACGAACTGAACCGGGTCATTCCGTTTACCAACCCGACGACCGGCGAAAAGCGGGTCACGTATTTCGACCAGGTCACGTTTCGCCCGATGCAGTTCAGCGGGCTGAACTACCGGGCAGGTCTGGACTTCTTTGCCACCAAGAAAACAACGCTGGGGGCTGTCGTTTCGGGCTTTACCAACGACTGGTCTTCGGACGGCCTCAATCGGTCGGTGCTCCGGGACGCTGATGGCACCATTTCCCTGAAGCCGGTCACCAACGTGGTTGCCCAAAACAAATGGAGCAACCTGGTCGGTAACCTCAACTTCCGCCAGGATTATGGCCAGGGCCGCGAACTGACCGCCGATATGGACTACTCACGCTATACGGGAGACTCCTACAACCAGCTGAACATGGCCTTTTACAACGCGGCCGACGCCAAAAGCCGCCCGGATTCGGTAGCCCGCAACGTGATGCCCTCGACCATCAGCATCTGGGCCGCCAAAGCGGACTATGTCCACCCGACCAAAAAAGGAAAGTGGGAGGCCGGGGTGAAAACCAGCGTGGTGAACTCGGACAACGACATGGCGTTTGAATACCTGATCGAAAACCGCTGGGCACCCGTCCCGAACGCCAGCAACCGCTTCAAATACGAAGAAAACATCAATGCCGTCTACGGAAACTACTCCGGCAAACTGAACAAACGGACGAGCGTGCAGGTGGGTCTGCGTCTGGAAAATACCAGTTCGCGCGGCAATTCGGTCACGATGAAAAAAGTCGTGGAGCGAAACTATACGAACCTGTTTCCGACCGTTTTCCTGTCGCGTCAGCTGGACACCAACAACGTGCTGAACCTGTCGTACAGCCGCCGCATCGACCGGCCCAACTACCAGGACCTCAACCCGTTCCGCTTCTACCTCGATCAGTATACGTATCAGGAAGGCAACCCGTTTCTGCAACCTCAGATGACGCACTCGCTGCAACTTACGCACGTCTTCAAGAGCGCCTTCTCGACCTCGCTTGGCTACAGCCGCACGACGGACCTTATTGTCCGGGAAGTGCCGGGCCAGAATGCCGAACGGAACGAGACGTTCGTGATGACGCAGAACCTGGGCAAGCAGAGCAACGTGAACCTGACGGTGAGTTTCCCGATGCCGGTGACCAAGTGGTGGAACGTCCAGACCAACTTTACGGTGCTGTATAACCACATCAAGACGGACTACCTGGATGCCCGCTACGACGTTGACTTTGTCTCCTACAACGGCTACATCGCCAACAACCTGACGCTTGGCAAAGGGGTTACGGGTGAAATTTCAGGCTGGTACAATTCAGCCGGACTGTACGGGTTCTTCAAAAGCAGACCGCAGGGCGGCTTTGCCCTGGGTGTACAGAAGCAGGTGCTGAACAAAAAAGGAACGATCCGTCTGAACGTAAACGACCCGCTGTGGCTGAACATGTTCCGCGGTCGGACAAACTACCAGGACATCAACTTCCGGATTATGTCGCGCTGGGAAAGCCGGCAGGTGCGGGCCACCTTCACCTACCGCTTCGGTAACCAGAACGTGAAAGCCGCCCGCCAGCGGCAGTCCGCCACCTCCGCCGAGCAAAGCCGGGTACAGGCAAATAATTAATAGCGAATAGTGAATAAAGACTACCAATTCTCTAATCCTGCGAAGCTTATTCGCAATTCGCTATCGAAAAGAAAGTTTAGGTTAAGAAAGCCGAAAAGCTGCTCCGCCTTGCGGGGTAGCTTTTTTGTGCTAGGTCTTTTTAAAAAACAAATGCCATATCTCTCAGATATGGCATTTGTTTTTTAAAAAGTTATTCTTCAATGGTAAGATTTACGATGGTTCTATAGCTATAGCCGCTCGTGTGAACAGACCGGTAATCTTCCTCCGACCCGAACCAGTTCAGAACCTCCTGTTTTCTTAGGTTCGTCTGCCTGGGGATTAGAATACGTTCATAAGAGCTGTAAGGATAACTTTGGAAGTCGGGCCAGATGCCGTGTAACTGCGGGTTGCGGTGAATGTAAGCAATCAGATTGGTGAAATACCGGTCGGACGTTACCGCTTTTCGACGAAAATTCTTTTCGAACAAACTGCCCGTTCGGTCTTCCTGCTTTTTGATAGCCTTGGCATAGGCAATAAAAAAACGGCGAAACTGTTCGCTGATGACCGCCTCGGGCGTTTCCAGCACTTTCAAACCATGTTGTAACCGCTTGGCCGGTTCGGGCAGCGTATCAAAGTTTTTGATCCGGATCAGGAGATGAAAATGATTGGGCAGTAAGCAGAACGCATATGTTTCGAGATAGGCTGTCAGATAGTAATCGAATAACCTGAGAAAGTAAACGTAATTTTCGGGGCGATAAAAAAGGTTGTCGCCGTTGTTGCCCCGGTTGTAGATGTGGTAATACGTATTTTCGAGCAGGGGCGGGTAGTAATGCTGACGCAGGCTCATGGGAAGTACAGGATGGTATACCCATGAGACGTAGACAAGCCCAAAAAGTATCTTTTCACCAAAAAGAAATGCCATATCTGCGAGATATGGCATTTCTTTTTGGTTTACGCCAGCGCCGCTACACCCGGCAGCGTCTTGCCTTCCATGTATTCCAGCAGCGCGCCGCCGCCCGTTGACACGTAGCTGACGCGATCGCCGAAACCGGCATTGTTGATGGCCGAAGCCGAATCGCCGCCGCCGATGAGAGAAAAGGCCCCGTTTTCTTCCGTAGCCTTCACAACGGCTTTGGCAATGGCGTTGGTACCCGTGGCGAAGTTCGGAAACTCAAATACCCCCATTGGGCCGTTCCACAGGATCGTTTTCGACTTCTCGACCGTCTCCATGAACAGTTTTACCGTTTCCGGACCGATGTCGAGCCCTTCCCAGCCGTCGGGAATCTGGCCGGAGGCGACAACCTGCCGGTTGGCGTTGTTGGAGAAGTCATCCGCGCAGACGTTGTCGAGTGGCATGATGATGTTGACGCCTTTCGCCTTGGCTTTTTCCAGAATTTCCAGCGCCAGCTCCTGCTTGTCCGCCTCCAGAAGGGATTTGCCAATCTGGCCGCCCTGAGCTTTGACGAACGTATAAGTCATGCCGCCGCCGATGATGAGGTTATCTACCTTATCGAGCAGGCGTTCGATAATCAGAATCTTGTCGGAAATTTTCGCTCCGCCCATGATCGCGGTGAAAGGCCGTTCGGCGTTTTCCAGTACCCGCTGGGCGTTGTCGATCTCGGCCTGCATGACGTAGCCGCAAACCCGGTCGGAAAAGAACTGTCCGATAACCGCCGTTGAGGCGTGCGCGCGGTGGGCCGTTCCGAAAGCGTCGTTGACCCATACATCGCCGAGTTTGGACAGTTTTTCGGCAAACGCCACGTCGCCTTTTTCTTCTTCTTTATAAAAACGCAGGTTTTCCAGCAGTAGCACATCGCCGGGTTGCAGAGCCGCGGCCTGATCGACGGCCGATTGCCCGATGCAGTCGTCGGCAAATTTTACCGGCCGACCCAGCATGACCGACAGCGGGTTGACGAGGTGTTTCAGGGAGTTTTTTTCGTCGGGACCGTTTTTGGGACGACCCAGGTGGGACATCAGGATGCACGCGCCGCCGTCGTTGAGGATTTTGCTGATCGTCGGCAGAGTCGCTTTCATGCGGGTATCATCCGTAATTTCAAAGCGTTCGTTCAGCGGAACGTTGAAATCCACGCGAATAAGCGCCTTTTTCCCGGCGAAATTGTAAGCGTCAAGTGTTTTCATGCGACAGGGTTTGAATAAAAACCTAAACTGTCCGAAACTTACGGGTTTTCGTTGAAAAGGCGTGAAAGGCCCAATATCTTGTTGCTATTGTGCTATTTTGTAAAAGATTGTTCCACTTTTTCAATATTTCTCACCAGCCCCGCCGCCGCCAAAATCTCCCTCGCCAAACCGCAGTTCGTCAGTATTGTGGGACAAACCCGGTGCGGCGGATTGCACCACCGTCAGCGTTTCGGGGGCGAACAGCAGGTCGTCGGGAGACTCTTCGTCGGGCTGGTCAGTGAAGCCGTGCCGGGGCGTTTTCAGAAAACGGATGATGAAACCCGCCAGCAAAATCAGCAGGAACCCATTCAGGGCAACGTAGGTTTCCAGCGAAAACAGGGGATGGTAATACCGTAAAGCCGAAAGGGCTCCGGCCAGACCCAGAAAGCTCATGATGAGCAGCGGCCGGTCCCGTTTGCGAAGGCCCAGCACCAGAAGCCCCGCCGGAATCAGAAACGTCAGCAGCCAGAACAGCCACCCCAGTGCGATTTCCGGCGGTTCCGGCGAACGGGTGTCCAGCAGCCAGAAGTTGACCGTCCGGACGACAAAGTAATTGCTGCTCAGAATCAGCAGGGCCAGCGCCAGCCATTCCAGCAGGGTAAAATCGTCTTCCCAGTAAAGCAGACCGGGCCGGTTGTCGTAGTGCCGGGCCAGCGCGTAGAGCCCGCCACCCGCGGCCATGCCGACAAAGGGCAGGATCGCCTGGCCTGCGGGCAATTCGAGCGTAAAGTCGACCACCGCCGTACAGAACGCCGCAAACGCCGCGAAGGTCACCAGCAAATCGCCGTAATACCAGACCGAAGTGAGCAGGATCGGCAGCGTAGCCAGACAAATGGCCCAGGTAGGCAGCCCGTCCGGCAGAAGCCCGCCAAGGCCCGCGGCCACCAGACCCGTTGTGACCAGAACCAGCGCATTGTCGATGCCCGACCGGTAAAAATGCTTTTCGCGCAGCAGCACATGCAGCAGCACGGTTACAATAAGGCCGGTAGCCAGACTGAGCATGTTGATGTTCAGCAGCGGGTCGAACAGCGAAACGAGCAGGAAAAAAAGCCCGCTGACGGCCACCATCGTAAACACGAACAAACCAATTTCGACAAAGCCGTTCGTCTGGCGGAACCCCACCGGATGTTCCGTGCGGATACGGCCCAGTTGTTCGGCAGACAGCAGACCGCGCCGTTGCCAGCGTTCGGACTGCCGGACAATCTGCCGGTTGCGGAGCCAGGTTTCGTTATATGCTTTCATAAAGAAATTGAGCGGTTGGTGGACAGTGGTCAGCGAGTCGTGGTGAGTGCTCCGCAGAGTTTGCATGGAGGCGAAACACTGGCCACTAACCACTATTCGCTACTTACTGACCACTTTTTTATACGACAGTAAATAAACAATCAGCCCAATGCCCGTGACAATCCAGTACAGATAGGCCGTAGTGGTACCGGGTTTGAGGTAGTGGAAAATCAGGTATGTCAGGCCGATATAGCCGTAAATGGTACTCATCAGCAGGAACAGAAACGACTGCTCCTTCCGGGCGTAGACGGCAAATCCATAGCAAACCACCGCCAGCACCGCCGTCAGAATCAGGTGGTATTCCGGGAAGTTGAACAGCCCGGCGATGAGCGCGACCAGCATCAGGTTGCCCGCAAAGGCGAGCGTCGTGTTGGTAAAATGCCGTTTGATGCGTCGGTGATCCAGGTAAAGTGCCCCGGCAATGAGCAGCACCGCCAGCAGCAGGGCCGATACCAGCACCGACAGGTCACGCAGGTTGCCTTTAAAGTAAAATTCCAGCGGCCGGATTGTAACCCCGACCCACGAAATCAAGGCCGTCAAACCCAGAGAGAGCACGCCCCGGTGGTCGAAGGCGTAGGCCAGGGCGATGAACAGCACGGCCGGAATGGCCGTAACCAGTCCGTAGCGCGTCCCAAAAATGGTGTACGTATACTGCGCATAGCCTTCCAGCGTCAGAAAAAGCAGGCAGCCGAGTAGCAGCGCGTATTCACCAAAGGGCGTTTTGGTACCCGTCTGAACCGGCATGTAAGGCTTTTTGTCCCGAAAAGCAAAGGCAAAACAGGCGGCGCACAGCAGCGTCAGCACCGACAGCAGCGCGTTATGGCCGATGCGGTCAAGATTTTCGTAGATTAACAGACCGGCTCCCGTCGTGAAAAGCAAAATACCCAGATAGAGCATCACCCGGAGTTCCCAGTGGACCGAAAAGGGCCTGTCGGCTTCCGCCCGTTCGAGCGTAATCCGGTGCTGCCGGGTAAGAATCTGGTCTTTTTCAAGTATATCCAATATCCATTCTGGGGACATAAAGGGAGATTTTGGTGTTTATTCTAAGCGCAGTTCAACCCAGACTTTTCGCCAGAAGAGATTTTGTGTCTGCTGCCGAAAACGTAGCGCTTTCTGCGTTTAAACTGAAATGCAATGGCTTCCGGACAGCAACAACTTGAATTACCGCCGAAATATTACCTCGATTATTTCCGCTACCTCATCGGCTTTGTCCGCCGGATGTATGGACATTTGTTAAACGAGTCGGAAACGTCGTTTATTGACCGTTTTGAAAACCTAACCGAAGACGCGCAGTGCTTGTTCGTGCGATTCAGCAACCGGCGCGGTCTGTTTTTCCGGATCAATAAGCTGCAATATAAAGAAATCGAAGAACTGCCTGCCGCCGTCGGCGAGCTGCTCATTCAGGGATTCATCGAACGCCTCAACCCGCACCACGAGGTGATGGGCAACGAGGTGCTGAACACGTTTACCAAGCCCGAACTGCTCAGTCTGCTGCCGCTGGAGCCGGAAGAACTGCGCCCGCTGTCGAAGGAAAAGAAAGAAGGCATCCTCCGGTACGCCCTGCACGAACTGGATTTTGCCGAAATCGTGACGAGCCTGACCACCCGCGAAACGGTGGTCAAGATGAATTACGAGGCGGAGGTGATGATGCTGAAATACCTGTTTTTCGGCAACCGTTCGTCGGATATGAGCGAATTTGTCATCCGCGACCTCGGCAAGGTGAGCTTTGAGCGTTACGACGAAAGCAAGCTGACGCCCCGCTTCTTCAGCCGCAAGGAAGTGGAGGACAAACTGCTTATTTCGCTGACCAACGAAGAATTCCACGAACTGCAGGACGCCGCCACGCCGCCCGAGGACATTTACAACTGGTTCATGAACTGGAACGAAACCCGGCCCGAGCTGACCGAAATTGCCATTCCCGGCTATGCCCGGCTTGTGACCCGCGTCGGCGGCTACCTCGAACGGCAGAAACTGCCCGAACAGGCCATGCAGGTCTACCAGCTCACCGATAAGGTTCCGGCCCGCGAACGCCGCGTTCGGCTGCTGGCCAAATCCGGCCTGACAGAAGAGGCGCTGGCCCTCTGCGACGATATTGCGCTGACGCCCCAGAACGCCGACGAGCGGTTTTTTGCGGTTGATTTCCGGGAAAAAATCCTGTCGGCGGCCGAAAAGAAGCGGAGCCGCAAGTCCACGACGCGCTTTTTGTCGGACGCCGAAAGTGTGGCGATTCCCGCCGTGTACCGGCACCACGTCGAAGCGGGCGTCATGAATCATTTTCTGGAAGAAGGCCGGGAGGCGGCTTTCTCCGAAAATTATCCCTGGCGCGGGCTGTTCGGGCTGGTATTCTGGGACGTTATTTACGACGCCAACGTCTCGGCCATCCACCACCCGCTGCAGCGCGCCCCGTCGGACTTTTACCTGCCGGACTTTTACCTGAAACGGGAGGATGCCCTGAAAAAGCGGCTGGCCAGTCTCAAGACCCGGGACGACTGGCGGGCGCATACCGAAAAGATTTTTCGGGAAAAAGCCGGTATCACCAACGTGCTGGTTGACTGGAACGAGGAACTGCTGAACCTGGTCCTGCGAATCATCGACCTGCTGGAACCGGAGCAGCTGGGCCTGATTCTGCTGGAAATGTCGCGGAACCTGCGCGAAAACACCCGGGGCTTTCCGGACCTGCTGATCTGGAACGAAACCGGCGACTACGAATTTGTCGAGGTCAAATCCCCGACCGACCACCTGAGTGCCCAGCAGCTGCACTGGCTACAGTTTTTCCAGACGCTGGACGTGCGGGCGCGCGTGCTGCGGGTAGAGTGGGTCTGAGGCTCTCTAAACCCGTCCGGTCCGCAGAAATATCGGGAACCGTACCTCCCGTTCCCCGTTGCCCCAGACCGCTTTTAATTCGTCTTCGATCAGCGAGACCGGGTCTGTTCCGTGCTGTTTCTGGTATTTCTGCACGCTGGACCACGTGCGTAGGTAATTCAGAAACCGCCCGGAGTCCCAAAGTCGGCTGGCTACAAACCGTTCGTGCCGGATGTCGGCAAAGGGAAAAGCCAGTTGGGCGTACTGGTCCTCTACGTGCCGCCGCATGGCGTCCCAGAACGGCCCCACCAGGTCATTGTAAAAATACCGCACAATCCGGTCCACTTCCGGACTTACTTCGTTCAGTCCGTATCCCCATTCGGCAAGGGTCGCTCCGGGCCGGGCTACGCGCCGGACTTCCGCATGGAAGGCGTCCACATCGAACCAGTGCAGAGCCTGGGCCACGGTGACCAGATCGAAATGGGCGTCGGGGAAGGGCGTTTTCTCGGCGGCCGACACCCGGTAGGTCAGGTTGCCGCGGGCGGGGGCGTTTTCCAGCTGATTCGCGCTCAGGTCGGTGGCTTCTACTTCGTCAAAATAGTCGGCAAGTACCACGGCGGCCTGCCCGTTGCCGGTGGCGCAGTCCCAGGCTCGCCGGCGATTGGGCGTGCGGCTTAACAAAAAATCGTACAGCGAGTTTGGATAATCAATACGGTAGCGGGCGTACAGACTGGCGTGTCCGGAGAAGCGGTCGAGGGTAGACATGGGGGCGGATTTTTTACATAATGCGTTAAACTTTCCGGGGAAGTTGAAGTCAAAGCTCGGGTTCCGGTTGGAAAAAGCCAAGTATAAATTGGCACATCTGTGGTTTCCGCTTAATTTTGTTTGTTACTAAACCAAAGCCTTCGGGTCCCTTTTTGTTTCACCATTTTTTGCTCTTTTTCTCATGAAAAAACTGTTTGGATTGTTTGTTGCGGTGCTGGTAGGAACGGCGGCTGTCGATGCACAGGCGCAGACCAAAGTGCCCGACGACATCAATGCCCTGTTGCAGAAGAATACCTGTCTGGCCTGCCACAATGCCGATAAGCGCGTCGTGGGTCCGGCTTATAAGGATGTTGCCAAGAAAAAATACACCAACGACCAGATTGTGGACCTGATTTACAATCCGAAACCTGAGCACTGGCCCGGCTATCCTCCGATGGCACCGATGAAGCAGGTGCCGAAGGACGAGGCGCTGAAAATCGCCAAGTGGATCAACTCCCTGAACGGCGGCGCAGCGGCTAAAACGGCGACCAAGAAAAAAGCATAATGTTTAATGCAAAAGAGCCTGACTTGCAGAAAGTCAGGCTCTTTTGTTTTAATTCGATTTTTATTCCCCGCTGAAAATCCGCTGCCGTACGGCTTCGTACAGCACGACACCCGTCGCCACCGAGACGTTCAGCGATTCGACGTTGCCTACCAGCGGAATCCGGGCGTGGTGATCGGCCAGATGCAGCAGCTCCGGCGAAATGCCGTCCTCTTCGGAGCCCATGACGATGGCCGTCGGGCCGGACAGATCCACTTCGTACAGGTAATTGTCCGTTTTTTCGGTACAGGCCACTACTTTGATGCCCGATTCCTTCAGGTATTTGATCGTTTCCTCCAGGTTCACCTCGCGGCTGACGGCCACGTGATTCAACGCGCCCGAAGACGTTTTCATGGCGTCGGCATTAATCAAGGCAGCACCCCGGGCCGGAATCACAATGCCCTGCACCCCGGCGCATTCGGCAGTCCGGGCGATGGCTCCGAAATTGCGCACGTCCGTAATCCGGTCCAGAACCAGCAGCAGCGGCACGTTCCCCTGTTCGAATACGTCGGCAATGATGTTCGACAACTTTGCGTAATGCACCGACGACACGAAGCAGATCGCGCCCTGGTGATTTTTGCGGGTAATCCGGTCCAGCCGTTCGGGTGGAACGCGCTGGATGGTCACTTTACGTTCAAAGGCGAGTTGTTGTATTTCCGGGTAGCTGCCGCCTTTGAGCAGATACAGCCGGTCGATGTCCTTGCCGGACCGGAGCGTTTCGGTAACAGATTGAACGCCAAAGACAAACTCCTCGGGGTTGGGCTTCGGACGGTCGGAATGATGACGATTTACTCGCGGATTGCGCCTGTTCTCCATGCTTCTACGACGGGATACCAGATGGGTTGGTACTCCACGTACCGCACCAGTTCATAGTGGTCCTCGACAAATTGATTGGGTCTTCTGGTAAATGTAAAATTGATCTCGGAGACGTTGGCGCGCTGGTTATACACCCACACTTCGCGGTCGCGGCTGCGCTGCACGCGGTCGGGCGGACCGAGGATGATGTAAATCATGCCCTTGTCGGTTTTCCAGCCTTCCTTATGCGTCGTAAACAGCCGGTTGGCTTCCTCCACGCGGTTGTAATAGGCCCGGACGGTCCGGCGCGCCACGTCCTGATTGCCCGCCATCAGCGTCAGCCAGTAACGGTCCAGTGCTTTCTTAACGTCGGTAGCCCGGTTAAGTTCCCCGTTTTCCTGGGTTGTGCTCATGTACATGACCGGCTTGACCAGCTTTTCAGGACGGGTCAGCCGCGGAAAACGCTTGTCGCCCACCAGCAGACCCACGCCGTTGGCGTCGGTGGTGTCGGCCAGAAAAAGATAAAGTCCTTCTGCCGGAAGAATAACCGGCTGGTTGGTCGTCACCGTCAGGGTCGAGTCCACGTTCAGCGAGCGCGGGGTCGTCCGGGGGGTGGTGTTCATCGGGGAAGAGGCCGCTTCGAACTCGTGCCGGTAGCGCAGCACCTGGAGCGGTCGCGAAGTGCCCGCAACGTCGCGGATCAGAACCGTGTCGTTGACCGTCGCGAAGTTTTTCAGCACCGGCAGGCCCGTTTTCGGGTCGAAAAACGTGAAGTGGTCGCTCAGGCGGGTTTGCCGGAAACGGATCGGCAGGTCGTGCAGAACCTTCCGGCCGCTGTTGGTTTCGACAAATTCGGCCAGCATCACGCCCGACACGACCGTTTTGGGTTTGGGAACATCAAAGAAAACGGTCAGGTGATGGTCTTCTTTATCGGGCACGTCGGCCGTGACGTTCTGGTTGCTCAGCGTAACCGAGCCGTAGCCAAGCCGCTCCCGGTTGTTGTAGTCGGGGTAGATAACGTAGTTTAGCACAAAACGGGCGCCCAGGTCGTCCACCGTCGCGAAGGCCTGTCCCTTCTGGGCAATGACGTTCATGTATACCCGGACCGTCGAGGAATCTTTGTGCAGATAGCGGCTTTTGACGGAGGTCATCCTCCAGTCCGGACCGGAAGTCGGCGAGGAAGGCGTCGTGCTGCTGCCTGCGGGGCGTGTCGGCGTGCTCTGTGCGGTCTGGGTCCCGGCTTTCTGGGCCCGTTGCCGTGCCAGTTCTTTCGCTTTTTTGGAAGAAGTGCATCCGGTCAGGAGGGACCCCGACGAGAAAGCTCCGGTCAGAATGGCTATACTGAGAAGTAAAATACGAACGTTCATAATCGGTCAAAAGTCAGTTACAAAACGAACGAATCGGTTTGATTGACGTGTCCGCGTGGTTTTTTCGTTCAAGTTAGCACAAAAGCCGTAACTTTAGACCCCGGATTGCGCTGATTTATGGATTTACACTGAATGCGCCCGAACGGAATCAGAGGAAAGCGGACCAGGCTGGTTCTGGAAAAGCGGCCTGATTTTGTACGGAAATCAGTGTAATCCCGAAAACAGCAGAATCCAAGTTCAAGACGGATCATGTATAAAACCACCGAAATCACCTCTGCCGAAATCGCTTCGGACAATCCCGTTCACCAGCGGCTGCTGTTTCCCTACGTCGAAGCGGCAAAGATGGTCAGCGGCAAGGTGCTCGAAATAGGCTGCGGCTGGGGACGGGGAACCGAACTGCTCACCCAGGCGGCCGATCACTACACTGGAATCGACAAGAACGGCGCGCTCATCGAAGCCCTCCAGCAGCAATACCCGCAGTCCCGGTTCATGCAGGCGAACATCCCGCCGCTGGCCGGCCCCAACGGCGTACCGCTGCCGGACAACGAATTTGATTATGTAGTGACGTTCCAGGTTATCGAGCACATCGAAAACGACGACCTGTTTGTCAAAGAAGCCTGCCGCGTGCTGAAGCCGGGCGGAACGCTGCTGCTGACGACGGTCAACCGGCTTTTCTCGCTCACCCGGAATCCCTGGCACGTCCGCGAATACACCGCCGACGAGTTGAAGAACCTCCTGCGCCGCCATTTCCCGACCGTAGCCACGGAAGGAATTCACGGCAACGCGAAGGTGATGGAGTACTACGAACAGAATAAGGCGTCGGTCGAAAAATTCACCCGCTTCGACATTCTGAACCTGCAATACCGCCTGCCGCGCTGGATGCTCCAGATTCCGTACGACATTTTGAACCGCATGAACCGTAACAAACTGCACGAGCAGGGTGGCCTGGCGGCCGAAATTCACTACACCGACTACGTCCGCAGCCAGAACCCGGCGGGCAGTCTGGACTTCTTCTATCTGGCGAAAAAATAACCTCTGTACCGCGGCGCGCTGCCCGTTGAGGTTTAGCAAAACAAATGCTCAACGGAACAGCGCGCCGGGGTGCAGACCTTACTTGCTTTCCCGATTGGCCTGCTTGATGCTCTGCGCAATCAGGTCCCACATCTCCGGCGTTACCTGTTCAAGGTGATTGAACTCCCCGTTGGAAAGCACTTCGCCGCCGTCGATGGTGACGCATTCGCCCGTCATGTAGGCCGAATAGTCGGACATCAGGTAAGCCGCCAGGTTGGCCAGTTCCTGGTGTTCGCCCACCCGTTTGAGCGGGATACGGCTCGTTGGGTCCATCATTTTCATTAAAGGTTCCGGAAACAGCCGGTCCCAGGCCCCTTTGGTCGGGAAGGGCCCCGGTGCAATGCAGTTAAGGCGAATGCCGTACTTACCCCATTCGGCGGCCAGCGATTTAGTCATGATGAGCGCCCCGCCTTTAGCCACTGCCGAGGGCACCACGTAGCCCGAACCCGTGGAGGCGTACGTAGTGGAAATATTCAGCACCGTGCCCCGAATCTTGTTCTCGATCCAGTATTTACCGACAGCGAGCGTGAAATAATACGTGCCGCGCAGCACAATATCGACCACCACATCAAAGGCTTTGTACGACAGTCGTTCGGTGGGGCTGATGAAGTTGCCTGCCGAGTTGTTGAGCAGCCCGTCGATGCGCCCGAACCGTTCAATCGTCGCGCCGATGACCTTTTCGATTTCATCCGGCTTCCGGACATCGCAGGCCACGGCCAGCACCTGACCGGCTCCCGGCGCACCGGCCAGTTCGTCGGTCAGTTCCCGGGCCGTATCGTCCAGAACATTTTGCCGACGACTGCAGATGGTCACATTCGCGCCCAGTTGCAGAAAATAGCGGGTCATGGACTTGCCGAGGCCCGTACCGCCGCCCGTCACAATAATGGTTTTGCCTTGTAAAGCTCCGTCGCGGAGCATGCCCTGAGTCATGAGAATAGCGAATTAGTGAATAGCGAATGGCGAATAATGAATTGGCGAACAGCGTTTTGGCAGAGCCGATTCGCTATTCGCTAATTCACTATTCGCTATTGATTAAAAACCGGCTTCCGCCGTTCCATTGTCGCCTGAATCGCTTCGGCGAAGTCGGCGGACTGAAGCTGGGAGGAATTCCAGACGGCGACGTATTGCAGGCCGTCCTCGATGGCTTTGCCGATGCCGTAGTTCAACACGGCTTTCGCGCCCTGTACGGCCGTGGCCGAGTTGTCGGCAATCTGCCGGGCCATTTCGGCCGCTCTGGCAAAAAGCTCTTCCGGACTGGCGTACACATGATTAACCAGCCGGATTTTTTCGGCAAAAGCGGCGTCAAAATCCCGGGCCGTAAACGCCAGTTCGCGGGTGTAGCCTTCGCCGATGATGCCGGGTAGCCATTGCAGACCGCCAATATCGGGCGTGATGGCCAACCGGGCCTCGCGCAGACTAAACTTCGCTTCGGCCGAACAAAGCCGGATGTCGCAGGCAGCGATGAAGTTGACACCTCCGCCGATGCACCAGCCATGCACCGCCGCAATGACGGGCTTCGGCGATTCGTGCAGTTTCTGAAAACCGCTCTGCATCTGCCGGATCATAGCCATGAGCTTGCGGCGGCCGTCGGCCATGACGGTGCCGGTCAGCAGGGCGCCCATGCGGGGGAGCATCCGGGGCAAATCCAGACCATAGCTGAAATGGTCGCCGCTCCCGCGCACGATGATGACACGAACAGCGGAATCCTGCGTCAGTGCGTCGGCGGCTCGGGGCAGTTCGTCCCAGAATTCCGGCCCCATCGCGTTTCCTTTGCCGGGACCCAGCAAGGTGAGCGTGGCGACGCCGTCGGCGGTTTCTACCCGTAAGGATTGATAGGAATTCTCCATGTGGAAAGGTGGTATGCTTGCATACCTTTGTTTTCAAAGGTAGAAAAGCCCTTGTTTATATAAAAAAAACGGGGAAAATATTTCTTCTGGCCAGATATGCGGGCGGGATAAAGCAGAAGTTCCTGCTAACGCCTTACTTCGTGTTCTGTAATTGTCTGTTGGCTCTCCTCACAACTTTGCTTTGCCCGCTGATGAACTTCGATACACTCGCTCTATGGAGCACGCACTTTAAGGATGAAAACGCGGGTGCGGTGGCCCCGCCGATCTACCTGACCACGACTTACGAAAAAGCCGCCGACGGCTCGCTGCCGCACGGTTTTCTCTACAGCCGCATGAACAATCCGAATCGGGAGGCTGTCGAGAAAAGTCTGGCGGCGCTGGAGGGCGGAGCGCTTGGAATGGCTTTCGCCTCGGGGCAGGCGGCGGCGATGGTGCTGTTTCAGGCCCTGCGGCCCGGGGATCACGTCATCGTGGCCGACGATGCTTATTACGGTACCCCCGCTTTGCTGGAAGAAGTGTTCGGCCCCTGGGGACTGCTTTTCGACCGCGTGGATTTGACAAATTCCGACAACCTGAAAGCGGCCCTGCGCTCGACAACGCGGCTGGTATGGGTCGAAACGCCTTCGAATCCGCTGCTGAAAGTGACTGATCTCCGGGCCGTTACGGAACTCGCAAAGTCGGTGGGGGCCGCCACCGTCTGCGACAACACCTGGGCCACGCCTTTTCTCCAGAAGCCGCTCGCGCTGGGCTGTGATGTGGTGATGCACTCGACGACCAAGTATTTCGGCGGCCACAGCGACGTGTTAAGCGGGGCGCTGATTTTTAAGGAAGAGACCGAACTGGCCCAGCGCGTCAAGCGGCTACAGGTGCTGGGCGGGGCTGTGCCTTCTCCGTTCGAGTGCTGGCTGGTGCTGCGGGGCATCAAGACGCTGGCGACGCGGGTGCGGGCGCAAACAGCCTCGGCGGCGCAGCTGGCCCGCTTTCTGACCGAGCATCCGGCGGTTGAAGCGGTGCATTATCCGGGCCTGCCGACACATCCCCAGCACGAAATCGCCAAAGCGCAGATGACCGACTTCGGAGCCATGCTGTCGGTTCAGGTGCGGGGCGGAGCCGTGGAGGCGCTGGCGGTTGCCGGACGGCTGAAGCTGGTTACCCACGCAACGAGCCTCGGAGGCGTGGAAAGTTTAATAGAACACCGGGCGTCGGTAGAAGGGCCGAACTCGACTACGCCGCCGAACCTGCTGCGGGTCTCGGTCGGGCTGGAAGCCGTGGAGGATTTGATAGAAGATTTCAAAGAGGCCCTTCAACCCTAGATAAAAATGAATGCCATATCTGGGAGATATGGCATTCATTTTTATCTAAGGTTGGTCCTTTTTGGGCTGCGGCAACGACGGCATTCTGGGCGCCTGTTCGGGGTATTTATTCGGCATGACCGCAATGCCCGAACTATCCGGTAATCGGACAGGCATGTTGTCCAGGCCCGCGCGCATGACATTTTTGGAATCGCCCGGCTGTCGGTAAAAATAGGTGCCCAGGCGTAAAACATCGGGCGACGAACGGCGCGAGGAGTCCGCGGAGATCGTCTGGGCGCTGGCCGCCAGCGAACCCAGCAAACCGACAAGACTGCAAAGGAAATACTTCATGACCGGAATTGTCTTTAGCCTAAAGATACAATTCCGGCCCGAAGTGTTGCAAATGGGTCAGACTTTTACCAGCGCCGTCCGTTCCTTCAGATGCGTCAGCTGTTCGCTCAGCTCCCAGAGCTTCTTGGCGTTAAAGTCGCTTTGGGCATCACTGTTGGGCGTTTTGGGGCGGCATTTGTCAAAATAAAGCCCCGTAACCTTGTTGACCTCGGGCGAAGAGGCCAGGTAAATGCTGGTCTGGGCCCCTTTCTCCGGCGAGATAAAAAACGGTTTCATCAGTTTGAACGCCAGTCCCTGCAAACTGACCGCGCCAACGCCGAAATTGGTGTTTACCGCTCCCGGATGCAGACTGTTGGACGTGATGCCATCGTTCATCAGCCGGTTAGCCAGTTCTTTGGCAAACAGAATATTGCACAGCTTCGACGCCCCGTAGGTATTCATGCCGCTGTAGGAGCGGGGGCGGGCCATTTCGTTCAGGTGAAAACCTCTGTTCCAGCGGTGGGCTTCGGACGAAACCGTCACGACCCGGCTCTGCTGGCCTTTCTTCAGCAAATCCAGCAGCAGGTTCGTCAGCAGAAACGGACCCAGGTGATTCGTGGCGAACGTCAGTTCAATTCCCTCGGGCGAAAACGCCTGTTTGTCGATAAACAGCCCGGCGTTGTTGAGCAGAACATCGAGGTGGTCATACCTGTCGATCACTTCCCGGGCGGCCTGCACGACCGATTCCTGAGAGGCCAGATCGCACTGGATCAGGTCCACCCGTTTAGTCTGGCTGACCGCCTTGATTTCCTGCCGCACCGGACGGGCTTTGTCCAGGTTGCGGCACAGCATCAGAATATCGAAGCCCTTTTTGGCCAGTTCAAGGGCCGTAATACGCCCGATACCGGAATTGGCACCGGTAATGAGGCAAAGTTGTGATTGCATAGGGAGGACGATAAAAGCTTATGGTGTGAGGTTGCTCCGCCGTTTTGCAAGGCGGAGTAACTTCAAACGCTAAACCCTAAACTATTTTAGAGTGTACTGAACAATTCCAATCGTTTCTGATAATCAATGACGCCGGTGAGCTGTTCGCTGAGTTGCCAGAGTTGTCTGCCCAGTTCCCGGTCCTGGGCTTTGGCGCTCGGTTCATAAGGGGCGCAGTTGGCAAAATACAGTCCCGTCACATAATGCACTTCGGGGGAAGACGCCAGGTAAACATGGGTTTTGGCCAGCACTTCCGGCGGCGGGGCGAAAAACTTACCAATCTGAAACGCCGTGTACAGCAGTCCTTTGGCGTCGCCGTCTTCCGCAAAATTGGTATCGACCAGCCAGGGGTGAAGGGCGTTCACGGTGATACCGTCGTCCATCAGCCGGTCGGCCAGTTCGAATGTCCAGAGAAGCTTAGCCAGTTTGGAGTCATTGTAAGCGCCCAGGGCGCTGTAGTTTTCCGGCGTGCGGTGAACCAGCGTCTCGAACCGGGCGAAGCGGTGAAGTTCCGACGCCACGTTGATAATCCGGGCTTCGTTGCTTTTCCGAAGCAGGTCCAGCATCAGCTGCGTGAGCAAAAAAGGCCCGAGGTAATTGGTGGCAAACGTCAGTTCGATGCCGTCCGGCGAGTATTGCAGCGGGTCTACCACGCGCCCCGCATTGTTGATGAGCACGTCGATGTGGTCGAAACGGTGATGAATGTTTTCGGCCGCGGCCCGCACCGAGTCCATGCTGCTTAAGTCACAGGAAACCAGATACACATTCCGGGTTTTGCTGACCGACTGTATTTCCTGCTGGGGCCGGATACTGCGCTCTACATCCCGGCACAGCATGATAATATCGAACCCCTGACGGGCCAACTCCATTGCCGTCACTTTCCCTAACCCTGAGTTAGCGCCCGAAATCAGGCAAATCCGCGCTTGCTCCATAATTCACGTGTTGAGTACAGTGGGCTAAACTAAAAGCGTTGGCGGGCTGTTTGGAATAAGAATACATTCTTAGTCTGGCCTGCTTCCGACGGCGGTCGCCCGGCAGGGGTCAGGGCAGACGCAACGTGCTGAAGAGCCGCTGGCGGGGTCTGCGACCGCCGTCAGGGCTGGCGAATACAACCTTATAGTTTACCTGACCAATGAAGACAGTCATCATGTCGGCCTCGCCGCGTGCCCAAAGTGGTTCGCTGCGGGTAGCCCATTTTCTGGAAAAAATTCTGAAGGAACACGAAACGACGGAGGTATCGGTCGTTTCGTTTGAGCACTACGATGTTCCGCTGGTAGGCCAGGGCCAACTGGACCCGGATAACCTGACGGACTTTCAGCAAACGGTATTAAACGCCTGGAAAGAAGCGGATCTGGTCTTTTTTCTGGTTCCGGAATACAACTGGACCACCAGTCCGCAACTGCTGAATCTGCTGCACCAGGCCGGCGGCCCGAAGTTCGCCCATCTGTTTGACAACAAGGTGTTTGCCGTGGCCGGAACGTCCGGTGCCCGCGGCGGCCGTGTACCGGCCCTGGAAGTGACGACGGTGCTGAACAAACTCATCAACTTCCTGAACAAGTACTCAATCGTTTCGCCCCGCATCTGGGAATCCCACGAAACGTCGCTGAACCTGAACGAGTCCGGCGAATCGACCGGCAACGCCATCTACGAAAAAGCCGCCCGCGCCTTTGTGGAGTACTCGCTGAACGTAGCGCAGCGGTGGAACGTGGGGAGCCTGGTTGAGTGAAAAAATGAATGAATAATGAAGGCTCCGCCTCTTCTCCCGTATTGGATTGAGGCGGAGCCTTCATTATTCATCATTTCAAAGCATCTGCTTCTCCTTCTGAAACAGCCCCACCAGCGTATCGACCACAAAGTCCACTTCGGCTTCGGTGTTGTATTTGCCAAAAGAGAAACGGATGGCGTCGCGGGCGGGGTCAAGACCGGGCAGGGCCGCCAGCACATGCGAACCGATGTTGGTCCCGCTGGAACAGGCGCTGCCGCCGGAAGCCGAAATGCCGGTAATGTCGAGGTTGAACAGCAGCATATCGCTCAGATCCGAGGCGGGCAGGCTGACGTTCAAAACCGTGTACAGGCTGTTTTGAAGGTCGCCGGAAAGACCGTTGAACGACACCCCGTCCAGTTTTTCGGTCAACTGGGCAATCATCCGCCGTTTCAGGTTTTCGATATGAGTGCGGTGGCTGTCCATGTCGCGGTAAGCGATTTCGAGCGCCTTCGCCAGCCCGACGATGCCGTATACGTTCTCGGTACCTCCGCGCATGTTGCGCTCCTGCGCCCCGCCGTGGATGAAAGGATGGATTTTGTTATGGGCGTTGACGTACAGAAACCCGACGCCTTTGGGTCCGTGAAACTTGTGCGCCGCTCCGACAATAAAGTCCACCGGAAGTTTCTGCAAATCATGGCGGTAGTGGCCCATCGTCTGCACCGTATCCGAGTGAAACACCGCGTTGTACTGGCTGCAAAGCGACCCGACGGCTTCCAGATCGAGCAGGTTACCGATTTCGTTGTTGCCGTGCATGAGGGAAACCAGCGAACGCGGGGCGGTTTTGAGCAGGTCTTCCAGATGGGTCAGGTCGATGCGGCCCTGTTCGTCCACATTCACCAGACTGAGCTTTACCTGTCCGAGGTGGGCCAGGTGTTCGAGCGTGTGCAGCACGGCATGGTGTTCGAGCGGGGAGGTGATGGCGTGCGTCAGGCCATAGGACGCGATGGACGACCGGATGGCTGTGTTGTCCGCTTCGGTGCCGCCCGAGGTGAAGAAAATCTCGGCCGGGGACGTGTTCAGTAGCGTCGCGACTGTCTTGCGGGCTTTTTCCACAGCCGAGCGCACCTTGCGTCCGTGGGAATGAATGGACGATGGATTACCGAATTCTTCGGTCATCAGGGGCAGCATCGCCTCCAGCACCTCCGGGTCGAGGCGGGTGGTGGCGGCATTGTCAAAATAAACGCGCATAGGCGTGAGGGATCAAATAAAGAAAGTACAAAGGTACAGAACTCTATAGGCTTCAGCAAAGTCAAGTCTTCTCCGTTTCCCGGTTTTCTGCCTGCGGCCTGTCCGGGTCGTGGGTTCAGACGCGTGCCAGTTCCTTAAAATCTTTTACCTCCAGAATGGACTTGGGATAGCCTTTCAGCACACTGTTGATCATCGCCTGACCGAGCTGCTGCATGGTGCTGGCGAGGTTAGGGGAAAGGGTGTCCAGGATAGGAAACAACCAGCCCACATACCGATAATAGCTCTTGGTATACCGTTGCTCCGGCAGCGCTTTGATAAAACCCGGCCGAAAGTTGTACACCGCACGAAAGGGCAGGCGCGTCAGGGCGTTTTCGGTCCGGCCTTTCACCCGCGCCCACATCACCCGCCCCTGCTCCGTACTGTCGGTCCCGGCACCGGAGACGTACGTGAAGACCATGCCCGGATTGAGCGCCGCAAGCTTTTGGGCTACGTTCAGCGTGGTGTCGTAGGTAAGGCGGGTATAATCGGCCTCGTTCATGCCGACCGAACTCACTCCGGCACAAAAGAAGCAGGCGTTGTAGCCGGACAACTGCGCTTCCAGTCCGTCCAGTTTCAGGAAATCGGGGACAAGGCATTCTTTCAGTTTGGGGTGAGTCGTACCGTTGGGTCGGCGGCCCAGCAGCAGCACCTCCGTAACGGCCGGATGCGCCAGACATTCCAGCATAACCCCTTCCCCGACCATGCCGGTAGCGCCCGTAATGATGACTTTAATGTCCATATCCTTTTTGTTAATGCGCTTCTGAGGGGAACATCGGCCCGGTTATAAAAGTGCCTGCCCGATGCGCCAGCCCCACCAGAGCAGCACAACCAGCAGGCCAAGACGGGCTGCTTTCAGGCCGAACCAACGCTGCCGGAACACCGGATACGTCGAGCGAAGCGGGCTGTATTCCACCACAATTCCCAGCAGGACGTAAGGCAGGGACAGCACCAGCAGCGGATTATGCAGAAAAGCCGTGTGCAGACGGCCGTGCAGCAGGTGATGGACGCAGCGTTGCGAACCGCAGCCCGGACAGGGCAGGCCCGTAAGCCACCGAAACGGGCAGGGCGGAAACAGCCCTCCCTGCGCCGGGTCGAAACGATAGTACAGGTACAGCAATCCCGCTCCGGCAACCAGGAACAGGATTCGGAAGGGCTTCATCAGGAAGAAAAAATGGCTCCGGCGATTCCCAGCATAAACAGCAGGAAATAAATACCAATAATGACCAGACTGGCCAGAAGACCATATTTGGTCCAGCGACCGGCCTCCAGCGATGCCTGCTGCGCCCCGGCAAGATCGCCGATCCGGTAGCGGGATTCGACCCTCGACGCGTTGATGATACCGACAATGCCCAGCGGCAGGCAGCAGAACAGCGTCACCAGAATGGACTCCACCAGCCAGGTCTTCGGCATCACGCCGCCCGGATACCCGCCGAAGTTCTGGGGCGCCGGACCGACCTGCGGATACGCGGCAGTCGGCGGCATTCCGTAGGGCTGGCCGGTCGGGGGAGCGGTGGGAGCGCTGCCGAAATACGGACGAATTTCGGGAACATCGGCCGCCCGGGTCCAGTTGGTCATGCCCTGCATCCAAACCAGCGTGTCGGGGGTGATGGGCTGGGTACGAAGTTGTTCGACGGAAAAAGGACCAACCTGCTGGTTGTTGTTGTCGAGATAGTAGTATTGGTTCATTAAAGGATAGGAAGAGGATGAAAACGTGGGTCAACAGTGCTAAATAGGGAAAATTCTGCAGTTGAAAAAGGCGGTAATATGAAATTTTGTGCGACGGTTAATAAATTGGGGGCATAAACCACCAAACGCCATGAGAATCAGGTTGATCGTCCTGTCGCTGCTGCTGTTTTCTGCCCCGGTCCGGGCGCAGTCCGCCTTTCCCAAACTTCCTTCATCGGCGATGGCCATCGCCGTCGATAGCCGGGATAACCTGATTATCGCCGCTCACATGGACCGGATTCTGAAGCTGGCTCCGGACGGTACGCTGACCGTTCTGAACGGTGATTTGAAGAAAGCAAGAATCTCCGGGGCTTACCCGAGCTGCCGCGCCCTGGCCATCGATGCGCAGGATAACGTGTACATGGCGAGCGACGATCTCATCTGGAAAATGACCCCGGAGGGGAAGATTACTCTCTTTGCCGGAGTGCCGTACATGGCGGCGGCGAAGGACGGACCCCTGAAAACGGCCCAGTTCCGGAGCATCGAACATCTGAAAATCGACCCGGCGGGCAATTTGTACGTGACCGAACGGGACAATACGAACAAAGACAATCTGGGCGATTTTTACCTGATTCGCAAAATTGATACGAACGGTCTGGTCACAACGCTCCTGAATACCCGGCAGCATCCGGTCCTGAAGACAAAATGGATTGCCGGAATGGGGGTCGATGCCGGGGGAAACCTGTATCTGAGCGACGGGGCCGGACGGTGCATCCGCAAGCTCGACTCCGGCGGGGCCGTCAGCACGGCGGCGGGACTCTGCGGAAAGCGCGATTTTCATCCGGTTTACGTGCAGGGCGACATCAGCAAAGCCGAACTGATGGCCCCGCAGGACATCGTTATCAACCCGAAAGGCGACGTTATCTTCATCGACGGACGTCTGAACCGTCTCATCAAAATCGCTAACCGGATCGTCGCCACCCTCGCCGGAAACAGCGAAATCCAGCCCAACAACGTCAACATGGGCGGCCGTTCAAAAGAAGGCTACAAGGACGGCAGGGCACTCACGGCCCTGTTCAACTTTCCGCAGCGGTGCGCCATCGCGATGGACAGCAAACAGAACATCTACATTCTCGACGGGGGCAACGACTGCATCCGCAAACTGTCGGCCGATGGAATGGTGACGACGGTGGCGACGAGCCGGTAGCCCGGTCAGGCGTCTGTACGCCCCCGAACCCGTTAGAGGCCTCTCCGCAGGCTACTTTTTTCCGAACCATTCATTCCGAAGGCCGTTACAAACCCAAACCTCCGTTCATCATTGGACCAGACGGGTTCTGAATAGGCGACGGCCCCAGCGGTGCCACCGGTGACCGGAAAAACCTGTTTTTATGGCAACAATCAAAACAAAAGCGTACGGTGCCAAAGCCTCGCTGATCGATTCCATGAGTCGGCTCTCGCGCATGGATATTGAGCGCCGGGCGCCGGGGGAGGACGAACTCCTGATCGACATTCTGTACTGCGGCGTATGCCATTCCGACCTGCACCAGGTTCGTAACGACTGGGCCAATACCATCTATCCCTGCGTTCCGGGCCACGAAATTGTCGGCCGGGTGACGCAGGCGGGCAGCGGCGTGACGAAGTTTGCGGTGGGCGATGTGGTGGGCGTCGGCTGCATGGTGGATTCCTGCGGCCAGTGTGCCTCCTGCCAGGATGGGGAGGAAAATTACTGCGAAGGGCCGGTCAGCTGGACGGCTACCTACAACGGCTACATGAAACCCAACGGCAACGGCTTCAATACCTTTGGAGGCTATTCGACCAGCATTGTTGTCCGGGAGTCGTTCGTACTGCGCATTCCGGAGGCGCTCGACATCAGCCGCGCTGCGCCCATCCTTTGTGCTGGGGTAACGACTTACTCTCCTTTGCGGCACTGGGACGTGAAAGCCGGAGACCGGGTTGGCGTCGTCGGCCTGGGTGGGCTGGGCCATATGGCCGTGCAGCTGGCCAAAGCGATGGGTGCCCAGGTAACGGTCATCACGCACAGCGAAGAAAAGCAGGGCAGTGCCGAAGCACTGGGCGCGGACGAGGTGTTGCTGGAAAGCGACAAAAAAGCAATGACCGCGCACGAATTGGCCTTTGATTTTCTGCTGGTGACGATTCCCGACAAGTTCGACGTCAATCCGTACGTCAGTTTGCTGAAGAAAAACGGCTCACTGGTAACGGTAGGCATGCTGGGGCCGTACAAAGGGCCGCTGAACAACATGGAAGTGGCGTTTCACCGGCGGAGCCTGTCGGGCTCGCTGATCGGGAGCATCGCCGAAACGCAGGAAGTGCTGGATTTCTGCGCCGAGCACGGCATTCAGCCCGAGGTAGAACTGATCGAGATGAAAGACATCAACAAGGCGTTCAGCCGGATGCTCGACAACGAGGTCCGGTTCCGGTTTGTGATTGATATGCAGACGCTGAAGGACGAGGAGTGAGGACGTGCTCCGGGCAAAACCATTGAAAACGAAAACGTTATGATACAGACATACGCCAAAGCTTTTGGCCTGGGCATTATTGCCGGGATGCGCTCATTTGTCGCCCCGGCCCTGTTGAGCCACAAACTGGTCCGCACGATTCCGGCCAAGGAGCCGAGCGAACCGATTCATTATTTTGTGCAGCCGCAGGCCAGTCTGGCCCTGAAGGTGCTGGCGGGTGGGGAGATTCTCGCCGACAAGATTCCCAATGTGCCCGACCGTACGGTGGCACCGGAGTTTGGCTTCCGGGTCGCGTCGGGGGCGGCCTGCGGAGCCATTGTCAGCCAGACCGAAGGCGCGGCCGTACCGGCAGGAGCGGCGGCGGGCGGTTTGGGAGCCGTCATCGGGACCCTGGCCTTTTTCCGCCTGCGGCAATGGCTGGATGAAGAAGTGGGCCTACCCGACCCGCTGGTGGCGCTGGTCGAAGATGCGCTGGCTATTGGCATTGGCTGGTCGATTGCCAACTCCGTCGAAGCGGCCCCGGCTCCCGCTCAGGAACGCATCACCGCACCCGGCGAAGAAGCTGTATTAGCCGATTATTACGTCTGATTTTTGGCAAAAACGGTTCGTCTTTGCCAAAGATGCCGCTTCATTCATAAAGATGGATCATATTAATCAAGGACGAAGCATCTTTTGATAAAACGTCGCCTCCTCAGGTAAAATATGCGACGTTTTTATCAAAGATGCTTCGTCTTTAATCAAGGATGCGGCATTTTAAGCAATTATGGAGCATTTTAAGGTTGGCTACGCCCCATTTTTGAGAAAGTGGGTTAGTAATGCAGGTTCCGATTCGTTCGGTCAAAACGCTGCTTTCGCTTCCAGATTGAGAGTATTTTAGATGATTTATAGTTGTTTGTCCCGCTGTTTGTGAAATAATTTGCCTCGCTGGCCGATTTTCTTTCAGAAATTTCAGCCGTAACGTCTGTCCCTGCCGGGATGTGCAGGACCGCTATGCCGGACGAAACGCTGCCGGAATTTTTATACATGCGGGCAAATACCATTGGCAATACGGAGACTATGAAGTGTTTCTTCGCAAAAGATTTGTCGAAATCGCCGATTACCCGCCCGGAACCTCAGGTTGACGTCATGACAATATCGCTGGCCAGTCCGGTCTGAGTTGCTGGTTATTTGCAGCTAAACCCGCTGGAAGAAGCTATGATACCAGATTCAACGTCCAGTTTTTCCCCAGGCGTAGCTTACATAAAACCCAAACGACGAGTTGATCAGCACCCGGCTGACGGGGTACCGATTGCCAAATAGCGCGGGTGGGGGCGAGCCGTTCAGACTGGCACTCCCGGCCAGCGTACCGGTATGGACATTCATCAGGCCGGGGTTGAACTCGATGTGAAACGAAAGCACCGATGGCCGTCGGCGGGGAACGGGCGTCAGGTTTTCTTCTTCCTGACGGCCCAGCCGGATCGCCGCGCCGATTCGTATAGGCCCTGCGAACCCGTTTTGGCAAATTATTACTGCTTTTCAGGAGAAAACTTTTAGGGCCGGAAACTGCCGGGCAGCGAACTGCCGGGCAACGAGTGCCGGGCGGCGTAGATGACCAATTGGCGGGTTGTCGTCAGGCCGAGCTTCTGTTTGAGGTTAGCGAAGTGGCTGGTCAGGGTAGTAGAACTGATGCCAAGGGCGTCGGCTATGGCGTCGTTTTCCAGGCCGTCGGCCAGCAGCCGCAGCACCTGCTTTTCCCGATCGCTGAGCCGCCGCAGCAGGGGAGCGCCCTTTTCCGGGTGGCTTGACGTGTCGCGCAGCCAATCCATCAGCGCAGGGCTGACGTAGCGCCGCCCCTGCCGGATGTGGCGCAGGCAGGTGAGGTATTCCTCCGGTCCGGCACCGGGGGTGAGGTAACCGCTGAGGTTGGTGGTCAGGGCCTCGTGGGTGGACAGCCCCGTATCCGAAACGCGCATGACGCAGTCGGCCCGGCAAAGCTGTTTGGCCTGCCGGACGAGTTCGTAGCCATTGACACCTGCGAGGTAGGATTCGGTCAGAAAGAAGTCGGGTTGCTGGCTGGCGAGGTGTTCGAGAGCGGGGGCCGGTTCGCAAAAGATGCCACAGGAAACGTAGCCGCCGCCGGTAAGGGCATCACTAATCGACTGTGCTTTGGATGTGTAAGCTTGTAAAAGCAGAAAACTGCCTGCGCAAAGAGCTTCGTTCACGCTTGTCATGAAGTGTAGCGGTAAGAAAGGTAGGTTTGCGCAAGCAAATTAGCAGACAAACGACAATACTCTCTCAAGCCTTTCGTAAACGGCAAAAAGAAAGCCCGCGCATTTGCTGCACGGGCTTTTTATCCAGTGTCTTCAGGTAATTTATTTACATCTTCGCCGAAATCACTTCCTTGATATCCGCGATGATTTTCCCGGCCAGATGGTCGGCCGTGGCGAGGGTGTCGGACTCGGAATAGATGCGGATGATGGGCTCGGTGTTGGACTTCCGCAGGTGTACCCACTCCTTGTCGAACTCGATCTTCACGCCATCGATGGTGTTGATCGGATTGCGGGCGTACTTGGACTTGATGCGCTCCAGCACGGCGTCCACGTCGATTTCGGGCGTCAGTTCGATTTTGTTTTTCGAAATGTAATAGCTCGGGTACGTCCGGCGCAGCACCGAAGCGGATTTGCCGGACTTGGCCAGATGGGTCAGGAAAAGCGCAATGCCGACCAGCGCATCGCGGCCGCTGTGCAGGTCGGGGTAGATGATGCCCCCGTTGCCTTCGCCGCCGATCACCGCGCCGACTTCGTTCATCATTTCCACCACGTTCACTTCGCCCACCGCCGAGGCGTAATGCGTACCGCCATGTTTCTGCGTCACGTCGCGCAGCGCCACCGTCGACGACAGGTTGGACACCGTATTGCCCGGTTTGTTCTTCAGCACGTAATCCGCGACGGCTACCAGCGTATATTCTTCGCCAAACGGCGAGCCGTCTTCGCAAATCAGCGCCAGCCGGTCTACGTCGGGATCGACGACGACGCCCAGGTCGAAGGCGCCGCGTTCCATCTCCTTGATAATGTCGCGCAGGTTTTCCGGCAGCGGTTCGGGGTTGTGGGCAAAATTGCCGGTCGGTTCGCAGTGCAGTTTCTGGATGGTTTCCACGCCGAGGGCTTCCAGCAGCATCGGCACGGCAAGTCCGCCGGTCGAATTGACGGCGTCTACCACAATCCGGAACTTGCGGGCGGCCACGGCTTCGCGGTCTACCAGCGGCAGGGCCAGAATGGCGTCGATATGTTTTTGCAGCCAGGTAGCATCGGTGCGGTAACTGCCCAGTTTGCGCACGTCGGCAAATTCAAACGCTTCGCTTTCGGCCAGCGCGAGGACTTCGGCCCCGTCGGCGGCGGAGATGAATTCGCCTTTTTCGTTCAGGAGTTTAAGCGCATTCCATTGAATCGGGTTGTGGCTGGCCGTCAGGATGATGCCGCCCGCTGCCTTTTCGCCCGGAACGGCCATTTCGACCGTCGGGGTGGTAGACAGGCCGAGGTCGATGACGTTCAGGCCCAGACCCTGCAGCGTGGCCGAAACCAGTTGGGAAACCATCCCGCCCGACAGGCGACCGTCCCGTCCGATGACGACCGTGTGCGGACCGTCGCCCGGCTGTCGCGTACGCAGCCATTGCCCGAATGCCGCCGAAAATTTCACTACATCGAGCGGTGTCAGGCCCTCGCCTGTCCGGCCGCCAATCGTTCCCCGGATTCCGGAAATAGACTTAATTAATGCCACGTTGATTGGATTGAAAACAATGTTTTACAGGATACAAAGATAGCGGTCGGTGGGTAGTGGGAGTAGTTAGGGTTAGGATTTTTTAGTGAACAGTGGGAGGTGGTAAGTCGTAAGTCGATTAGTCGTAAGTGCTCCGCAGGATTACTATTGAGGCGAAGTACTTACGACCGCAGCGGCGGACCGCTTACGACTTACGACTGATTGACTTACGACTGACCTAAAACATCTCCACTTTTGTCTCCATCGTCGACCGCACTGATTTGCCGATGAAGGTTCCCCCGAGCGGAGCCAGTTTATCGTGATAGTACGAGGCCGCCAGCGGCAGGTGTTTGTTAATGACCACGTGGCCTTCCGTGGGGTCAAAGCCCCGCCACCCGGCACCCGGCAGATACGCTTCCGCCCAGGCATGCAGTTCGTGTTCCTGCTGCGGATTTCCGAAGAGGTAGCCGCTCACAAACCGGGCTGCAATGCCGAGGCTCCGGCAACAGGCGATGTACAGCACTGCGTAGTCGCGGCAGGACCCCCGGCGCGAGTTCAGCGTTTCTTCCGGGTCATGGGCGTGACCCACTTCCCGGACCTCGTACGTAAAGCCTTCGCGGATGCGTGAGCAGAGCAGCGTCAGAAACGGGACCGTATGCCAGCGGGTTTCGTTGGCAATCTGCCGGGCAAAATCTTCCACCTTCATCGTAACCGAGTCCCGTTCGAGGTAAGGAGCCAGGGTGCGCTGCTGGTTGGCCGAATACCGGAACGGCATTTTTTCGGTTTCAAACGGAAACAGCACGAAATCGAACGAATTGAACGGCTCGGACTGCACCTTCATCTCCGCTTCCACGGTCAGGGACCGACATTCACCCTTGAAATACACCATCTGCTGGATGTTGCCCTCGGTGTCCGTGTTGCGGGCAACCAGGCTCGGTTCCGGCTCGATCCGCAACTGATAGTCGTTCAGGCGCTGGTGCGGCCCTGTCCGGGGGTAGAGATAAAGCGTGTGCGGCTCCAGAAAAACGGGGGCGGAGTAATCGTAGCGCAGGCGGTGCCGGACGTGCAGTTCCATCGTGTCGTTAACGCGGCAGTTTGTTGAAAATGGGATTCATCCAGTCGGTCGGCAGACGTCGCACGGAGTTATTGAGCAGGGCGCTCCACTGGTGCGAAATGCCCTCCATATCTTCTTTTTCAAGCCGGTGTTCGGTAAACTGAAAACTATCCTTCGGGTAGATAACCACATCCAGCGGAAAATCCACGTCGTTGGCGCTGACCCGCGTGGCGTCGAAAGCCAGATAGCCGATTTTCAACGCCTCCTCAAGGCTCGATTCGTATTTCAGGCTTCGGTAGAGCAACGGTTTTCCGTAGCCCGAATTCCCGATAATGACAAAAGGCGAGCCGCTGCCGACCTCCACCCAGTTTCCTTCGGGATAAATCAGAAAAAGCTTGTGCTCGTCGTCGTCCTCCAGTTGCCCGCCCACAATGGCGTTCAGGTTGAAATGTAGTCCGGCGGCGGTGAGGGCGGCCCGGTCTTCGTCCGAAACCCGCCTGATCTGTTCGCCGAAGGCATTCGCCGCTTTGTATAACTTGTTGAAAGACTGGTCTTTTTCGGCAATCACCTCCCTAAAATACGTGATGGCTTTGTCACGTACCGACCGCAGACCGGAGGTCATGATAAACAGCGAATGATGTTCCAGCTGGTGAACAGAAACCTTGCGGTTGGTCGAAACTTCAGTACCCGAGGTGAGGCGTGTATCGGCGATAGCAACCAGGCCGGAGGCCACTTTAATTCCTAGGCAATACGTCATTGGAGGTGGTTAAGACAAGCGAATCGGGAGCGAATATACGGAATAGGTATGAGATAGGAGGTATGAGGTGAGAGGTATGAGGTATTAGGTGGGAGCTATGAGGTGAGAGGTATGAGGTAGGTGGAGACAACATCCCTTAATCTCAGTGAGGCACCGCTACCTCATACCTTATACCTAACACCTCATACCTATCACCTCCCACCTCTCGCCTCGCTATCCGTTTTCTTTTTCCCGGGAGCGGAGGGAGAAGAGCGAACTGCGGCGGCCCAGTTCTTTTTCCATGTCGCTGAGTTCGATTTTGAGGGCATTGATGGAGATGGAGATTTCGACGGCCGAAAGCGCCAGGGCGACGATCTGGAGAATCAGCGCCGAGCCGAAAAGCCAGCGGGCCGCCTGCTGCGCATCCTGAAAAATGACCAGCATGCAGATGGCACTCAGCAGCAGACTGATTACGCTGATGACCTGAATGGCGCGAATCAGTTGCAGACGCGTGTGCAAATTCCGGATCTGGGCCACATAATCGGTATCGGGCTTCTGCCGAAATTTTTCGTGCAGATCCCGGATAAGCCCGGCGATCGCCAGAAAGCGGTTGGTGAACGCAATCATAAGAAGCGAAACCGTTGAAAACAGCAGGGCGGGCGTACTGATGGTCAGTTCCATTTTATAGCCGGTTTGTAAGTTTATGCTTTAGGGTATATAGTTTTGACAGGGCAAGTCCCGTTCAAACTAGAAACTTTAAACGATAAACGCTAAACTCGTTTATGAAACAGGAAAAACTCGAAGAGGCGCACAAGTTCCGCTACTGGAAAAAACAGATGGAACTGAACGGATTAAAAATTAATGGCGTGAAAGACCATTTCATCCGGCGGCGGCAGAATGGGGAGGTGCTCTTTGCCATGCTCGAAGTAGACGCCGACACGCCGGAAGGTGACAAAATTCCGCCCGTCTGCTTCCTGAAAGGCCACGCCGCCTGCGTGCTGGTGGTGCTGATCGACGAAGAAACAGACCAGAAATACACCGTCCTCGTCCGGCAGCGCCGCATCTGCGACGGATCGCATACGTACGAACATCCGGCGGGCATGGTGGATGCGGAAGATGATCCCACGGAAGTGGCCGCCCGGGAAGTTGGCGAAGAAATCGGTCTGACAATTACCCCCGGCGAACTGACCAGATTAAATCCGCGTGTATGGTTTCCGAGCACCGGCACCAGCGACGAAGGAATGCACTACTTCTTCGTGGAGAAGCGGATGCCCCGGGCGCAGATTATGGAGTTTCACAATAAGAACATGGGTAACTCCCATGAATTTGAGCGGATTAACACCTTCATCGCCACCCTTCCCGAAGCGCACAAACTGGTAAATAATGTCAATGGACTGCTTATTCATTTCCTGTATCTGAAGGTCGTCGGAGATTACGACACTATTAAATTGTTATGAAAATGACGGCTGATTGACAAACAGTTGTCTGTTTATTTCGGAAGCGTTTGTAATATTGCATACGAAAACGATTTAACCTATCGTTCCAAAAGGGTAAAGGGTCGCTGACCAAGATAACCCATCTAACTTGTACGTTATGAAAACTTTTTGCAAAGTGGCAAAGGTGTCGCTCGTAATGGCGGCACTGGGCTGGATGACTGCGGGCTGTGAGAACCGCGATGTAGACGTATCGAAGCCGGCGGCAACGCAGGCTTGTAAACTCCAGACCTACGCAGCTTCGTCCGTCGAAGGCAGTGCCGGGGTCGGACGTGCCGAGCGCAGCTCGTACGAGTACGACGCGCAGGGCCGTCTGGTGAAAACCATCTCCACGGTCGAAACCCCCACGGGCGGCAGCGTTTCTACGACGGTCGATTATGGATTCGATGAAGCCGGTTTCCTGACCAGCGCCTCTTCCCGGACCATCACCCGTTTTGCCACCGCCATCGGCAAGACCATCACCCGCGAGAAACTGCAAACGACCACGTACAGCTATCAGAACGGCCGTCTGGCGGGCTACATCGCCAAGAGCAGCGGCACCGTACTGCCTGCAACCACCATCAAAGGAACGTACGAATACGATGAGGCCGGCAACCTGTTGACGGAAACGGCGCTCAATACCTACGAAATCGATCCGGCTACGACCCGGGAGATTCCCGGCTACACCAGCGGTCTGCTGCGTACCTGGAAGTTCAGCCAGAACCGGCTGGCAGATTATACCGAGAAAAGCGGTGCCGCTGAAAAGCATCCGCGTACCATCCAGAACGGACTGGTGACGCGTGTGGCCCAGGCCGGCGGATACACCAGCTTTGAATACGACACCCAGCGGAACCTGACCAAAAGCTCAGTTTACGTCGGTGAGCGTCTGGCATCTTACGTAACGCAGGAGTGGAGCGGCAAAACCGTCAGCACCACGTCGGCCTTCCGGGGCTTCCCGTCCGTAAAATCGGAAGTGCGTCAGGATGTGGATCCGGTTTATGGCGAAACGGTTCGTCTGTCGGTCAACACCCTGCCCGCTCAGTCCGGCATTCTGGCCAAATACGCCCAGTATGCGGATCTGGATGAAAACGACAAAATGACGCTGCTTTCGGAGCGCACGTACACGCTGCAAACCAACGGCCAGGGCGTGGTAACGGGTACCAAAATTGAAACGAAGCAGAACGGAACCGGCACCGTCACGACGACGGAAACCTTCGGTTACGCCGGCTGCAACTAAGCGACGAAGTTGTGGCTCCACTGTAAGCGGTGCCACAACCAACCGTCCGGAAAAATAACAGGGATGAGGGGATAGGGAAACGCGGCATCGCCTTTGGTGATGCCGCGTTGTTTTTTTGGGCCACCAGTAAACTGGCAGTGAGTTTGAACAGATTGCCGTGCCCGGGGTTGAGTCACAAAAACACAGCGCAGCATGGACCCTTTGGTGGAAAACTCCTTTAAGTACAGAAACTGGCAACGTCGGCTGGAGAAGAATCAGGTTGACATTGCCTCGGTTAAGAGCCCCTACACGCATACCGGGAATGACGGGCAGATGCTTTACGCCCTGCTGAACCCGAAGCTGAAAGCCGCCGACGGGCGCGAATTTGGCCAGTTGCTTTTTCTGCGCGGCGATTCCGTTTCGATGCTCGTTGTGCTGATTGATGCCGAAACGCGCGAAAAGTCCGTTCTGCTGGTGCGGCAGCGGCGACTGGTGGATGGCTCGGAAACCTACGAACACCCGGCGGGCATGATCGACGAAGGCGAAACGCCCGCGCAGGTAGCCGCCCGCGAACTGAAGGAAGAAGCCGGCCTGGACGTTTCGGAAGCCGACCTGTTGCCGCTTTTCGACCGCCCGCTGGCTTCGATGTCCTCCAACAGCGACGAATGTCTTTATTTTTTCGCGCTCGAACACCGGCTGAACGGCGACGCGATTCGGGCACTGCACGGCAGGAAGATGGGGAAAGAGTCCGAGCACGAGCAGACCCGGCTGGAGGTGCATTCGTTCGAAGAGGCGCACCGGCGGGTCAGCAATATCCACGGCCTGTTAGCGCATTTTTTGTATCTCACTCAAGTCGGTGACTATGAACAGATCCGGAAATTGGAGAGCTGATTTTCCTAAAATTTTTTAGGCCAATGTTGCGATTGCCGATTCATTAGACCATATTTGCAACCCGAAACAGCCGGAAACGCTTACGGATTTGCGCCCGTAGTTCAATGGATAGAATTTCAGATTCCGGTTCTGAAGATAGGGGTTCGAATCCCTTCGGGCGCACTCAAGCTGTCAGATTTCTGACAGCTTTTTTTATGCCCTACCTCCACCACAACGCCCCATTTTCATTTTTCATTATAATCATACCAGTCGCCCCACCAGCCCTGCAGGCGTCGGCGCATTTCGGCTTCTTTGGCATTCTGCCCCGGTTCGTACAGCTTCTTCCCTTTCAACGCCTCCGGCATGTAATTCTGCGGCGCAAAATTGCCTTCAAAATCGTGGGCATACTTGTAGTTATCGCCATAGCCGATTTGCTTCATCAGTTTGGTTGGCGCGTTGCGCAGGTGCAGCGGCACCGGCAGTTCGGCCGTTCGGGCGGCCAGCGCCAGGGCGTCTTCGATAGCCATGTAACTGGCGTTGCTTTTGGGCGAAGTGGCCAGATAGACGGCTACCTGCGCCAGAATGATGCGGCTCTCGGGGTAGCCAATGACCCTGACGGCCTGCATGGCATTGTTGGCCATGATGAGCGCCGTGGGATTGGCGTTGCCGATGTCTTCCGAGGCCAGAATAAGCATGCGGCGGGCGATAAATTCGGCTTCTTCGCCGGCCTGTAACATGCGGGCCATCCAGTACAGGGCACCGTTGGGGTCACTGCCGCGCAGGGATTTGATGAAGGCCGAGATGATGTCGTAATGCTGTTCGCCGGATTTGTCGTAGCGGGCGATGTTGCGCTGGGCGGTGCTGGTCACCAGTTCGTCCGTCAGAACAAGGCTGTCTTCCGGCTGGCTCATCACGACCAGGTCCAGCAGGTTCAGCAGTTTACGGGCATCGCCGCCGGAGAGCCGCATAAGGGCGTCGTACGATTCGACCCGCACGGTCTTCGTTTTCAGCAGCACATCGTCGGCCAGGGCTTTGTCCACCAGTTGTCTGAGCTCGTCCGCCCCCAGCGATTCCAGCACGTAAACCTGACAGCGCGACAGCAGCGCGGCGTTGACTTCAAAAGAGGGGTTTTCGGTCGTCGCGCCGATGAGTGTAATCGTCCCGCGTTCAACGGCGCCCAGAAGTGCGTCCTGCTGGCTTTTGTTAAACCGGTGAATTTCGTCGATAAACAAGATGGGCTGAAACAGTCCGGCGGGCTGGTTGATAATTTCCCGAAGCTCCTTCACCCCCGAACTGATGGCGCTGAGGACGTGGAAGGGCCGGTTGGCGGTCTCGGCGATCAGCAGGGCAAGCGTAGTTTTTCCGACGCCCGGAGGCCCCCACAAAATCATGGACGGAATGCGGTTGGCTTCGATGGCCCGGCGCAGCGGCCGACCGGGCCCGATGAGTTGCGACTGCCCGATCACGTCGTCGAGTGTCCGGGGCCGCATTCGTTCGGGAAGGGGAGCGGGCATAAAAAAATTAGAGTTTATAGTTTAGGGTTTATAGTTGCCTGTCGTTGGCTTACAACTATAAACCCTAAACTATAAACTCCAAACGATTAAACTAGCAAAAGAAACTGAGCAGGGGGGCGGCACCGAGCAGCACCTTTTCCGGCGTGATGTGCTTTTTCAGGTTCGATAAAGCACCGAATATCAGGTTATAGACCGATTGAATGTTGATTTGCATGAGGGCCGAAATTTCTTCGTTGCTCATGTTCTGGTAGTAACGGAGGTAAACGGCCTCGCGCTGACGGCGGGGCAGGCGCTCAAGCGCTTTGGCCACACAGCCGTGCATGTGAACATCTTCTTCGTCACCAATGAGGCTGGCTTCGTGCGAGGGCGTTGCGTTGGCAAGCAGTTCGCGGCTGTTCTGCAGGTCGTCCTGACTGCTGAACTTCTGCTCGGCATTCAGATGCCGGACCAGTTTCCGCTTGATGGAGGCCATCAGGTAAAAACGGACAGAGGTGGTCTGGCCGATGGTTGAGCGGTGCTTCCACAACTCCACGAACAAATCGTGTATGCAATCCTTAATTAACGCCCGGTCGGTTGTAAAATGCGAGCAATAATGGTACAAAACCTGCACATACTCCTTATACAACCGGGCAAAAGCTACTTCATCGCCACCCCGGAATTGATTCCAGAGTTGTTCTTCGTCCAAACCGGACGGGGTACGGTAGCGGGGCATAGATTAAGAAGGTCAAGGGTTTAGGAATGCCAACGGGCTTCGTTGTGGATGTAAACATATTTAGAAAAATTAGGAATCAAAAGCTTTTGGCTAAAAAAATATTAGACTTATTATAAAAAGCTATCCATAAAATTCGGTCAATTTCCCTTTATGCTGCTTATTTGATGGATTATATTGTATCCTCGATTGATACAAATGAAAATTGTCCCCCGTCGAACAGCCCTTTATCGCTTAGTTTCAGAAAGGGAATTACCAGCAGCGCCATGAACGAAAGCGTCATGAACGGCGACTGCAGGGTACTGCCAAGATCGTTTTTGACAAACTGGTCGAGGCGGGTGTAATGCCCGGCAACGGCATATCCGTCGGCATCGGTCATCAGCCCGGCGATAGGAAGGGGCAGCACCTGACCCCCGTCTTCTCCAACGGCGCAAACGCCTCCCCCAACGGCAATAATCTCATTGACAGCCCGGCAAAGGCTGTTGTCGTCGCAGCCCACGGCGATGATGTTGTGCGAATCGTGGCCCACAGACGACGCCAGGGCGCCCCGTTTAAGGCCAAAGTTCCGGATAAAAGCGACCGCCGGAGGAGCATCGGCATACCGGTTGACGACCGTAATTTTGAGCACATCCTGAGCCGGGTCGGCCACAATCCGGCCGTCGTCAACGGTCGGTTCCAGCAGCAGGGCATTGGTGATGAGCTGCCCGTCGAGCGCCTCGATGACCCGCAGCGGACCGCCGCCCGTTCTGCGGACGACAAAATCCTCCGGCTGCCTGGGCTGGCAGTTAAATTTGTTCACGATTTTACTTCGTAAGTCCGGAATTCCCGTAACGCCGTTTTCGGCCACCACCGCGCCGTCGATCAGGGTACGCTGCACCCTAAACGTTTGCAGATTGTCGACAAAGATGAAATCGGCCGGATCGCCCTGCCGCAGCAGACCGACCGGGAGCCGGTAATGCCGTACCGGGTTGAGGCAGGCGGCCCGGAGCGTGTCAAAGAGGTCATGGCCTTTGGCCAGCGCCCGTCGGACCAGCTCATCGATGTGGTTGACGACGAGGCTGTCCGGGTGCTTGTCGTCCGAACAGAACATGATCTGCTCCGGAAAATCGGCCAGCAGCGGAATCAGGGCTTCGAAGTTTTTGGCCGCACTCCCTTCCCGAATCAGAATGTGGAGGCCCCGCCGGGCTTTGTCGAGCCCTTCTTCGTAGGTAAAACACTCGTGGTCGGTGGTCATGCCCGCGTCGATGTACCGCTGGGCGTCGCCGCCGCGCAGGCCCGGCGCGTGACCGTCCACCGGCTTGCCCAGCGCCCTGGCGGCCGCAATCTTCGCCAGCACGTCGGGGTCGCCGTGCAGCACGCCGGGGAAGTTCATCATTTCGGCCAGATAACCGATTTCGGGCATTTCGAGCAGCCGCCGGACGTCCGCCACGTCGATGGTCGCCCCGGCCGTCTCGAAGGTCGTCGCCGGAACGCAGGAAGGCGCGCCGAAGCAGAACTTGAAAGGCACACGTTTCCCGTCCTCAATCATGTATTCAACCCCGGCCACTCCCAGCACATTCCCGATTTCGTGCGGGTCCGACACCGTCGCGACGGTGCCGTGCGTTACGGCCAGGCGGGCAAACTGCGCCGGGGTCAGCATCGAGCTTTCCACGTGAACGTGCGCGTCGACAAAACCGGGCAGGAGGTAGGGCTCGCCGGGGCGCTCGTCGCCGAGGTCGGTCCGTTGCGTGATGAAGCCGTTTTCAACGGTCAGCTGCCCGTACCGAATGGTGCGGCTAAAGAGATCGACGAGGTTACCGGAGAAGTGCATGAAAGCGAAAGTATAGTTTGGAGTTTAGGGTTTATAGTTTAGAGTTGCTCCGCCGATTTAACGATAAACTATAAACCCTAAACTCTAAACGATTAACCACTGTAAGTAAAGCGGTCCGAAAAAATGCTTTTTTAGTCGTAAAAACTACCATCACCGCCAAAATCTGCCGCCATGCTGGCTCCCAATCCCTCTCCGCCGCTTACCCTGCCGGGCGAGTTCCGCGCCGGTCGACTGATGTCGATGGACGCTTACCGGGGCTTCGTCATGCTGTTGATGATGGCCGAAATCCTGCAATTCGAGCGGATTTCGGAGGCGCTGCCCGACAGCGGATTCTGGCGATTTCTGGCTCATCACCAGAGCCATGCCGAGTGGTTTGGCTGTTCGCTGCACGACCTGATTCAGCCGTCGTTTTCCTTTCTGGTGGGGGTGGCCCTGCCGTTTTCGATGGCGCGGCGCTCGTCGGATGGGCAATCGGCGGCGGTGATGTTCGCCCATACGGTCCGCCGTTCGCTGATTCTGGTGCTGCTGGGCATTTTTCTGCGGTCGGTGGGTCGGTCACAAACCCATTTCACGTTTGAGGACACGCTGACGCAGATTGGCCTGGGCTACCCGTTTCTGTACCTGCTCGGTCAACGCTCGACCCGGACCGGCTGGCTGGCGCTGGCGGCGGTGCTGGTCGGCTACTGGCTGGCTTTTGTGCTGTATCCGCTGCCCGGCCCCGGCTTTTCCTACGAAGCGGTGGGTGTTCCTGCCGACTGGCCTTTTCACGCTACCGGACTGGCCGCCCATTTCAACAAGAACAGCAACCTCGCCTGGGCGTTTGATACCTGGTTTCTGAACCTTTTTCCGCGGCAAAAACCTTTTCTCTACAACGGCGGCGGATACGCCACGCTGAGTTTCATCCCGACGCTGGGAACCATGCTGCTGGGCCTGCAGGCGGGGCGCGTGCTGCGGTCGGAAGCGTCCGGGCCGGAGCGCATGAAGTACTTTCTGATCGCCGGGGTTGCGGGCCTTGCCGCCGGCTGGCTGCTGACCGTTACGGGCCTCAGTCCGTCGATCAAGCGCATCTGGACGCCCGGCTGGGTCCTGTTCAGCGGAGGCTGGTGTTTTTTGCTGCTGGCGGGTTTTTACTACCTGATCGACCTCAGAAATTACCGCCGCTGGGCGTTTCCGCTGGTGGTGATCGGGATGAATTCCATCGCGATTTACTGCCTGGTGCACCTGATTGACCGGTTCATTATCGAAACCTTCAAAACGCATCTGGGGCAGTCGGTATTTTCCTCGCTGGGCCCGTACGAAACGCTCGGCAGCGGCGGGGTGGCCCTGCTGGTGTTCTGGCTGATTCTGTACTGGATGTACCGCCGCAAATTATTTATTCGAATATAGGAGACTACAGGGCGGTTATGAATGGCCTTTTTGTTTCTCTTTGTAAAAAAATTGCGTTACCTGTATGCAGCATCGATTGTTGAAAGTTCATCCCGCCGATAACGTCATTGTTGCCCTCCAAAACTTTACTTCCGGCGAAGAAGTGACGTTCGAAGGGCAGACCTATGCGCTGCCGATCGGGGTGGGCGTCAAGCATAAGTTTGTTACCGAAGATCTACAGCCCGGCGATGCCGTGACCATGTACGGGGTCCGGGTCGGGCGGGCCACCCAGCCCATTCGCCGCGGCGAACCGATTACGACCTTTAACCTGAAACACGATTCGGAGGCGTACGGACTGGACAAAAAACAGCCTTACAACTGGCAGCCGCCCGAGGTAAGCGCCTGGCGCGACCGGACGTTTATGGGCTACCACCGCGCCGACGGTCAGGTCGGAACGGCCAACTACTGGCTAGTGATTCCGCTGGTTTTCTGCGAAAACCGGAACATCCTCATCCTGAAAGATGCGTTCGAGCGGGAGCTTGGCTACGCCCAGCCGGAAATCTACCGCGAGGAGGTTCGGCAGTTGCTGCACCTGTACCAGCACGGCGACGTAGCGACGATCAAAAAAATCGAGCCGTTCTCGCCGCCGAATACGATGAAGGTATTTCCCCGGAACGGCGAACGGCCTTTCAAAAACATCGACGGCATCAAGTTTCTGACCCACGAAATGGGCTGCGGCGGCACCCGCCAGGATTCGGAAGCGCTTTGCGGCCTGTTTGCCGGGTTTATCAACAACCCCAACGTGGCGGGCGTAACGGTGCTGAGCCTCGGCTGCCAGCACACCCAGATTTCGGCCCTCGAAGCGGAAGTGCGCAAGCGGAATCCGAAATTCGACAAGCCGATGCTGGTCTATGAGCAGCAGGACGGAACGGAATACACCATGATGGCGACGGCCATTCGCGACACGTTCCTGGCCCTGATCGAAGCCAACAAGATTGAACGCCAGCCCGCTCCGCTGAGTAAGCTGAACATCGGTCTGAAATGCGGCGGCTCGGATGGATTTTCGGGTATTTCGGCCAATCCGGTGCTTGGTCACCTGTCGGATGTGCTCGTGGCGCTGGGCGGAAAAACCGTGCTGGCCGAGTTTCCGGAGCTTTGCGGCGTGGAGCAGGAACTGATCAACCGAACTCCGGCGGACGACAAAGCGCAGAAATTCATTACCCTGATGCAGACCTATTCGGCTCAGGCCGAAGCCGCCGGTTCGGGTTTTGACATGAACCCGTCGCCGGGCAACATCCGGGACGGACTGATTACGGACGCCATCAAATCGGCGGGTGCGGCCAAAAAAGGCGGAACGGCTCCGGTTGCCGACGTGCTGAACTATACCGAACCGGCTACCCAGCCGGGCCTGAACCTGCTTTGCACGCCGGGCAACGACGTGGAGGCAACCACCGGCATGGCGGGCTCGGGCACGAACATCATCCTGTTCACGACCGGCCTTGGCACACCCACCGGCAACCCGATCTGCCCCGTCGTGAAAGTTGCCACGAATACGGCGCTCGCCAACCGGATGCCGGACGTGATCGACTTCGACTGCGGCCCGGTCATCGAAGGCGAGCAGACCATCGCCGAAAACGCCGAACAACTGTTCGAATACGTCATCAAACTCGCCAGTGGCGAAGTCCAGACCAAAGCGCAGCAGCTCGCCCAGGACGATTTCATCCCCTGGAAACGGGGAGTTTCACTTTAAATTTTGAATGATTGAATGACTGAGTTGCTCCGCAGTGCTAAGATTAGCGGAGTCATTCAGCCATTCAGTCATTCAGTCATTTCCACTATGTTCGACCTCACCAACAAGACCGCCCTCATCACCGGCGGGGCCAGCGGGATTGGGCTGGCGATTACCGAAACCTTTGCCCGCGCGGGGGCGACGGTGCATATTCTGGAACTGAACGCCGAAGCGGCGCAGGCGGTGGCCGACGGGCTCTCGGCCGAAGGCGGGCGGGTCTTTGCGCATGGCGTCGATGTGTCGCGGCAGGCGGATGTGGTGCAGGTGGTGAATGACATTGCGGCCCAGGGGCCGGTGCATATTCTGGTCAATAATGCCGGGGTAGCGCATGTCGGGACGGTGGAAACGACTTCCGAGGCCGATTTTGACCGGATTTACAATGTGAACGTGAAGGGCGTTTACAACTGTCTGTACGCCACCATTCCGCATTTCAGGGCGGCCGGCGGCGGGGTCATTCTGAACATGGCTTCCATCGCGGCAACCATCGGCATTCCCGACCGTTTCGCCTATTCGACCAGCAAAGGTGCGGTGCTGACGATGACCCTGTCCGTGGCGAAAGACTATTTAAAGCACAACATTCGCTGCAATTGCATTTCGCCGGCCCGGGTGCATACGCCCTTCGTAGACGGGTTTCTGGCTAAAAACTATCCCGGCAAGGAAGAGGAAATGTTCGCCAAACTGTCGGCTACCCAACCCATCGGCCGCATGGCAAAGCCCGCCGAAATCGGAGCCCTCGCTCTGTACCTCTGCTCGGACGAAGCCGGTTTTGTGACGGGCTGCGACTATCCCATCGACGGCGGTTTTACGCGGCTGAACAACTAACGGCTTGTTTTAAGTTTTAAACTGTTTTTAACAATTCATTACGCAAGACTTTGGCTTTTTTGTCGCGTAAAGCCTTTGTTTGGTTTAGGAAGTCAATAGATTTTTTGGCCAAACTGGCTTGAAGAGTTATACTTTGAATAATATTCAGAAGCTTTTTGTTGTAAGCCAAAGGGAATTCCCGAATATCTTCTAAACTGAATTACGTATGCACAGTGAAAAGCCAAGATCAAATCATTCGTCAATTATCATGGAATTGCGAAAGCTTTTTACGAGACGGAATAAATGACTAAGGGCATGGTATGAAGGATGGCTGGCCTATTTATGGTGTGAGTTTCCCGGTAATCACTACCCTTCCTTTTATTAAATTACAATAAATGTCAACTTAATTGTATTGAGTAAGGGGTGCCTTTAAGTTTATTGTTGGCAGTTAATCAATTGACTAGAATAATCATATGGTGAAAAAAATTGGTTTAACTTTCTTGTTGCTTTTTGTAATAGTACATAGCTCGTTTTCTCAGTCATATCAGGCGAAATACCGAGATACATCATCTTGGGGCCTATTTGTTGGTGGGAATCTGCTCGATTTTTCTGTTAATGGAGTTGTCAATAATAAATACCAAATCTATACAGGTCCTTTTGAGAATTACCAGGGGTGGGAAGTTGGCGTAGCCCACAAAAGACAGTTTGATAAATTTTACGTACAAGGTTCCTTATCCTATTTACAAAACACATATTTTGTGCAATTCAGAAACATGAACCCCGAGGAAGATACGGCATTCGGGACCGGCAGAGTTTGGGTTTACACTGGCCCTATTTATCAACTCAAGCGGTTTTCTGCCTCCGCAATTGTGGGAACAAATTTGACTTCATTTTTGCGTATTCAAGCCGGATTGGTTGCGTCTTATCACACCAAGGATAGATTTTATGGAAACAAAACAGCTGAATTTTTAGCAAACAAGGCCAACAGCGAGGATAGAATTTTATTTAAGTATGCCGATAGCATAAACCGTTTTGGTGCTTCTGGACTTATTGGATTAGGCGTAGATTTGGGAAAATTTACTGTTGATGGATTTTATGAAAGTACAATCACTCCGTACAGCAAATACACTGATTTAAATAATCAGTCGTTTCCGCTCATTCAACGCTATAAAATTTACAAGGTTAGGCTTGGTTATAATTTTTGATAAATTTTTATAAGCTTAAGAGTAGATTTGTGATTTCAGTATACTGATAATTAGGCTTTTGTTGGCGTTTTGATATTGTACTTTCACCGCGTCGATGCCAACATTTAGGTTGGTTCACCAGGTTCTTTGGCTGTATCAGTCTGATAGGTCTCCATTGAAAGATCGTTAGAGGAATCTTTTGTAAACCAAATAAAATCCCCAAACACCTTTTAACGGCCCCGCTGCAAATCCTTCAGCGACGCGATCAGGCTGGGCAGAAAGGCCTCGAACGTGGGGTACTGCCGCCGATTCGTTTCGTAGCGCTCCAGTTGCCGGACAAAATGCGGCAGGTACTTCCAGCGGGCGTTTTGCTTCCGGACGGCTTCGGCATCCGCCGGGTTACCGGTCTTCAGCGCAATCCGGATTTCGCCCGCCCGGACGACGTATTCGCAGAACTGGGTATGCCAGTCGCTGTATTGTTCGTCACCCTTAATGGGTTCGTACAGTGAATTATAGGCTTCAATCTGCTTCCGGACGCTCGGCTGGTAGGCGAGGGGGTTCACGAACGTATGGCCGAACTCGTGCACGGATAACCGCCGGACGCCCGCGCGGTCGTCGAACCCCGTTGTTTCGACCTGACCCGTGGCGGAAACATTCGCTTTAACAAACGGGGCGGTGATGTTGTAGACGTCCGTGCCGGCGGGGCCGGAAACTTCCCAGCCCATGCCCCAGTCGCTTTTGAAATACGGGTTTAGAATGAGGTTGTAGCTGTGTTTATGCCCGCCGTAGTACTGTTCAAGTGCCTTCGTGAATCCGGCGGGCGGTAAGTTTCGCTTCACTTCGGCCACCGCCTGAGCGTAAATCGGCCCATTTTGCCGCAGGTAGTCTGCAAACCGGACCTCGGTATAAAGCTGGTTCAACTGCCCGAAGAACTGGTCAAAGGCCCGGATCACCGAATCCCGGTTGGGGCTGACGGCTTCCAGAAACACGTCCGGCAACGCGACCAGTCGCCGGGCCGTGGGCACTTCGCTGTAATAAAGTCCCAGGAGGTACATGCCGGTGCCCATTTTGTCTTCGAGAGCCTGATAGGTGCGGAAAATGGGAAGCTGCTGAACGGGCAGAAAATGGTAGTACGACCGCCGCATCAGCACGCTGTTGTCGCGCATCCAGGGATTGGTCAGGGTGTCTTTCAGCAAGCCGGCGGCATTCTGTACGGCCAGGACGTTTATCAGCTCGATGTTTTTGTGAATCCGGACCTGAACGGGGTTTTGGGCCTTTAAGAACAGCGGGAACAGAAGCAGGGTAACCAGAAAACGCATACGGGTGGATTGGACAAGCTTTTTCAAAGATATAAAAACGGCGATGCGCTGCCTTGGCGAAATGATTATAACTTGCCAGTCTGGTTCTTTTCCGTCAAAACCCCTTTGAACACGAATGAAACTTTTCCGCTTCGGTCCCCCCGAAAATGAACGCCCCGGCGTAATGCTTGCTTCCGGTGCCCACCTCGATGTATCGGCTTTCGGCCAGGATTATGACGAAACCTTTTTTGCCACCGACGGCCCCGCCCGCCTCGCCCAGTGGCTGGAAGCCAACGCCGCTAACTGTCCGAACGTGCCGGGCAGCGTGCGCCGCGCGTCGTGCGTCAAACGGCCGTCCAAGATCGTCTGCGTCGGCCTGAACTACGCCAAACACGCCGCCGAGACCGGCGCGCCGGTGCCCGCCGAACCGATTCTTTTCTTCAAATCCACCACCGCCCTGTGCGGTCCCGACGACAACGTAGTCATTCCGAAACGGTCAGAAAAAACCGACTGGGAGGTGGAACTGGCGATTGTGATCGGCAAAAAAGCGACGTACGTGTCGCAGGACGAAGCGTTCGACTACATCGCTGGGTACGCCCTGCACAACGACTACAGCGAGCGGGCTTTCCAGCTCGAACGCGGTGGTCAGTGGGTGAAAGGCAAAAGCGCCGATACGTTCGCACCGCTGGGTCCGTTTCTGGTGACCAAAGACGAAATTCCCGATCCCAACAAACTCCACCTCTGGCTGCGCGTCAACGGCGAACTGCTGCAGGATTCCAACACCGACGACATGATTTTCAACGTCCCGATGCTGGTCAGCTACATCAGCCAGTTCATGACGCTGCTGCCCGGCGACGTCATCTCGACCGGCACGCCCTCCGGCGTCGGCATGGGCCTCAAACCGCCCCGTTTCCTCCAGCCCGGCGACGTCGTCACCCTCGGCATCGAAGGCCTGGGCGAACAGCGGCAAACGGCTGTGGCTTTTAGTTAAAAGTTAAAGATTAAAAGTTAAAAGTAAGGCCGTAGCTTGGTAATGGAGCAAAAAGAAAGCATAATCCAGAGCAAGGCTTTTGCCTTTGCGATTCGGGTAGTGAATCTGCATAAATGGCTAATGCAACAGCAGGTTCCTTACAAGCTTGCGGAACAGTTACTCAAAAGCGGAACTTCCATTGGCGCTAATTTGGAAGAGGCAACCGGCGGCTTTTCGCGCAAAGAGTTTGCGGCAAAAATCGGCATTTCATACAAAGAAGCCAGAGAAACGCGGTTTTGGTTACGACTTCTCCAGGCTACAAATTACCTCGATGAGCGAATGGCGTCGTCTATGCTGAGCGATTGTGAAGAATTAATAAAAATTCTCGCCGCCATTCAATTAACGACTCAGAAGGCAATGTAGCCACTTATTTTTAACTTTTAACTTTTAATTCTTAATTGAAAAATGATAGTTGATGCCCATCAGCACTTTTGGTTTTATACGCCTGAACGCGATACGTGGATTACCGACGAGATGGCCGTGATCCGGCGGGATTTTCTGCCCGGAGACCTGGAGCCGGTGCTGAAAGCCAATGGCGTGGAAGCCTGCGTGGCGGTGCAGGCCGACCAGTCGGAAGCCGAAACGCTGCTGCTGCTGAAACTGGCCGAAGCGTACGATATCGTCAAAGGCGTGGTCGGCTGGGTGGATTTGCGTTCCGAAACGATTTACGATCGGCTGGAAGCTTTCTCGCAGTTTGAAGAACTGAAAGGGTTTCGGCACGTGGCCCAGTCGGAACCGGACGACTTTCTGACCCGCCCGGAATTCATCCGCGGCGTGCGGCAACTGGCGGCTTTCGATTTCACCTACGACATTCTGATTTACCCCAACCAGTTGAAAGCGGCCTGGCAACTGGTGCAGGAGGTGCCGGAAGTGAAGTTCGTGGTGGACCACTGCGCCAAGCCGGTGATCCGGAAAAAGGAAATCACGCGCTGGTCCAACTACATCGCCGAAATCGCTAAGAACCGGAATACCTACTGCAAGGTGTCCGGGCTGGTGACGGAGGCGGACTGGAAAGGCTGGAATAAAGAGGAAATTTTTCCGTACCTCGATGTCGTCTTCGAACACTTCGGCCCCGACCGGCTGATGTTCGGCTCCGACTGGCCGGTTTGTCTGGTGGCCGCCGAATACGAAGAGGTCAAGGGCCTGCTGGAAGACTACATCCAGCCCTGGGGCGAGGAAGTCCGGCAAAAGGTTTTCGGAGCCAACGCGGTGGATTTTTACCGATTGGAGTAGCGGGCGTTTGGGTATCCGCCGCGGCGGATACGGTTCTTTCGTCTTTGGTAACTAATAGACTAAACACGGGCTGAAGCCTGCGGATACAAAGTATACACGGGCTTCAGCCCGTGCCCACAAAACACATGAACCTAAACCTACAAGACAAAATCATTCTGGTCACGGGCGGGGCCAAGGGCATTGGCGAAGGCATTGCCACCGTACTGGCGACCGAGGGAGCCATGCCCGTCATCGTCGGACGCAACGAAGCCGACAACCGCGCGACGGTGGCTAAAATCGTGGAAGCGGGCGGCCGGGCTCATCAGCTGGTGGCCGAACTCACGCGCCCCGAGGAATGTCGCCGGGCCGTGGAGCAGACGCTGGCCGAGTTCGGACGGATCGACGGGCTGGTCAACAATGCCGGGGTCAACGACGGCATCGGGCTGGAAAGCGGTTCGTACGAAGGCTTTATCGAATCGCTGCACCGCAATCTGGTCCATTATTACCTGATGGCGCACTACGCCCTGCCCGCGCTGAAAGAAAGCCGCGGGGCGATCGTCAATATCGGTTCCAAAGTGGCCGAAACGGGGCAGGGCAACACCTCCGCCTACGCCGCCGCTAACGGGGGACGCAACGCCCTGACCCGCGAATGGGCTGTGGAACTGCTGCCGTACGGCATCCGGGTCAACTGTGTGATCGTGGCCGAATGCTGGACGCCGCTCTACGAAAGCTGGATCAAAACGCTGCCCAGCCCGGAAGAAAAGCTGGATTCCATCGTTTCCAAAATTCCCCTGGAAAAACGCATGACGACCACGGAGGAGATTGCCAACACAGTCGCCTTTCTCCTTTCCGACAAATCCAGTCACACCACCGGTCAGCTCATCCACATCGACGGCGGCTACACGCACCTGGACCGGGCCATTACGTAAATGATTGAATGATTGAATTTTGAATGACAGAACAGCTTCGCTATGCTAAAATTTGGGAAGCTATTCAATCATTCAAAATTCAGCATTCAAAATTCAACATTCAAAATTCAGTCATTCAACCCAACCTTTCATGGCTTCCATTTCGCCCTCTACTACCTCCGTCAAAGCGACTGCTCCGGCGGGCAACGTCCGGCTGGCCTTTGCGCTGGTGACTTCCCTGTTTTTTCTCTGGGGGTTTGCCATCAGCATGCTGGACGGTCTGAATAAAAAAGTACAGAACGTCCTGCACGTATCGCGGGCGGAGTCGGCCTGGGTGCAGGTCGTCACGTTTGGAGCCTATTTTCTGATGGCGCTGCCAGCGGGGTATTTCATGAAACGATACGGCTACAAAAAAGGCATTCTGTTTGGATTGCTGCTGTACGCGGCGGGCGGTTTTCTGGTGTATCCGGCGGGGGAGGCCCAGTCGTGGCAGTTCTTTCTGATCGCCCTGTTTATCCTCGCCTGCGGACTGGCCTTCCTCGAAACGGCGGCCAACCCCTACGTTTCTGTGCTGGGCACGCCCGAAACGTCCGAGCAGCGGCTCAATCTAGCCCAGTCGTTCAACGGGCTCGGCGCTATCACCGGGCCGCTGGTCGGGGGCTTTCTGCTGTTTGCCAATACGGCCAACGAGTCCGTCGAAGAGGGCTTTGATTCGATCCAACTGCCGTATCTGGTGGTTGGCGGACTGGTGCTGCTGGTGGCGCTGATTTTCTACCGGACACCGCTGCCGGAGATTCAGGAGGAAACGCTGGTGACCGATGCCCAGTCCCATAGCGGAAAGACGCTGTTTCAGCATGCGCACTTCCGGGCGGGCGTCCTGGCCCAGTTTCTGAACGTCGGCGCGCAGGGCTGCGTCTGGGGCTTTTTCATCAATTACGCAACTGAACTGTCTAACCTGACCGACCAGAAGGCGTCTTACCTGCTGAGCGTGGGGATGGTCATCTTCATGATCGGGCGTTTTGCCGGTACTTTCCTGATGCGGTACGTGAAGCCGAACGTGCTGCTGGGCTGGTATTCCGTGGCGATCGTCGCGTTGCTGATCATTGTCAGTCTGCATCTCGGTCAGGTATCGCTCTACGCGCTGTTGGGCTTCTTTTTCTTCCAGAGCATCACCTTCCCGACCATTTTTGCGCTGGGCGTAAAAGACCTGGGCCAGTACACCAAACAGGGTTCGTCGTACATCATCATGGGCATTGTCGGCGGCGCCGTGTTCCCGCCCGTCATGGGGTGGATCGCCGACAACAGCAGCATCGCCAACTCCTTCCTGCTCCCCGCCCTGTTCTTCGCCGTAATTGGCTGGTTTGGATTCAAAGGTTCACAAGTGAAATAATGTTGAATGATTGAATGACTGATACCGCCAGGTGGCAATCTGTAGAGTCAGTCATTCAGTCATTCAATCATTCTGTCAATTCTATGCGCTACTGCCTCGCCCTTGACCTCAAAGACGACCCGGCTTTGATTGCCGAGTACGAACGATACCACGAAAAGCTGTGGCCGGAGGTCGAAGACAGCATCCGGTCCGCCGGGATTCGGGAGATGGAAATCTACCGGATCGGAAACCGTCTGTTCATGATCATGGAAACGGAGGAGACGTTTTCGTTTGAACAAAAAGCGGCAGCCGACGCGGCCAATCCGAAAGTGCAGGAATGGGAAACGCTGATGTGGCGGTACCAGCAGGCGTTACCGCTGGCAAAACCCGGCGAGAAGTGGCTGCTCATGGACCGGATTTTCAAGTTATAGTCCAAATACCTTAACTTGGCAAGGCGCCCGGCCCGGACCGCTTTCTCAGTTTGGCCCGGCGCGCGTTTGAAAGTTCGTAACTTTGTACCTGTCGTAACCTATGAAAAGTATGTGGAAGTGGGCAAGAAAAGCACTGCTGGTGCTGATAACAGCCGCTCCGGCTCTGGCTCAGGAAACCATTACGGTCCTGACTTACAACATCAATTACGGGCTGGACCCGAAAGGCTACAGCAACCTGCTGCGGGTCGCTCAGCTGATTCGGCAGTATAAACCGGACCTGGTCGCCATCCAGGAAACCGACAGTGCCACCCTGCGCAGCTACCGCCGCAACCAGATCCGCCAACTGGCCGGTCTGACCGGCATGCAGTACGCTTTCGCCGGGGCAGACAGCTACGAAGGAGGCCGGATTGGTCTGGGCGTTCTGTCCAGATACCCCATCATTGCGCACAACCGGGTGCTGCTGCCCAACCCCGATTCGCTGGCCCCGCGCATCCTGCAGGACGCCTACGTGGAACTGCCCGACGGCCGCAGCATTCGCTTCACCAATACCCAGCTTGAGCCCAAATCCTTCGTGAACCGGGGTGTACAGCTGGCGACGCTGAGGCAGGTCCTGGGCAACAGCATTCAGCCCATCATCTGGGCGGGCGACCTCAGCACAGACCCGGAAGACCCCATTGTTGTGAAGCTCAGGGAGAATTGGGACGATGCCGGAGCCGATGCCCGCCAGCCGACCATCCACAATTCCGGGGCGCGCACGGACTACATCCTTACCCTGCGCGGGGCCGAATTTGAACTGGTTCGCTACCGGGTTCTCAACGAGCCGACCATCGCCCCCCATCTGCCCGTGCTGGTCAAGTACCGGTTGAAAAATTCAGCGTCTCCGCCCTCCAAGCAGCAACGACAGTAATGGCCCGTTCATCAAGACGAAGAACCATTCGTGTACAAGTCTGTTTTCCTTTATGTAAAGTTTAATTTACATTTGGACAAGTAAACTAAACTATACAATGAAAACGAACTGGTTATTTCCGCATCGTTACCGGCTGATTGGCTGGTTACTTTTTGTTCCGGCCGTATTGCTGGGTCTGGCCTGTATGTACGCTGAGTTTCAGTTGGAGTTTCTCACCGTTGGGAAGCTAAAAGGGATCGTCGATTGGCCCGTCAACCTGACAGATGAACTGGCGACCCTCGGCGTTATGACGGGGCTGCTTTTCATTGCCTTTGCCCGGGAGCGGGTGGAAGACGAGATGATCAGTCAGCTGCGGCTGGAGTCGTTGCAATGGGCGGTCTACCTCAATTACCTGATTCTGGGCGTGGCCGTACTGCTGGTTCACGGCGATAAGTTTATAGATGTGCTGATATACAACCTGTTTACGGTGCTGATCGTCTTCATCATTCGCTTCCGGCTGCTGCTCCGGAAGCAGGAAAGAGAGGTGCTGGCTTTATGAAGAACCGCATCAAAGTAGCCCGTGCGGAACGCGATTTTTCGCAGGCGGATCTGGCCGAACGGATTGGCGTAAGTCGGCAGACCATCAATTCCATCGAAACCGGCCGCTATGTCCCGTCCACGGTCCTGGCGCTGAAGATGGCGGCGGTTTTTGAGAAGCCGGTCGAGCAGCTGTTCCAACTGGAGGAAACAGACTGAGCCGGTAAGGAGTTATCCCGTCAACGGCGCCGGGCGTGTGCAGGGCCCGGGCCGTTGACTAAAAGAGCAAGTTGCTAAGAGCCTAAACAATCATCGTTTTGTTCAGTTTTTGGTGTATATTGGAAAAACTTTATATTTTCTATCCGTGACCGTCATCCGCCTACACACCTGCACGCTCCGGCCGTGGCGCGACGGCGATGAGAACTCATTAGCCGAATTAGCCAGTAACCGAAAAATTTGGGATCGCGTCCGGGACTTTTTCCCCAACCCGTATACGCTGCGGGACGCCACGTCCTGGATTCGCATGAACCGCTCCTACCAGATGCCGGTGAACCTGGCCATTGAAATAGACGGTCGGGCCGTGGGCAACGTCGGCTTTACCATCAAGGAGGACATTTACCGCTACAATGCCGAAATCGGCTACTGGCTGGGCGAACCCTACTGGGGCCGCGGAATCATGAGCGAAGCCGTACCGGCGATGGTGGAGTATGTTTTCCATAATTTTCAGATTAACCGCCTGTACGCCTGTGTTCTGGAAGGAAACAGCGCCTCGATGCGCGTACTGGAAGGAGCCGGATTTCGTCCGGAGGCGGTGATGCGGAAAGCGGCCGTCAAAAACAACCGATACCTCGACGAGCACATTTTTGCCATGCTCCGGGAGGAGTACCTCGCCCGGCGGGAAGAACTCAGCGCCATGGCCCGTCATTAATCCCGGTTGGTCGCCCGGGGTTTTTCTGCTTATATTTGCAGGGAGTATACACAGCTTTCGCAAACAGTCGGAACCGTTTCTGTGTTGCTTTTTTTATTCCGACGCTATGCTTCCGGACGCCCCGGACGTTTCCATTATCATGCCTAAAATCATCATTGCCATCGACGGGTACTCCAGTTGCGGCAAAAGCACGACCGCCAAGCAGGTGGCCGCCCGGCTCGGGTACGTTTTCATCGACACAGGGGCCATGTATCGGGCCGTAACCTTGTTTTTTCTGCAAAATCACGTTCAGATAACCAGCCGGAAGTCCGTTGTCGAAGCCCTCGACAAAATCAGCATTTCCTTTAATTACAACGCCAAAACCGGCCGTAACGAAACCTGTCTGAACGGGCTCAACGTCGAGGAGGAGATTCGGAAACTGTACATTGCCAACTCGGTCAGCGAGGTCAGCGCCCTCCCGGAAGTGCGGAAAGCGATGGTCGCCCAGCAGCAGAAAATGGGCCGCAAGAAAGGCATTGTCATGGACGGCCGGGACATCGGCACGAAGGTTTTCCCCGAGGCAGAACTGAAAATTTTCATGACCGCCGACACCTTTATCCGGGCCCAGCGGCGGCAGATCGAGCTGCTGGCGAAGGGAGAAATGGTCGGCCTCGACGAAATCCGGGAAAACATTGCCAAGCGCGACCACATCGACACCACCCGCGCCGAAAGTCCGCTCCGGCAGGCCGAAGATGCGCTTCTGCTCGACACCTCGTACATGACCATCGATGAACAGGTGGAATGGGTGATTCAACTGGTCGATCAGAAAATTGCCAGCCTGCACCGGAAAGGCCATTTCAAGGAACAAAACGTATGAGGGCGGACTACCTGATCGTCGGGCAGGGCATTGCCGGTTCGGTTCTCGCCTGGACGCTGCACCGGCAGGGGAAAGAAGTTCTGCTCGTCGGCGACTCTCGCGGGCATTCGTCCTCGCTGGCCGCCGGGGGCGTTTTTAATCCGCTAACCGGAAAAAAACTGGTGCGAACCTGGAAGGCCGATCAGCTTTTTCCGTTTCTGCGCACCTTTTACCGCCAGCTGGAGACCGAACTGGCGGTGTCTTTCGTGCACGAAACGGATGTTTACCGGCCTTACCGCAGCATCGAGGAGCAGAACAGCTACCTCGCCACTACGGCCGAACCCGGCTTTGCGCAGTTTGTCTCGACCGTTTCGGACGACGAGCACTACAGCCCGTATATCCATAACCCGTTTGGCGGACTGACCGTGACCCAGGCGGGCTGGATTGATACCGGAATCATGCTGCGTGCCATCCGGCAATACTTTCAGGGGCTAGGCCGGTACGTCGAACAACCGATGGACTACGAAACCCTGAAACCCGAACCCGAGGGCGTGCAGTGGGAGGGAAGGCATTTCCGAAAAGTAATTTTCTGCGAAGGGCCGGAAGGAAACAAGCGAAACCCGTATTTCCACTGGCTGCCGTACAATCCCGTTAAAGGGCAGGTTCTGGAGGTGGAAATAAGGGATTATCCCATCCGGAGCATCGTCAATCAGGGTATCTTTATCCTGCCGTATCAGGAAAACATCTGTCGGGTCGGGGCGACCTACACCTGGCACGATCTGGACTGGCAAACAACCGAGGATGGAAAACGGTTTCTGGAGGAGAAACTGAGCACATTACTGAAAGTACCCTACCGTATCGTCAACCAGTGGGCGGGCATTCGTCCGGCGACGAAAGACCGGCGGCCACTCATTGGCCTGCACCCCGACCACCCGGCTATCGGAATCTTTAACGGGCTGGGAGCCAAGGGGGTTTCGCTGGCTCCGTATTTTGCGGATGAGTTTGCCGGATTTCTCGACGGCCGTAAAGATTTAAGCGCAGAGGTGAATATAAGCCGGTGTTTTTCGTTATATTACCATTACTAAGTCTGTGTATTTTTCCCTGTTGATATAGTACGTGTATGGGCAGTAAATTTCTACGGTGGACGGTCGGATTGATGCTGGTAGTTCAGGCAGCGGCGGCGCAGCATTATCCTTCGCTGGAGGAGTTCGGGCGGAACCGGATTCAGTATCGGCGCTTCGACTGGAAGGTGATCAAAACCTCCAATTTTGAAATCTATTTTTATCAGGACGGCCAGCCGGCGGCGAATCTGGCGGCCCAGTATGCCGAGACCGAATTTGACCGGATCACGGAAGTCCTGGGCTATACACCCTACAACCGGGTAAAAATTTTTCTGTACAACTCGCCGCAGGACCTCGCCCAGAGCAACATCGGACTGAGTGTGGCGGGCTATGCCAACGACCGGGAAATCGATTTGTCTAAAAACCGGCTTCAGATTGCTTTTAACGGCAACCAGATTGCTTTTCGCAAGCAGCTGATCCGGGAAGTGTCGATGCTGTTTGTGTACGATATGCTCTACGGAGGCAGCCTCAAGGACGCCCTGCAAAGCTCCCTGCTGCTCTCGCTGCCCGACTGGTTCATGCCCGGCATTGCCTCGTACATCGCCGAAGGCTGGAGCGTGGAAATGGATGACTACATGCGGGACGTCGCCCTGAACCGGCCCGTGCGCAAGCCATCGACCCTGGAAGGCGATGACGCCATGCGGGTCGGTCATTCGATCTGGAATTATATCGCGGAAAAGTACGGTCGGGACAACATTTCCAACATCCTGAACCTGACGCGGATTATCCGCAATGAACAAAACTCGATTGCCAGTACCCTGGGCGTCCCTTACTCCCGCTTCCTGCGCGAATGGCGGGATTACTACTCTTCGATGGCGAAGCCCATTGCCGAGGCCTACAAAAGCGGGAATGATGATTTCCGGCTGACCGTATCGACGACCAAGTCACCCGCCCAGCTGACCAGTCTGCGCGTCAGTTCCGACAACAGCCGGATTGCCTATGGTCTGGCCGAACGGGGTAAGTTTGAAGTAGTGCTGGTCGATACCCAGACCAAGAAGCGGTCAACGATATTAACCGGTGGCTACCGGCAGGACGAGTCGCAGGTGCGGGTGACAACGCCGCTGGTCGCTTTTCAGCGCAACAACCTGCTGGTGCTGACGGATGAAAAAGGAAAAACGTTCCTCTACGTGTACGGCAATCTGGATAAAAAACCGAAGCTGCAGCGGCGGATTGTTGTGCGGGGTGTGAACCAGGTGATCGACATGGATGCCTCCGACGATGGGTCCGCCGTGGTGTTTAGCGCCGACCGCCGGGGCCAGAACGACCTTTACCTCTTCAGCCTGAGCCGCGGTACGGCCCAGCAAATCACCAACGACCTGTACGACGACCTGTATCCGCAGTTTGTGGGTCGTTCGCGGCAGATTATTTTTGCTTCCAACCGTTCGCAGGACTCTCTCGGACTCGACAAAGGAACGTACAAGACCATCAACAATCGGCTGAGCCTCTTTCTGCACGACGGTTCTCCCAAGCCGGAAGCCCTCGTTCGGCTGACCGATTCCCTCAGCACGGCAAGACAGCCCATCGCCGCCAGCGAAAATACTTTTTACTACCTGAGCGATGAGTCGGGCGTTCGCAACCTGGTCCGGTACGATGCCGAAACCAGGACCCGTCAATACATCACCTCGCTCAGCCAGGGCATTCGCCGCTACGATCTGAATCCGGCCTCAGGCGCTTTTGTGTACAGTCAGTTGCAGAATGGGCAGGAAGTAATTGGCTTCCGGCCGCGACTGAACCTGAATCAGAGCGTGGAGCTTCCGCTTACCCAGCGGGCGGTATCGACGGGCGCGGCAGCCCGGCCGGAGACGGATTCGGCAAGCCGCTCAGCCGCGACAGCGCCAACGGCCGCCGGTAAACCCAACGGAATCGCCCCCGATCCGAACGAAGCAACGGCGCGGAAACTGAATCTGGAAGAAGGCGAAGTAGATACCGAGAACTACCAGTTCGACCCCGAAGTAGCCAAGTCGGTTGAAGCCAAGCAACGCCGGGCGACGACCACCGGCCAGCCGTCGCTGCTTTCGACACGCGGTCGCCGCCGGGAAAACGTGACGATTCGCGGACCTTTCAATTATCAGGGGATGTTTATTGCCAGCGATGCCAGTTCAGACTGGCGGATCGACCCTATCCGGGGATTCGGCTATTTCCAGTCCCTGACGATGAACGACCTGCTGGAGAATCATATCATTAAGGCCGGTCTTTTCATTACGACGAACCTGCGCAACAGCGACCTTTTCGCCGAATATAAAAACCTCGTAAACCGGATCGACTACGGCGTTCGGGTCGACCGGAAGACCATTTTCAATGACCCAGGCGGAATTATCCAGAAATACCGGTTCAATCAGGTGACTTTCTCGGCTTCTTATCCACTGTCGGTAAACAGCCGGGTGACGGTAGCGCCTTTTCATACGGTAACCCGTTTCTTCGATCTGGCGGCTTCCGGGGCCGAGCGCTCCAACGGCTATGCCGGGGCGCGGGCCGAGTTTGTCTTCGACAATTCGATGCTGAACGGCATGAACATGATCGAAGGCACGCGGTTTAAACTCAGCTACGAATCTTACACGGGTCTGTATCAGAAGACAGAAACCGGAAAGTTGCCGGCGAGCAATCTGAACTTCAACCGGGTCCGCCTTGACCTGCGGCACTATCAGAAACTGCACCGGGACATCATTCTGGCGGGTCGGCTGGCGATTAGTCACTCGGCTGGCCGGGCTCCCAAGCGGAGTACGCTGGGCGGAATGGAGAACTGGATAGGCATTGCCGAGGCCACCAAAGAGCGGAACGAAGACAACACCCAGCAGACCAATCCGCTGCTGCTCGACCCGAACCTGGATAACCGGGATGTCTTTTTCCTCGATCTGGCCACCCCGTTGAGAGGGTTCCGTCTGGGTAAACTGACCGGAACAAGCCACATGGTTTTCAACGCTGAGCTTCGACTGCCGCTGGTCCGTTACTTCCACCGCGGTCCGGTAACTTCAAACTTCCTGAGAAACTTCCAACTGGTTGCCTTCTCCGATGTAGGTACCGCCTGGTCGGGCCGGGGACCGTTCAATCGCCAGAACAGCCTGAATACCGAAGTCGTCGGCGGCAACGGAGATCCTTTTATTGCGACCGTGACAAACTTCAAAAACCCGTTCCTGATTGGCTACGGTGCTGGTGCCCGGACGATGCTGTTCGGCTACTATGTTAAATTCGACTATGCCTGGGGTCTGGAAAACAATGTCGTTGGCAAGCCCATTGCCTATCTGACGTTAGGCTACGACTTCTGATCCGGGTCGACCGGCTGCTTTGAAACCCACCCGAGCAAGGTGGGTTTTTTATTTTCGTAAATATGTTGCTTTGTTCGTTCTGGTTTTTATATTTGCCCAGAGTCTCCCTGACACTGTTTTAAATGCGGTGAAAAGCTGACCCCGTTGTTTCTCTCTTCGCACTTCCCGGCATCTTCCCAAGCCACGTGTGGCTCCTGTGCCTTTCGGCATCTCGGTAACTAATTTTCAGATTTTTTAGTATTGGCACACTTTTGGCTACTAAGTCCCGCTTCATTCCGCATGAATTGGACGCATCTGCAAGGCGCCTCAAAGCGGGAATCAGGCACTTATTCTGGATAGTTCAAAAGTGTATGGCAAGAATGCAACAATACCGGAACGGATTGGCGGCTTGTTCTTTATTTGCCTGTACAAATTAAATGTTGGCATAATTTTGGAGTGCTTAATCCTGTAAATGATTGAAATAAACCGGGAGTAAGAAAGTGACCAAATATGTTTTTCGGGGTCTGAATAAGTGGAACATATGTCCATTGCGTCTACGCCGACACAAGTGCGCCTTCTCCATGACGAAATCGCCATCCATAAAATTGAGCTCGTTAATCAGCTCAATCTGCTCTATATCAATGCTTAGCCGTAACGTAAACGTTATTGGAAATCCTGCATTGATAGAGTCCCGACCCCAGGCAGGTGACTACTTCCTTCCGACGAGAAATCGTCTTGCCCTTTTTGTATTCTGTCTGGTAACCGGACTTTTTCTGGTTAGCAACTCAACTTTTGCTCAGCAAACCACCACGACCGGGCCGGATCTTTTCCTTTACAAGAAAATAAGCAACCAGAAGCCACAGATTGGCGATGTGGTCTCGGTAACAATGGTTGTCGGCAATTCCGGTTCGGCTGCGGCCACGGGCATTGTCATTCAGGACAAACTGCTCACGAGCGGAGCGGAATATGTGAGCGGGACAGTCCTCCGCGGCGGCGGCACGTTTACCCGGCAAGCCACCACGGCCAGCTGGACACCCGGGACAGTCGCCGCGGGTGATTCCGCAATGGTGGAAATCAAGCTTCGCGTGCTTGGACAGGGCGTTTCGTTCAACACCGCCGAAATTACGGCCATGCAGGGAACGGACACGGACTCACAGGTCGATAACCAGGAATTATTGGAAGATGACTATGCTTCAATCTGTTTCTCCGTACCGATTTATTGGTACCAGGGCGAGGAGTTCGAAGTGACCATTCCTGCGGGCTTCAAGAATACCCAATGGCTACGCAACAACCAGGCAGTAACCGCCAGTACCCCTTCGGAGCAGGCAGCCGTTCGGGGCGATACACTGATTATCCGTTCGCCGGGTACTTATACGTTCACTACTACTTTAAGTAACTGCCCGGCCAGCGGTTGCTGCCCGATCGAAGTGGTGCAGGGCCCATGCGGAAGCATCGGAGATTTTGTCTGGCTAGACACAAATTACAACGGCATTCAGGACCAGAGCGAACCGGGCGTTGCAAATGTTCCGGTAAAGCTGTATTCCCAGAATGCAGACACCCTGCTTGCCGAAACCACGACGAATGCGAACGGCTTTTATTCGTTTTCCTGCCTGCCGACCGGCAATTACCGGGTTGGTATTGTGAAGCCGGAAGGCACCGTTCTGTCTACGTTCAAAAATCCCTCCGGCACTCCCGATAAAGACAGCGATGGGCAGGACTCCGGGGCCAGAACGCTTTCGCCGGTTGTCCCGATCAATGTAGCGTTTGCCGAAAACGACAAGCGTCGGAACAATCCTGACATTGACTTCGGTCTGGCGCCTTATGGCTCAATCGGAAACTTTGTGTGGGATGATACCAATACCAACGGGTTTCAGGACGGCGGTGAAGCAGGTATTTCGGGCGTACGGGTTAACCTGTACGCTTCCAATCAGATCAATACACCGATCAAGTCGCTGCTGACCAACGCTACCGGCTTCTATAAATTTGATTCCCTGCAGTCGGGAACGTACATCGTCCGCTTTCTGCTTCCCAGCGGCAAAGTGTTTACCCTGGCCAATGCCGGGACGGCCGCTGATGACGAGCGAGATTCCGACGCGGGAGTGGATGGCTACTCGCAGGCGGTTCAGATCAATGCATCACAGCCGCTCAACAGCATTGCCAGAACCAACATGACGATTGATGCCGGTGTTACGCCTAGTTGCACCGCCCCGGTTGTGGCCGCTTCTGTTTCCAGCGCACAGGTTTGCAGCGGTACCAGCTTTACCCTGACGGCGGCCGTTAGCGGCGCAACATCCGGTCTGAGCTATCGCTGGAGCGGCCCGAATGGGTATTCTTCAACGGATGCTAATCCGATTATTGCCAGCGCGGCTCTTTCTGCTACCGGAGTTTACAGCGTGACTGTGAGCAGTGGAGTGAACTGCGCTTCTACGGCTTCGGTTACCGTGACGGTTAAATCGTGCGAATGTGCGGTTACACCGCCGATCATTTCCTGCGCTACTACCAATATTTGTCCGGGCGATGCCGTAACGCTGCTGGCCGCCAATTGTAGCGGAACGGTCACCTGGTCCAACGGCCAGACGGGAAGCCAGTTGATCGTAAGTCCGTCGGATACAACGACCTATACGGCTACCTGCTCGGTTGACAAATGCACCAGCGGAAATTCCAACCCGGTAACCATCTTTGTCGCCGATCCCAAGCCGCCTGTGATTGCGGCCTCGGCCACCACAATCTGTCCGGGCACTCAGGTCACTCTGACGGCAACCGGCTGTACGGGACGGGTAATCTGGTCGACGGGAGCGACGGGAACAAGTCTGACGGTATCCCCCGCGATGTCGACGACCTATTATGCCAACTGCCGGATCGCAAACTGCATAAGCTCGCCTTCTGATCCTGTAACCATTCAGGTTGGAACGCCTCCAACGCCCCAGGTAACCGTTTCCAAAACCAGCCTGTGCGAAGGCGAAAGCTCCGTGCTGACCATCCTGAACTGTCCGGGCACGCCTGTCTGGTCAACGGGGGATACCACCCAGTCTATAACCGTTTCGCCCCGGCAGACAACCCGCTACTCAGTGGTTTGTCGGTTAGGCTCTTGCCTGAGCCCGCGTTCCGAGTATGAAATTTCGGTGACTAAGCCCATTCCGCCAACGATTGTCGCCAGTTCGGATACCGTTTGTATCGGTAGTCAGGTTACTTTGACGGCCTCGGGGTGTCAGGGAACCGTCCTCTGGTCTTCAGGCAGTACGGGGGCAACACTGACGATCACGCCAAGAAACAATGTAAGCTACACGGCTTACTGCAAAATAGGGACCTGCACCAGCGAGATTTCCAACGCGGTTAACATCGTTGTGGTCAGTCCGGCTGCCCCGCTGATCAAGTCCACCAAAACCCTGCTTTGTGCCGGTGAAGACGTAACCCTTACGGCCGAAGGCTGTACCGGCACGGTGGTCTGGTCAAACGGAATGACGGGCAGCAGCATTACGGACCGGCCGGGAAGTACTACCAATTACACGGCAAAATGTCGGGTCGGTTCCTGTCTGAGCGAATCCTCCAATCTCATTGCGGTTAACGTTACCAACAGCAGCGCAACCAGGCCAACCGTTACGGTTTCCAAGTCAGCGATTTGCAAAGGCGAAACCGTCGTCCTGTCGGCAACCGGCTGTACGGGCGCCACGATCGTTTGGTCGACAGGCGAAACCGGCGCGAGCATTACGGTTGCGCCCGTTACCACCACAGAATATTATGCTGCCTGCCGGGTAGGATCGTCCTGCAACAGCCAGCCCGCGAAGGTGACCATTACGGTTAATACACCGCCTACCCCGGAAGTCTTCTGTTCTGCAAGCCGAATTTGTCCGGGTGAAACAGTGGTGCTTAGTGTTGGCAGCTGTACAGGAACGCCGTTGTGGTCAACCGGGGCTACCACGTCCAGTATAACCGTATCTCCGACCGTAACGACGAGCTATACCGTCGTATGCCGCAGCGGCCAGTGCAGCAGCGATCCGTCCCAGGCCTATACAATCAGTGTTGAAGCGCCAGCCGCTCCGGTTATCACCGCGTCAACCCTAGAATTCGAAAGTGGACAGCCCGTATCGCTGTCGGCCACCGGCTGCGGAACGGGCCAGGTCGTCTGGTCAACCGGAGCAACCGGAACGTCCATCGTCGTCGATCCCGTGGCTACGACCAGTTACTATGCGCAGTGCCGGATAAATAATTGCCTGAGCGACCTGACCACCATCACCATCAAGAAAAAGGGCGACTGCAATGTGCCGGCACCGACCGTAACCGTTGCCAGTTCGGAAGTCTGCTCCGGTGGCTCTGCGACGCTGACCGCGACCGGATGCACTTCCGGGACGATAGTCTGGTCGAATGGCATGACCGGTTCGAGCATTACGGTAAACAACCTGACGCGTAGTGAGCAGTTCACGGCGATGTGCAAGCGGGATGCGTTCTGTATGTCAGCACCTTCATCCCCGGTGGCCGTCAATGTGCTGTTCATCAATGCACCTACGATTGTTTCTTCCAAACCCGTGATCTGTCCGGGGGATACGACTACGCTGAGCGCACTTGGTTGCCCGGGTCAGATTGTCTGGTCAACGGGCGAAACAACGGGCAGTATCATCGTCAAGCCCGGTGCTACTACCGGTTATTGGGCAAAATGTAAACTTGGAACGTGCGAAAGTGCCCGTTCACCGATCAATACGGTCCGGGTGGTAACGCCAACGGCCCCAACCATTTCGGCTTCAGCGACCAACCTTTGCTTTGGTCAGGCGGTAACGCTGACGGCCTCTGCCTGTCAGGAGGGGTATGTCATCTGGTCCAATGGGCAGGTCGGTCAGTCGGTTACGGTTTCGCCGGCGGTTTCCACCACGTTCACGGCGGTTTGCTGCACGTCCGGAAACTGCAAGAGTGTAGTTTCCAATGGCATCGCGATAAATGTATCGGCAAAGCCGGGTAAGCCAGTAACCGTAGACAAGGTAAATACCTGCCCGTTCGTGACGGTGGATCTGACTACGGCGGTGGTCGGACGGCCTGCTACCGGCAGTATCTATGAATTCAGAACGGGAAATACCCCGACTTCGCCCCTGGTTGCCAACCCGAACGCGGTGGGAGCCGGAACCTATTATGTTTTTGAAAAGACGGCCAATGGCTGTTATGGTGAGCCTTCTGCAATCAACATACAGATTACGGACTGCAATACACCCCAAATCTGTACTACGAACCCGGCATCGGCAACCGCGGGGTCTGACGCAACGCTTTGTGATACCAAAGAATACAAACTGAACGGCCGTATTGGCGGCGCTGCAACGAGTGCGGTCTGGTCGTCGAGCGGAACCGGGACGTTCAACAATGCGCTGTTGCTGGATGCAACGTACCGGGCTTCGGCAGAAGACGTTAAGGCCGGATTTGTGACCCTTACGCTGACGACGAACGATCCGGATGGAAGTGGTGCCTGCGTAGCGGCCAAAGCGTCCATCAAGCTGACGTTCAAAGGCGTTGATCTTAAACCGACCATAACCGTTCAGGGAAATACGAGCCTGTGTAACGGCGATTCGGTAGTTCTGAAGGCACTGCCGGACGGATACCGGTACCGCTGGAATACCAATGCCACGACGCAGAGCATCGTGGTCAAAGCGGGGGGATCGTACTTTGTGACGCTTCTGAACGCCGAAGGCTGTACGTCAGTGGCCTCTGAGCCGGTATCGATAACGGTAAACAGCCCGGTTCTGCCGCCGCAGGTAGCCATGATGGCCCGGAATACCTGCCCCGCCACTACGGTGAGTCTGGTGCAACTGGTCGAAAGCCAGCCCCGGATGCAGGGAAGTTCTTTTGAGTTCCGGGCGGGTAGTTCGCCAGCTTCGCCCATCGTGATTCGCCCCGACTCGGTCGGACAGGGGAAATACTACATATTTGAACGGACAGCGGCGGGTTGCTACAGCGCCGGGGCGCCGGTAGAGGTCAGCATCTTCAACTGTGCCACGGACAGCTGCCGCGCCGACCTGTACATCCGCAAAATGGTGGATAAGAAAAATCCGCGAGTGGGTGAGGTGGTAACCTATACCATCAAACTGGGTAACAAAGGAACCTGTGCCGCCACCCACGTCGACTTCCGGGATATTCTTCCGGAGGGGCTTGAACTGGTTTCCAACGGAAATCTGGCGGTCGATCACCTCGGCCACCTGACCATGTGGGTCACGCCTTTGCAGGCGGGTGAGGAGCGTGAGTTCTTCTACAAAGCCCGGGTTATGAAACAGGGGTCTATCGTCAATGACGTGAAAATTACCTACCTGGACCAGATTGACCCGGACTGGACAAACAACGCGGACCAGGTTACGATTCAGGACACTTCCAAAGTGCAGCCACTGTATGTGGGTCTGGCGAAGAAAGGGCTGGGCGTCTCCCGGCAGACCGATGGCACCTATGCCTTCCGGTACTCGTTTAAGGTGACGAACTACAGCAGTGTAGACGCCCGGAAGGTACAGATCACCGATAGTCTGACCACTGTGTTTGCCCCCAATTCCGTGACGGAAGCCCATCTGGAGGCCACCAATTCGAACCTGAAGTTTAACAGCGGCTTTACGGGCTCCGGTGCAAATGTTCAGTTGCTGGACACGGCAAGCCGGGTGAAGGCCGGGGATACGGAATCGTTCCTGCTTACGGTAAAAGTGCGACTGGTGAATGAAGCCGATACTGCTAAGACATTCTACAACGTAGCCGCGCTTACGGCGGTTCTGGGTGGTACGCCTGTGTCGGACAAATCGACGGATGGTGATTCGGCGGACCCGGATGGCGACGGAAATCCCAACAACAACAGCCAGCCGACGCCGAGCCGCGTTTACACGCCGGCCACCAGCTCTCAACTGGGAGTTGCCCTGGCCGTGGTCGAAACCGTCAGGCTGCCGGACGAAAGCTACTATGTAACCTATAAGATTACACTAAAGAACTTCGGAACGACACCGCTGACCCAGGTTCAGTTGAGTGATAGCCTGTCCAAGGCCATTACCGCACCGGCAACCTTCACCGTCGTGGGTGCCCCCGTCGTCAACGCGGCCAGTACCCTGGTGCCGAACGGGGCTTATAACGGCAAGACCAATTCGGTAATCGTCCTTCCCGGCAGTTCGCTGGCCGCTGGCGTGACCGATAGTGTGCTGGTGACTGTACGTATTCAACCTAACGGATTAAGCAGCGTGATTCTGAACCAGGTAGTTGGAACGGCTGAAAAAGGCGACGCGTCCGTTAATGATTTGTCCAACAATGGGGTTGATCCCGATCCTGCGGGCAGTCTGAAAACACCGGTTCGGTTTGACCTGCCCCCCTCCCTGCTTGGCGTGGCGAAGTCGGTTGGACAGCCGGTGAACCTCGGCAATGGAGTCTATGAAGTGCCCTATACCATTCAGCTGAGCAATTTAGGTACCGTGGATCTACGCCGCGTGCAGGTAACGGACAATCTGGCCCAGACCTTCGAAGCCAAAGGCGCTCTGATTGTTTCCAATAAAATTGCTGTAACCGCTCAAACGGGCCTGACCGTCGATACGACGTATACCGGACGGGGCCTGCTGACGAAACTGCTGATCGATACGCTCAGTACGCTGCCCAGAGGCGCGACGCGCAGCCTGTCGTTCAGAATAAAGGTCGATGTTCGGAATGCGCAGGGGACGCAGTTCTTCAATACGGCATACGGGCAGGCGCTGGGAGCGGGTAGCGTAGTGGTGGGCGACACCTCCACGACCGGCGCGAATCCGGACCCGGATAACGATCTTGACCCCCGGAACAATGGTGTAGCTACGCCGGTCACCCTTGAAAAACCGTCGAATGTACAGCCCCGCATGGGCGTTGCGCTGTCGGTGAAAGATACGGTTCGTCTGGCCGATGGATCTTACCGGGTCGTGTACCGGGTCATCGTTAAAAACTTCAGTTCGGTGCCATTGCAGAATGTGCAGCTGCAGGACTCGCTTGCCAAGTACGTCTTCAATGTCACGACCGGGGCCTCCTACACCGTGGCCGGAACGCCAACCGTACCCACAGGCAGCGGTCTGGTTCCCAATCCGCAGTTTAACGGCAATACGGATACCCGTCTGCTGCTGAACACCAGTACACTGGCCGCCGGCGTACAGGATACGCTTTTGCTTACCCTGATCGTGAGGACCGACGGTCGGACAACTCCTTACCTCAACATGGTAAATGGAGAAGGACTGGCCGGATTAACGATGGTTCGCGACGTGTCTACCGATGGCATTGAACCCGACCCGAACGGAAACAGTGACCCCACCGAAGCCACGGAAGGGCTCGCTACGGCCCTGGTACTGCCGCTGGATGACGGGGATGTTTACATTCCCCAGGGTTTCTCACCGAACGGAGACGGAATCAACGACCGCTTTGTCATTCGTCGCCCGAGCGGCATGATCGTCAATCTGGAAGTCTTTAACCGGTGGGGCCACGCCGTGTATCGCAACGAAGACTATCACAATGACTGGGATGGAACCGCCAATACCGGCGTGCGCATCGGCACAACTTCCAACGGATTGCCCGACGGGACGTACTACTACATTGTCCGGTTGAGCGATGGACGCCGCTTTGTACGCTATATGACTATTAATCGCTGATAAGCTAAGATGAAGACCCTATTTCGACCCTGGAAATTTGCCACCTTTTTGCTTCTGCTGGCGTTTGTCAGCCCGCGCGGCGTACAGGCGCAGCAGGACAAAATGTTCTCCCAGTACATGTTCAACATGCTGGCGCTGAACCCCGCCTACGCGGGCAGTCGGGATGTGCTGAGCATGACGGGACTGTACCGGAACCAGTGGGGAGGAATCGAGGGAGCACCCCAGACGGCCACCTTTACCATCGACGCCCCGGTAAATCGGGAGCGGGTAGGACTGGGGTTGCAGGTTTACAACGATCGACTGGGCGAATGGAACGAAACAGGAGCGTTTGCTTCCTATGCTTTCCGAATAAAAGTTGGCGAACGGTCAACGCTGGCGCTGGGCCTTCAGGGTGGAGCCGTCAATGTCCGCTGGGCCCTGTCGGGGGTAGAAACGGGCCAGCCGGGCGACCCGGCCTTTGCCCGTGATATCGTGAAGACCCTGCCGAATTTCGGAACGGGCATTTTTCTGAGCAACGACCGCTCGTACCTGGGCGTTTCGGTACCGCAACTGCTCAAAAATCGCCTCAGCGACTACGATTCCGGACCGAACCGGGCCGTTCAGCGGCGGCACGCATACGCCATGGGTGGTTTTGTGATCGGCCTTAGCCCGACGCTGAAATTAAAGCCGTCGACGCTCGTCAAATACGCCGAAGGGGCTCCGCTGGGTATCGACGGAAACCTGAATCTCTGGATCGCCGACCGGATCGGCGTCGGGGCTTCCTACCGCCGCAACCAGTTCAACACCCTGGGCAACTATACCAACGACGCGGTCGTAGCGATGCTCGAAGTCCAGCTTTCGGACCAGCTTCGTCTGGGATATTCCTTTGACCGCATGCTCAATAACCTGGGGCGGACCAAAGGCGGTTTTGGGCCGCAAACCCACGAAATCATGCTTCGGTATGAGTTTGGCTTCGGAAAAAACAAAATTCTGACGCCGCGCTATTTCTGATTCGTTCGGCCACTCGTAGCAATCCTTTTCCGGGCGTATTCTCCTGAAACGTAATTTAATCGTTTCCCGGTGGGTACGTCCGTTTTGTTTCTCTGCCTCCAAAAATCCCCCGTAATGAGTACCTCCCGAATGCTGCTCGGCGTCCTGCTGGGACTATTTTTTGTTTCGGAGACCCTGGGGCAGTCGCTTGTGAAACAGGCAGACCGCCAGCATGAACTGATGGCCTACGCCAAAGCCATCGAGCTATACGAAGAGGCGCTGATCCGTTCCTTCCTGACCGATACCGAGCGCGAACACATCTTTGAAAAGCTGGGCGACAGCTACCGTAAGGTGCAGAACCCCGAACGCGCCGAGGAAATCTACCGCGAACTGCTGAAAAGCCGCCGGGCCGACGAGCCTGCCAGCGCCGTTTTTTACCTTCATTACGCCCAGGTTCTGGCCATCAACGGCAAGTACGAAGAAGCGCAGAAAGCGTACGACGTTTACAGCAACCTGAGTACCCATGATCAGCGGGGCAAAAGCTTTTCCCGATTGTACCGGGACGTAAGCGTCCTGACGCGAAATGCCGCCAGTTATCAGGTGCATTTTCTGGATTTCAACACGCAGAGCGCCGAATTCAGCCCCATGTACTTCAGGGAAAAGGTGGTTTTTGTGTCAAATCGCCGGGAGAGCGGCGCCATCCGACGGGTTTTTACCTGGGATAACACGCCCTTTCTGGACCTGTTTGAAATGCCTCTGAAAGCGCTGGCCGCCGGAGAAACGGGCGCAGCCGGAGGGGGTCAGGAGCCCAGAACCGCCCGGCGCGAACGCCTGGTGAGGCCCTTGGGAAGCGACGATTACACGGCCAATACGTCGAATGACAGCCGCACGGCCGGCTCCTGGAACGTTCCTTCCAAAACCCAGACGTACCGTTACGAAAAAGAGGAGCAGGCCCGGGAATTCAACAGCCAGTTAAACTCCCGGTACCACGAGGGGCCGGTCGCCTTCACAAAAGACTTTTCGAAGATCTATTTTACGCGGAACAACTATTCGAAGGGCCAGTACGGCGAGAGTAAAGACGGCGTCAACAAATTGAAAATATACGTGGCGCAGGCCACCAGAAACGGGTGGACCGACGAGCAGTCCCTTTCTTTCAACAGTGAGGAATATTCCTGCGGCCATCCCACGTTGGGGCCGGATGATAAAGTGATGATTTTTGTCTCGGACAAACCCGGTGGTCAGGGCGGAACGGACCTGTACTTGAGCCGTTACGCCAAAGGCCACTGGTCGAAGCCGGTGAACCTGGGAGAAACCGTCAATACCAAAGGCAATGAAATGTTTCCCTTTCTGGATGAATTCGGAAATCTTTATTTTGCCTCAGATGGGCATGCCGGGCTTGGCGGACTGGATCTGTTCTACACCACGCTTTCGCCGGAAGGCGTCCCCGGCAAGGTATACAATCTCGGCGCGCCGCTCAATTCGCGGCAGGATGATTTCGGAATCATCACCGACGGGCAACGCCAGGCGGGCTTTTTCAGCAGTAACCGGCGCAATGGCGGAACGGACGACGATATTTACCGCTTTCGCCGGGAAGGGCCCCTGTATCCCTGCCGGGAGCTTTCGCTGAGCGTGATCGATGCGGAAAGTAAAGAGCCGCTGCCGGGCGCGACGGTCGATCTGGGCAATAACCTGACGGCGGAGGACTCCCGCAAACTGACGCTGGACAGTACCGGCCTTGCCCGCATCTGCCTCGATCCCGAATCCGATTTTGTCATGGCCGCCTCAGCCGCCGGTTATCAGTCCAGCACGGTCGGCTTCTCCACCCGGGACCTTGCGGATGACCTGCCGATCCGGATCGAAATCCCGCTCCAGCGGGCGAAACCCCAGGCTACCTTGCTGAAAGGCCGCGTTCTGGCCCAGAAAGACAGTAAACCCCTGCCGAACGTCCGGGTGGTGCTGAAATCGGACTGCGACTCAACGGCGCGGGATACGCTTTCGGCGGAAGATGGGACGTATGCCTTTCTGGTGCGGCCGGACTGCAACTACCAAATTGAAGCGTACGGCCAGAACATGGCGACCACCGGGGGCCGGGTGGATACCACCGGCACGGCGGCAACCGAACTCCGGATGCTGACCAAAGGCGATGTGGTGGCGATTGACAACATTTACTACGACCTGAACAAGTGGACGATCCGGCCCGATGCGGCGGCCGAACTCAACAAACTGGCCGAACTGATGAAAAAATATCCGAAAATGCGGATTGAACTGCGGTCGCATACCGACAGTCGCGCCTCCGCTTCGTTTAACCGGACGCTGTCTACCCGGCGGGCCATCGCGGCCGTATCGTATCTCCGGCGGCAGGGCATCGCCGGTAAACGCATGGTCGCGGCGGGGTACGGCGAGAGCAAACTGCTGAACCCGTGCCGCGACGGGGTGACCTGTTCGGAAGAAGAACACCAGCAAAACCGCCGGACGGAGTTTAAAATTCTGGCGTTAGAATAACTTTTCGGCGCGGAAAATCCGGAAAAACAGGCGACGGCTGGAGTCTGCTTTTTCTGTTCTTATCTTAGCGAACATTTTATCCCGGCCCACCCATGCTGAATCGTTTCTGGAAAATTCTGTTTGCCACCGCCGGTCTTACGGCTTCGTTCTCTCCTGCAAACGCCCAGCGGGAAGTGCTTTATGCCCAGTATTTCACCAACCCACTGACCATTAACCCGGCCTATACCGGCGTTCGGGAGAGTCTGACCATGACGGCGGTCTTCCGGCGGAAATGGCTGGGGGTTCAGGGCTTTCCCGTCACGCAGTCGCTGGGAATGGACGGGGAGGTGGGCAACAGCGGCATCGGGCTTGGCCTGCAGGCGCTGAACGACCGGATGAGTCCCTATTCAAACACGGGCATCTACGGCAGCGTGGCTTACCATATCCGTCTGGCATCCGGGGCAAAACTTTCCTTCGGCGGTTCCGGGGGCATCAATGTGCTGCCGGTATTCGACCCGGCTACGAGTGTAGGACTGAACAAGGCCCTGCCGAGTGTCGGCGTTGGCGCGCATTACGAAGGCAATACCCTCTGGCTGGGCATCTCAAAGCCCGAACTGATTGATCGGCCGCTCCGGCTGACGGGCACCAATGCCGCCCTGCAATACAACCGCCCCCTGTTTATCCAGGCCGGGGCCAAACTGCCCGCTTCCGAAGGGGTTATGCTGATGCCTTCGTTGTTGCTGACCCAGCAGCAAAGCCTGCCGCTGGGCGTCGATCTGAACCTGAAAAGCTGGTTTATGCAGAAAGTGGCGCTCGGCGTTTCCGTCCGGCTCAACAATGCCTCCCTGATCGCCCGGCAAAGTTATGTGCTCGCACTGGCCGAATACCAGCTCGCGAATACCATCCGGGTAGGCTACAATTACAGCAGTCGGACGGCCGAGAACCCGTTTTTCCCGCAGCGGAGCGTACATGAACTGGTTTTCCGCTACACGCCGAGTCCGATGCTGTTTCAGTACCGGTAAGGGCCAAAGTGGCCTTGCCGTTTAAAGTGGCCGCTTCGTCCGAAAACTTCCTACCTTTGCGGCATGAAAGTAGCCGGATTTACCTTTATCCGCAATGCCCGGAAGTACGACTATCCCATTGTTGAAGCCATAACGTCTATTCTGCCCGTTTGTGACGAATTCGTGGTGGCCGTCGGGCAGTCCGACGACGATACCCGGGCGATGATCGAGGCGATTGATTCCTCTAAAATCCGCATTCTGGACACCGTTTGGGACGATTCCCTGCGCGAAGGAGGCCGGGTGCTGGCCGCTGAAACCGACAAGGCCCTGGCTGCCATCTCACCCGACGCCGACTGGGCGTTCTACATCCAGGGCGACGAAGTGATGCACGAACGCTACCTGCCTGTAGTTCATCAGGCGATGGAGCAGTACCTGAACCAGCCGGAAGTGGAGGGACTGCTGTTTCAGTACAAACATTTTTACGGCTCATACCGCTACGTGGCCGACTCCCGGCGCTGGTACCGGCGCGAGATTCGTATCGTCCGGAATACGGGTCAGGTGGCTTCCTACCGCGATGCGCAGGGCTTCCGGACGAAGGACAACCGCAAGCTGGCCGTCCGGCTGATCGATGCGGTGATGTACCATTACGGCTGGGTGCGTCCGCCGCAAACCCAGCGTGACAAGCGGGCCGATTTCGAAAAATACTGGACACCGGACTCGGGAATGGAGCGGGTTCGGGAAGAAATCGCCGACTTCGACTACAGCCAGGTCGATTCGCTGGCCCTGTTCACCGAAACCCACCCGGCTGTTATGCTGCCCCGCATCGCCGGAATGGACTGGCAGTTTGACTTTGACATCCGCCAGAAAAAGTTGTCCCTGAAAAACCGATTGCTGAAAGGCATCGAAGACACTACCGGCTGGCGGGTCGGCGAATACCGAAACTACCGGCTGCTTTAGGTTCTGTAAACCAGGAGATAATAGCTAAAAGAAAAGTTGTACGAAATTTTTCGTAGTTAAAAAGCAACCTTCTTTTCGCTAGAGAACTCTTTGGGAGGATAACCAATACTTCCTCTCATGAACGCCGTTGCGCAGACCATCCGCATCTCTGTCATTTTCCTGCTTCTGTCCATCCCGCCTTTGCTGGCTCAGTCCGTCACTACTCCCGAGCCGACCGGTGCCTACGGGGTGGGCCGCCGTCTGCTGGAATGGACGGACGAATCCCGCCGGGAGCCGGCCGATTCCACCCAACCCCGCCGTCTGCCCATCTGGGTCTGGTATCCGGCTCCAAAACAACCGGCCAGTAAAGCCGAACGGCCTTTGCCGGACGACTGGGCCGCCGCCCAGAACGCTTACCTGAGCACCAAAATAGGCGCGGAAGGGGCTGCTTTTCTGAACCAATTGACCATTCGGGCAGTCACGGCGGCACCGGTCTCGCCGGGAAACGAGGCCTTTCCGGTACTGGTGTTTGGCCCCGGGCATACCTGGCTGCCTACCGATTACAGCACACTGGTCGAAGAACTCGTGAGCCACGGCTTCGTGGTGGTCGGTTATGTTCCGACGGGTCTGGCCAGCGCGACCCGGTTGCAGAATGGCCGTATTTTCAAACAGTCGCTCGACATTCATCAGCAGGATGTCTGTTTTGACGACGCCCTGTTTGTCCGGCGGAATCTGAAGGTCCTCGACGCGCCGGGGAGCTGGCTGCGTGGTCGGCTGGCGCTTGATAAAGTAGGCGCATTCGGCCATTCACAGGGCGGCGCGGCGGCGGTGGTGGCCGGCGCGCGGGACAGCACCATCCGGGCGGTGGTGAATCTGGACAGTGACCTGATGGGTACGGCGCTGCGCGTTCGGATGCTGCAGCCCGCTTTGATGATCAGCCACGACGAGCGCCCGGACCTGGCCGCCGAAACGCAGGAAGGCTTCCGCCGCGGCCGGGAACGCAGCGAGTACCGCCGCCACGCCGACTGGGTGCGGGCTACGGACAAGGCTCCGGTTGCCCTGCGGCTCCGGATCGACCATACCCAGCACATGAACTTCGCGGACCTGGCCCTGATTCCGCCCGGGGTCATGAGCCCGCCCCAGCGCCGCAATCGCCTGGGTACCCTGGACGGTCGCCGGAGCCTGCGGGTAGCCGCCGACCTGACCCGCCTGTTCTTCGATCAGGTTTTGAAACGGGGCGAACCGCTGAAGCTGGAAATCATCGAAAAAACGTACCCGGACGTGCAGGCGTTGCTCTGGAAGGGATATCCGTTCTATTAGCTGACTGTCAGCGGGCTGGTGAACTAATTGCCGTCCTATTTTGTGAATAAAGAGGTATGGCAAAAAATTCTAAGCCTGTCGATCATGGAGGTGCCAGAAACGGGGCGGCTCCGGCGACTGATAAAAACCTTAACTGGCGTGACCGTTTCGCGGCCCTGCGCAATCTGCCCGCTTTCTTCCGCATGGCGTGGCAGGCTTCACCCGCTCTTTTCCTGGGCAACGTCCTGACCCGTCTGATCCGGGCGGCGATGCCTGCTTTGACGCTTTATATCGGAAAACTGCTCATCGACGAGGTGGTTCGGCTGGCCGGTATTACCGGGGAGCGCGACACCGGCTATCTCTGGGAACTGGTGGCCGCAGAGTTTGGCCTCGCCATTCTGGCCACCGCCCTGGGGCGGCTGACGGGCCTGCTCGATGCGCTGCTGGGCGATTTGGTGACCAACCGGACGTCCGTGCGCCTGATGGAGCACGCCGCCACGCTGGACCTCGAACAGTTCGAAGACGCGACCTTTTACGACAAGCTCGAACGGGCGCGTCGGCAGACCACCGGACGTTCGTTTCTGCTTTCGCAGGTCTTCGGGCAGGGGCAGGAGCTTATTTCGGTCGGATTTCTGGCGGCCGGTCTGATGGTTTACAATCCGTGGCTGTTGTTGCTCCTGCTGCTGGCCGTTACGCCCGCTTTTATCGGCGATAATTATTTCAACCAGCAAAGCTATTCGCTGTCGCGGAGCTGGACGCCCGAACGCCGCGAACTGGATTACCTCCGGTACGTGGGAGCTTCGGACGAAACGGCGAAGGAAGTCAAGATTTTCGGCCTGTCTGGCTTTCTGATCGAGCGCTTCCGGTCGCTTTCGTGGCAGTATTATCTAAAAAACCGGGCTTTGTCGGTGCGGCGCGCGGGCTGGGGTACGGTCCTCACGGCCCTCGGGACGGCGGGTTACTACGGAGCCTACGTCTGGATTGTCGCCCGGGCCATTGGCGGGCAGATCACCATCGGCGACCTGACGTTTCTGGCAGGTTCGTTCCGGCAACTGCGGTCTTCGATGGAAGGGATTTTGCTGCAATTCAGCAGTCTGACGCAGGAGGCGATCTACTTGCAGGACCTGTTCGATTTTTTCGAAATAAAGCCGCTGATTCACTCGCCCTCCAAAGCGCTGCCTTTTCCCAGGCCGATTCGGGAAGGGTTTACGTTCGAAGGGGTCGGCTTCAAGTATACCAACTCCGAGCGCTGGGCCCTGCGGAACCTGTCGTTTACGCTGTATCCGGGCGAAAAGCTGGCGCTGGTGGGCGAGAACGGGGCCGGAAAAACCACGCTCGTCAAACTGCTGGCCCGACTCTACGACCCGGCGGAAGGCCGCATCCTGCTCGACGGCCACGATCTGCGCGATTACGACCTGAACGACCTGCGGCGCAATGTCGGCGTCATTTTTCAGGATTATGTCCGGTTCAAAATGTCGGCGGGCATCAACATTGCCGTGGGCGACATCGACGAGCGGACCAACCAGCCGCGCATTGAAACCTCCGCCCAGCGGAGTCTGGCCGACACGGTGATAGCCAAACTGCCCGCTGGCTACGAGCAGCAACTGGGACGCAGCTTCAATAAAGGCGTGGAATTGTCGGGCGGAGAGTGGCAGAAAGTGGCCCTTGGCCGCGCTTACATGCGCGATGCGCAGGTGCTGATTCTCGACGAACCGACCGCCGCCCTCGACGCCCGGGCCGAGTACGAAGTGTTCCAGCGTTTTGCGGCGCTGACCGAAGGAAAGTCGTCGGTCATCATCTCGCACCGCTTCTCCACCGTCCGCATGGCCGACCGGATTCTGGTCCTCGAAGGCGGACAGCTCCTCGAAATCGGCAGTCACTCCGAACTCCTCCTGAAAGACGGCCGGTACGCCGAACTCTTCCAGCTCCAGGCCCGAGGTTACCAGTAGGGAGTTAAGAGTCAAAAATTAAGAGTTAAAAGTAAGCTCCGCTTAGTCAGGAAGCCTGCTTCGGCGGAGCCTACTTTTAACTCTTAATTTTTGACTCTTAACTTTCTTTGGGTTCGGGGCCGCGGAAGGCGTCTCGTTTTTTCACTTCGGGCAGCTTGACGGGGCGGCCTTCGCGGGCGGACTGGTAGATGGCTTCCATGATGCGCTGGTCCTGAAGTCCTTCTTCGCCGGGGGTGAAAGGCGGTTTATTTTCTTTGACGCATTCCGAAAAATGGTCCATTTCGGTAGCGAACTGGTTTTTCTGCCCCAGATTCGGCTGGTCCTTGTGTTCCACCTTGCCCTCGGCCCAGGCCACTTCCATGCGGATGCCTTCGTACGGGAAAGCCGGGTCCAGACCCATCCAGCCGCGGTCGGCGTGCACCCGGTAGCGGCGGGATTCGTGCACGCCGTAGTGCGTGGCACAACTGGCGTGAATGCCGCTGGGAAACTTCATCTGCCAGGACATCAGTTCTTCGACCTCCCGGAAACGGGCGTCGCCGGGCGTGCTGTACTGGTAGCCGAACACCTCGGTCGGTTCTTCACCCAGCAGAAAGCGGATGGTGTTGAGGCAATACAGACCAATGTCCGGCAACGCTCCCCCGCCCGCCAGGGCCTTGATGTGCCGCCAGTGCTGCGGATTGGCCGAATTCTGGTTATTGACCGCTTCGATAAACTTCACTTCCCCGTATTTCTTTTCGCGCACCATCTGCCGCAGCATCCGGTTGTTCGGTTCATACTGAATCCGGTAGGCGATCATCAGTTTCCGGTCCGCGCGGCGGCAGGCGTCGATCATGGCCTGACATTCCTGCGAGGAGTTAGCCATCGGCTTTTCGCAAAGCACGTGCTTGCCCGCCTGCGCCGCCCGGATCGTGTACTCGGCATGCATCGAGTTGGGAAGCACGATGTAGACCACCTGAACCGCCGGATTGTCGCGGAGCCGGTCGAAGTTCTCGTAGCTGTAACAGTTTTCGGGCTTTACGCCGTACTGCTGGGCCACTTTCCGCATCTTTTCCGGGCTGCCGCTGACCAGCGCAACCAGTTTTGATTTCTTGCTTTCCCCAAACGCAGGCAGCAGTTCGTCGAGCGACAGGTGCCCCAGCCCGACGATGGTATAGCCGACGCGTTGATCGTCGGGCAGGGGAGCTGGTGTTTCCGATTGTCGTTCGGTTTTGGCCTTCCACGCCTCTAGTTCGATGGGTTCGCCCGGTTTGTCGGGGACTTTTGCCGGAGGAGAAACCCACTGGGACGAGGGAACCCGGGTGCCGTCCTGGGCGGTGTAGACCGTCGGGCGGTTGCGGGTGGAGGATTGTCCCGTTTTGCAGGAAGCGGCTAATCCGCCCAGCGCCCCGGCGGCCAACCCCCGGCCTGTAAAATGAAGAAATTGCTGGCGGGAGAGGCCTGCCGATTCGGATTCCTGCCGGAAAAGGCGCAGGAAATGGTCAAGTTGTTTCATAACGTCGGAACCTGGATTACACAGATTTATGGAATTAACCACATGAGCGGCAATCCTGTTACTCAAATGAAGCTGTGTAATTCAGGTTCAGAGCACAAACCCCAGCACCAGACCGCCCAGGATCAGCAGGTACGGCGGAATTTTGGAAAACTCCAGCAGCAAAATGGTGATAATGACCACAACCGCCGAGGGCCAGTGGTCGGACATGGGCTGGAAGAGGGTCAGGGCGGCGGCGGCGGTCAGGCCGGTGCTGGCGGCGTTGATGCCCTCCAGAGACGCCCGCACGACGCGGTATCGCTTCAACTGGTTCCAGAAGCGGTAAACAAAGAAGATCAGGAACGTACCGGGCAGAAAAATGCCCATAGTGGCTGTCAGACTGCCCAGCAACTGTCCGGATAGCCCTTCCGAGCGCATAGATAAGGTGCCGATGTAAGACGCAAAGGCAAAAACCGGCCCGGGAATCGTCTGCACCAGGGCCAGCCCCGACAGAAACTCTTCCCGACTCAGGTATTTTTTGAATTCGACAAACTCGTTGTAAAGCATCGGCGTGAGTACCTGTCCGCCGCCAAAAACGAGGCTTCCGTTGCGGTAGAAGTTCTCAAACAGACGCACCGGCAGCGACTGCGTAACCGCCCCGAGTACGGCCGCCCCGATCAGGACGCCCAGCCAGAGGAAGAAATTCGCCCACTGAATGCGAATCGGGGCTTTTTCCATCACCTGCTGTTTTCGGTAGGTCATGGCGGTGGCCAGTCCTCCCGCGACAATCACGATGGGCGTCATGAACGGCGACGGAAAGGCGTAGGCCGTCAGGGCCGAGACAATAGCCAGCACCAGATCGAGCTGGTTGTGAATGACTTTGCGGGCAATGCGGTAGCCGGCTACGATCAGAAAGCCGACGGCCATTGGCTGAATAAACCGCGTGAAATTGAGCGAAATGGCGTTTTGTTCCGAATAAAAAATGCCGATTCCGGCGGCGGTCATCAGCAGCACGGCGGGCAGCGACCAGATGAGCAGGGTGATGTAGGCGAGGTTCGGCCCGCCAATTTTGAAACCGAGCGCCGTAATGGTTTGCGTGGAGGTAGGGCCGGGAAGAATCTGGCAGAGCGCGTTCAGCTCCATCAGTTCCTCTTCGGTCAGGTAGCGCCGTTTTGTTACCAGCCGGTCGAGCATCATCGCCAGGTGCACCTGTGGTCCGCCAAAGGTGGTACAGGCCAGAATGAAGACATCTTTCAGGAAAATGAGGTAACGAATCCGGCGGACGGGGGCGACGTGGGGCTGGGGGGATAGGGCCATAACCGGAAGGAGGTTTCTCGCAGATGTTCGCGGATTAAGTTACGCGGATTTACGCAGATTTTACCAGCGATCTGCGTGAATCCGCGTTCGAAATCGGCGTTCATCGGCGAGAAACAGTACAATCATCAGCTTTTCTTCAGCCCCAGTTCGCGCAGCCGCTCATCCAGAAACTCACCGGCGGTCATGTCGGCGTAAAGTTTCGGCTGTTCGGTGGTGACGCAGCTTTCCAGACAGGTCAGGTTCATGTCGCCGCGGGGGTGCATGAAGAACGGAATAGAATAGCGCGGGGTGTTCATCTTCTCGCGGGGCGGGTTCACCACGCGGTGGATGGTCGATTTGAGTTTGTGGTTGGTCAGCCGGTCGAGCATGTCACCGACGTTGATAATCACCTGGTCGGGAAGCGCCGTAATGGGAATCCACTGGCCGTCGCGGCGCAGCACCTCCAGCCCTTCGGCCGAAGCGCCCATCAGCAGCGTGATGAGGTTGATATCCCCGTGGGCGGCGGCCCGTACGGCCCCTTCCGGAACAACATCCGGGTTCAGCGGGAAGTAGTGGATGGCCCGCAGGATGCTGTCGCCGTTTTTGACTTTATCCTCAAAATAGTCCTCCGGCAGTTCGAGGTACAGGGCAATGGCCCGCAGCAGCGTCTTGCCGGCATTTTCAAGCGTCCGGTACGTTTCGACGGTGTGTTCCCTGAACTGGGGAAATTCTTCCGGGAAGACGTTTCCCGGCATGCCGTCGACGGGGTCAGGCTGCCCGACATGATAAAACTCCTTCAGATCGGCCACCTTGAAGCCTTTGGCCGTTTCTTTGCCTTTACCGACATAGCCGCGCTGGCCGTGCAGTTCGGGGTGTTCGTATTTCTGCTTTACTTCGTCCGGCGCCTGGAAAAATTCCTGAACCGAACCGTACAGTTTCCCGGTCAGGTCGTCGGTCAGACCATGATTTTTGAGTGCAATGAAACCAATGTTGTTAAAAGCCGCGCCGAGATCACGCACAAATTTCGCCTTCCGCTCCGGGTCTCCCGAGTTAAAATCGGCCAAATCCAGCGACGGAATCTCGTCATACAGGATGTCGCTCATTGTTGATGTAAGTTTTTGGCAAAGATAAGACTTCAAAGGTAAATTAGTCGTAAGTGCAGAAGTCGTAAGTCGTAAGTCGGCAAGTCGTAAGTGGCTCCGCCAGTTCAACATTGAGGCGGAGCTACTTACGACTTGCCGACTTACGACTTACCGACTTTTCGACTGTTAAACCGCCTTTCCGTATAATTCTTCCACTTTGTCCCAGTTCACGACGTTCCACCAGGCCGTGATGTAATCGGGGCGTTTGTTCTGGTATTTAAGGTAGTAGGCGTGTTCCCAGACATCGAGGCCCAAGATGGGTGTTCCTTTCTTCTCGGCCACGGCCATCAGTGGGTTGTCCTGGTTCGGCGTCGAGGTGATTTCCAGGTTTTTACCGTCCACGATCAGCCAAGCCCAGCCGGAACCGAAGCGGCCCGTAGCGGCTTTGGCAAACTCTTCTTTAAACTTATCGAACGACCCGAATTTCTGGTTGATGGCCGCCGCGACCCGGCCTTTGGGCTGGCCTCCGGCTTTCGGGGCCATCAGGCTCCAGAAGAACGTGTGATTCCAGTGTCCCCCGCCGTTGTTGCGGAGGGCCGCCGGGCTCTTGCCGTCAATTTTTTTCACCAGTTCGTCAATCGACATCTTGGCCATGTCTGTCCCGGCTACGGCCTTGTTGAGGTTATCGACGTAGGTTTTGTGGTGCCGTCCGTGGTGAATTTCCATCGTCTGACGGTCAATGTGCGGTTCCAGTGCGGCGGCATCGAAGGGGAGAGGGGCCAGGGTGAACGGGCCGGACTGCTGCGTAGGCCGACCAAGCGTGCGGAAGGCGGTCAGACTCAGGGCGCTGCCAAAGGCAATTTGCAGAAACTCATTACGGGTCATGTCAGCTCTGTTTTGTTCGGGATGAATAGAATGTGGCTATCCGTTGATAGCGGCTTTAGACAACAAATAAACGGGTTTTTGGGAAAAAACGGGTACGGCTTCGCCTTCGGCTTTTAGCGTTTCAGGCAATCAACCATCCGGTTCGCGGCAGTCACGGCTGGCTTCCGCCCCCGACAAACCCACCTTTGCCGGGTAAACAACAAACAACTGGATAACCCAAATGGCCTGCGGTTGTCGGTAAATTATTCCATGAAAAGCTTACTCACGAAAATGACGGCCGGACTCCTGCTGTTGGGGGCGACCGCCTGCGAAGAACACAACCACAACCACGGACCAGCGCCCCGAAGCGGTTACGTGACCGGCAAGGCAACGGACATCCAGGGCCGCCCGCTGGCCGGAGCCCGGATCGTGGTCAACAACACCCAGTTCCACAACAGCAACATCCTGGGCCAGACCGACGCCTCGGGACGCTACGAACTGCGGACCACGCCCGGCTCCTGGTACGTGCGCGGCACAACCCAACTAACCTTCGACGGAAAGTCCTACACGCTCGATCTGCATCCGGACGGGGACGAGGCTTTTGCCGGCAGCGACGGCGCCGTCCGGAACCTGAGCCTGAAGCTGGCCGGTCCGCGAACGGGCGAGTTTGGGAACGACGGCTTTTATGGCGGCCAGATCGAAGTTTTTACCTGGGGACTCGAAACCGAACAGGTTGAACTGACGCTGGAACCGGCGGGCAAACTCCTCGACGGCAGCACGGGCAAAACCCTCACCCGCAAACCCCAGAACATGTACATCGACGACGTGCCACTGGGAAAATACAAAATCACGGCCCGCTACGGCAGCGCAAAAAAGCCGCTCAACGTACGAATCCGGAATAAAAATCAGACCTATGCGCCCTCCGTAACGGACAGCTTCGACCCGGCTTATCCGGGTGCGGAGGGACGCTACAAACTGAATGTGGAAGTGGAGTTGTAGCCGGAAACAAGCCGCTGCCCGGCACTCCGGACATCGTTTTGTACAACTCAACGGGCGAAAACTCCGCTTAATCCAGCCAACGAATGGTCCTGTGTTTACGGGACGCCAATTTTACAACGTAAACAACAAAAAAACGCGTAAGCGTATCCCATGAAAACATTTCTCACACTCATTGCTCTGGCCGTAGTACCCCTGGGCCTGTCGGCTCAAACCAAAACGACAACCGCCAAAAAGCCCGTCCCGGCAGCGGTAAAGACAACAACGACCAAACCGGCGGCGCGTCCGGCGGCCACCACCGCCCGGTCAGCCGCCAAACCGGCCCCGGCACGTCCGACCTCCGTTCAGAAAACGGCGGTGGTCGCTCAGGCCGACAAAGCGACCAAACCCGCAGCGACCACGGCCACGCAGGCGACCGCTCCTGCTAAACCGCAATCGACTACCACCGCGGCAACGGCCCAGCCTCAGAAACCGGCCCGCACGGCCTCGGTCGCGCCGGTGGTGGCCGGGGAGGAGAGCCGCTTCCGGATTGGTTTCCGGGTAGGCGGTAATGCTTCCACGTTTGGCGGGGTCAACGATTCGCAACTGGGCGGCGGTGTCAGCATCGAGCGGGTCATGGGCTTCCACGGCGGGCTGGTCATCAACATCGGCGGGCCGAAGTTCTCCGTGCAACCCGAAATCCTGTATTCGCAGTACGGCTTCAAGATCGCGGCTGGCTCGGAATACCTCAAGTTTAAATACAACATGGTGGAAGTGCCCATTCTGGCAAAAGCGAGTTTTGGCAAACCCGGTATGAAGGTGTTTGTCAACGCCGGGCCGGTGGTGTCGTACGTCCTCAACGGCACGATGTCGTACAGCGCCAGCGGCGAAACGGGTTCGCAGCCCCTGGATATGAAGAACGAAGGCCGCGTGGCGTACGGGGCAGCCGGCGGGCTGGGCATCTCGCTGGCCGCAGGACCGGGCCGGGTTTCGGTCGAAGGCCGCTACAACTACCTCATGAACGGCTCGACGGCCGACGGCACGAAGCTGACGCCCCAGAATGCCATGCTGTCGGTGAGCTACCAGTTGCCGCTGGGTGGCCGTTAATCCCGGCGGGTCATCGCCACGGGCTGCGGCATCAGCAGAGGCAGCGTCACCCGAAACCAGCCGTCCCGTTCTTCAATGATCGGGGCGGGCTGGTTCAGGAGGCGATATTTGACCGCAATATTCGACAGGCCGACGCCATTGGACTCTACCCGGAGCTTCTTCCGTTGCAGGTTGTTTTCCATCACCAGCTGGCGGTCTTCCGTCGTCCGGATGCGGATGGTCAGCGGGTGGTCGGGCAGGATAATGTTGTGCTTGACCGCGTTTTCCAGCAACAACTGAAGCGTCAGGGGCGGGAGCAGGGCCTCCAGATCGGCCGGACTGATGTCGATGTGCAGGTCCACGCTGTTGCCGAACCGGGTCCGGAGCAGGTGAAAATACGATTCGATGAACGACATTTCGATTCCGAGCGTGGTCAGTTCGTGTTCGTTGCTTCGTAAAAGATAGCGATACACGCTGGAAAGTTCGTTGACAAAATCCTCGGCCTGCTGCGGGCTGTCTTCAATCAGCGACGAGAGCGTATTCAGGCTGTTGAACAGAAAATGCGGGTTGATCTGGCTCTGCAACGCCCGCATCTGCGCCTCCGTTTTTTCCTGTTTAAGCTGCTGGAGCGTGAGGTTGGCTTCCAGTTGTTCGCGGTGGCGCTGTTCGCGTTCTCGTTCGAGCACGAGCGCCTGCCGGACGGATTCGCGACGGTGCCGGTAGGAAATTCCCAGCGCAAAAAAGATCAGGTCCAGCACCACCCCCGACTGAATCCAGAAATCCGGATGTTTCCAGGACAGGGCCTGCAACTGCAGCGCCGGGTCCCGCAGCAGCAGCGCGAGCGCTACCGAGTGGTTGAGCAGCAGGGCAGCGGTTCCGGCCACAAAAAAACGGGCCACCATGTCCTTCGAGCGGATGAACGTCACGACAATATACGCCCCGATGGCCACCAGCGAGAACCGGACGGGCTGCAGCAGAATCTGGTGCAGCGGGGTCTGCCAGAAATCCGTAAACAGGTAGACGTAGGTTTTGGTAACGCAGTAGAACACCATCGCCCACTGCACCCATTTCACCGCGCGCAGCAGATGGGGCCGGTCCCGCAGATTCAGGAAAAGCTTCGCCAGTTCCAGGTACAGGATGTAGCCGGAGTAGGACAGCAGCAGCTTGTAAAAATTGGCGATATTGTAAGAAAGCGCGTAGTGATTGACGTTGAAATAAGCCGCCCAGACGAGGGTATAAATGGTGTAAATGGCGTAAATCCGTTCGCGGTACATGAACCACTGCACGCCGTTAGCCAGAAACATGGCGAGGACCATGCCCAGAAAAATCGGGGACGACTCCTGAAAAGTCATTGCGGCTATACTGGATTAGAGGAGGTTATAAATTTTCCGAAAGTACAAAAAAAGCCGATTGACGGCGAAAAGGATTACGTATACGGCTCATGCGAAGGGTGAACTACGGTTCAGTACCGGATTCGACGCATTGAGACATCTAGTTCGTCAACTGGTCCTCATTTCTTTGCGGGCATTCACCCCTGCCAATTATCTTTGAAAAAGTAAACCAACCAATCCCTTGCAACCAGAGAAACAACATACAGGCACACTCGTCGGCGTCGATCCGCAGCAGGATAAGTGGCTGCGAATCATCGGCATTCCGGTGGCGGTGCTGCCGTTTGTCTTTTTTTACCTGGAAGAATACGGCTACGACTGGCGCCTGTTTCTGATGACGTTTGTCTGGGGAGTGGTTTCGACGGCGACGGCCTGGTGGGTCCTGTTCTGGTGGGTCATGCGGGTCCGGTCGCGCTTCACCCGCAAGTCCGAAACGGGCCGGCGCGTCTTCTGGACCTTTGCGGGCTATTCCCTGTTTACCCTCATCCTGCAGCCCGCCGAAACCTGGGGCATCACGCAGATCGACCTGACGGGCCTGATGGCCGAACCCGAGTTTCCCCGGACGTACGTGATCCACATCTGCCTGGCCCTGACGTTTGTCATCATCGTCGGCGGGTATTACGAAGTCACCTACTACCTGTACCTCTACCGGCAGGCCGTGGCCGAGTCGGAGGCTTTCCAGAAAGCGCGGCTGCAAAGCCAGCTCGACGGGCTGAAAAACCAGGTGAACCCGCATTTTCTGTTCAACAGCCTCAATTCGCTCTCGGCGCTGATCTGGGAAGACCGGCAGCGGGCCGGAGAGTTTCTGGACGAACTGGCCACGGTGTACCGCTACCTGCTGCAGTCGAGCCAGTGCCGCCTGATGCCGCTGCGCAACGAGACCAACTTCATCCGCTCTTTTTTCTTCCTGCTGCAAACCCGCTACGGCGCCGCGCTGGAACTGGAACTGGAGACCCGCAACGCCCCGAAAAATCGCTACCTGCCGCCGATGACGCTCCAGATTCTGGTCGAAAATGCCATCCGGCACAACGTCACCGAAGCCGACCGGCCGCTGCGAATCCGGGTGGAAGTGGGTCAGGAAACCATCATTGTCACCAATACGATTCAGCGGAAAAAAGACCCGGTGGCCCGGCTCTCGGGCGGGCTCTCGCACCTGGACACGCTCTATGGCACCCTGGGCCTGTCGCGCCCCCGCATCACGGACGACGGCCGGACGTTTCGGGTCGAACTGGAACTTGCTCAGGATACCGAAGATTTGGTAGCTTTGTCGTAAGTCCGCCAGGAAGGCCGGACGCTACCAGCCTTGAAGACCACACCGTTCACCCGTCGGGATACCGTTTTTGCTCTGGGTATCCTGCCGCTTTACTATCTGCTGCTGAACTACCTGCTTTTCGGAGAGGTATATTTCCGGCGGGCAGACGTTTTTGTGCTTTCCTCGATTGGGGTCCTGCTGGTCTGGACGCCGGTCTATTTTCTGCACGCCCTTCCGGCGGGTTACCTGCGCCGGTGGTATCCGGATGTCCGGCACATCTGGCGACGGCTACTGCTGGGTCTCCTGATTCACGTAGTACTGTCGTCCCTCGCCATTCTTCTGCTTTTTTACGGGTACGAATGGAGCGACTTTCCGGGCTATACCTTCAGCGAAACCCGGCTTTACACGGCTTTGCTCTGCGGTTTGGCCGGAGAACTGATCGTCGGGCTGGTCCACGAAAGTCTGTACACCTTCGAGCGCTGGTCGCAGACGTTGAGCGAAACCGAGAAGTACCGCCGGGCCAGCCTGCAAAGCCAGCTCGAAAGTTTGAAACAGCAGATCAATCCGCATTTCCTGTTCAACAGCCTCAACTCGCTTTCGTCCCTGATCGACGACGACCCGGAGCGGGCCGACGAATTCATTGAAGAACTGTCGAGCGTGTACCGCTACCTGCTCAAAACGAACGAGGGTGAACTGACGACCCTGGCGGCCGAGCTGCGCTTTATCCAGTCGTATTTTCACCTCCAGCACACGCGGTACGGCAGCGGGTTGTCCCTGCATGTCCAGGTGACGGAGGAATTTATGGCGATGCTGCTGCCTCCGCTGACACTGCAACTGCTGGTAGAAAACGCCATCAAGCACAACGTCGTGGCGGCGGACCAGCCCCTGGAAATCTGGATTGAAACCAGCCTACCGGAAGCGGCCGAGGGGGAGCCGGTGCCGGGCTACCTGCGCGTTCGGAACAACCTGCAGCGGCGGGCCAGCCGGGTGCTGTCCAACGGGGTGGGACTGACCAACATCGAAACCAAGTACGATCTGCTGGGACGGCACAAAATCCGAATCAGTAACGAAGACGGGCAGTTTTCGGTAACTTTGCCGTTGCTGGCCTCCCAGCCGGTCTTTCAGGTATAAACCCGGATCGATTCGCGGACACCAGCAGGAGAAAAGAAAAATGACGGAACGACAGCCCTCCGAAACGGAACCCTGTCTCTAATCTCTTATCTCGTGTCTCTTGTCTCTTTTTCCCGTGACAAAGCGGGACAAAATGCGTTAAGCTACCGAGACCGTTTGAACCTTGTGAACAAAAACCAGTGACCAATCTCGAACCTCAATTAAGAACCGTCGATGTGGTGCGGTATGTCACGCCGCTGCGCGAAGGCGGGTCTTTACCGGCCATTGTCGAGGCCGACGACGATTTTCTGTATGTCCAGAAGTTTCGCGGGGCGGGGCAGGGCGTCAAGGCGCTCATTGCCGAGCTGATTGCCGGAGAACTGGCCCGGGCGCTGGGCCTGCGCGTGCCCGAGATCGTTTTTACCAACATCGACCCCGCTTTTGGCCGCACCGAGCCCGACGAGGAAATTCAGGACCTGCTCAAAGCCAGTGCCGGCCTGAATCTGGCCTTGCACTACCTGTCCGGGGCCATCACCTTCGACCCCCTGGTCACGTCGGTGGACGCCCGGCTGGCGTCGCAGATTGTCTGGCTCGACTGTCTGGTCACAAACGTGGACCGCACCGCCCGCAACACCAACCTGCTGATGTGGCATAAGGAACTCTGGCTGATCGACCACGGGGCGGCGCTGTATTTCCACCACACGGGCCAGCCCTGGGAGGAGCAGGCCCGCCGCCCGTTTGCGCAGGTGAAAGACCACGTGCTGCTGCCGAAAGCGACGGAACTGGCCGCTGTGGATGCCGAGTACAAACCCCTGCTGACGCCCGAGCGCATCCGGGCCATCGTGGCGCTGGTGCCGGACGACTGGCTGACGGACAACTCGTCGGAGGGGTCGCCGGAGGAACGGCGTCAGGTATATGTCAATTTTCTGGAAACCCGCCTTGCCGCGTCGGTTATTTTTGTGAATGCAGCCCAAGATGCAAGAAAAGCACGTTTTTGAATACGCCGTCATTCGGGTCGTCCCGCGGGTAGAGCGCCAGGAATTCCTGAATGTCGGGGTGATTCTTTTTTGCCCGGCCCAGGGTTTTCTACAAACGAAATTCAGCCTGAACGAAGCCCGTCTGCTGGCCTTTTCCCCCGGTCTGGACCTGGCCGAACTGCGCGAACGCCTGCGGGCTTTTGAGCGGGTCTGTGCCGGTCGCCGCGAGGGCGGACCGATCGGCGAACTGCCGCTGGCCTCCCGGTTTCGCTGGCTGACGGCGGCACGGAGTACGATTGTGCAGACTTCTCCCGTTCATCCGGGCCTTTGTTCGGACGCGGCCGCGCGGCTGGAACGGTTGTTTGGAGAACTGGTGGCATGAGGGCGGGGGAGGGCGAGTTCATCGGTAGGTTTCTCGTTAAGGACTTGATAATCTGGTTAAAATAAGTGACCTTGATGGTGACACCTCTGCTATGCCGCCATGAAAAGCTTTATCTGCCTGTTCCTCTTTTTGTGGATTACAACGCCTGTTGTTGCCCAGCAGCAAAAAGTGCCTTACCTCATCACGGGTCAGGTGACGCATGCCGAGGGGAAAAAGGTCTTTCTGACCTCAAAACGTTCGGCCTTTGCCAGACAAGGGCGTCAGCAGGCCATCGACTCGACCGTCGTCCAGAACGGGGCTTTTACGCTGAAAGGAGCCATTCCGGAGCCGCATTATTACGCTATTCTGGTAGAAGATAAGCCTTATTTCAAGGCGTTTCCGCTCGACAGTGTTCCCCTGCGGATACGTGCCAATGCCGACTCGCTGGCCCAGGCGCTGGTGACGGGTTCGCCCAACGCCACCCATGAACGCGTCCTGGCGTATATACTGCGGGAGTACGACGCAAAGCTGAATGCGAGTTACAGGCGGGCGCAGGAAGCCCGGAAAAACGGCGACACGCTCGCCCACTGGCGGGCCTCGCTCGAAAACAGGGGACTGGCCTGGCAAATCAATGAGGAAACGGCCGACTTCATCCGGACGTACCCGGAGTCTCTGGTGAGTCTGTTCAATCTGGCTGCGCTAATCGATAAACTCCCCCGACCGGAAGTGCTTGAACTGTGGAAAGCGCTTGCGCCCCACTGGCAACAGCATTCGGTCGGCAAAGCCCTGCGTGAAGAGCTGTTTTTTCCGAAACCGCTGCATGCTGGCCGGTCGTCGGCTACACCCGTCGGTCAGGCCGCCCCGGACCTTTCGCTGGTGAACAGCAAGGGCGAACCCGTCGATCTGGCCAGTTTCCGGGGAAAGGTGGTGCTCATCACGTACTGGGCCAGCGGCTGCGAATCCTGCCGGGCCGAGCATACCCGGTTGAAGACTTTGTACGGGCAGTACGTAGGCAAAGGATTTGAAATCGTTTCGGTATCGCTTGATCGCAACCGAAAAGCCTGGTTGGCGACCCTTCGGCGGGAGGCCTTGCCCTGGCAGCAGGTAATGAGGAAAGACCTGCCGCGGCAACCGGTGGAAGGGCCACCGCTTGGACAGGCGGTGCCGATTAATATGCTGCTCGACCGCGAAGGCCGGATCGTCCGGAAAGGGGTACACGGTTCTGCACTGGAAACCAGTCTGGCTTCGCTGCTGGCTTTGGATTGATTCGGGAAAAAGCGTACGCGCCATCCGCCAAAAGGTCCGGCAATCAGGAGGATATTACTCCGTCAGCGAAGCCGTGTCCGGGTTAATTTTGGGTGGATGGTAAAGTGGTTTGCCTTCTGTAAAAAGAATCAAATAGCCAGTAAAATACGGCTGCGCCAACTAAGGAGTAAAGACTAAGCAGGAACCAGTTTGAAATTCCAAAGCGTATAAAGAGGACTAAAAAAGCCGCATGGCTTAGGTAAAGTGGATAAGATATATTTCCGAGAAAATTGAAAAGAGACTTTACTGAGGAAGACCGAATGGTGAACTTTCGCTGGTTGATGATAAAATAACAGATTATGGCGAGGCATATCCCTCTGGTCAAAAAATCTAAACAATCATCGGGAATCAGGTTGTAAGCGCCATTTTTAAGCCGGAAAGCCAGTTGTATGAGCGCGTTTAAACCGAAATACATGCCAACAACAAATAGAATATGAAACGTGGTTGCTTTCTTTTTTTTATGAAATATAGCGAGCATAAAGCCAAGTATCCATATAAAGGAAAGTAGCAATAAGTTTATCCCAAAATAAGTACCGGCATAATAGGGAAGGTTGAATAAAGACCGGGCACAGGTATAGAGGCAGAAGCAGGCAAAGGAGAAGTATACAAGATACAGTGAAGTTCGGTAAGAGAACCGGAGCAGTGAAGGCGCCAGGATGTAGAGCCATACTTCCAGGGCAAGCGTCCAGGCGGGGCCGACGTAGGAGGTCGGTACGACAACATGGTTCAGGAAGACGACATTCAGGCAAAGCATGCCGACAAACCCCGCGGTGACAGGCAGGGGCGAAACCAGAAAAGTAAGAATCAGACAGGCGATATAAACCGGATAAATTCGTTTTACTCTCCGCAAAAGATAACCGCTCCTGCTTTTAGTAATTGACATTCCAATTGAATAGCCGCTTATCAATAAGAAACCTAAAATGGCTTCGAAAGCGCCCAGCGTGCTGATGGCAGACAAAGGTCCGCTGGATGCGGTATGTTCTCCGACGTGAGAGGCAAACACAACAAAGGCAAGAAGGAACCGCAAAAGAGCGAGAAGAGGCCAGTTTGGTGAGTTGGAGGGATCGATATAAGGGTCAATACGTGCTAGAAAGGAGTGGTAGAATTTGGGCTTATGAGTGGTTAGGTCAGCGGTTGGATTTATTTCCATATGTTCGTAGAGCGGTGTGTTGCAGGCTTTAGGAAATAAGCATTAACATACTTTCGCCAGTCAGCATGAAATCGGTAAGACACTACTTTTAAAAATAGCTGAATCGTGCGATAATCGGGAACGAATTAATCGGATAGGAGATGTCCGTTGAGCGAAGGAATCAGGCAAAAATTACAATTGATTTTCTTTTGACCAATGTAAAAACAATGAATTGAGTAAGCGGCGGTTGAACTTTATAAAATGCATATTGGCCGCGGAAAAGTGAAGAATAGAAAAAGCCTGTCAAATCATAGATTTAACAGGCTTTTTGCTTTGTTGGCGGTCCGGACGGGACTCGAACCCGCGACCCCCTGCGTGACAGGCAGGTATTCTAACCAACTGAACTACCGAACCAATATTTTGCTTCCGAAGAAGGCTTAGCTGAAAAAAGCCCCGATGACAGGGCTTTGTACTTTGTTGGCGGTCCGGACGGGACTCGAACCCGCGACCCCCTGCGTGACAGGCAGGTATTCTAACCAACTGAACTACCGAACCATTTTCTTCGCGGCGTAGAGCCGTTCCGAAATCGTGATGCAAAGGTAGGGCGATTTTGGGAAGATGCAATACCTTTGCCCTAAAAAAATGCTGCCACTTTCATGAAAAAGCCCCTTTCCAGTGAGTATCCGCCGATCCGCTACTTCGCCAACTACATTGAACAGGTTGTTGGTGAGGAGGTTATTGAAACGCTTTTGGAGCAAAGTGAAACCCTGAAAAATTTTTATAAAAATCTGTCCGAGGAAGCCGCCCTTTATCGGTACGCGCCCGGCAAGTGGTCGCTCAAAGAACTGCTCGGGCACCTGACCGATGCTGAACGCATCTTTGCCTACCGGGCGCTTTGCATTGCCCGCGGCGAAACCCAGTCGCTGCCGGGCTTTGAGGAAAATGCCTACGTTGAAAAGGCCGATTTCGACCACCAGCCGCTGGAAAGTCTGTGGCTCCAGTACGAAACGACCCGGGCGGCGACGCTGGCCCTTGCCCGCAGCTTGCCCGAAGAAGCCCAGGTCCGTATCGGAACGGCCAACGGCCACTCCGTATCCGCCCGCGCCGTTTTCGCCATCATCGCCGGCCACGAGGCGCACCACCTGGCCATTCTGAAAGAGAGATACCAAAAGCATTGAGTAGTTGAGCGATTGAGCGATGGTGTGCAGAACGCCAACCATCACTCAATCACTCCACCACTCAATCACTCAATATGACTATACGCGACATCACCACCTACCTCGAAACCTGGGCGCCGCTGGCGTATCAGGAAAGCTACGATAATGCCGGACTGATTGTGGGTGACCCGGCAACGCCCGTAACCGGTGTTCTGGTTACGCTGGATGCCACCGAGGCGGTAGTCGAGGAGGCCATTGCCCGGGGCTGCAACCTGATCGTGGCCCATCATCCCATTGTGTTCAAGGGCCTGAAGAAACTGAACGGCCGGAATTACGTCGAACGGACGGTGATTAAGGCCATCAGGGCCGAGGTGGCCATCTACGCTTCTCATACCAACCTGGACAGTATCGTCGGCGGGGTGAATTATAAAATTGCCGAAAAACTCGGTTTGCAGAACGTGCGGATTCTCGCGCCAAAAAGCGACACGCTCATGAAACTGGTGGTGTTTGTGCCGACCGAAGCCGCAGATCCTGAATTTGCCGGGGCCACCCAGCGGGTTCTGGATGCTTTGTACGAGGCCGGGGCGGGCCAGATCGGCAACTACGACCGGTGCAGTTTCCGGCTGGCAGGGACGGGGACTTTCCGGGGCAATGAATCGTCAAACCCGAATCTGGGTGAGCGGGGCGTGGAAGAATCGGCTTCGGAAGACCGGATTGAGGTTATTTTTCCGGCCCATCGGCAGACAGCTATCATGGCCGCTTTAAGGAAGAAAGGCGTACATCCGTACGAAGAGGTGGCGCACTACCTCACCCTGCTCGACAACCGGAACCAGGAAGTGGGCTCGGGAGCGGTCGGCGACCTGCCGGAAGCGATGGACGAGCCGGCTTTTCTGGCTTATCTGAAAGAGAAAATGGCGCTGCCCCTCATACGGCACACGCCGCTGCCGGGCCGGTCGGTCAGGCGGGTGGCGGTCTGCGGAGGGGCCGGCGGATTTTTGCTGAATGATGCCGTACGCGCCGGAGCGGAGGTTTTTATCACGGCTGATTATAAATACCATGAATTTTTCGACGCCGACGGCCGAATTATCATTGCGGATATCGGTCATTTTGAAAGCGAACAGTATACCAAAGAATTGATTCAACAGCAATTGTTGAAAAAATTTGATACCTTTGCGGTAATTTTGTCCGAAACGGTCACCAATCCGGTGAACTACTTCGTATAGCAAAACCTTCGCGGAATGGAACTGACGATTGCTCAAAAACTCGAAGCTCTTCTCAAACTTCAACAAATTGATTCTCAGCTCGATGAGATAAAAAAGATTCGCGGGGACCTGCCGGAAGAGGTTCGCGATCTGGAAGACGACATCGCCGGCTTTGAAACCCGGATCAATAAGTTCAACAACGACATTCAGTCGCTGGAAGACGAGATTGACCGCAACAAGACGACCAAGAAAGACGCTGAAAAGCTGATCAACAAGTACAAGGATCAGCAGATGAACGTCCGCAATAACCGCGAATACGACGCCATTTCGAAAGAAATTGAGCTTCAGACGCTGGAAATTGAACTGGCCGACAAGAAAATCAACGAGGCTACTTTCAAAATCCGCAGCAAGCAGGAGGAAATTAAGGCGACGCAGGGAGCTCTCGACGAGCGCAAGGCCGACCTGAAAGCCAAAATGCAGGAACTCGACCAGATTACGGCCGAAAGCGAAGAGGACGAGAAAAAACTCATCACGGAGCGCGACCAGCAGGCTACCCACATCGAAGAACGTCTGCTGAAATCGTACAACAAAATCCGCAACAACGCCCTCAACGGTCTGGCCGTGGTGATGGTGAAGCGGGGTGCCTGTGGCGGTTGCTTCAACGTGGTTCCGCCGCAGCGGCAGGCCGACATTCGGGACAAGAAAAAGATCATCGTTTGCGAACACTGCGGTCGTGTTTTCGCCGACGTGGAAGGCGTTCCCGAGCCGGCACCGACCGGCCGCCGCTAAGCACAAAAGCATACAAACGCAAAGGCTGCCGGAAACGGCGGCCTTTTTTTGACTCCTGATTGATCGGATTTTGTTGAGCATTCCGAATGCGTATGCACGTCGAACTGGTGGCAAAAAAAACGGCAGGCGGTCGTCTGGCCCGGCGGGTTCTTGCAGGAGCCGCTATGGTCCTGCTGCTGTCGTGGCCTGCCTTTGCCGCTGATTTTGACTTTACTCCGCCGCTCCAGCGGGCTTATCAGGACCTGTTCAGCCTAAAAGTGGGAGCGGGGCGCCGGGCGATTGGGCCGGAACTGGCCCGCCGGAACGGGATTGCGGTGTACCTCGACAATTTCGGCGATATGCTCACCCTGCTGACCTCCGACGACCGGACGCTTTACAAAACCCTCGAAAAACGGCAGGAGCAGCGGCTCGAATTGCTGGATGATCTGGACGAAAATTCCCCCTGGCAGCGGTTTGCCCAGGCGGAAGTCCGGCTACACTGGGCGTTTGTCAAGCTCAAATTCGGCCACGAAGTCAGCGCCTGCTGGGACATTATCCGGGCTTACCGCCTTCTGGAAGACAACCGCAAACGTTTCCCGGATTTTCTGCCAACCCGCAAATCGCTGGGTGTCCTGCACGTCCTGATCGGGTCGGTTCCCAACAACTACACCTGGGCGATCAAGATGATGGGCCTCAAAGGCAGCGTGCAGCAGGGCATGCAGGAAATTGGGGAAGTAAGCCGGAAAGAGGCCCTGTTCGGGACCGAGGCCCGGCTGATTGACCTGCTCCTGCGCGGCCACGTGCTGACCTTCACGCCGGAAGATGCCGCCCGGACGCGCCAGCTGGTTCGCGACCATCCGGACAACCTCATGATTTCGCTCTTTGCGGCTAGTCTGCTCATGAAAGATGCCCGTAGCGAGGAAGCGCAGGCCCTCCTGCTGGAGCGCCCGAAAGGGCCGGAGTATCTGCCCTACCCGTTTATTGAATACCAACTGGGCGAAATTCAGTTGCAAAAGGGAAATTACCCGCAGGCTTTAGGCCATTACCGGGCTTTTCTGGGGCAGTACAAAGGAGTTAATTTCCGGAAAGACACGTATTATCGCCAGTTTTTGTGTTTCTGGCTGACCGGTCAGGAGGCGCAGGCCGTGCCGCTGTTGCAGCAGGCGCAGAAGACGGGCACGACCAGCGTAGAGGCCGATAAGGCGGCCCAGAAGTTCGCCGATGCGTTTTTTCGAAAAGGCATTTCGCCCCGGCAGAAGATTCTGCTCAAAGCCCGGTTTGCCACCGACGGCGGGTATCTGGACAGCGCCCGCAACACGCTCCGGCCCTTTTCGGAGAAGGACTTTCCGTTGACGCCCGAAAAAGCCGAATTTCAATACCGGCAGGGCCGCATCTTTCAGCGACGGGGCGAACCGCTGGCGGCCATCCCGCATTTCGAGCGGGCCATTGCCCTCAGCGAAGCCGACCAGCTTTCTTTTGGCGCCACTTCCGCCCTGCAACTAGGCTACATTTACAAACAGCAAAACAAACCCGCTCAGGCCCGCCAGTACTTCCAGAAAGCCCTCAGCTACGAAAAGCACGAGTACAAAAACAGCGTAGACAACAAAGCCAGAGCCGGCCTACAATAGGGAATTAAGAGTTAAGAGTTAAGAATTAGCTCCGCTTGATGAGGATTCTCGACCCTGCGAAGCCAATTTTTAACTCTTAATTCTTAACTCTTAACTCTTAATTCTTAATTTCCTGGTAGGGTACTACGAATTCGATGGGGCCGAGGGCGTAGGCGGCGATTTCGTAGGGGTTGTAATAGAAAAGCAGTCCGGTGCGGGTGGCGGCTACGTTGCCGGGCAGGAAAAATTTGCCTTCGTGAAGGAAATAACCTTCCGCTTCCAGATTCTGGGTGGCCGTAAGGCCCTGCTGCTTCCGGAAATACGTTTCGACCACGGGCAGCAGCCGGGTGGTATCTTTCACCAGCTCATGAAGCCGCAGCGGACGCCCGGTCTGGCGGTCGAAGGTGTACAGGCTGGTTACCGTATTGGGGTGCGCTCCCCCCGTATACGCATACGTCTCCATCCGGAAACTCAGGTACCGGGACGAAGTAAACAGCGTGTCGCCGGTCACTTCCACTTCCCAGCAGCCGCCCATCGGCGCATCGGCAAATTCTTTCTGAAAAGCCCGGTAACTGGCCGCGAAGAGTCGGGCCGCGGCGTTTAGGTCCGTTTGGGCCTCCGGATTGCCGGCCACTTCGGCGCTGTCCAGCAGGCTGGTCACCGCGCTGGTGAGGTACTTTCGGAGGGTATCGTTGATGGGCGCTACCGCCGGAGCATCCCCGTCCAGCAGTGTGTACGTGGCGCGGACGCCAACACCCTGGCCCGTCCCGGTCGTGTCGCAACGGCCTTCCCGGTAGGAATAATTTTCGGGTTTGAAGCGAATTTCGGATTCGGCATCACGGGATTGATCGCTGGATTTTTCCTGTTGATTGCAGGCAAAAACAAAAGCCAGCAGAATAAGCGGCAGGTAGCTTTTCATGGCAGCATTACGCAAGGACACAAAGTTGCTAACGGAACGCGGTTTTTTGTGCCCTTGCGAAAATATTTATTCGCCCGACGCTTACAGGCTCATTAATTCCTTAAACCGGATGGCCTGTCGGCGGCTGATTTCGATTTTGTCGCCGCCCCGCAGCGTCACCAGCAGACCGCCGCTGAACCAGGGCTCAATCTTCTCGATCCACTGGAGGTTGATGATGTGCTTGCGGTTGGCCCGGAAAAACGTGTTGGGGTCGAGGCGGTCTTCCAGGCTGTTTAGCGACTTCAGAACCAGCGGCTTCTGGTCGTCGAAATGCAGCCGGACGTAGTTGCCCATGGATTCAAAAAGCCGGACTTTACCGAGCTTGACAAACCAGCATTTTTCGCCGTCCTTCACAAAGACCTGATCGTTTTCGCCCAGCACCCGGGAGCTTTCGCGGACCGCCCCGTTTTCCTGATCGGCGTGGTGCGGCTGGTTTTCTTCTACCCGGTGGATGGCCTCCGTAAGGCGATGGAGCTCGACCGGTTTGAGCAGGTAATCCAGCGCGTTGAACTCAAACGCCTTGATAGCGTAGTCGTCATAGGCGGTGGTAAAAATCACCTCCGGCGTCTTGCCTTCGATGGCCTGAAGCAGTTCAAACCCATTTTTGCCGGGCATCTGGATATCCAGAAACAAAAGCTCGGGCTGGAGTTCGTCGATCAGTTTCAGGGCTTCATCGGCGTTGGCGGCTTCACCAATTATTTCAATCTTGGGAAAATTGTCGAGCAGGCGGCGCAACTCGTTCCGGGCAAGACGTTCGTCGTCTACGATAAGAGCTTTCATTTCAGGTATATGGTATGACTTTAGGTATGAGGGATGAGGTGATAGGTATGAGGTAAGAAGGGCTCTCACCTTAAATCTCATACCTCATACCTAAGATCATACCTTTGCTTCGGTTCGTTTTAGAATGCTGTCTGACTGGGTCGGCATCTGAATTTCGGCACAAACGATGTCGGGGCTTTCCTGGTAAATCCGGAACGAGGCCTCGGGTCCGTAAAGTAATTCGAGCCGCTGGGTTGTATTGACCAGCCCAAAACCCGACGAGGCTTCCGTATCGCCCAGAACACCGGTGTTCCGGATGCGAATATGCAGATGATCGTGCGAATCCAGACTGGAAATCAGTTCGATAAACCCGCCTCCGATGGCTTTCTGGACGCCATGTTTGATGGCGTTTTCGACCAGCGTCTGCAGCATCATCGGCGGCACCTGCAAGTATAAGGTTTTCGGGTCAAGTTCCAAACGGCAGTTGAGCCGGTCTTCGTACCGCACTTTCTCCAGCGCCAGATAGTCTTCCACGGTTTTGATCTCCTCCCGGAGTTCAACCGTTTTGCGCCGGTCGGCCAGCAGAGAGTTGCGGAGGATATTGGAAAGCTGTGTAATGCCCTGCTGCGCTTTCATCGGGTTTTCCAGCACCAACGCCCGGATGCTGTTGAGGGCGTTGAAGACGAAGTGGGGATTCAGCTGCGAACGGAGCACTTTGGCTTCCGTTTCCCGGATGGAAGTCTTCAGCAACAGCGTCTCGATTTCGGCGTTGCGGGTTTGTTCGACGTAATGATAAACCGTATAACTCAGCACCCAGGCCAGAATGGTTTTGGTCCAGGAGAACAGATAACCCAGAAAAATGGCGGGTTCGTCGATGAACGATTGCGGAAGCAGAATGCGATCGAGCGGCAGATTGACGAGCGTCATCAGAAACGAAAGCACCAGCACCGAGGCAAGCACCCGGGGCACCAGCCTCAAAAACGGGAGCCGGACCCAGTTCCACCGTTTAATCATCAGGCGGTAAAGGTGCGTCAGCAGGATACCCAGCAAGATGTTGGCAATGGCCAGAAAAAAATAATCCAGAATAAAACCAGCCTCAAGCGTGAACATCACAAACTCAAACATGACGAGCAGCGTCCACCCACATACCTGGCAAAACCAATAAATCTGCTGTTTTGACATGCTAATACATTTGTCTCTTCGTTTAGGATAAGTTAACTAATATACATGTTTTGACAACTATCCGTAAAAGAAATACACCAGAGGGTGGAGAGAGGTATGAGTTAAAAATTAAGAGTTATGAGTTAAGATAATTTGGAGCGACTCCGGCCCGTCTGCGAAGTTTCAACTCATAACTCTTAACTCATAATTCATAACTTTACTTTGTCAGCTTTGCGGAACGACCAGCGCCATCAGGTGCGTGCTGTCGTTCGACGTTTCGATGGTGTACTGGCCCGTTTCGTAGGAGTATTTCAGGACGTACAGGCAGAGGTTGCTGTGTTCAAACTGGTCCATGCGGGAGAGGGGCTGGTCCGTCAGCCAGGAGAGCAGGATTCGGATGGCCCGTCCGTGCATGGCCACCAGAACCGTTTCTTCTTCGGGGCGGGACAGGATAAGCTCGAAAACGGGTTTCTGCCGCCGCACCACATCCTCCGGGCTTTCGCCTTCTTCGGTCGGCATGGCCGTATTTCCGGCGTTCCAGTTCTGGATCAGGTCCCGGTAATATTCATTGTCGAGGCTGTTGGGGATTTTGCCTTCGCGGAGGCCCCAGCTGATCTCATTTAAGCCTTCATGACGCTCGTAGGGCAGGCCGGCGTCGATAAACTGCTGGACCGTCTGAAGCGTTCGTTTCAGGTTGGAAATGTAAATCTTATCGAAGGGAATATGCTGGTAAGCCTGAAAGAAGGCGGCGGCCTGCGCGCGACCCATGGCATTCAGGTCCGAGTCCACACCGCTGCCCTGTACAATGCCCCGGCGGTTGTAGTCAGTTTCGCCGTGGCGAATCAGGAATATCGTTTTTTGTTTCAAGCGATTATTTTTGCAAATGCCTATGCGAACACCGCCCGGACTGGGTGGCAAATTGTCCGCAAAACTACGAAAAAAAGTGATTCAATGAAGTCTGGCCTTTCCCTCGAATCCATCCAGCAGTTCAACAGCAAACCTACTCTCGTCTCCCATCTGGGAATCGAATTTACCGGCGTCGGCGAAGGCTATCTGGAAGCCCGCATGCCCGTGGATGCCCGCACCCACCAGCCTTTCGGCCTGCTGCACGGCGGGGCTTCGGTTGCCCTTGCCGAAACGCTGGGCAGCATGGCCTCGGCGCTCAGCGTCGAAAATCCCCTGAAACAGCAGCCCGTGGGCATCGAAATCAACGCCAACCACCTGCGTGCCGTCCGCGAAGGCTGGGTGTATGGCCGCTGTACGCCGATTCACCTCGGCCGGACCACGCACGTCTGGGACATCCGCATCACCGACGAACAGGGTCGTCTGGTCTGCATCAGCCGCCTGACCACCGCTATCATCGAACGGAACTGAACTCAGCGGTGTTTCGTCACGCCCACCTGCTCGCACCAGGCCAGAACGGGGCAGGTGGAGCAGTGCGGCAGGCTGCCCGTGCAGATGTTTTTGCCGAAAGGCATCAGCAGCCGATTGATGTCCACCCATTTCTCCGGCGGCACCCGCTGTTCCAGGGCCAGCATCGTCTGTTCCGGCTGGCGGGTCAGCACGTATCCCCAGCGGTTGACGACCCGGTGCACGTGAATATCGACGCTGATGCCGGCCTGACCGGTCGAGACGCCCAGCGCGAGATTGGCACATTTCGGCCCCACGCCTTTCAGACTGGTCAGCAGGTCGTATTCCGGTGGAAGGGTGCCTCCAAACTCATCGACGGCCCGGCGGGCAATGCCGAGCATGGTCTGGGCTTTCTGTTCGGGATAACTGCTGCCGTACAGCAGCGCCGCCAGCTCGTTGGCGGTCAGCTGGAGGAGTTCGTCGGGCGTCCGGGCTTTTTCAAAAAGACGGAGCGAGACGGGGATGGTCGTTTCGTCGAGCGTCCGGATGGAGACGATGCAGGAAAGGAGCTGCTCGAACAGACTTTGGTAGCCCCGTTCGTAAAGATCGAACATGGCCGCTTTGGGATACGGCCGGATGGCTTCTTCGATGCGGGACAGGACGAGATCGAGCGAAAAATCGGGTTTCATGGTCGTTAAACCCCCGGAGGCTGCTCAGAGTTTAGAACCTTATTTATCGTCTTATCCCCAACTTCTCTCATGCGTACCGTTTTTCTGCTGATCCTGTCGAACCTGTTCATGACGACCGCCTGGTACTGGCACCTCCGTTACAAGGGCGAACCGCTCTGGAAGGTCATTCTGATCAGCTGGCTGATTGCTTTTGTCGAATACTGTCTGGCGGTTCCGGCCAACCGCATCGGCTCGTACCAGTTCTCCGCTTTCCAGCTTAAAATCATTCAGGAGGTGGTGAGCCTGCTGGTGTTTGTAGGCTTTGCCGTGCTGTACCTGAAAGAAGAGGTTCGGTGGAATTACCTGGTCAGCTTCGTATTTCTGGTGCTGGCCGTATTCTTTGTTTTTAAAAAATAAAAACCGGAGCCTCGGGAGAGGTCCGGTTTGAGAGCGTTTTTGCGCCGACGGACTAATATTTCACTATCCGTCGCCGGTACACTTTTTCTCCCAGGCGCACCTCTACCCAGTAGGTTCCCGCCGGATACTGCCGCAGGTCCAGGCCGCGACGGAATTCGTCGGCCGTCTTCTGATGGGTTTCCCGGATGATTTCCTGGCCTTTCAGGTTCCGTATGCCCAGGTTCAGTGTTCCGCGCTGGGTGTTGCTGAGCGAAACTTCCACCTGCCCGTCGCTCGGGTTGGGCGTCACCCGCAGCGGGTATTCAGCGGCGGGTGTGGCGGTCACGGTCCCGGCCCGGACAAACACCCGTGCCGAGGCGGTGGTGTTACAGAGGTCGATGCCGGAGCCTGTGACGGTGTAAGTCGTCGTTTCGCGGGGCGTGGCAATCACCTGCGGACCCAGCAGCGCACTCAGGGTCGGCGAAGCGCCCCAGTTGAACACGCTGGCCCCCCGGGCACTGAGCGTTACGGTTTCGCCGGGGTTGATAAACTGGGCCGAAGCCGAGATCTGCACCGAAGGTTTCATGCCGATATTGGCCGAAATGGCATGGGCAATGTTGAGCCCCTGTCGGATGGTGACGCGCTCCCATACCCTGTTGGAATCCAGTTCCCAGGCCGTGGCCTGTGTCGATTCCCCATTGCGGGTTGTAAATAGCGCCACCGTATCACCGGCCGCGTAGGGAAGCAGGATGCCCACGTGGAAGGAAAGGCCAAAGATCGGTACATTCCGGTCGAAGGAAACGGTGGTGGGGCGACCCGCCGCCACGTCGGCCAGAATGACGCGCAGCGGAATATCCTTGGCACCCAGCACGGCACCCGGCCCTCCCTGGAAGCCGCGCCCGTTCCAGACCATCACGGTCACGATCGATTCGGTGTTGGCTCCCTGAGCGGCCTTAGCCAACCCAAAGCGGAAGCTGGCGGTACTCAGATTGGTGTAGCCCAGTTCATTGTTAAACTGCTCCGATAGAGCCTGAACTTTGCGGCTGCTCTGGCCCGACACATATCCTCTTCCGTTCGGCTGCCGGATGACCGTCGGCGTGCCCTGGAAGTTCGTCACGTCCGTACACAGGCCCTGGTTCAGTACTTCGATGTATTGCTCCCGAACCAGCGAATCGGTGCCGGCGGTATTGGACACCACCAGCTTGACCCGAAAACGGCCCGGGGTGTTGTAGGTGACGGTCGGATTCTGGGTTGTGGAGCTCTGCGGGTTGCCGCCTTCGAAGGTCCAAACCCAGCGATTGGGGAAATTGCCCGAAAGGTCGGTAAAACGCACGGAGCCGCCCAGCAGCACGCGGCGGGTTTCGGACCGGAAATTCGGTATGGGACGGCTCGTAACCAGAGTGCCGCAAACGTTGGACGAAGTCAGCGAAACCCGGCGCGGACTCAGTTCCATCACGGCCCGCATCCGGTCTTTCTGTCCCTGCGTAAAGACGTTGAAACAGCCGTCGTCCGAGTAATCCATGTAGTTCTGCACCATGTTGGCGCCGCCGCAGCTGACCCGCCCGACCTGACAGCCCCGGCTTTCGGACTCCTGAGTAGGCGTATCGGCCACAAAATCGTCGCCGCAGCGGCCATCGCCCCAGATGTGGCGCAGGCCGAGCCAGTGGCCTACTTCGTGCGTGAGCGTGCGGCCAAGATTGTAGGGGGCCTGCATCACCGGGAAATTGCCCTTTTCGGCATTGCCGAACGACTGGTAGCGGATAACCACACCGTCGGTACTCGCCGCACCGCCGTTATCCGGAATCCCCGCCAGCTCCGACTGGCTCGGAAACTGGGCGTAACCCAGCAGCCGCTCGTCGACCGGTGCAAAGTCTACGACCCAGATGTTAAAATATTTGTTGGGGTCCCAGTACGTGCCGGGTTTCAGAACGCCTTCAATATCGTCGCGGCTCCAGTTGGCGCGGTTGCCGTTAACGCGATCAATGCCCCGCTCCGCCATCGGACGGCCCTGAGGGTCGAGGGCGGCGGCGCAGAACTCGATTTCTATGTCGGCTCCGACCGGATTGTCATTGAAGCCCCGGGTGCCCGGTTTGCGACGGAAGTCTTCGTTGAGGGTTTCCAGCTGGGACCGGACCTGGGCTTCGCTGATGTTGCGCCCTGTGCCGGAAGCTTCTCCGTTATGCACAATATGGACCACCACGGGGATGGAAATGACCGCCAGCTGCATGCGACCCGAGCGGCGCAGTCGGTTGATCTGGGCTACTTTTTCCTGAAGCGTTTTCTCAAAATCCCCGAGGGTACCCAACTGCGGGAAACGGGCGCGCAGCAGGCTGTCCATTTCCATCGTGGCGCATTGCTCGGGTTGCTTTGTCAGTTTCTGCGACCAGCCTGCAAAAGAGGCAAGCAGCAGGAAAGTGGTTACTAAAAGTCGATTCATAACTTACCGGTTGGAGGAATTGAACGTAAACCGATAGCTGGCGTTCAGTTGATCGGGAGTGAATTTCTCCCAATACAGTTCGACCGTCAGCGTCGTTTCCGTCAGGCTTTTAATGGTAAACGGCACCAGCGAACCGCCGAAAAAGGCAGGAATGGGCATTTCCAGCGTGGCGTTGGCGTTGACCAGCGCCCAGTTGGTCGTCAGGAGAAGGTCCGGGTCGTCGGGTGAACATTTCAGCGGCCCGTCGGTGTACTCAAACTGTTTCTCCGCGTTGGCGTAAAAGACATACTGGTCGTCGGCTTCGCAGGCGTTCAGGACTTCGTTTATGGGAATCGCGCCGGAATCCTCTCCGTTATCGATGACCCGCACGGTCACCAGCCGCCAGGTTTTTTTGGTGGTGCCCGTCAGCAACTGGGAATAGGTCGTCGGCTGCGGCTCAATTTTTTCCGAGCAGCTGATATAAAGCGGAGACAGGGCCGACCATAACAGCAGATTGCGTATCAGTCTTTTCATAAATTACTGCGGTATATAGGTCAGGGTCTGGGTAATGGTCGTATCGCGCTGCGTGACCGTATTCTGCACTTTGATGCGCAGATTGAGCGTAATGCGCCGGTCGCGGGGGTTCCACGAGCCGGTGCCGGAGATGGTATCCCGGGGCGCTTCCAACTGGTCGTTACGCTGGGGCGCGATAACCAGCGAATTGTCGCCAACATCCGTAAAGGTCAGGCTGGCTTTGGTTGCGTTGAAACTGAAGAACCCGATGTTCCAGTTGGTGAGGGTGTAGGTTTTACAGTCCAGACTGGTGATGTCGATATCCGGGACGCTTACCGTAGTGCTTCCCGCCCGCCGTGTACCGGTGTACTGCCCGCTCAGCAGGCAATCGTCCTGAATGGTGAACGTCAGCTGCCGCCCGATGGGGTTACGCGTGCCGAAGCCGAGCTGTAGATTCGAGGGCTTGACGGCGGTCATCGTAAAAACGATATTCTGCGATTCCAGAATGTTGTTGGCATTGTTGACCATCCGCAGGGTGATGGTGCCAAAGCTCTGCCGCGCCGGAATGATCACTACGCCCCGGGTGCCCTCAATGACGTAATCTTTTCCTTCGCGGGCCGTGCCGCCGATGGCGTAGGAAATGGAAATCGGCTCGGTCAGCTGTGGTCCGGCGTTGTGAACGCGAATGGTAATGGGCTTGCTGTAGCTTTCGCGGAAGGCCAGCGTCGAGTCCGTAAAACGCACATGGTACGGTCCTTCGAATGTCCGGTCGTAGTCGGTTTCCTCGCAGGCCCAGAAGACGGTCAGCAGCGCCGCCAGGGACAGCAGACCGGTAAAAATTCGTTTATAGTTCATTATTCGAAATCTTAATGCTTTCTGATTCAATAATGGCTTAGTAACCCGGGTTCTGGGCGTTTTTCAGGGCGGGGTTGCGCTGGAGTTCTCCCTGCGGAATGGGCCAGAGTTCGAACCGGCTGTTCCAGTTGGGATACAGGGCCGTCATTACCGTCTGGGCGCGTCCGGTCCGGACCAGATCGTACCACCGGTGTCCTTCAAAGGCCAGTTCGTAGACCCGTTCCTGCTCGATGACCCGCAGCATATCCGCCTGGGTCAGCGTGCCGATAATGGGCGCACCCGCCCGGTTCCGCAGCACGTTGATGTCGGCGGCGGCGCTGGTGGCTCCGGAAAGTTTGTTCTGCTGCGCCCGGGCTTCGGCCCGGATGAGGTACATCTCGGCGAGGCGGAAAATAACGATGTTGTTGTTATCGGCCGTGCCGGTCCCGTATTTCCGGACCGTCCAGCCGTTGTCGCTCCCGCGGAGTTGCTGGGGGTCAAAGGAGATGGTGCCCGACCGGGTGCCGGATTCAGCCGAAATCAGCTGCGGCACCAACGGGTTCGAGGGAATCACTTCGCGCCGCCCGACAAACAGGTTGTTCAGGCCAAAATTGCTGGTTCCGGGATCATCGGTCAGGCTGTAGCCTACTTCCAGAATAGACTCCCGCGTGAAATCCTTTTGGATAATGGTCTCATAGTCCGCCTCCAGGGAGTACACTCCGGAGTTGATCACCTGACTGGCGAACTGCTCAGCCTGCGTCCAGTTTTTGGCGTAGAGGTAATAGCGGGCCAGCGCCGCCCGGACGGTGTTTTTCGAAGCAAAGGCGCTGTTGGTCGAACGTTCGGGCAGATCCGTCAGCGCCGCCTGATAATCCTGGAGGACGGAGGCGAGCACCGTCGCCCGGGCCGTCCGGGGTACGTTCCGGTTGGCGTTCTGGTCGGTGGTGGTAACCAGGGGAATGTCGCCGTAGGTGTAGGTCCCGATGAAATTGGAGAAACCGCGCAGAAAGCGCATTTCGGCCGTCACCTGCTTGCTGGTACTGCTCGGCAGCGAGGTGATGGACGGAAGCCGTTCCAGCACGAAGTTGGTCACGTAGATGGTCCGGTACAAAGCGCCCCAGAGCGCGGCGACCGCACCGTTGGCGGCGGTCAGCTGCTTGGTGCCCAGTTCCTGATAATCGGTGAAGGTGCCATTGTGCTGGATGTAATCAGCCGAAAAATCCCCGGCAATGACCATCGGGGAGGCGATCGAGCGAAGCGCGCTGTAGGCCCCGAGCCGGGCGGGTTCCACGTCGGCAACTTCGTTGAGCACCAGAGCGTCCACCAGCAGATCGACGGGTTTAGGTTCGAGAACCGACTCGCAGGCGGTAAATCCCCCCGTCAGCAGGGCAATGAGTGTATATTTTTTTAATCGATTCATAAATTGTCAGAAAGTAAGCGTTACGCCGGCCGTGAGGTATTTCACCTGCGGTAACGTGAAGAAATCAATGCCCTGGGCCGTGGTGGAACCATCGAGGGTGCTCACTTCCGGGTCCGGACCCGAATACCGTGTCAGCGTGTACAGGTTGGTGCCGGAAACGTAGACGCGGGCGTTGCTGAGCCGGAACCGTTCGATGTACCGGCGGGGTACGCTATAGCCCAGCACGACGTTCCGCAGGCGCAAATACGACCCGTCTTCGATAAAACGGCTGCTGTGGTAGTTGTTGTACGTGTTCTGGTAGACGTACCGCGGAACGCTGGTGATGTCGCCCGGCTTCTGCCACCGTTCGAGGGCTTTGCGCGACTGGTTGTCCTGCAGGTTGGCCCCGGTATTGACCAGCGTTACATCCGAAAAATTCAGAATCTTGTTGCCGTAAGAGCCTTGCAGGAAGAAGCTCAGCTCGAAGCCTTTGAACGAGATGCGATTGGTCAGGCCGCCGAACAGCAGGGGCTGGGCGTTACCCAGAATCTGCCCGTCGTCCGGCGAGATGCGGCCATCCTGGTTTTTATCCTCGTAGATGGCGTCGCCCGTGGCCGGGTCCACCCCGAGGAACTTCAAACCCCAGAAAGTACCGAGCGGCTGGCCGGGCAGCACGACGTTGGTGGAACTGACGCCGTTGCCGTCGTAACCCCGGAAAAGCGGCTCGGCGCTGGCCAGTTCCACCACTTTGTTGCGGTTGTGCGACAGGTTCAGGTCCGTCTGCCAGCGGAAGCCGGTGCGGTTGCCGCTGGTCCGGTCGATGTTGACCGTCGAAAGCGTAAATTCCAGGCCGCGGTTCGAGACCTTCCCGATGTTGCCCTGAACAGCCCCGAAGCCGGTGGTCAGCGGAATGGGTTCGGCAAACAGCAGGCGGTCGGTCAGGTTGTCGTAGGCGTCCACCGAAGCGCTGATCCGGCCGTTGAAGAAAGCCACATCGACGCCCACGTTGGCCTCCCGGGTGCGTTCCCATTGCAGGCTGGCATTGGGCAGGGCGGCCGGACCCAGACCCGTCGAGCCGCTGTAGGTCGCCGCGGCCCAGGTGCCCAGAAACTGAAAGTCGCCAATCCGCTCGTTCCCCGTAAAGCCGTAGCTGGCCCGCAGTTTCAGGTCATTGAGAAACGATACATTTTTCAGAAATTCTTCCTGCGACAGCCGCCAGCCGACCGAGGCAGAAGGGAAGGTGCCGAACTGACGGCTGCGGCCAAAGCGCGATGAACCGTCGTAACGGGCCGTCAGGGTCAGCAGGTAGCGGTCGTCGTAGTCATAACGCAGTTCGCCGAAGGTGGAGAAGAGGCCGCTCCGGACAACACTCGCAGATCCCTGGTCCACAATCCCGGCCGAGGTGATGTACGTGAAGTCGTCGCTGGGGAAAAGCCGTCCCTGCACGCTGCCCGAACGTTCCTGCCGTTGCAGTACTTCCAGCCCCAGCAGGGCGTTGAAGCGGTGTTTTTCCCGCAGAATGTAGTTGTACGTCAGCGTATTCGTGTTGATCAGGGTCGAGTAGTTGCCCGTGATGAAAACCCCGTAGCCTTTGCCGCCCACGCTTTCCAGAAACCCGCCGATGGCCGTCGCCGACGACTCAAACTGGTCTTCCGTCACGTTGTTGAAATCAATGCTGACCTTCGACCGCAGCCGCAGATTCTGCAGGATTTCGTATTCCGCAAACAGACCGCCCAGGATTTTGACCGTGTACGTGTCGAAACGCGGCAGAAGGGCCTGCGCCACCGGGTTGAAGTTGGGAAAACCGGCGTAGTTCGGGTCGCTGGGTCCGTAGAGCTGGCCCTGTTCGTTGTAGGGCGAATAATAGGGCAGACTTTTGACGGCTCCGGAGTAAACCCCGTCGAGGAAGTTGTCGCCTTTCACCCGCTGGTTGAGCGTGCGCGACAGCGTCAGGTTGGTGCCAAACGACAGCTTGGAGGTCATTTTATGGTCGAAGTTCAGCGTACCGGCAAAACGGGTGAAGCGGTTGTTGAGCTGAACGCCCTCTTCATCCCGGTAGCTGCCGCTCAGGTAGAACCGCGTGCGGTCATTGCCGCCGCTGGCCGAAGCCTGATACTGCTGGAAAATGCCCTGCCGCAGAATGGCGTCCACCCAGTCCGTTTTGATGCCGTCGGTCACGCCGCGCACCAGACCCAGCTTGTCGGGGTCCTGTCCGGCATTGGTAACGGCCTCCCGCTGCAGGGTCAGCAGTTCGGTGGAGTTGAGCAGGCTGGGACGCTTGATGATGTCCACGAAACCCCGCTGCACATCCGCCGTGAACGTGGTGCGCTGGTTGTTCTTGCCTTTTTTGGTGTTGATCAGCACCACCCCGTTGGCGGCCCGCGACCCGTACTGGGCTTTGGCCGAAGCGTCCTTGAGGATTTGGATGGATTCAATGTCGCTGGGATTGAGCAGCGAAAAGGCGTTGTCGTTCTGCCCGCCAAAGTCCCGGCTCGACAGCTGGCCGTCTTCCACCGGAACGCCGTCCACGATGAACAGCGGGCGGTTGGAGGCCGAAATGGAGGTGCTGCCCCGAACCCGCACCGTGATGCCGCCCCCCGGCGTACCCGACGACTGGGTCACCTGCACGCCCGCGGCCTGCCCCTGTAGCGCCTGGTCGAAGCTGTTGATGGGGATATCCCGGAATTTTTCGGGCGAGACCTGCACCACCGAGCCGGTGATGTCTTTCTTCTGTACGGTATTATACCCCGTTACCACCACCTGGGCGAGTTCGTTGACCGATTCCTGCATCTGCACGTTGATCGTCGAGCGGTTGCCGACGGTGACGGTCTGCGAGACCAGCCCGATGGAGGTGAAAACCAACACGGCCCTGTCGCCCGGTACGGTGATGCTGTAGTTGCCGTTGGCGTCGGTGCTGACACCGTTGGTAGTGCCCTGAACCACGACGCTGACGCCCGGAATGGTGCTGTTGTCCTGCGTAGACGTCACCCGCCCGGACACGCGCCGATCCTGGGCCTGCAGAAGCCCCGGTAACGTCAGCAGCACAAGAAATAGGGTAAGATAGGAGTAATGATTCTTCATGAAGGAAAGATACAGAAGAACAACCGGCTATCGACGATTGCAATTAAAGAATGCAAAATTGGATAAAAGTAAAGAAAGCGAAATATCAGCACACATCAAAGTGACAATACGGGTAAAATAGGCATTTTGTGGCATAATTAAATGGCAATTTGTTGACAATCCGACTTATTAATTTTTAATTAAGCTTTCTGACAAAATAAAGTGCTTCCCTATCCATCTAATTTAATCCATTGTCAAATGAAAAGAATTCTACGCTATGGCCTGCTGATGCTGACAATCCTGACAGCACTTGGGGCGCATGCACAAACAAGAGCGGTGACCGGCCGTGTCACTTCATCCGATGACGGAAGTTCCCTGCCGGGTGTGTCGGTAACGGTGCTTGGCAGTACTCAGGGAACGCTGACCGATGAGTCCGGCAATTACCGCATCAACGCCGCCGACGACGCAACGCTTGTCTTCAGCTTTATCGGCTTTGCCTCGCTGGAAGAGAAGGTCAATAACCGCTCCGTAATCAATGTGGCCCTGAAAGCGGACATCCGCAACCTGAATGAAGTCATCGTGACGGGGTACGGCCAGCAGATCAAGCGGGAATTAACGGGGAATATTGCCAAAATCCGCCCGGCAGATATCCAGGACCAGCCCGTGACTTCGCTCGACCAGGCGATTCAGGGAAAGGCCGCCGGGGTGCAGGTCAACGCAGGCAGCGGCAAACTCGGCCAGGGCATTCAGGTGCGCGTCCGGGGCCAGTCTTCCGTATCGGCCTCCAACCAGCCGCTGTACGTCGTGGACGGGATTCCGGTGACGACCGAAAACCTCGCCTTGTCGGGCGGGAACACCAACCCGTTGTCGGACATCAACCCGCAGGACATTGAATCCATCGAAATTCTGAAAGATGCCAGCGCGGGAGCCATCTACGGTGCCCGGGCGGCCAACGGGGTGGTGCTCATCACCACGCGGCGCGGAAAGGCCGGTCGGACCAATGTCAATTTCGGAGCGCAGTACGGGGCCAGCACCCCCACCAAAAAGGTTGATTTCCTGAATACCGAACAATACGTCAACTTCTACCGGCAGGCGGCGGCCAATTCGGACCGCATTGATGAACTGGACCCGAAGGACCCGGATTCGTACACTTCGTACATGGAGCAGTTCTTTGAAACGCAGGGCCTCGGAACCTTCGGCACCCAAAATCAGGCCAGCACGGACTGGGGCGCGCTGGCGTTTCAGGACGCGCCTTTCCAGCAGTACGACCTGAACGTCAACGGTGGCAACGAAAAGACGACGTTTTACCTCTCGGGCCAGATTCTGGACCAGAAAGGCATTCTGATCGGCAACGCCCTGCAACGCTACTCGGGCCGCATCAACCTCGATCACCGGATTTCGAACCGGGTGCGCATCGGCTTCAATACCGGCCTGAGCCGCACGCTGAACGAGCGGATTTCGGGCGACCGGCAGTTTGATAACCCGATGCAGATGGTGGCCCTGCCGCCGATGACGCCGGCCACCGATCCCCAGACCGGACTGCCGGTTGGTATGCCGCCGGGCGACATCAGCATTCCGGTTTACTACAACCCGCTGATCAACATCGGAAACGCCTATTACAACACCACGGTGTACCGCAACATCAGCAGCCTCTACGGCCAGCTCGACATCCTGAAGGGCCTGACATTCCGTTCGGAGTTCGGTCTGGACGTGCTCAACCAGCAGGAGGAACTGTACTACAACAGCAAGACGCAGCGGAACTTCAACGCTCCGCAGGGCCTGGGCCAGAACCGCTACGTTCGGGTGGAAAACTACAACACCAACAATTTCTTCCTCTACAACACGGGCTTCGGCCGCCACGCCCTCGACGCCACCCTGGGTATGTCGTACCAGCAGTCGCTGGATAAGCGGAACTACATCGAAGGACAGGATTTCCCGTCGGACGCCTACCGCATGATCATCAGCGCGGCCCGCAAAACGGATGGAAACTCGACCCAGGCGGATTTCCGCTTTGTCTCGTATTTCGCCCGTGCCAACTACAAATTTGCCGACCGGTATCTGCTGGGCGTAAGCGCCCGCGTGGACGGCTCGTCGCGTTTCGGGCAGGACAGCCGCTACGGGTTCTTCCCGGCCGTTTCGGCAGGCTGGGTGCTGTCCGAGGAGGATTTCCTGAAAAACAACGGAACCATCAGCTTCCTGAAAGTCCGTTCGAGCTACGGCCGGACGGGGAATGCCGACATCCAGAACGCCGCCAACACCGCGACGCTGAATTTCCCGCAGCTGGGCCTGTTTACGGGCGATGCCGGTTATGCCGCCCTGCCCGGTCAGCGGCCTTCCCAACTGGCTAACCCGGACCTGCGCTGGGAGCAGACCGACCAGTTTGACATCGGCGTTGACTTTGGTCTGCTCAACAACCGGATCAACGGGGAAATTGACTACTACAACAAACAAACCTCCGGCCTGCTGCTGAACGTAAACGTGCCCGGCACGACGGGCTTCGCGACGCAGTTCAAGAACGTCGGTAAGCTGGAGAACAAAGGCTTTGAATTTGTGCTGAATACCGAAAACCTGACCGGTGCCCTGCGCTGGTCGACGAGCCTCAACTTCTCGACCAACCGCAATAAGATCACCGACCTGCAGGACCAGGTCATCGAGGGCGGTCTAAGCTCCATGAGCCGGGCCGTGGAAGGCCAGCCGCTGGGCGTGTTCTTTACGGCGGAATACGCCGGGGTGGACCCCGCCAACGGCGATGCTCTGTGGTTTAAGAATACGGCCAATCCGGACGGCTCCGTGGACCGCACGACGACCAACCGCTACAACCAGGCGCAGCGCGTGGTGGTCGGCAACCCGCTGCCGAAGTGGCAGGGTGGCGTCACCAATACGCTGAGCTACAAAGGGCTGAGCCTGAGTGTCTTCTTCAACGGCGTATTCGGCAACAAGATCAACTTCTACGGCGTGGGTCGCTTCTCGTCGGCGAACGGCCGTTTTGAAGACAACCAGACGGTCGACCAGCTGGCCGCCTGGACGCCGCAGAACCCCAATACCAACGTGCCCGAGGCCCGGCTGTTCTTCAACAATGGAGCTCAGCCGTCGAGCCGCTTTATTCTGGATGGCTCCTACGTTCGTCTTCGCAACGTAACGCTGGCTTACCAATTGCCGAAAGCCCTCATCAACCGCGTGAAGCTCAACAATGTCCGGCTGTTTGTGACGGGGCAGAACCTGCTGACGTTTACGAACTATGCGGGCTGGGATCCGGAAGTGAACGCCGACGATATTGTCACCAACATTGCGCTTGGCTATGATTTCTACACGGCTCCGCAGGCGCGGACCATCACGGGAGGCATCAACATTGGTTTCTAATTTTCCGGACAAACGAACTTTAGCATTATGAATAAATCCATCAAAATCCTGTTGCTGGCCGGCGCTACCACGTTTCTGGTGACGGCCTGCGACAGCCGGCTGGACGTACAGCCAACCCAGAGTATTGAAGCCGGCACGGCCCTGGCTACCGAACAGGACGTACAGATTACCCTCACCGGGACGTACGACGGCATCTCCGATGTCAATGTCTACGGCGGCGGCATCCAGTATATGGGCGACCTGCTGGGCGACGACCGGGACGTAGTCTTCGGCGGCACCTTTACCACGCTGGACGAAATCTGGCGCAAGTCCATCACCACGTCCAACACGGTGGTTCGTGATTTCTGGCTCGACAGCTACAACGCCATCAACCGGGCCAACAACGTCCTGAACGCCCTCAGCAAAGTGGGGGAGGCCAACCGGGGCAATATTGAAGGACAGGCCCGTTTCATCCGCGGACTGGTGTATTTTGACCTCGTTCGCTTCTTCGGAAAAAGCTGGAACGACGGCACCCCGGCCCAGAACCCCGGCGTCCCGCTGGTGCTGACACCGACCAGCGCGGTCACGGAAGCCGACAACCGCAAGCGGAATACCGTAGCCGAAGTGTACACCCAGGTCCTCGACGACCTGACCAAAGCCGAGCAACTGCTGCCCGCCCGTCAGACCGGGGGGACGGGTTTTGCCACGAAAGGTGCGGCTCAGGCCATTCTGGCCCGGGTGTACCTGCAGCAGGGCAATTTTGCGGCCGCCCGGGACGCCGCCAACCGGGTGATTACCTCCGGCCAGTATTCGCTGGCGCCGTCGTATGCCGAAGCGTTTACCGACGCCAGCCCGGAGACGGTGTTCAAGATTATCGTAACCGATCAGGATGGCGTCAACGACCTGAACACCTATTTTGCCTCCACCACCAACCAGGGCCGGGGCGACGTACGGGTTCAGCAGAAATACCGGCAGCAGTTTGCCGCGGGTGACGTGCGCGGAACGTTCTTCACCACGACAGGCCAGAATACGTTTACCAACAAGTTCAACGACCGTTTCGGTGATGTTCCGGTGGTGCGTCTGGCCGAAATGCACCTCATCCGGGCCGAGGCCAACGTCCGGCTGAATGCCGCCGTGGGGGCCACGCCGCTGGCGGATGTAAACGCCATTCGCGCACGGGCGGGCGCGGCTCCGCTGACAGCCGTAACGCTGGCTTCTGTCCTGACCGAGCGCCGTCTGGAACTGGCTTTCGAAGGCCAGCAGATTCACGACGTAAAACGGACCGGGGCCAGCGTTGGCAGTACGGCCTTCAGTGCCAATAACCTGATTCTGCCCATCCCGCAGCGGGAAATTGATACCAACAAGGAACTGACTCAGAACCAGGGATATTGACCCTACACCTGTTTTAAGCATGAAGAGCAGCTGGACCTCCGGCTGCTCTTTTATTATCAGACAATCCTTCGTTGATGCTCGTGGCTAAGTATCTGGATTTTTACTTTACCGGGACGCCATTTTTGTCTAACTTATTCGGAGTTTAATCCATAAACAGTTCGCCTATGAGCACATTTTACCAGAAAGTTGCTTTTATTACAGGTGCTGCCTCCGGAATCGGTCGTACGGCAGCCCTTCAACTGGCGGCGCGCGGTGCGATGGTAATCGCCACGGACGTGAACGAGTCTGGTGTGGAAGCCCTCGCCGAAGAAATCCGGCAGCAGGGCGGGAAAGCCGAGTATTTTCGGCTGGACGTGACGGATTATCATGCCGTACGGACGCTCATCCGCTACTGCGTGAATAATTACAAACGACTGGATTATGCCTTCTGCAACGCCGGAATCGGGGTGGCGGGCGAGGTCCGCGACATTCCCATCGAAGACTGGGAGCGGGTCCTGAGCGTCAACCTCAACGGCGTCATTTACACCGCTACCGAGGCGTACAAAGTGATGGTCGAGCAGGGGTTCGGTCATATCGTAACGACCGCTTCGCTGGCGGGCCTGACGTATGCGCCGGTGCTGGTGCCCTACCTGACCACCAAACACGCGGTCGTCGCCTTCTCGCGGGCGCTGCGGCTGGAAGGGAAGGACCTGGGCGTCCGGGTATCGGCGTTCTGCCCCGGCTACATCTCGACCAATATCTACGAATCATCACTCTACTCCGGCGCCTCGTTTGACGAATTGATGGCGCTGAATCAGGTCAAAAAGATTCCGGTGGAGGAGGCCGTCGAGCAGTTGCTGAAAGGCGTAGCCGAGAACCGGGAGCTGATTGTGATGCCGCTGTACGGCAAACTGCTCTCCTGGATGACCCGATTCTCCTACCCGATTGTCCGCTCGTTCTCCATGCAGGAACTGGCCAGGTTCCGAACCGTCCGGAAAGTACCGATCCGGCAGGGAGAGACGGTGGAAAATGAATAGTGAATTAGCGAATAGGCTCCGCTTTGTCAGAATTGCTGGCTCGGCGGAGCCTATTCGCTAATTCGCTATTCACCGCTGCGGCGGACCGCTAATTCGCTATTTACTTCAGCTTTCCCCTCAACTCCTCCACAATCCGCCGGGTTTCTGCGATTCGTTCCTTCAGGCCTTTTCGGTAATACCAGGCCCGGAATTCCGGTTTGTCGCGCTCCTGATCCAGCTCTTTTTCGATTTCCTGCAAATAACGCTCGCTGAGGTCCAGGTACTGCCTGACGGTGGCGGGGTTGTGAAAACCGCTTCCGTTCAGGCTGATGTAGACGGGTGTGGTGTGGGCAATCTGCTGCGGACCGGCGTAGCAACGGGCCGCCAGCCACAGGCCATGCTCCGGCTTGTAACGAAAGCGCAGCGTGAGGTTTTCGGCGGTTTGTTCCGGCGCCCCGGTGCTGACCGAGGCCAGCACCTGCCCGTGCCCGACGATTTCGAGCCGCTCCAGCGGGACCTTGCCCCGGTGCCCGAACGCCTGAGCGGTGATCGTCAGCGAGTCGCCCGGCGCAGGGCGGAGGGTGTCGCCCGGCATGGCCTCACCGACCCGCAGGTGCAGCATAGGCCCCGTGGTAGCAAATGTATGGCCGCGTCGGACGCCCTGAAGCCATTTTTCGTAGGTAAACGGGCCGTCGAGATGCGTGTAGAACCGGGCGTTGCCGATGCGGGCCGTCCGTTCGGCGGGGCCGTGCTGGTGGTCGTGCCCGCACCAGGGAAAATCCGAACCGGCCACGGCGGTCAGGGCGTACCCCAGGTCCAGCAGGTGATAAAAATGGGCGGTTCGCAGCGGCTGCTCATCGTGGCAGAACTGAAGAATTTCGAGCAGATCGACCTTCCGGCGCAGTCCGTCGAGCGTCAGGCCGCGATACCCGTGAAAGGATTCGGCCTGGTGGGCGTACCCGGTCAGCCCGCCGCGGCGGTGCAGTTCGTCGAACACTTTGTCGTAATAGTAATAATCGTCCCGGTACCGGACCGATTTGTCGGCGCCCAGCCCCAGCGCGTGGCCCAGTTCGGGCGTGCGCGGGTCTTCCTGGCCGGACGTCAGGAGAAAATTGCCTTTCTGGTAATTGCCGGACGTCCCGAAGGCGTATTGCGGGTAATAGGTCTCCCAGAAATCGCCCATCTTCAGCAGCACGCCCACGTTGAGGTCTTCGGCCCGCAGCCAGTCGAGGAGAATGGGGTTTTCGCGCGGCGATCGCCGGATGTGGATGTGGTCGTCGGCCGAGTACCACCCGCGCGCCGCCATGTCGATCCAGCGTTTCATCGAGAACGTCCGGCTGAGCGGGTTGGCGGCCCTGACCACCAGTTCGTGTTGCTGGTCGAGAAATTCAGGGCCTTTGGACAGGGTCAGCTGATAGGGGCCGGGCGGCAGGCTGAGCCGGAACGTGCCTGAAGTGTAAAACGAACTGTCCGGCTGAAAACCGTAGCCGTCGGCATGGTCCCAGAGTCCGTACATGACGGCGAGCGCCTCTGCGGGCAGGCCGGGAAACGGTCGGCCCACCCGGGTGATCCGGACCCGCACGGGCGTGGGCTTGCCGGTCGCCGCTTCCAGCACCCGAACGGCGACCGGAACGGCGTTTTGGGCGCGCAGGTCAGGGGTCAGGATAAAAAGCAGAAGGCAGAGAACATACTTCATACTTGGAGTATACGTAAATTCGTTCTAGGAACATCCTTCTTGCACAAGAATCGCAGAATTATTGATGAAAAACGCCTTCTTTGCCCTTCTGATTTGCTGTCTTTTTGCCGTTTCCTGCCACCGCCCGCACGCCCTTTACCAGCGAATGCCGGTTGAAACCTTCCGGCAGCCTTCCGCCCGCATTGCCCCCCAACCGGCTCCGACCCCTGTCCTGACGGACTCTTCCGACTGGGTTAGCCTCCTTGCCGACTCAGCGGCCCTGCCCGAACCCGCCCCGGAAGCCGTCGCTTCCATACTGCCCCTGAAACCCTCCGAGCCTTCCGGCCGCATCCGGCAGCACGCCCGTCATGTCGCCAGTCTGCTCCATACTTCCGCCGCCACGTCCTCATCTGAAGTGGAAGCGCAGCCGCGCCCGAAGCCGAAGGCCCGGACAGGCGAAAAAAAGACTCTGCGGGAAATTCTCGGCCTCAAGCCCCGCCCGAAACTGAACTGGTGGCAGCGCATCCACTGGTCGCTGAAAGCCTCCGTGCCGGTCATTCTGGTCGCCGTTATCTTCGCCCTGCTCAAAATCAATCTCCTCGCCATCATCTTCGGCCTCCTCGGCGCCTTCCTGCTGATCCGGGGACTGAAAAAAGAATTCAAAGTCCGAAGACCCTGGTTTTGAAAGGTTGAATGGTTGAATGGCTCCGCAGAGGTTAGCTAAGCGGAGCTATTCAACCATTCAGTCATTTAACAAATTAACCATTCAGCCATTCAGCCAATCAATCATTCAACCAATCAACCATTCAATCAAACGGCGTCGGTAGCCGCAGGATGCCCGTATGCGACCGGGGGATGCGGAATACGGCCGTCAGGACGAGGTTGTTTTTGTGACGGGGTGTACCGGGGGAGTAGTCGTACTGGTTGAGCCAGCCAGCCTGCAGAATCCATTCGGGGGAAAGTTCGTAGCCCAGCCCGGCGTACAGGCGGTTCCGCTCGAAGGGCTGGAGATTTGGGTTGAGGAAAATCTCGTTGTAGGTCGAAACAAACCAGGTTTTGGCCTCGATTTCCTCGTTGTTCAGCGGAATCTGCAGGTTCAGGCGGTAGCGGATGCGGTTGCGGTACTCGTCCCGGTCGCGGTGCGTGAGCCAGCGCTGTTCAACCCGGTACCGATGCTCGAACTTCAGCCGACCGATGTTCTGGCTTTGCGTCAACTGCTGCCAGAGCCGCGTTTCCCGCGTCAAAGGCGAATCGTATTCGTCCACCTGGTAGGTGGTGTAGCGGCCGACGCCCAGCAGGACGGTGAAGTTTTTACTGATGTCGTAGCTGATGCCGCCCTTGTATTCGTAATAATTGAAATCCCGGAGAACGCCGACCATCCGGACCTGCGCTTCTGCAAAACCGCCCCAGCCTTTGGGTCCGCCCGGCAGTTGAACGGTTAGAATTCCCCAGCTTCCCCATCGGTTTTGTTGCGCCCGCAGCGCCTGCGTGGGTCCCAGTAGTAAACAAAAGAAGATAACAGCCGGAAGGGTCCATTTCCTCCCGCAAGCCAATCGGTAATGTAAGTGTTTCATGTACTTCGCAAAATGGTGCACAAGTTCGGAAAAATCCTGTACGAACCGAAGGCCGAACCGTTGTTACCTTTGTCCTGTTAAAAAACTAAATAACCAGGAAAAGGGATGAGCACACTTAAGTTCAAAACAACCATAAAATGCGGGGCCTGTCTGGCGACCGTTACGCCGCACCTGAACAATGTCACGGGAATTGAGAGCTGGGATGTAGACCTGAAAAGCCCCGAGCGCACGCTGACCGTCGAAACGGCCGGAGCAACCGGGGCTGATGTCGTGAAGGCCGTGACCGAAGCCGGATTTAAGGCGGAAGCGGTGTAAAAACGCCCGGCCGGGAAACGAACAGCGTTCCCGAAGGGCCAACGTTTCGTTCCGAAAACGCTTTGCCACTCAGGAACGCTGTTCCCCGAAACCTGCGGTTTACTGAATAAACCGGATCGTAAACGGATATTTATAGTACTCGCCGTTGTTGGCTTTGATGGAGGCAATGACAAACAGCACCAGACTCACCACGGCTACAATCGGCAGGATAAAAACACCGATGGCAATGATGAAGAGCAGAAAGCAGACCGCGTAAGCGATGGTCATGGTGATCTGGAAATTCAGGGACTCTTTGCCGTGAAAGTCCACAAAGGCGGATTTATCTTTCTGCGTTTGCCAGACAATCAACGGACCAATGATGTTTCCGAACGGAATGAGGAAGCCCGCCAGGGCGCTAAGGTGGCAAAACATTCCCCACATCCGTTCGTCCGACTGGCTCAGGGAAGAATAGGGGGGAGGTGGGGGCGGATTGTGGTAAGATTGGCCTTCCATAAGGATAAAAGGTTTGTTTGTAGTAAGTTACTATAATTGCAGGTATTTGCAATAGCGCGAGAGTCGCTGCCTGACGAACCATCGTGCAACTTCATTTCTGCCTTTCTCAACCGTTTGCCGGCGACGGACGAAATTGATATTTGTCAAGGATTGGAAATGAAAAATGGGGGAGGTTTGAATTGGCAACCAACTCATTCTTAAACCATGTTACCAATCATCTTTGCTACGTTCGCGTTCTGTTTCCTGCTCGAACGCCTCGTTCCCGGCTGGAAATTACCCGCCGTTCCGACCTGGACGATCCGGGTGCTGGCCATCAACTTTGTCCAATTGATTGTCGTCCTGCTGGCAGGCATCAGCTGGGAAAAATGGCTTTCCGCCTATTCGGTATTTCACCTTTCCGATCATGTCGGGCCAGTTGGCGGGGGCGTGCTGGCTTACGTCATCGCTACGTTCGTCTTTTACTGGTGGCACCGCTGGCGGCATACCGTCGATTTTCTTTGGAAACACTTTCACCAGATTCACCATAGCCCGCAGCGAATTGAGGTCATCACGTCGTTCTACAAACACCCGCTCGAAATGACGGTTAATTCGATCATCGGCAGTCTGCTGGTCTATACGCTGCTCGGGCTGGATCTGGAGGCGGGAGGCATTTATACGCTTTGTACGGCTCTGGGTGAGTTTTTCTACCATACCAACGTCCGGACTCCGCAGTGGATTGGTTACATTTTCCAACGCCCGGAAATGCATCGCATTCACCACGAATACAACAAGCACACCAACAACTACGGCGATATTGTCTGGTGGGATATGCTCTTCGGGACGTATCAGAACCCAAAGGAATTTAAGTCGTCCTGCGGTTTTGATGAGGAAAAAGAACTGAAGCTGGGCGAGATGCTGCGCTTCAGAGACGTGCATCAGGAGTAAAGCAAAACGGGCACGGTCAAAAGACCGTGCCCGTCGCTTTTATCGGAAAACCGCGTTACGCCAGTTCAACGACCCAGTCGTCCTGCTCCACCACGGTGCCTTCTTTCAGCAGTACCTGCTTGACCGTGCCGGGGCCCTGTGCGGCCACGATGCTTTCCATTTTCATGGCTTCAATCACAAACAGCGGCTGGTTCTTCTTCACCGTGTCGCCAGGCTTGACCAGAATCCGCGTCAGACGGCCCTGCAGGGGAGCGCCCACGTCACCGGCTTTCCCGACCTTCTGGTTCTGCGGCCGGTCGATTTTCAGCGAGCGGTCGCGGATCGGCACCTGGCGGCTCTGGCCGTTGAGTTCGAACGTAACGGTCCGCATGCCCTGGTCGTTCGGTTCCGAAACGAACAGGAGCCGGACGAGGATGTTTTTGCCTTCGTCGATCTCGATCAGGATTTCCTCGTTCTGCTTCAGGCCGTAGAAGAACGCCGGCGTCGGAATGATGCTGACGTCGCCGTACTGCTCGATGGCTTTGTAATATTCCTCGTACACTTTGGGGTACATCTTGTACGAGAGGTAATCGAGGAAGCCTTCGTTCTGCGGGAATTTTTCGGCAAATGCCTGAAAGTCGGCGTCAAAATCCACCGGGGCGAGGTGTTCGTTGGGGCGGCCTTCGTACGGGGTTTCGCCTTTCAGCACAATTTCCTGCAATTCTTTCGGGAAGCCGCCGTAGGGCTGGCCGAGTTCGCCTTTGAAGAAACCTTTGACCGATTCGGGGAACGAAAGCGAGGCCCCGCGCTCCATCACGTCTTTTTCGGACAGGTTGTTGGAAGTCATGAACAGCGCCATGTCGCCCACGACTTTCGACGACGGCGTTACCTTCACGATATCGCCGAACATCCGGTTGACCACGGCGTAGTTCTTTTTCAGCGTCTCGAACTTATCGCCCAACCCGAGCGCGATGGCCTGCGGTTTGAGGTTGGAATATTGCCCCCCCGGAATCTCGTTTTCGTACACTTCCGCGCTGCCCGCTTTCATGCCGGACTCAAACGGGTAGTACCATTCTCGCACGTCTTCCCAGTAATTGGAATAGGCGTTCAGCGACTCCAGGTTGATCTTGCTTTCGCGCTCGTGGCCCTGCAGCATCGCCACCACCGAGTTGAAGTTCGGCTGGGCGGTCAGGCCCGAAAGGGCACCGAGCGAACAGTCGATCACGTCTACACCCGCGCCGACAGCCCTCAGGTAGGTAGACGACTGAATGGCGGCCGTATCGTGCGTGTGCAGGTGAATGGGAATGCTGACGGCCTCCTTAAGCTCGCGCACGAGCACTTCGGCGGCCAGCGGTTTCAACAGCCCGGCCATGTCCTTGATGGCCAGCATGTGCGCGCCCTCGTCTTCGAGCTGGCGGGCCATGTCGAGGTAATATTGTAGCGTATACTTCTGCTGCTTCGGATTCAGCATGTCGCCCGTGTAGCAGATGGCGGCCTGGGCGATGGCGTCCGTGCGTTCGCGTACGGCCCGGATGCTGACCTTCATCGCCTCGACCCAGTTCAGCGAATCGAAGATGCGGAAGACGTCGATGCCCGATTCCCAGGATTTTTCGACAAACTTTTCAATCAGATTGTCCGGATAAGCCGAATAGCCCACGGCGTTGGAGCCGCGGAACAGCATCTGGAGCAACTGGTTGGGCATGGCCTCGCGGAAAAGCTGCAGCCGTTCCCACGGACTCTCGTACAGGAAGCGCATCGCCACGTCGAAAGTTGCGCCGCCCCAGACTTCCATCGAGAACAGTTCCGGATGGGCTTTGGCGAAGCCTTCCGCCACCGTCATCATGTCGCGAGTCCGGACGCGGGTTGCCAGCAAGGACTGGTGGCCGTCGCGGAAAGTCGTATCGGTATACAGAATGCCTTTCTGATCGCGGACGTACTCCATGAACTTCTCGCGGCCCATCTCCTTCAGGAGGTCTTTGCTGCCTTTCGGATAGGGGGCGTAGCGGTCGAAAAGGGGGACTACGGGTGTCCGGAAAACCTTCTCCTGTTTGACTTTAACTTCCGGGTTTCCGTTCACGATCACTTCGCCCAGGTACTTCAGGGCGCGAGTCGAGCGGTCTTTCGGTTTGCGGAGGTTAAAGAGTTCCTGATGATTTTCGATGAACGATACGCGCGCCTCGCCCCGCTGGAAAATCGGGTGGTCGATGACGTTCATCAGGAACGGAATGTTGGTCTTCACGCCCCGGATCCGGAACTCCACCAGAGCCCGTTTCAGGCGCTGGGTGGCCCCTTTCAGCGTCCGGCCGCGGGCCGAGACCTTCACAATCATCGAATCGAAATAAGGCGAAATCTTAACGCCGGGGTAGGAGCTGCCCTCGTCCAGACGGATGCCGAAGCCCGCCGCGTTGCGGTAGGCGATGATGGTGCCGAAATCGGGCTTGAAGCCGTTGGCGGGGTCTTCGGTCGTGATGCGGCACTGGATGGCGTAGCCGTTGAGCGGAATCTCATCCTGGTGGTTGATGTAAATGCCGTTGTCCGACAATTTGTAGCCCATCGCCACCAGCAGCTGCGTCCGCACAAGGTCGATGCCCGTCACTTCTTCGGTGATCGTGTGCTCGACCTGAATCCGCGGGTTAACCTCGATGAAGTAGATATTTTCGTGCTTGTCGACCAGAAACTCGACCGTCCCGGCATTGGAGTAATTCGCCTGCCGACCGATTTTGAGGGCGTATTCGTAGAGTTTATTTTTGGTTTCCTGCCGTAGTCCGAACGAGGGGGCCACCTCGACGACCTTCTGGAACCGCCGCTGCACGGAGCAGTCGCGTTCGTAGAGGTGAACGATGTTGCCGTGTGTATCGCCGAGCAGCTGGACTTCAATGTGTTTGGGGTCCTCGATGAATTTTTCGAGGAAGATCGTATCGTCCCCGAAGGCGTTTTTCGCTTCGTTTTTGGCCTCGTTGAACGATTTTTCGAAGTCGTCCGGGTTCCGGACAACGCGCATACCGCGTCCGCCACCGCCCGCTGCCGCCTTGATCATCACCGGGAATCCGATCCGGTGCGCCTCGGAGGTCGCCGTCGCCACGTCCATGTTCTCCAGCCGACTATCCGGAATGAGCGGCACGTTGGCGTTCATGGCTAGGTTTTTGGCCCGGACCTTATCGCCGAGGGCCTCCATCGCTTCGGGCGTCGGTCCGACAAAAATAATGCCTTCTTCCCGGCAGCGCCGCGCCAGGTTGACATTTTCGGAGAGAAAGCCGTAGCCGGGGTGGATGGCGTCAACCTTCTTGTGTTTTGCCAGCAGAATCAGCCCTTCCACGTCGAGGTACGGCTTCAGCGGCTCGTCTTCCCGGCCGATCTGGTACGCTTCATCCGCCTTGTACCGGTGGAGCGAGTAGCGATCTTCGTAAGTATAAACGGCAACGGTAGTGATGCCTAACTCGGTGGCGGCCCGCATGATACGGATCGCAATTTCGCCCCGGTTGGCAACGAGAAGGCGGTTAATCGGTCGGATGTACTCTTTCATGTTTTCCAACGACAGTGGCTGTTGATTGCAAAGTTGGCAATTTAACCGGCAAGATGATGCAAAATTTTGAAATAAGCACGGTCTGCCAACGATTCTTTGGAAAAGTAAGGCTTTTCTGGGAATATTGCAGTGTCACTCCGACAACTTCACCAGGTGGGCCAATCTTCTCCCGACTTTAGTGTGCCGTCCGAACGTCGCCCAGGCAGTTGGCAGGGCTGACGACCTGCCGTCGGGCGCTTTGTCTTCCCAGAAAAACAGGAGTCCTGCAAAACGGTGCAATTCCGGTTTTGAAACGATGGATTTCCCCCTGTTTCTACGCCTTAACCAGTAGGCTTTCAATTACACTTTTAAGATGATGTTTGGCAGCCCGGTGGGAGAGAGCTTTGTAACCATCATCCGCCACCATCCGCAATCTCACTTGCTGGCAGAGCAGTAGGGGTGCAGCAGGTATCCGGTTGACATTCTTTCTCTACCATTTTACTCTCTATTGCCATGAAAGCAGTACGTTATTGCCTCTGGTTCCTTACCGGCACCTGGCTTACGTTCGGGATGCCGTCGGCGCGGGCTCAGAATGCTCCCCGGCCTGCCGAGAACGCAGTCAAAGCTGACCGCATTTACCTGCGTGATAATTCGGTGATCGAAGCGCTCATTACGGAAGTAACCGAAAAAGAAGTCCGGTACCGCAAAATGAGTAATCCGACGGGCCCAATCTTCAGCCAGCTTAAAGAACGAATTGCGGTAGTCGTGTACGCCAACGGCGAAAGCGAATCGTTTACGGCCTCGACTACTCCCGGCACCCCGGCTCCCCCAGAGGCTGGTTCGGAAGCGGCCCCAGAAACGGAAAGGTCCGGATCCGCCAACCAACTGGTGCTAACCAAGCTCAGCGGTGGCCGTCAGTATACGTTTAAAGCAGGGGACGAAGTACGTCTCAAAAACGATGACGACAGCTACGGCGGCAACTTTTCCAGCTATCGTATTCTGGGCGTCACCCGCGAAACCCTTTTGCTGACAGCGGGCGGTACAGAGTACAACATGCCGTTTCGGAACATTACGGGTATAAAACATAAGCAGTCGAATGCACTCCAGAATATCCTGCGCTTCGGTGGGGCACTGGCCATGATTGTTGCGGGTGCTTCGCAGGGGGCCAAAGCAGATCAGGGGTCTTATACCTACAACGGCTACACGTACTACGAAAACCCGCTTACCTGGGAAGTGCCCGTCTTCGTAACCGGTAGCGGCATGCTGCTGGCCAGCCTCGTAATCAAAAAGCCATACCTAAAATTCAACAAGCCGGGGCGCTTCAAGTGGCAAGTAGTCCCTAAACTGTCCAATCACTGACATTTTCAGCATTCTAACACCTTTTAACATTCACACGTATGAAAACTAACCTTCGTTTACTGAGCCGACTGTTTCTCATGATAATGCTCACCGCCCTGACTTCATGCGAAAAAGATGACGAGGTTACGCCCAAGGAAGACACCGGCGAGATTATGTTCTATACCGTCTTGGGAACTACTGGTGGAGGCGTCATTGTAAAAGTAGACGGCCGTACTATTGGCACCCTTACCAAATACTACACGTCGGGAGGAGCGGACTGCGCCCGGAACGACAATGATGGTGGAGAATTGGTGTACACCGGCACGGCCGGGCGCCATTCGCTGAATGCTACCTCAATGAACGGTGTGTACACCTGGGACGCGACGTTCGAAGTGGAAGCGAACAGCTGCAGTACGTTCAAACTGTACTAAACACCTTTCATGCCGTGACCCCGCTTTAGTTCCAACTACCGGTCAACACCGCGGCCGCTGGGCCGTCAATGGGTGCGGCGTGAGCATCGGGCGTTAAATTTGCAGCCTTTTTGTTCTAACCTTCTGCCTAACAACACCATTTAAATGGCCAGAACGTGTACATCCATACAACATGGCTGGATGAGTAATCCCCTATTTTGAGTAACTTTTGTGGAAAATCAGTCGCTTGCCTGCCGGGTACGGTTTTACGCAAAACCGTACCCGGCTTTTCCTAAACATTCTACGGACATGCCTCGTACGCTGTTGCTTGCCGATGACCACCAACTGTTTCTGGATGGGCTCCGTATTTTGCTGGACTGCCTCGACGGCTGGCAGGTCGTCGGAGAAGCGCATGATGGGCTGGAGGTGCTGGAGTTTGTGGATCGGCAGCCTGTCGATTGCATTTTGATGGACGTTCAGATGCCGAAAATGGGTGGCCTGGACACAACCCGACAGCTGAAAAAAGGCACTACGTCGCCGAAAATTATTGCCGTCAGCATGATGGGCGATTACAGCACCATCCGGCAGATGCTTCAGGCCGGAGCCGATGGCTACCTGGTGAAGAATACCGGAATCGCTGAGTTGCGGTATGCCCTCGAAATGGTTATGCAGGGGAATATTTATCTGAGTCCACAACTGACGGCGATCCTCTACGAAGGCGTGGCCGGGCGCCGAAACACCTCCGCTTCGCTCATAGAACCACTGACCCAGCGTGAAAAAGAAGTGACGGCGCTGATTATCGACGGCCTCACCAACGAGCAAATTGCCGAAAGGCTTTTTTTAAGCCCTCTGACGATCAATACGCATAGGAAGAATATTCTTAACAAACTCGGATGCCGAAACACCGCCACGCTCGTGAAGTACGTGCTGGAGAACAACCTGCTGAAAAAGTAGCGATGCTTTGGATTATACCTGCACACCCGTCCGCGCGGCCACGGTCCCGAGTTTCCAGTCTTTTTGCGAATCGTAGTGTAGGTACCCGTTGGCAATCGTCAGCGGGCTGTCGATGTTGTTGTGATAGAGCTGGCCGGTGCCGAGGCCCTGCGGCAACGGATTCTTGAAGCCGGCCGTGTACTGGGCAATGGCGTTGAGGCCGATGTTGGATTCGAGGGCGGAGGTGATCCACCAGCCGATGCCCAGCCGGTTGGCAATTTCGATCCATTCGTCGCAGTGGCGCATCCCGCCCAGAAGCGTGGGCTTGAGGACAATAAACTGCGGGTGAATCTTTTTCAGCAGCCGGAATTTATCGACGTATTCCATGTGGCCGATCAGGTCTTCGTCCAGCGCCACGGGCACGGGTGAACGGCGGCAGAGGTCCGCCATCAGTTCGTGCTGGCCCGCGCGAATGGGCTGTTCGATGGAATGAATGCCGAAACCGGCCAGCCGGGCTAGTTTTTCGTCGGCTTCTTCGGGATGAAACGCGCCGTTGGCATCGACCCGCAGCGTCACCTGCTCGGGCGAGAAACGGGAGCGGACGTAGGCCAGCAGATCGCATTCCTGCTCGAAATCAATGGCGCCGATTTTCAGCTTGATGGTCGTGTAGCCGCCGCCCAGTTTTTCTTCCAGTTGCCGCAGCATGGCCTCCCGGCTGCCCATCCAGACCAGCCCGTTGATGGGAATGGTTTTGCTGCCTTTGGAAAAATCATTCTCCACAATCACCCGCCGCCCGCCGTGGATGTAATCGAACATGGCCGTTTCGAAACCGAACTGAATGGCCGGAAATTCGTTGGAAATCAGCTGCGAAAGGATGATGGGGATGTTCCAGGTAAAAAGCTGGAGGTCAAGGCTGTTGAACAACTCACACACCTCGCTGAGCTGCTCTTCAAAGTCCGGACGGTCGTCGATGCTCAGGCCTTTGAGCGGGCCGCATTCGCCGAGACCGTACACCAGCGGACTTTCGTGGTTGCGGATCCGGACGAAATACGTCTCCTTCTCCGTCAGTACGCCCCGCGACGTTCCGGCCTCAAATTTGAAGTTCAGCGTGTGTTTGATGAAATCAGCCTTCAGGCTCATGGGTAGTTGCAGTCACGGGGTTAACGACAAACTAAAATTAGTAATTTTGGAACATCTATGAACAGAACGTTACCAAATTATTACCTAAAATTTTTGTGCTGACCCGGCTGCTGCGTCCGCTTAGCTGGCTCTACGGCGGAATTACGGATTTTCGTAATTACTTGTACGACAAACAGATCAGTCGGGTTTACCGGCCACCCATCCCGACTGTCAGCGTAGGTAATCTGACCGTGGGCGGAACCGGAAAGACGCCGATGGTGGACTACATCCTGCACCAAATTCAATCCTATGGTCCCGCCGCCACGCTGAGCCGGGGGTACGGTCGCCGGACCACAGGCTTCCGGCTGGCCACTCCCGCCGATACAGCCGATACCGTAGGCGACGAACCGCTGCTGCTTTACCGCAAACATGGCCCGGCGGTCACGGTGGCCGTGGGCGAAAAACGCGCCGAAGCCATTCCCCGACTGCTGGACGCCCGACCGGATCTGCGGGCGATTGTGCTGGACGATGCCTACCAGCACCGCCCCGTACAGGCCGACCTCACGCTTCTGCTGACCGATTATAACCGATTGTTTTTCAGGGATTACCCGTTTCCGGGCGGGCGGCTGCGGGAGCGGCGACACGGAGCCCGCCGGGCCGATGCCGTGGTGGTGACCAAATGCCCGGATTTGCTCCGGGAAGCCGAGCAGCAACAAATCCGGCTGGAACTGGCGCCCTACCTTCGTCCGGAAGTGCCCGTTTTTTTCGCCGGAATCCAGTACGGGCAGCCGGTGGTTTTCGGAGGAACGCCCCGGCAAACGCCGGCCGATACGCCATTTACTTTGCTGACCGGAATTGCGTTCCCCAGGCCGCTGGTCGATTATCTAAAGAAAGACTATGCCGATACTTTCCGCGAGCATCTGGACTTTCCGGACCATTACCGGTTCGCGCCGAAAGACCTTAAAAAACTGGATACGGCGGAGGGGCTGTATCTGACGACGGAGAAGGATTTTGTGAAGCTGGCCCCGCTGCTGGAGGAGAGCGGGGCCGACCTGTCGCGGTTTTTTTACCTGCCCATCGAAGTGCAGTTTCTGAACCGCGAAGCAGAATTTTTACAACTCCTGCGGCGACCATTCGTTAAGAATTCTTAAAAGCCCGCGGACAAGGCCGTCCGCTTTGCCGCCAGACAAGCGGGCACCGGGCTTTTTCCTTATTTTTGCGCTGATGTTTCGAATCCTACGCATTCTACTGATTCTGATAAGTTGCAGCCAGGCCGTACAGGCCCAATTTCCTACGCGATTGCCGGGCGGTCTGGGCGGCGGTTCGGGCGGCTTTGGAGGGCGCTCGGGTGGCCCCGGTGCCGGTCGCGGGTCCGGGGGGGCGGTCATCGACGATTCCACCAAGATGATCTACGGGCCGCGCACGACCCGGTTTTTTCTGGAAAGCGACCTGCTCTACGACCGCCAGAAACTGTACACCGTCGATACCACGATCGAAGGCACGCACCGCTACAGTTTTGTGCAGGCGAGCGAAAACCTGCTGGTCGATCTGGGCAACCTCGGAACGCCGCTCCGCCCGGTTTTCTACGAAACGCCGGTGGTCGGGACGCGTCCGGGACTGAACGCCTTTGGTCCGTATGCCTACCAGACGCAGCAAATCCGGTATTTCGACACCAAATCGCCCTTCACAAACATGTATTATGTGGCGGGCGGACGCGACCAGAACATCCTGCGGTTCGAGTTCACCCAGAACCTCAATCCGCGTCTGAATCTGGGTTTTAACATCCAGCGGTTTACGTCCGATGTGCAGTTTGGGCAGAACGCGGCGTCTAACCGCAACCAGCGGCTGGCCGAAAACTGGGCTTTTGTTTTCCACGGAAATTATCGCTCAAAAGACAAGAAATACACGCTGCTGGCGCATTACAGCAACCTCAACCACCGGCTTGTCGAACAGGGCGGTCTGGCGGAGGCCCGGTTTGATTCGCTGCGGGACATCTACGACGGGCCTTCCATTCTGCCCGCGGGCGTCAACTCGTCCGAAAAGCGCAACGACCTGCACCTCTACCAGCAGTATGTGGTCGCGCCGGGATTCCAGGCCTACCACACGATTGATGTGCAGGGCCAGCATTACCAGTACCGCGACGAGGCCGAGACGTTCAGGACCACCCTTACGGATACAGTGTTCAATTTTTACCGCCTTCCGGGCGATTTGCTTGTCGGCCAGACGCCGTTCGACAGTTCGGCCATCCGGCAGGATACCCGGTTTCTGCTCGTCGAAAACCAGTTTGGCATCAAAGGAACGGCGACGCGGGGACGTCTGAAGGGGTTCAACTACCGGGCGTGGATACGGCCCCGGGTGATGCGGCTGAACGGACAGTTTAACCTGAACCGGCTGCAGGACAGCACGTACCGGCAAAACCGTTTTGAAAACTTCATCGGCGGCTGGCTCGGTTATTATTTCCCCGACAGCCTGAGCCGGGTGACGGTCGAGGCCGAATACTCCGTCGCCCGGGATTTCCGGTTGAAGGGCCAACTGGAAACGAAACTGATTACGGCCGGTTATGAAAGCGTTTTTGCTTCTCCGACCCTGCTTCAGGAGCGTTTTGTCAGCAACGTCATGCGCTGGAACAACCCGAATCTGGGCCTGCGCGGCACCCAGCACGCCTACGGGCAGATCAATCTGCGGGTGAATAAACTGGTTTTACAGCCGGGTCTGGATTATTACCTGCTGACGAACTACATTTATTTCGACACGCTGGCGCGGCCACGGCAGCTCAGCGGGGCATTCAGCATCCTGCGAACCGGGTTGGGACTGCGGTTCACGGCCGGGAAGTTTGCTATAGTGGGGCAGGGGTATTACACGGTGGTTTCGCGGGACGATGTGATCCGGATTCCCCGCCTTTTTGCCAATCTGCGTCTTCAGCAGGATTTTCTGTACGCCAAGCGGCTGTTCCTGCAGGCGGGCGTGGATGTGCATTACAAGTCGTCGTATTTTGCCGACTGGTACATGCCGCTGACGCAGCAGTATTTTCTGCAAAACCGCTTTGAACTGCCTCCGTACCTGGTGGGCGATGTGTTTGTGAACGCCCGCATCAATCGGGTTCGGCTGTTTGTAAAATTCTCGCACGTGGCCCAGGGCTTCGTCAACGTCGGCGATTTTACGGCCCCGTATTTCCACACCATGCGGCGGGCGTTTGGGTTTGGCGTGCACTGGCTGCTGTTTGATTAAAAGGAAGATTTAAAAATACGTTGCCGACAAAACCGGTTTCGTTCCAATCAACGCACGCATAGCCCACGGTTTCAACCGTGGGACCCCGTGGCGTGGAACGCGGAACCCGAAATGGCCCCGCCCGAAACCGTTTAAACGGTTTGTTTCCGCCGCGAGACGGATAAAATAACCTGGGTTACCTACCCCACCCACCCACGGCTGAAGCCGTGGACTATTCCGTGGGCTATTCCGTTGGTTATATCGTGGGTTATCGGTGAATTATTCCGTGGGACGAACCGGAGAAACAAAAACGGACAAATTATGACTCTCCACATTCTCAACGGTGACGCTTCGCTGCGGCCGTTTCAGGAAGCCGGTTTTGCCGGTGACGACGTGCTGGTCTGGCGCGAAATGCTGTCTGAAGGACCCGTACGGGCCGATGCGGGCATGACCGAATTCTGGGATATCCGCCGCCACTACATCGGCGGGCCGGAAGCCGCCTCGTACGACCAGCAGGTGGTCCGCGAATTCGACCGGCTGCAGCACCTGACCCGCTACGACGAAGTGGTGCTGTGGTTCGAACACGACCTGTTCTGCCAGATCAACCTCATTTTCCTGCTCATGCGGCTGGAACGGATTGATCGGGGAGGCATAAAACTGTCCATCATCCACGTTGACGAGTTCCGTCCCGATCCGGCCTTCAAAGGCATCGGCCAGCTGAACGGCGGGCAGTTTCGAACCCTGTACGCCCAGCGCCGGACGCTGACGGACGCCGATCTGGCCCTGGCTTCCCGCGCCTGGTTTGCCTACGCCGGACCGGACCCGCTGGCGATTCCGAAGTTTCTGGCGGCCGAAGCGACGTTTGGCAACCTGCCGTATCTGCCCGAAGCGCTGCGGGCGCACCTCCAGCGGTTTCCGTTTGTCGGCAACGGGCTGAACCTGATCGAAACGCAGTTGCTGACCATCGTGCTGGAAGGGCCGATGCCGGAATCCGAACTGGTGCGGCGTTTTCTGCACCAGGACCATCTGTTCGGAATGGGCGACGTGGGAGTTATGCAGTACATCCGCGGCATGAGTCCGCACCTGCTGCGCCGCACGGACCATCAGGTCGAACTGACGCCCGAAGGAGCCGACATTGCCACGGGCCGCAAGCCGCATGCACCGGCGGAACGCTGGCTGGGCGGCTACCACCAGGCCGGAACTTCTCCTTACCGCTGGAACGGTGAAAAATTGATTGTATAGCCCTGAAAAACAGCGCCGAACATGTCTATAACTACGCTCGGACTTGAACTTCCTTCCGACCCGCGCTGGGTCAATATTGCCGAAATGAACCTCGGCGACATTCTGATCGACCACGCCTTCTGTGAGCAGAAAGCGGCTTCGTCCTGCATTTCGCTGATCGTGCAGTATCCCGAACACGAAAAGCTGGTGGAGGTGCTGACACCCGTGGTGGCCGAGGAGTGGGGGCATTTTCAGCGGGTGCTGAAAGAACTGCGCAAACGGGGTATTCCGCTGGGGCGACAGCGCAAAGACGAGTACGTGAACCAGCTTCAGCAGGTCCTGCGGAAGTCGCCCGACCGCAACGAGCAGCTGATGGAAAAACTCCTGCTCAACGCCCTCATCGAAGCTCGCAGCGCCGAGCGGTTCAAGCTGCTTTCGGAGAACATTGCCGACGAAAGTCTGCGTAAATTTTACCGGGAGCTGATGATTTCGGAAGCCGGACATTATCGCAATTTCATCGAACTCGCCGAAGAATACCTGCCCAAAGAACAGGTCTGGGCCCGCTGGAAAGAACTGCTCGAAGCCGAAGCCGACATCATGCGGAACCTGGAAGTGCGGGCCGACCGGTTTCATTGAAGGCCGTGCTGGCTTGCTTTCCGGAAAATAAAGTCAGGAACGAGTAAATCTTTGCGTATTTTGCAATAACCTTAGCGTTCCCGCATTTGCTTTGATGCAGTCATTTCTTCAACGATCCGCCCAATATATTTTTGAAAAACACGGCACCCGGATGGACAACGTCTGGGTCATCCTGCCGACCCGCCGCGCCGTGACAACCTTCCAGCAGGAACTGGCCCGGCAGTCCGACCAGCCGTTTCTGTCGCCGCACGCCCTGGCCGTCGACGATTTCATCATGCAGGCCGCCGGGGTGCAGCTCATCGATCCGGTCAGCCTGCTCTTTGAACTTTACGAAGTTTTCCGCGAACTGGACGAAGCGCTCGAATTCGGGCGGTTTATGAACTGGGCGACCATCCTGCTCAACGACCTCGACCGCATCGACCAGTACCGCATCAATCCGTCCGAGCTGTTCAGCTACCTCTCGGCGGCCAAAGCCATCGAACGCTGGCGGCTCGACCTCCCGGCGGGCAAAATGCCAAATGTCGAAACGGCCGGAACCAAAAAATACTTCAAGCTTTTCGACAACCTCCAGGCGGCCTACTTCACGCTTCGGGAACGGCTGGAGGCCAAGGGCATGGCGTACCGGGGCATGGCCTACCGCATGCTGGCCGACAACATCGAGGGCTTCGTGCGCGATAATCCGGCCTACGAAAAGCTGTATTTCGTGGGATTCAACGCACTCAGCCGGTCGGAGGAGGACGTGGTCAGAACGCTCGTCAAGGCGCAGAAGGCCGAAATGCTCTGGGATTCGGATGCATACTACATGAAATCCCGCCGCCAGGAAGCCGGGCGACTCCTGCGCCGCTACAAGGAAGAAGCCTGGAGCGGTCCGTGGAACTGGGAGGAGGAAGCCCTGACGGCGCCCAAACACATGAGCATCATCGGCGTGCCCAACGCCAGCATGCAGGCCAAAGTAGCCGGGCACCTGTACGAAGAATGGAACCGGGAGAAAGCGCCCGACGATACTACCCAGACGGCGCTGGTCCTCGGCGACGAAACGCTGCTGCTCCCGGTGCTGTACTCCCTGGGTGAGTCGGTCAGCGAACTAAACGTCACGATGGGCCTGTCGCTGCGGAACTCGATGCTGTTTACGCTCATCGACGCCCTGTTTGAAATGCAGCGGACCATCGCCGAGTTTCGCACGAAGGAAGGTGAAGTGGTGCGGGTGCCCAAATTCAACCACCGGCACGTCACGAAGGTTCTCAGCCACCCGTTCATCCGGCAGTACGAACAGGCGTTTCTGCCCGAAAAGGACCCCGAAACGCCCACGCTGCTTCGGCGGGTGATGCACAAGATCAGGACCGAAAACCGGGTTTACCTGAGCGAAACGGACCTGATCGAAATGGGCGAAAACACTGAGCTTTTTGGGGTGCTGTTCCGGCGCTGGCGACCCGAAAAGCCGCTCGACATCGTCCATCAGTTTTACAAACTCATCGACCTGCTGAGTCAGGTGTACGCCAACCAGCCGGACGCCATCGAAACAGAATACCTGTTTCTGTTCCAGAATCTGCTGCACCAGCTCGAAACGACGCTCGAACGCGACGACCGCCGCGAACTCATCGACATCCGGAGTTTCAAGCAGTTTCTGTACGAGCTGATCCGGCAAACCAGCATCCCGTTCGAAAGCGAAGGAGCCAGCGCCCTCCAAGTGATGGGGATGCTCGAAACGCGGGCGCTGGACTTCGACCGGCTCATCATTCTGTCGGTCAACGAAGGCGTGCTGCCACAGTCGCGGCACCTCAATTCGCTCATTCCGTTCGATGCCTGCGTGGAAGTGGGACTGCCGACTTATCAGGATCAGGAGTCGGTGATGGCCTACCACTTTTACCGGTTGCTGCAGCGGGCCAGGGAAGTGGTGCTGCTGTACGTGACCTCTCCCGACGCCTACGGAACCAGCAAGGGCGAGCCCAGCCGCTTTATCCGGCAAATTGAACATGAACTGAAGCAAAAGGCGAGTAACAGCCTGACAATCAGCTATCCCATCGTTCGGTTTGGGAGTCCGGAGCCCGCACCATTGCCCGTTCCCGAACCCCTCCCGACGGTCGAAGCCGACAACCTGGTGATTCCCAAAAGCGACAGTGTGCTGGCCGAATTGCGCAGCATGCTCGAAGCGCGGGTTGAGGAGAAAAACGGCAAAATCCGGGTGCGCGGCGGGCTTTATCCGACCCATCTGAACTACTTCGTGAGCTGTTCCCTGCGGTATTATTTCAGCCGCGTCATCCAGGTCAAGGAAGATGACGAGGTGGAAGAACAGCTCGGCGCCGATGAGTTCGGGACCTGGGTGCATGCCGTGCTCGAACACCTGGATGTGGACTACCGGATGAAAGGCGAGCCGGTCGATGAAGCGGTGATCCGGAAGGTGCTGGAAGAACAGTACACCGTCCTGTTTGGCAAACGGGAACGCGACGCCGGTATGAATTTTCTGCTGTACAATATCGCCGAAAAACTGCTGCTCGATTTTCACCGGAAACAGGAAACCGACTACAACGGCAGTCTGGAGGTGCTTCAGACCGAACAGGAATGGGACACGATTCTGGACGTCCCGACGGCCCAGGGCGTGATTCGGGTGCGCATCGCCGGGAAAATCGACCGGGTGGAGAAGCTGACCAAGAACGGCAGGGCCATCATCCGCGTGGCCGACTACAAGACCGGGAAGGTGGACAAAAAACAGGTCAAAACCGGTGGGACGGACGACCTCCTGAACAACAGCGAATTCGATAAAACGCGGCAGTTGTGGCTCTACGAATACCTCGTTTACAAAAAACTGGTGCAGGAGGGAGTGCTGACGTTCAACGGCTGGACCGCCGGACCCGATACGGCCGTTGAAGCCGGGTTTTATTCGTTCCGCAACCTGCCCGAGGGATTCATCCGCAATACCGTGAGCCTGGGCACAGCGGCCGATTACGTGGCGCAGACCGAGGCGCTGCTGCGGCAGAAAATCGCGGAACTGTTTGATCCGGAAAAGCCTTTTACGCGCACCGAGGACAAGAAAGTCTGCGAATTCTGCGATTACAAGCGGATTTGCGGAAGGTAAGGCGGTAATCTGCGCGAAAAAGCTGCGTCGCAGCGGCGGAAACGCCCAACTTTCCGTGCCAAAGCAGAATTGATTTCATATTATAACTTTTTAATATAGAGTCGCTTGTCTACGGACGGCGACTTTTTTGCTTTATGCCCGTCCCGCGGTTCCCATCAACACATTAAAGCGAATTAATGGGACGGTAGACGTCTTTGGCTTCATATTTGCTTTTTGTCTGGTAATTGCTCACCGTAACCCGTTATGAAAAACAAATACTCCTACCTGTTAGGGGCATTGTTATGCTTACCAACCTGGCTGATGGCTCAGGTGGTGGTGCAAAGCCCTGTCCAACGCGCCGTCTATCAACGTAACAACGCCAACCAGGCGGTTCTTCCCATCAAAGGGTCATGTCCGGCAAATGCAACCCGGATCGAAGCCCGTCTAATCCCGCGCGTCAGCGGCATCGGTACGGCCGTCAACTGGACGGTAATCGATATGAGTCCCGTCAATGGCACCTTCAAAGGCCAGCTCACCATGACCGGCGGCTGGTACGACCTCGAAGTGCGGGCCGTGGCCGGTTCGGGCATCCTGACTTCTTCGCTCGTGGAGCGGGTCGGGGCCGGTGAAGTGTTCGTTATCTGTGGCCATTCCGTCGCGCAGGGCGATCCCAACACCATTGCCGGAGCCGAAGACGACCGCGTCAGCGCCATTCCGCTGAACGACCCGGCCCGCAAAGACCAGTACGACCGCACGGCAAAACCCGAATTTCTGCCGACGCCCGGCTTCGCGCATTACGGCACCGGCGTCGCGGCGGCTCCTTTTGGATACAATGCTTATTTCTGGGGCCAGTTCGGCGACAATCTGGCCCGCCGTCTGAACGTGCCCGTTCTTATTTTTAACGCCGCTTTCGGCGGAACGAGCCTCGAACACTGGGCGCTTTCGTCGCAGGGCCAGCCGTTTGAGCACGGTTTCGTGAACGCATCCATCGGCATGCCGTACGTTAACCTGAAAAACGCGCTGCTGACGTATATCAAACAGACAGGCGTCCGGGCCATTCTCTCCGACCAGGGACAAAACGATACGCCGCAGAAGGCCGAAGACATTCTGCTGAACAACTATAAAACGTGGGTAAATCAGGCGCGGACCGACCTTGGTTTTGGCCAGCTGGCCTGCGTGGTCAACCGGGCTACGCCGTACCTGTCGACCAACCCGCAGTTTCACATTCGCCGGGTGCAGGAGCGGATGATTGCAACGCCGCATTGCTTTGCCGGGCCGGACTACGATGCGGGTCTGGACCGCACGGACCGCTACGACAACATCCACCTGGCCCTGAGCGGCCAGATGAAGGCGGCCCGGCTGTGGGCCGATGCCCTGACGGACGCTTTCTTCGCCCGTTCGGTGCCGTACCTGCCGCTGCCCGTTCCGTTCAATTCCTCGACCAGCCCGGCAACGACTCCGACGCCGGAAACCAACCCGAATCCGAATCCGCAGCCGCAAACGCCGCTGGTGGTGACCGCCCCGACCTACGACTGCGAGACCGGCGGACTGACCATCAACACCACTGGAGGGGGCACCGAGCTGAAGGAATACATGATCGAAGGGCTGGGTACCTGGAAGACGTCGCCGAATTTCATTCTGCCCGCTTCCGTTCGCCTGGGCGTCACGCTGACGCTGCGGGTACGGCAGGCCGGGGTACTCTCGACTTTTAACTTTACAACCCGCTGCGGCACTACCACTACGGCTCCGGTACCTCCGCTTCTGGAGCCCTCGCCGGTGACGAACACGACGAATCCCGCCCAGCAAACCACCCGTCTGGAAGGGGAGCTCGAAGGCGCCGACTGCGGCCGGGTGTGGGGATGGGCGGCCAACCGCAACGACCTGACCAGCCCGGTCTGGGTCTGGATTTTTATTGACGGCCAGCTGGCCGGAACGCTGGAAGCCAGCGCCCTGCGCACCGACATCGGCACCCGCATCGGCGGAAACGGCCGGTACGGCTTTTCCTTCGTTATTCCGCAGAGCTTTCAGACGCCCGGCAATCACGCGGTGGAAGCCCGTTTTTCCGGCGGCATGACCCCGCTCACCAAACCGACGGCAACTTACCTCTGCGACATGACGCCCACGCCCTCGCCGAACGCCGACCCCATGCCCAGCCCGGAACCGGCGCCGCAGGTGAGCGTGTACGGCTGGCCGGAAGGAAAGGTCGAAAGCGTGGACTGCCAGCGAATCCGGGGCTGGGCCGCGGACCTGAACCAGAGCTATACCGCCGTTTCGGTGGACATTTATCTTGACGGCAAACTGGCCGGAACCACCGTCGCCAACCTGAACCGCCCCGATCTGGCCACGCGCCTGATGGACAACGGTCTGCACGGATTTGACTGGGAAATTCCGCAGGCGCTGCGTAAAGAGGGCGCGCGTTCGGTGGTGGTCCGCTTCGCCAATTCGCAGCAACTCGTTGATTCCGTGATGGTCAACTTCGCCTGCGGACTCACCGGGCGACTGGCTTCGGAGCCGGTACAGGCGAGCTGGTCGCTGTATCCCAACCCGGTGGAAGACCACGTGACGCTGACCATTCCGACCCTGTTCGATCCGCAGTCGGTGCAGCTTTCGCTGGCCTCTTTGCAGGGCAACCGCTTCGTCATTGCGCGCGGCGACGTTCAGATTTCCGGGCAGACCATCCGCATTCCCGTTCAGTCGCTGAACCTCCAGGCGGGCGTCTACTTACTGAGTATTTCCAACGATGCGCACGTGCTGAAGACGCTGAAAGTTTTGAAAAAATAAGAAGCCCTGACGGGTCGAAAGTCAGAGAAGTGCCAGGCGGCAAAGCGGAGGACGGAAAGTCCCGCTTTGCCGCTTTGTCGTTTCGGAAGGTTGGGCCTTTGTCGATATTCATCGACCAAATCCCGGTATCCGTCGATTCGGGGAGCGGAAAGCGAACATTATGGCTATCTTGATGGTTGAAAAATTGGATAATTGGCAGTAGGAGTACAACCTTTGCCTATTCCAATCCGGGCGCACGAAGCGTCCGTTAATCTTTACTTAGTAGGATATCCCGTGAAAAGGTGGATTGCTATTGGTTTACTGGTTGTCGTCGTGGGCGGCATTATTGTGTATAACAAAATCCTGAAACCCGCACCCGGCGCCGGTGGTCCCGGCGGCCAGGCAGGAGGGGGTGGCAAAGGTGCGGCCGGTCGCGGCGGCCTGGGCGGACCCGGGGCCGGACAGACGGCGGCCGTCAGCGGCTTTATCGTGGCACCGACCAGCATTCAGGAACAGGTGGTGGCCAGCGGCTCCCTGCTGGCTTCCGAACAGGTTGATATTTATCCGGAAGTGGCCGGACGGATTGTTACGTTGAATATTCAGGAAGGGCGGTCTGTCCAGAAAGGGGCCCTGCTGATCAAGCTGTACGATGCGGACCTGCGCGCCCAGCTCCAGAAGCTTTATGTTCAGGAGGAAAACGCCCGCCGGACCGAAGAACGGAACCGCCAGCTGCTTCAGCGCGGCGGCATCAGCCAGCAGGAATATGACATCGTGACGACGAACCTCAAAAGTGCCCTGGCGGACATTGAACTCGTCAAGGCGCAGATTCGCCGGACCGAAATCCGGGCTCCGTTTACCGGCGTGATCGGTCTGCGGAACGTCAGCCCCGGCGCTTATGTTTCCCCGAGTACGCTCATCGCCCGACTTCAGCAGGTCAGCTCGCTCAAACTGGACTTTTCGATTCCCGAGAAATACGGCGCTTCGGTCAAAGTAGGCAGCGTGGTGGACTTTACGGTGGACGGTGTACGGCAGAATTTCAAAGGAAACGTCTACGCCATCGACCCCGGCGTTGAGGAGGAGACCCGGAATCTGCGCATCCGGGCCCGGGCCACCAACCCCGGAGCAACCCTGCGGCCCGGCATGTTTGCGAAAGTCAATCTGATTATCAATACCGATCGGGCCCTGGTGGTGCCGACGCAGGCGGTCATTCCGCAGACGCGCGGCAAACAGGTGGCCATCATCAACAAAGGGAAAGCGGTTTTCCGCGACGTAACGACGGGAATCCGCTCGGCCAGCACGGTTGAAATCACATCCGGGCTGGAGCAGGGCGATACCGTTATCACAACTGGTCTGAACTTTCTGCGCCCGGATTCGCCCGTGAAGATTGCCAAAGTGGAAGGATTACCCGGCAAAAAACCAGCCGCTGGCGCGTCGGGAGCGAATGTAAGCATGAGATAAATTCAGTTATGAGTTATGAGTTATGAGTTATGAATTGTTGCGCCGGGTGGTTGTTTCTGTTCATAACTCATAATTCATAACTCATAACTCATAACTGCAACAGTATGAGTCTGCCATCCCTTAGTTTGAAGCGCCCCGTCATGGCCATGGTAATGTCCATTGTCATTGTGCTGTTCGGGGCCATTGGGTACACTTTTCTGGGGGTTCGGGAATACCCGGCCATCGACCCGCCGATCATCTCGGTTCGGACCAACTATACCGGTGCGAACCCGGATATTATTGAATCGCAGATTACGGAACCCATCGAGAAGTCGCTCAACAGCATCGAGGGCATCCGGACCATCTCGTCGAACAGCGCCCTCGGGGCCAGTACGATCACGGTGGAATTCGATCTGGGTGCCGACCTCGAACGGGCGGCCAACGACGTTCGGGACAAGGTGGCACAGGCGCAGCGGCATTTGCCCCTCGACATCGACGCCCCGCCGGTCGTTTCCAAAGCCGACGCCAACTCCGATCCGATTATCTTTCTTCCGGTGCAAAGTACGACGCGCGACCCCATGCAGCTGTCGGACTATGCCGAAAACGTCCTGCAGGAGCGTTTGCAGACCATTCCCGGCGTCAGCCAGGTGACCATCTACGGACTCAAGCGCTACGCCATGCGCCTGTGGATCGACCCGCTGAAGCTGTCGGCCTACACGCTCACGACGCAGGATGTGCAGGATGCCCTCAACCGGCAGAACGTCGAACTGCCGGGCGGGAAAATTTACGGAAACAACACCGAACTGACCGTAAAGGCCGTGGGCCGTCTGCGCACGGAGGAGGATTTCAACAACCTCATCATCCGGCAGACCAACGACCAGATCATCCGCTTCAAGGATGTCGGGTACGCCACACTGGGACCGGAAAACGAAGAAACGGCCTCCCGGCAGAACAATGCCGCGGGGGTGATTCTGGTGCTGATTCCGCAGCCGGGAGCCAACTACGTCGATATTGCCGACGAATTTTATAAGCGTCTGGCAGACATCAAGCGCGAACTGCCCGCCGACATTGTCATGGACGTGGGCACCGACCGAAGCGAAACCGTCCGGCGGGCCATCGAGGAGGTGGGCGAAACGCTGCTGATTTCGTTTGTGCTCGTCGTGCTGGTGATCTACCTGTTTTTCCGCGACTGGCTGATTGCCTTCCGACCGCTGATCGACATTCCGGTGTCGCTGATCGGGGCGTTCTTCATCATGTACGTGGCCGACTTCAGTATCAACGTGCTGACGCTGCTGGGTATCGTGCTGGCAACCGGTCTGGTGGTGGACGACGGGATTGTGGTGACTGAAAACATCTTCAAGAAGATTGAAGAAGGCATGGACCCGAAAAAGGCGGCCAAGGAAGGTTCCAACGAGATTTTCTTCGCCGTTATCGCCACGTCCATTACCCTGGCGGTCGTGTTTCTGCCGATTATCTTCCTCGAAGGTTTCGTCGGACGCCTGTTCCGGGAGTTTGGTATTGTCGTGGCGGGCGCCGTGCTGATTTCGGCGTTCGTATCCCTGACGCTGACGCCCGTTCTGAGCGTGAAACTGACGACCAAAGGACACGGCAAGGACTCGTGGTTTTATAAAAAGACCGAGCCGTTCTTCCGGCGACTGGACGAATCGTACCGCTCGTCGCTGACCGGATTTATGAAAAAGCGGCGCTGGGCCTTTGCCATGATTGCGGCCTGTCTGGCCCTGATTCTGGGACTTGGCTCTACGCTGAAATCGGAGCTGGCCCCGCTGGAAGACCGCGGACGGATTCGGATTCCGATCACGGCACCGGAAGGAACCAGCTACGAGGCCATGACCAACCTGACCGAGCGCGTGACCCAGTTTGTGCTGGACTCGATTCCGGAAACCAAGCTGACCTTCAGCGTCGTGGCACCGGGCTTCTCGGGCGCGGGCGCGGTGAACTCGGGCTTTGTGTTCCTGAACCTGACCGAGCCCAATGAGCGGCAGCGCAGCCAGCAGGACATTGTCGATTACCTGAACAAAAATCTGAAACGCTTCCCCGACGCCCGGATGCTGCCCGTTCAGGAGCAGACGATTCAGGTGGGCCGGGGCGGTGGCCAGCCGGTGCAGTTCGTGATTCAGAACCTGAATTTCGAGAAACTGCGCGAACACCTGCCGAAGTTTCTGGAAGAAGCCCAGAAAGACCCCACTTTTCAGGGCGTGGACGTGGATCTCAAATTCAACAAACCGGAGCTGAACATCTCCATCGACCGGGAAAGGGCGACCAACCTTGGCGTGTCGGTGCAGGACGTGGCCCAGACGCTCCAGCTGGCACTCAGCAACCGTCGTCTGGCGTACTTCCTCATGAACGGGAAGCAGTACCAGGTCATTGGTCAGGTGGACCGCGAAAACCGCGACGAACCGGTGGATTTGCAGGCGTTCTACGTCCGCAACAACCGGGGCGAACTGGTGCAGCTGGACAACCTCGTGCAGTTCCAGGAAGTGTCGAGCCCGCCGCAGGTGTACCACTACAATCGCTTCAAGTCGGCAACGGTGTCGGCCGGTCTGGCACCGGGTAAGACCATCGGCGACGGGGTGGAGGCCATGCGCGCCATCGCCCAGCGGACCCTCGACCCGACTTTCCAGACGGCTCTGTCCGGGGCGTCCCGCGACTTTGCCGAAAGCTCGTCGAACACGCTTTTCGCATTCGTGCTGGCGCTGGTGCTGATTTACCTTATTCTGGCGGCCCAGTTTGAAAGCTTTACGGACCCGTTCATCATCATGATTACCGTGCCGCTGGCTATCGCCGGGGCGGTGCTTTCGCTCTGGATGTTCAACCAGACGCTGAACATTTTCTCCCAGATCGGCATCATCATGCTGATTGGTCTGGTGACGAAAAACGGAATCCTGATCGTGGAATTCGCGAACGAAAAGCGGAAAGAGGGCCTGGGCAAGGTAGAAGCCGCCATCGAAGCGTCGGCCATGCGTCTGCGCCCGATTCTGATGACCAGCCTCGTGACAGCCTTCGGGGCCCTGCCGATTGCGCTGGCGCTGGGGGCCGCCTCGAAAAGCCGGATGCCGCTCGGGATCGTGATCGTCGGCGGCATCATGTTCTCGCTGATCCTGACGCTGTACGTCATCCCGGCCATGTACTCCTTTATGTCCCGCTTCAAAGCGGTCGATACGTCGATGTACGAAGACGAACCGAAACCGCAAGAAGTTATGAATTAAGAGTTAAGAATTAAAAGTTAAAAGTAAGGCTCCGCTTCGTTAGAATCCTGAACGAGCGGAGCCTTACTTTTAACTTTTAATTCTTAACTATTCATTTCTTCGCAACTCGCCAGATCCGGTTGCCGGCGTCATCCGCCACCAGCATAGAGCCATCCGGCAGCACGGCTACGCCGACCGGGCGGCCATAGACTTCCCGTTTTTCCAGATCGGCGATGAAGCCGGTCAGGAAATCCTCCGGCTTACCCGGTTTCCCGTTCGAAAACGGCACAAATACCACCTTATATCCCGACAGCTGCGACCGGTTCCAGGAGCCGTGCTGGCCGATGAACGCGCCGTTCCGGTAGCGCGCCGGAAATGCCTTCTGGTCGTAGAACGCCAGTCCGAGCGAGGCCGTGTGCGCGCCCAGTGCCACGTCCGGGGCAAGGCTCTTTTTGACCAGATCGGGCCGCTCGCCTTTGCGGCGCGGGTCTTCCGTCTTCCCGAAATAGGCGTAAGGCCAGCCGTAGAAACCGCCTTGCCGGACGCTGGTGAGGTAATCCGGCACCAGTTCGTCGCCCAGTTCGTCCCGCTCGTTGACGGCCGTGTAGAGCGTGCGCGTGCCCGGCAGCCAGTCCATGCCGACCGGGTTGCGCAGCCCGTCGGCGTAGATGCGTTCACCTGTGCCGTCGGGATTGACTTCCAGAATAGCGGCCCGGCGCACCTCGTATTGCATGCCGTTTTCGCCTACGTTACTGCCCGACCCGACCGAAATGTAAATCTTCCTGCCGTCCGGACTCGCCAGCAGGTTCCGCGTCCAGTGGTTGTTGTAGCCGCCCGCCGGGAGATTGACGATTTTTTTGCCGGGAACCGTCATTTTCGTCTGTCCGGCTTTGTACGGAAACCGCAGCAGACCGTCGGTATTGGCCACGTAAAAACTGTTGTTCAGGACGAGCATGCCGAACGGCTGGTTGAGGCCTTCCAGAAACGTCTGGCGGACGTCCGGCTTGCCGTCGCGGTTGGTATCCCGGAACAGGGTGATGCGGTTGGCACTTTTTCCCAGCTCCTGCGATTTGGCTTTGCCGGACGCGACCGCCGCCACTTTTTTCGTTCCTTTCGGCTCCGTATTCGCCTCCGAAACAAAAATATCGCCGTTCGGGGCGACATAAATCCAGCGGGGGTTGCGCAGGTCGCGGGCAAATTCGGTGACGACAAAACCTTCCGGCGCTTTCGGTGTTTTGTTGTTCGACCAGCCAATGACATTGCTGAATCGGGCTACGGATTTGGTCGCGAAAGGAGCGGGCAGGCTGGCCGAAGACGCGCCCGTTTTCACCGAAGCGGTGGTACTCTGGGAAGTTGCCTCAAAAAAATTAAACAGAAGAAAGGCCGTCAACAGGCCGTGAAGCACGGTTTTTTTCATTGTTGAGTATAATTAAAGAGCCAAATACTAACCGACTGATTCATAGCATTGTTTAAAGACCAGACCTTCCGGCCGGTGCTCGGGAGGCGCTGGCGCTTTTCATTCCTTCATACAGAAGGCTTACTTTTGTCCGTTAATCAGGCAATTATTCTCCGTAACCGTTATGAAAAAGCTTCTATTCTGTCTGCTGGCGCTCGGCGTCACGTTCTCTTCTCAGGCCCAGTCGGCCCGCGTGGGTCTCCGGGCAGGCCTTACGTTTTCGAGCCTCTACTACCCCCGCGACTACGACCCCGAGCCCTATCGTCCGGGCTTCACGCTGGCCGTTCCCGTGGAGTTTCCGCTGACCCGTCACTGGGCGCTGCAACCCGAACTGGCCTTCACGACCCGCGGCTGGCGGAGCGAACACGTCGTTTACGTCAATCCGCGCGGCAAGTACGTCAGCCGCCGGATTTATTCAGGCTATACCACCAGCCTGGAGATACCCGTTACCTTCAAGTATTACGTGAATTCATTGCGGCAGGGAGCTTATCTGCTGGCGGGGCCGATGGCCGAAGTGTGGATGTACGGGGCTTACCGGGACGATGATGACGATTTCGTCCGTTACAACTACGCCTGGCAGGGCTCCGACCGCGTTCGGCTGGGACTGGCGCTGGGTGTGGGCTACCTGTGGCGGCAGACCAAACTGCCGCTCTACGCCGAGCTGCGTTTTCAGGATACCTGGCTGGGGCCGGGCCGCCGGGAATACGCCCACGTTCGCGGCGTGACGCTCAGCGGTGGCCTGTGGCTGCCGGGCGGCAAGGCGGCCCGGCCCGTGAAGCGTTCGACGCGGCGGCGCTGATCCGGTTTACTTTTCCCGCCAGTACGTCAGACGGTTGTTGAACGGATCGACAACCGTCATCTCCACGGTATTCCAGGGCGTTTCTTCCAGTCCGGGCCTCATGTATTTGTATTTTTTAGCCAGTAACTGCGCCTGAAGCTGCTCCACGTCGGGGTGTGTATCCGGACGCGGGCACCGGGCGAACCATCGCCATGGTGTTCCGAGAGGTGCAGCGTGACGGGGCCGGAGGAAACGGACAGGTACACCGGCATATTTTCTTCAAAACGGTGTTCCCAGTCAATGGTAAAGCCCAGAAAGTCAACGTAAAATTCTTTGGTCTTGGCGTAATCGAAAATCCGGAGAATCGGTGTGACGGACGTGTTCATGCTAGTATTGAATTTGTTGTTGGTTTTCTAAATATAAATGAATTAAGCGCGGGCTTACACCGGCGTGGTAAGTTTATGTTCAGGCAGTTATAAAGCAGACGCAAAGGGCTTTTACGGAAAACAGTCGGACTCGCAAGGGACCGACAAGCTTCCAAACCCTGACGACCGTATGCTGAAACCGTGGACCTTTCTTTTTTCGTTTGTCACGTTTGTCTTCGGATGGATGTACCACCTGAGGCCCGAAAGCGAAACCACCCGTCCTGGCGCCCTGGTCGTCGAGCTGCGTCTGGTGCAGGACGAGGCCGCCGGGACGATTTCGGTCCTGCGGCCGGGCGGTTCGCAGCCCATTCTGGTGCAGAACGCGAAACCCGACTTCCGGCCGTACCTGCACCCGGTTCAGGCTCCCGACGGCAAGGGCCTGCTGACCGAATACAGCCCCGGCCACCACAAGCACCAGACGGGCATTTACTGGGGCTTCACCCGGGTCAACGGCCGCGATTATTTCCACCATCCGGAAGGTACCTACTGGCGGCGCGTGGCGGTGAAAGTGCTTCAGGGAACTGGCCCCGAAGTGAAATGGCAGACCGTCTACCACCTGCTGGACGAAGCCGGTAACCCGGTGCTGACCGAAACCCAGACCTGGGCCATGCGCGACGAAGGCGGCCGCTATTTTCTGGACCTGGAGTGGGCCGGCGAAGCACAAACCGACGTGACCATCGGCAAATACGACTACGGCGGGCTGTTTGTCCGGATGCCGTGGAAAGAAGGCATCAACGGGCAGGTCGTCAACGCCGCCCGGCAGCGCAACGAAAAGGCGGAAGGCCAGCGGGCCATGTGGGTGGACATCGGCATGCAGGTGGACGGTCGCCCCGACCAGGCCCACATCGCCGTTTTTGACCATCCCGAAAACAAAGGATTTCCGCAGATTTGGCGGGTGGACGCCCAACTCGGTGCCGGACCCGCCCGCGCCCGCACTGGTGACTGGAAAATTCCGAAGGGCGAAACCGAAATCATCAAACACCAGCTGTTTGTCTACACGGGCGACCTTAGCGACGTGGAAATTACCAAGGCCTGGAGCAATTACAGCGGACAGGGCGGCACCTGGGCGCTCTGGAACATCGCCCAGCAGGAAGCCAAAGAAGCCAAATTTCTGACGCCGGAAGAGGCAGTAAAGGCCATGACCGTCCCCGAAGGTTTTCAGGTGAACGTCTGGGCCGCCGAGCCGATGATGACCCAGCCGATGGCGTTCTGCTGGGACGACCGCGGCCGCCTCTGGATTGCCGAAAATAAAGACTACGAATCCCGCGGACATGGCTTCTCGAACGCCGGCACGAGCCGGATTCTGATTCTGGAAGATACCGACAAGGACGGCAGGGCCGATAGCCGCAAGGTCTTTCTGGAAGGCATTCCGTTCCCCGCCGCCATGGCCGTGGGCTTTGGCGGGCTGTATCTCGGCGCGCCGCCCAACCTGTTGTTTATTCCGGATAAAAACGGCGACGACGTGGCCGATATGACCGATGTGCAGGTCCGGCTGACGGGCTGGGGCATCCGCGACCGCCACGAAACGCTCAACAGCCTCCACTGGGGTCCGGACGGCTGGCTCTACGGCTGTCAGGGTTTCGCGACGCCTTCAAAAGTCCGCAAGCCCGAAGGAAAGGGCCGACTTTACAAACACAAAGACCCGTTTCCGGAAGACATTCTGAACGGCCCCGGCGTGGATATTAACGGCGGCGTCTGGCGCTATCACCCCGTCAAGGACAAGTTTGAGGTCGTGGCGCACGGCTTCTCGAACCCCTGGGGCATCGATTACGACGCCAAAGGGCAGCTGTTCATCAGCGCCTGCGTGATCCCGCACATGTGGCACGTCATTCCGGGCGGCATCTACCACCGGCAGGGCGGACAGCATTTCAATCCCTACGTCTACAGCGACATCCGGACCATCGCCGACCACAGCCACCGTTCGGCGCATGGCGGGGCGCGGATTTACCAGTCGGACGCTTTTCCGGACAACCACAAGGGCCGGATTTTCATGGCCAACATCCACGAACATGCCGTTCTGTCGGACGTTCTGGAAAAGAAAGGTTCGGGTTTTGTCGCCCGACACGGGGATGATTTTTTGCTCGCAAACAACGCGCAATGGGTGGGCTTCAGCATGGAGATCGGCCCCGACGGCGGGTTGTACGTCCTCGACTGGCATGATGCGGACATTTGCGGCAAAGAGGTTTTGAACAGCGAAACCGGCCGGATTTTCCGGATTGTTCCCAAAGCGTCGAAGGCCGAAAACTGGAAAGGCCGCTACGCCGATCTGACCAAATTAACCGACGCTCAACTGGTAGACCTCCAGACCAGTCCCAGCGACTGGCACGCCCGCCGCGCCCGCCTGATCCTTCAGCACCGGGCCGCTGAAGGGCGACTCGCCAAAAAAACGCACGCCCAACTGCGCGAGGTGTTTCAGAAAAATTCCAATGCGGACTGGCGGCTGCGCGCGATGTGGGCCCTGCACCAGACCGGCGGTTTTAGCGCCAAAGACCTGACCGGCCTCCTGGCGGACCGCGACGAATACGTCCGCGCCTGGGCCATTCAGTTGTTGTGTGAAGACAAGGCTGCCCCGGCCGAAGCCCTGAACGTGTTTGCCCGCATGGCCCGTGAGGACGCCTCGCCGGTGGTGCGGCTGTATCTGGCGTCGGCCCTGCAGCGGATGAACGCGTCGTCGGCCTGGCCGATTGCCGAAGCGCTGGCCCGCCACGGCGAAGATACCGAGGACCACAATCTGCCGAAAATGCTTTGGTTTGGACTGGAACCACTGGTGAAAGCGGCTCCCGACCGGGCGCTGGCGCTGGCCGCAGAAAGCAACATTCCGATGATTGCCCGCTACATCGCCCGGCGGCTGGTCGATGCAGATGCGGTCAACGGCGTGGTCACCGCCATCGGCAAAAAGCCGAAAACGCAGGTGAGCCTGCTGGAAGGACTCCGCGACGGTCTGGAAGGCCGCTTCGATCTGACGGCCCCGGCGGCCTGGTCGGGCGTTTACGCCAGTCTGCGCAGTTCCGGCGGTCAGACAAGCCAGTTGGCGCTCCAGGTAGCGCAGCGGTTCGGCGATACCGAGGCGACCCAGAAATACCTGACGACCCTCAAAGACCGGAGCGCCGATGCCGAACAGCGTCGGCAGGCTCTGGCGGCGGTTTCGGCCCGGAAACGCCCCGAACTGGTTGCCGAACTGCCCGCCCTGCTCAACGACCCGGCCCTGCGTCCGGACGCCATCCGGGCCATTGCCGGGTACGAAAACGAATCGCTGGCAAAGCTGCTGCTGTCGAAATACAACAGCTTTAATGCCGCCGAAAAGCTGGAAGCGGTGCAGACGCTGTCGGCCCGGCCCCGCTACGGCTGGCTGCTGACGGGGGCCATCAAAGACGGCTCGGTGCCCAAACGGGAGGTGCCGCCCTACGTTGCCCGGCAGTTGCTGCGGGTCGTAGGCAGTGGTTTCGTGGAAGTCTGGGGACCCATTGAGCAGCAGGGAATGGATGAGAAATCGTACAAAAAATACCAGCGGCTGCTGACCGACAAAGCACTGGCGGCGGCGAATCCGGTGAAAGGCGAGGCGCTGTTCCAGCGGACCTGCGGCAGTTGCCATAAAATGTACGGCAAAGGCGGCAATATCGGCCCGGACCTGTCGGGGTCTAACCGCTCCAGTGTCGATTACCTTCTGTTCAACGTGCTCAATCCCAGCGGGGAAATTCAGGACGATTACAAACTCGTCGTGATTACGACCCGCGACGGGCGGACTTATTCGGGCAATATCGTGTCGGAAAACGACCGGCAACTGACGCTTCGGATTGTGGGGCAGGAGGCGGTGCTGCTGAACAAATCGGCCATCCAGTCCCGCGAGGTGACGCCCGTGTCGATGATGCCGCCCGGACTGTTCGATTCGCTAACGGATACGGAGGTAGTGGATCTCGTGCGGTACCTGCAAACGGCCGAGCCGGAGAAGCAGGCGAAGAAGTAAGAAGGGCTGTTTCACGCAGATTCCCGCAGATTTGATTCGCAGATTCTCACAGAAAAATCCGCGTCAATCTGCGAGAAAATCCGCGTGAATCTGCGAGAAACAAGCCTACAGCCCCTTCAGCAAATCCACCATCGCCCCGTGCAGCCGCGGCCCCGTTTCCGGCCCGACCGAGTTGATTTCGCCGTAAAGCTTTCCTTCCGCTCCGTACAAATACGGCGCTTCGGTGTCCCATTCGGTTTTGGGAATAATGTAGCCCAGTTCGTCGTTTGCCAACCCGACCACGAACTTGTACCGGCCCCGCATGAGTGTGCGCAGGGCGGGCGTTTCTACGGGCTTGCCCGGAAAATCCCCCCCGGCCGGACTTTCGATGCCCCCGTTGACGATTTCGGGATAAATCTCCCCCGGAACGAACAGAAACGAAGCCTCTCCCAATTGAACGGCGGCCACTTCCGTCCGCAATTGTCCCCAGCGGCTGTACCCGGCATCGATGATTCCCAGCGCCACGCCCAGCCGGAACAGCTTGTTGTCCAGCGGTAACTCCACGGTCCGGGCGAGCAGCCGGATGCCCGCCTGCGCGGTGGTGCTGTCCTGGCCTTGCAGTGCCTGATACACCAGCCGGGCGAGCTGTTTGCCCTCCGCATCGGCTTTTTCGAAAGACGGTTCCCTGAAACGCTGGCCCGAAACGGGGTCCGCTACCGTCACTTCGGGTGAGGTGGTCATGAGGCCGCCGATGCAGCCGGTGGCGTACACGACCGTGCCGCCCAGCCCCGGCTGAACCGTCCGGGTGCTGTCGGAAATGCCTTTTTCGAGATACTCCCGAACGTAGTGCGGGAAGTCGGAGGTAATTGCGCGGTTTTTACTCCAGAGCGTTTCGGGATGATTGCCCCAGACCACGAGGGTGCCCAGCGTGCTGTCCCGGTCGGCGGCGAGGGCCTGCATGATGTACAGGCCGGAGTCCTTGACCAGGGGCTTGCGGGTGTCGGTCACCAGCGAATCGGCCCCGGTGGGGTCCTGCGCAAATTTGAGGCGGGCGGGTTGCAGGCGACTGGCGGCCTGTACGATGGCTCGCACGACCTGATCTTCGACAAAGCGCTCGTAGTCCCGGTTCACGCCCGATTCGAGGAAGCTGTCGCCCCACATGCCGATCATGTCCGGGCCTTCGTGGTTATGCGTGCTGCAAACGATGGTGTAGGTAATCCCGGCGATTGTGGGCAGCGCCTTCCGGACGTTCACCACGTTTTTATGACTGAATCCAAGCAGATCCACCGCCACAATCGCCAGCCGCGTCTGCCCGTCGTCGATGACAGCGGCGCGGGCCCACAGGTCGTCGTGGGCACCGTTGGCGGCGCGGCCCTTGCCAAATCCGGCCATCCAGTAGGTGTCGAAGCGGCCGTTGTTGTTGCCGTCGTAGAAGGTATCGCCTTTGCCGGGTTCGTAGGCGGCGTTGCTGTCGGCGTCGGTCCAGCGGTCGGGCAGGGGCGGCGTAATGATCAGGGCAGCGAATCCGGCCCGGAGCGGCTGGGGCGAAGCGGGTGCCTTGATGTCGAGGTCGAGGCTGTAGCCGGGATGCCGGTCGCGGCCGTTGTAGTAAGCGTATCCGGCGGCAATGAGGACGAGGCCGAGCAGAAACAGGGCGGTGTACTTGGCAAATTTCTTCATGACAGGTCGGGCTGTGGGCTTTCGGAGAAAAATGGCGATTGGGTCTTCTGGCTAATTACGAATTCCTTCGCCCAATCCCAAGCCAAGGGGGGCCGGTTTGGGCCTTATCCCTGTCTTGTGTCTGCACAGACCACGGGTTGGTTAACGCCTTCCAATACGTTTAAGCATAAATTCCCGTCGGAGGTACAAAAGTGAAAAATACAAAGAGGAATTTCCCAAAATGGGAAATTTATATATTTGCTCTAAGGTTGAAATTTATTTACACCGTAACGCACAAAAACCCCAATGCGAATTATCGCCTTACAAACTTTACGGGAGTTTTGGGAACTACATCCTGACGCGCAGGCAGCTCTGAAGACGTGGTACACCAAAATTGAAAAAAGTACTTATGCGAATCCACAAGAAGTAATAAAAGTTTTTAAAGATGCTGATACGGCAAGCGAGGGGCGAATTATCTTCAATATTGCCCGAAATAAGTACCGATTAGTGGCCGCATTCCGGTACGATAAACAAATCTGCTGGATTAAGTTTATTGGCTCTCACAAAGAGTATGATACGTTAAAATTATAAAATCAAAACCATCCGGCCCCGAAACTGCACGCCATCTTTTACCAGAACAGCAATGACAATTAAAGCTATTAAATCGGAACAGGATTATCAGGAGGCCATGAAGACGGTCGAAGCACTCTGGAGTAGCCCGGAAGGCAGTTCCGAAGCGGACTATCTTGAAGTGCTCGCTATTTTGATTGAAGACTACGAGAAAAAACACTTTTCGCTTCCCGACCTTGACCCCATTGACCTGGTAAAATATCAAATGGAGGAACTGGGGCTTTCCAAGTCCGACGTTGCCCCTTTCTTTGGAGGCACGAACCGGGTTTCAGAAGTCCTTTCCGGCAAGCGGAATTTAACCTTGAAGATGATTAGGGAGATTAGCCGTAACCTAAATATTCCTCCCAACCTTCTTATTGGGACATAAAAAGAAAACCTAACCGATAAGTGGGTTTTCTTATCTGGTCGTAAATCGTTTGATTGTCGACAGGCTATGTCTCATCGCCCCGAAACATAGCCTGTTCGGTGGTCTGCCTCCCCACAATCTAACGAAGAGCCCGCACAATCCCCATCACCAGATTCGCCGAGTTCCGCGCGGCAATTTTGACGAAGGCCAGCATATCCGTGCGGGCGTTGGAGTTGGCTTTGTCGCTCAGGCTCCGGATCACCAGACAGGGCACGCCTTGCTGGTAGCACACCTGCGCCACCGCTGCGCCTTCCATCTCCGTCGCGTCGGCGCGGAACTCCTGCCGTAGACTCGCCACCTTTTCTTCCGATGACACGAACATATCGCCCGTAACCACCGTCCCGACGATGACCGAAGGCGGCCGCGAGGTCTGCGGAATGCTTTCAAACTTCTGACTTTTGGCCACGGCCACGGCGGTTTTCAGCAGCACCGAATCGCCCGGAAAATACTCGGGGTTCAGCTCCTTCGTGATAGGATTGCGGGTCTGGTGCGTCTTGCGCTTGTCGAACGTGGTGTAGTAGAAGTCGTGGTAGGCCGTTTTGTCCGCAATCACGAGGTCGCCGGGCTGTAGCTCCGGGTTGGTGCCGCCCGCAATGCCGGTAAACAAGACCCGTTCGGGTTTGAAATAGGCCAGCACAAAAGCCGTCGTCATGGCGGCGTTGGTTTTGCCGATGCCGGTTTCCGCTACCACCACGCGCCGCCCGTTCAGGGTGCCGGTCGTGAAGGCAATGCCGTTCAGAGTTTCGGTCTTCGCGTTGGTCAGCGACTGCCGGACCATGTCCACCTCCTGGTCAAAAGCCCCGAGCAGGGCCGTGACCGGTTCGGATTTGTACAATTGGGCAAAAGACGTCTGAACAAGGAAAAGCAGGAGTACAAGTATTTTTTTCATGGCGTAAAGTTCGGGAAAAAGGCAATATCCCGGACCGGGGCGCAGACAACGGACCTAAACAATGTTTTCCAGAAGCCCGCCGCCGTTTTCCGCCGCGGCTAATGCCCCGAAAACAGCGCCAGCAGACAGAACGCATCCACCACCCACAGCCCCACCGGGATTTCCCGCCGTTTGCCCACTGCCAGCTTGGCGACGGTCCAGAGCAGAAAGCCCCAGATGATGCCCTGCGTGATGGAGTAGGCGAACGGAATCAGCACCAGCGCCACAAAAGCGGGGAGGGCTTCGTCCAGCGCGCCCCAGTTGATCTTGGTGACGGGCTTCATCATGAACGCGCCGACCAGCACCAGCGCCGGGGCCGTGGCGATGCCCGGAATGACGGACAGCAAGGGCGAAAGAAACAGGAACGGCAGAAACAGACAGCCCGCCACCACGGCCGTCAATCCCGTGCGTCCGCCCTGCTCAATGCCGATGGCCGACTCGATGTAGGCTGTTCCCGGACTGGTGCCCAGCGCCCCGGCGAGGGTCGTGGCAACGGCGTCGGTCAGCAGCGAGCGGTCCAGATGCTGCGGATTTCCGTCTTCATCGTAGAGGTCGGCCGCTTCGGCGACGCCTACGAAGGTGGACAGGCTGTCGAACAAATCGGTGAAAACAAAGGCGAAAATAACGGGCCAGAGGCTCAGTTGCAGCGAGTTGATGAAATCGAGGCGACCCAGCAGGCTAAAATCCGGGGCGGCGACGATCTCGGTAAAATTGACCAGCGTTTTCTGCCCATAATTCACGGCAGAGGCGTCGCCGTACCAGCGGCCAATGGGCCAGGCCGCCAGCGTCGTCAGCACAATGCCGATGATAATGGCCCCCGGCACCTGCCGGATTACCAGCACGGCCATTAGCATCAGACCGAACAGAAACGTCAGCACGATGGGGTCTTTGATGCTTGCGATGCCCACCAGCGTAGCGGGATTGCCGACGATGAACCGGGCATTTTCGAAGCCGATGAGGCTGATAAACAGGCCGATGCCCGCCGCCACCGCGTAGCGCAGCGGCTGCGGAATGGTTTTGACAATGGAAGAACGAACGTTGAAAACCGAGAGCAGCAGAAACAGCACCCCTGCCCAGAAAACCGCCCCCAGCGCCACCTCGGGCCGGATTCCCATCGTCTTGACGGCCGTAAAGGTGAAGAACGCATTGAGGCCCATGCCCGGAGCGACCACAATCGGGTTTTTGGCGTACAAACCCATCATCAGACTGCTGATAAAGGACAGCAGCACCGTGGCCGTCAGTACCCCGCTGAAGGGCAAACCGGCCTGACTCAGGATCGAGGGGTTGACCACAATGATGTACATCGTGGCCAGAAAAGTGGAAATACCGGCAAGAACTTCCGTTCGGACAGAAATAGATGAAGGGTTGGTCAAGGGGTTGTTCATAGGAATATCGGTAGCTACACCAATCGCCGCCGAAAATACGCAAACCCTTCTAAATAGTAGGAAAATTATTGTGCCAACGGCAGAAGGGCGGCCTCGCCGGGGGCGCAAAGCAAAGCGGAGCGTGACCGGAATCCCGGCGAAACTCCGCTTTTTCCGCACCGCGCGGCGAGACCGCCCCGTCTGTTTACCTGATCTGGGCCGCTACCCAGTTTTGGTCGGCGCGCATCTGCCGGGTGGCGGCGTATTCCCGCAGGGCCTGGGTGAGGACCGTATTGAGGCTTTCGGCTACCTGTATACGCCGGATGTTGACCCGTACTTTTTTGAGTTGTTCCTTGTAAACCAGCACGTTATCGGTATTGTAAAAGTACGCCACGGATTGTCTGTTCGGACGGGGGGCCGTCTCGACGACCCAGTAGCCGCCTTCCGGAACGGGCAGCGTCCGGCGAATCTGGCCGAAAGACAACGGGGCCGTCAGCAGGAGGGTGAGAACGGCGAAAGCGCGGAAGGAGTTCATTAGCATGTTCATAGTCGTGTTGTGTTTGTTTACGACCGAAAAGTAACGCGTCCGAAAGCCCGGTGCTGCCGTTTTCGCCCGGTGACCGGCGTCCATAGCCAGAAACGACCGCGGGAGGGCCGAATGCCGGACGGCGACAACCTTTGCCGTTTGTCGACGGGGGTTCACCGTTCGTCTACAAAGGCCGCGCGGAATGGCGGTTTAGCCCTCCTTTCGTTACCTTCGAACTCAAAACGAGGGATTTATGCGGCTCTTCACCCACGACTTCGTCTTCTCGAAAGCACCCCGCTACCGGCTGGCCCGACATGGCCTGTTCTGGGGAATCAACTGGCTGCATTTCATGGTGTTGTACGGGGTCTTTCCGGTGTACTATTTTCTGGGGAAAGGCCATACCCTGTCCGGGGCACTGATTCGGGGGCTGTTTTCGTCGGGTGTGGAGGCCGTTCTGTACATGCCCCAGCACATGGTGTTTGCCTACGGGATCATCTACGTGCTGTTTCCCCGGTTTCTGTACAGGGGGCGCTACATCGGTACGGCTCTGGGGGTGATTTGCCTGATCATGCTGGCAGGATTGATGTCGACGGTGATGAACGTTCTGGTGGTCTCCCATTTTCGCGAATGGACCGGCCTGCAGCGCAATGCCGGGTCGTTTGTGTATATTTTTATGGCCGGGATGCGGGGCGGCACCACCGTGGGCGGGTTTGCCGCCGCGATCAAAATCGTCAAGGACTGGTACCAGAAACGGCAGGCGCTCCAGCAGATCGAACGCGAAAAGATGGCCGCCGAACTGCAACTGCTGAAATCGCAGATTCACCCGCATTTTCTGTTCAACACGCTCAACAACCTGTATTCGCTGACCCTGCACGCGTCGAAACAGTCGCCGGCGGTGGTGCTCAAACTGTCGCAACTGCTGCGGTACATGCTCTACGAGGCCAACGCCGCCCAGGTACCGCTCGACGCCGAAATCGCGTTTCTCCGGAATTACATTGGCCTGGAACAACTGCGCTACGGCCAGCGCCTGGACATGTCCGTGTCCATCACCGGCGATACCGGCAACAAACTGGTGGCCCCGCTGCTGCTGGTGCCGTTTCTGGAAAATGCCTTCAAACACGGCACGAGTGAGCAGCTGGAACAGGCCTGGATGCATCTGGAACTGGCCGTGCAGAACAACGTCATGAAGTTCAAGCTCGTCAACAGCCGGGAGCCGACGGCCGAACACGAGCAGCAGTACGGAGGCATCGGCCTGCAGAACGTCAGAAAGCGGCTCGAACTGCTGTACCCGGGGCGGCACGACCTCAAAATCATTCCCGAAGAAGAAACCTTTCTGGTGAGCCTGACGCTCGAACTGGCCGAACAACCCGCTCTGGCATCCGCTGAACCGATTTTTCCGTCGGTTCCGGCGACCACTGCTTAAGTTTATCCCAATTTTTGCCGGTAATCATGAAGCTACGCTGCCTGTTGATTGATGATGAGCCGCCCGCGCTGGAGGTACTGCAGTCGTACATTGAGATGGTCGACGGGTTCGAAATAGCGGGCAAATGCTACAATGCCGTGCAGGCGTTCGGCGTGTTGCAGGAAAAGCCGGTGGACCTGCTGTTTCTGGACATCAAGATGCCCCGGCTGCTCGGGACGGATTTTCTGCGCAGCCTCCGCCAGCCGCCCAAGGTGATCTTCACCACGGCCTATCCCGACTACGCCCTGGAAGGCTACGAACTCGACGCGGTCGATTACCTGCTGAAACCGATTCCCTTCGAGCGCTTTCTGAAAGCCGTCGCCAAAGTGATGCGCACCGACGCGCCGGTGCTGGCCGCGGCGGAGGTCCGGCCCGCCGCTCAGGAGCCAACGACGTTTCTCTACTTCCGCGCCGACCGCAAAATGGTCAAAGTGTTCACCCGCGACATTCTTTACGTGGAAAGCCTGAAGGATTACGTGAAAATCGTCCTGACGACGGGCCGGCCGCTGGTGGTGAAACAGACGATTTCGTCGGTAGAGGAGATGCTGCCCGAAACCGCTTTCCTGCGTATCCACCGCTCCTTTGTGGTGGCGATTGATAAAATCACGGCCTACACGCCGACGCATATCGACGTGGCCGGACAGGAACTGCCCGTCGGGCGGCTGTATCAGAAAGAGGTCGGGCGGGTACTGAAAATGGCGGTGGAGTAGTTGCCGGGAATTTTCATTAAGTTTGGGAAAATAACTAATCCTTCTTCATCAGAAATATGCCCAGAATCAGGCTTTTTTTCTTCTTTCTTTTTGTAAGCTACACTGCTTTCTCGCAGCAGAAACAACGGTACCAAAGCCTGCCGCAGGCCCTTTCCGCGGGCGGGCAACTGTCGGGTTCCAACGGGCCCCGCAGCGTGAACTGGATCGAAGGCGGCAACCGGTTTTCGTACATCGCCGGGCAGAACGTCATCAAAACCTTTTCGCCTAAAGACCAGCGCGAGGAAACCGTCTTCGACGGCAGCGGCCTGAAGTTTCCCGGAACCGACAAGCCGTTTCAGTACAGTTCGTTCCAGTGGTCAAAAGACTCAAAGAACCTGGTGTTCCAGGCCAACTTCCGGCCCGTCTGGCGGCGTTCGGGCATCTCGGACTACTACGTGTATTCGGTTGCCGACAAAAGCCTGAAACTGGTGGCCAAAGATGCGCAGACGGCCGAGCTGTCGCCCGACGGCACGAAGGTCGGCTACGAACGGGGCGGCAACCTGTTTGTCTTCGATTTTGCCGCCGGGAAAGAAACGCAGCTCACCAGCGACGCCAAACCCGCCTTCTACAACGGCCGTTTCGGCTGGGCGTACGAGGAGGAATTCGGCCTGGCGCAGGCCTGGGACTGGTCGCCGGACAGCAAATTCATCGCTTTCTGGCAGTCCGACGAACGGCAGGTGCCGCTGTACCGCCTCACGGATTACAAAGGTTTTGACGAACAGTTCGATTCGCTGCCGTATCCCCGCGTCGGCGACCGGAATCCGACCGTCCGCATTGGCACCATTGAAATAGCCAGCGGCAAAAAAGCGTGGATGAAAGTCGAAGGCGAGGAAGGCTACATTCCCCGGATTTACTGGACGGCCCAGCCGGGTCAGCTGGCGCTGGTGCACCTGAACCGCAAGCAGAATCACCTGCAGCTCTACATGGCCGATGCCCGGACGGGCGAGGCGCGCCAGGTGATGGAGGAAAAGTCGGACGCCTGGGTGGATGTCTTCGACTTCTTCGCCGGCATCATGCACTATTTCTACTTTCCGACCGAAACCAAAGAATTTTTCTGGGTCTCCGAACGGGACGGTTTTGCGCATGTGTACCGCTACGATTATACCGGAAAGCTTCTGAATCAGGTGACGAAAGGCCCTTGGGAAGTGACCTACGTGCACAGCGTGGACGCAAAAACAAAGAAGATCTACTACACCTCGACCGAAGTTTCACCGCTCGAACGGCAGCTGTACGTGGTCGATTTCGACGGAAAAAACAAACGCCGCCTCACGCAGACGGCCGGCCGCCATACCATCAACTTTTCGCCCAACGGCCAGTACTACATCGATCGCTATTCTAACCTGACCACTCCGACGCAGGTGGAACTCTGGGATACGCGCGGTGCGAAAATCAAGACGCTGGAAGACAACGCCCGCGTCCGGGAATTCCTCAACACGCACGCCTACGCCCCCAAAGAACTGATGAACTTCACGACCTCGGATGGGCAGAAAATCGACATCTCGGTCATCAAACCGCTGGATTTCGACCAGAGCAAGAAGTACCCGGTCGTGATTGATATTTACGGTGGCCCCGGCGCGCAGTCGGTGTACAACGAGTTCTCGGGCGGCGGCTGGCACCAGTGGCTGGCCCAGCAGGGTTACGTGGTGGTGAGCGTAAACAACCGGGGCAGCGGCGGCTACGGCCGGGCCTTCGAAAAGGTGGTCTACGAAAAACTAGGCCAGTACGAAAGTCTGGATTTTGCCGAAACGGCCCGTTACCTCGCCACCCTGCCCTGGGCCGACGGCGGCCGCATGGCCATTCGCGGCCACAGCTACGGTGGTTACACGAGCAGCTTCACGATGCTGACGCATCCCGGCGTGTTCAAAGTGGCGCTGGTAGGTGCTCCCGTAACCGACTGGCGCCTGTACGACAGCATCTACACCGAACGCTACATGGGCCTGATGCCGGAAAACAAGGCCAACTACGAAAAAAGCGCCGTTTCTCCCTACGCCAAAAACCTGCAGGGCCGGATGTTCATCGCCCACTCGACCATGGACGAAAACGTTCACGTCCGGAACACGATGCAACTGGTCAATGCCCTGATCGATGCGGGCAAGGACCACGACCTGCGCATTTATCCGCCGGGTGCCCATGGGGTGGCCTACAACGGTCCGAGCTACCTGCTGCTGCACCAGCAATACACGGACTATCTGGATAAATACCTGAAAAACGGAACGATGTAATTTGGGTTAACCACAGAGGACACGGAGGCAGGCACAGAGGGACACAGAGATTTTATGTTGCAGAAAACAACTCTGTGCCCCTCTGTGCCTGCCTCCGTGTCCTCTGTGGTTAAAACAAAAAATCTATGAGCAAGAAAAACAAAACCGGTATTGTGTACTCAACCAATCCGGACTTCGACTACCTGAATGACGCCCAGCCCGAGGCCGAAACGCTGCCCCCCCAGCAGCAGAATCTTCGGATTTTCCTCGACCGCAAAGGCGGCAATAAAGTTGTGACGGCCGTGGCCGGTTTCGTCGGCACCGACGCCGACCTGAACGATCTCGGAAAGCAGCTGAAAAACGCCTGTGGCTCCGGCGGTTCTGTCAAAGACGGTGAAATCCTCGTCCAAGGCGACCACCGCGACAAACTCCTGACCTGGCTCACCACAAAAGGGTACAAAGCCAAAAAAGCAGGAGGTTAAACCAGTTAAGAGTTAAAAGTTAAAAGTTAAAAGTAAGGCTTCGCCGGTTCAGAAACCTGAATAAGCGAAGCCCTACTTTTAACTCTTAACTTTTAATTTTTAACTTATTCCGCCCATCCATTTCTTGAGGGGTTTGGAGAAGAGCAGGATGATGAGGCCGGAGGCGATGCTGAAGTAGACTACGCTCATGAAGAGGTCGGGCATCTGGGCGACGTTTTCTTCGTCGAAACCACCGGCAAACAGACCCGCAATCAGGTTACCGAGCGAGGAGGCTACAAACCAGATGCCCATCAGCTGGCTCACGTACCGCTTCGGAGCCAGTTTGGTGAACGAACTTAGGCCGACCGGGCTCAGGCAGATTTCTCCCAGCGTGTGGAAAAGATACGTGAACGTCAGCCAGAGGGGAGAGGTTTGGGCACCCGTCACGGCAATGCGCGAGGCAAAAACCATCACCAGATAGCCCAGACCCAGCAGCAGCAGACCAATCGCGAATTTGACCGGGGCGGGCGGGTTCGTCCCCCGGTTTGCCAGCGTAATCCAGAGGGACGCCAGAATCGGGGAGCAGGTCAGGATAAAGAACGGGTTGAAGTTCTGGAACCAGCTTGAAGGCACCTGCCAGCCGAACAGATTCAGGTCCGTATGCCGGTCCGCAAAAATCTGCAGAGACGACCCCTGCTGCTCAAAACCGGCCCAGAAAAGCGCCGCCGCCAGGAAGAACACAAAGAGCACGCCGACCCGCTTTTTCTCCACCTCCGTCAGCCCACCGGCAATCAGAATGTAGGCGAAGTAGCTCACGGCCACCAGGGAAATGATCGAGCCCATGGCTTTGGCCAGTCCCTGCGCGGTCGTCAGGTCGAGGGTGCCCGTCAGGTGCAGACCCGCCAGAATCGCGACCAGCACGGCCAGGAAAACCAGCAATGAACGGCTGCCGCCGGACCCTTTTTCCTCCGCTGCCGTCGGGCGCGGGGCGTTGCCGTATTCGCTAAGGTACTTTTGACCGGCGATGCGGAAGATGAACAGCCCCAGGGCCATGCCGATGGCGGCGGCTCCGAAGCCGTAATGCCAGCCTACTTTCTGGCCCAGGTACCCGACGATGGTGATGCCGAGGAACGAGCCCAGGTTGATGCCCATGTAGAAGATGTTGAACGCCGCATCCCGCCGGGCACCGCCTTCCGGGTACAGTTCGCCCACGATGGCACTGATGTTGGGTTTGAGCAGGCCCGTTCCCAGCGCTACGGTGCACAGACCGATGTAAAACAGCGCCGCCCCGCCCGGTACTGCCAGGATAATGTGCCCGATCATGATGATAATGCCGCCGTACCAGATGGATTTACGCTGGCCCAGAATATTGTCGGCAATCCAGCCTCCCGGCAGCGACAGGAGGTACACCGAGGCGGTGTATAGAGAGTAAATCGCCGCGCCTTCCGCTTCGGTCAGCCCCATGCCCCCCTCGCCGATGTTGGCGATGAGAAAAAGCAGCAAAATGGCCCGCATGCCGTAATAACTGAACCGTTCCCACATCTCGGTGAAAAACAGAACATACAGACCCCGCGGGTGGCCGGTCGAGGAGGACGGTGGTGAAACAGTTGCTTGCATTCTGATGAAGAAAGGTTTATTTACTTTTAAGGTGAAACTGTGGTAATTAACGATGAAAAAGATCGTAAAGATACGAAATAGTCAGATGCCGGGTCATTAAATCAGGAAAAGGACTGAGTTTCGGCATAGACAAGCCATTTCCCTTAAATTTACTTCACATCAACAAACGGAACCACTTATGATTTCAGACGCTGCCCCCCGCCTCGCGTTCGAAGAACTGACCGCCGCTACCAACCGCGCCGCCGAGCAATTTATCAATCTGACCCCCGCCGAACTCATCGAACACGCCCTCCGGAACGGCGAAGGCCAACTCACCGGGACGGGTGCGCTCGCCGTCGATACAGGCCAGTTTACCGGCCGCAGTCCCAAAGACCGCTACATCGTCCGGGACGAAACAACGGAAAACGATGTCTGGTGGGGCGACATCAACCACGGTATCTCTCCCGAGCAGTTTGACCGCCTGTACCACAAAATGCTGGCGACGCTCGACGGCAAACGGCTCTACATCCGGGATGCCTACGCCGGCGCCCATCCCGCTTACCGGCTCAGTCTGCGCGTCATCAACACCCTTGCCTGGCATAACCTGTTTTGTTTCAATATGTTCCTGCGGCCCTTGCCGGAGCAGCTGAACGGGTTCAGTCCCGAATTTACCATCCTGTGTCTCCCCGAATTTAAGGCCAACCCCGCCGAGGACGGGACGCGCTCCGAAAACTTCGCCATCCTCAACCTGAGCCGAAACCTGATTCTGATCGGCGGCACCGCCTATTCCGGCGAAATGAAAAAAGGCATTTTCTCGGTGCTGAATTTCAAACTGCCCGTCGAGCGGCACACCCTGTCGATGCACGCTTCGGCCAACATGGGCGCGGCGGGCGACACTGCCGTGTTCTTCGGGCTTTCCGGAACCGGCAAAACGACGCTCTCCGCCGACCCGAACCGGCGGCTCATCGGGGACGACGAACACGGCTGGGCCCCCGAAGGCGTATTCAATTTTGAAGGCGGCTGCTATGCCAAGGTTATTGATCTGTCGGCCGAAAAAGAACCGCAGATATACAAGGCCATTCAGTTCGGGGCCATCGTGGAAAACACGAAGTTTCATCCCGGAACCCGGACGGTCAACTACGCGGACACGTCGAAGACGGAAAACACGCGGGTTTCTTACCCGATTTACTTCATCGACAACGCCCTGGAGCCTTCGGTGGGCGGGGTGCCGCAGCATATTTTCTTCCTCGCGGCGGATGCCTTTGGCGTGCTGCCGCCCATCTCCCGGCTGACGCCCGGACAGGCCATGTACCATTTTATTTCGGGCTATACCGCCAAAGTGGCCGGGACGGAAGTAGGCATCACCGAGCCCAAAGCCACGTTCTCCGCCTGTTTCGGCGAAGCCTTCCTGCCGCTGCACCCGACGCGCTACGCCGAGATGCTGGGCGAGAAAATGCACGAGCACCAGACCAGCGTCTGGCTCATCAATACCGGCTGGACGGGCGGCTCTTACGGCGAAGGCGAGCGCATCAGACTGAAATACACCCGGGCCATGATTACGGCGGCGCTGACGGGTCAGCTGGACGCCGTTGCCTACGAAAACCATCCCGTGTTCGGCATCGCGGTTCCTAAAACCTGTCCGGAGGTGCCCGACGAAGTGCTGAACCCCCGGAGCACCTGGGCCGACCCGGCAGCGTACGATGCGAAAGCGGCTTATCTGGCCGGTCTGTTCCGGAGGAACTTCGCCGATTTTGAAGACGTGGCGAACGACGAAATCCGCGCAGGCGGGCCGGTCACGTAACGCCGTCGCCCGACACAGAGCGGACCGGAGCGGTACAAAGAGAAAGAACGGCGCAGACATTGCTGCCGTTGCGCTATCTTTGCTACCGCTCCGGTTTTCTGTTTTTTTGACTTTAGCATGGTACTTCCTTACGACTTCGCGACCACGCCTTACCTGATTCTGGATTTTACCCGGGCCAACCCGGACCTGGCCACCCTCGACCTGACCGACACCCAAACCTTCAGCGACTACGTTTTCGGGAAGCTGAACGCGGCGGGAGCCGTCGTGGGCGTGGGCGGCTACAACGAACACCGCGACATCTATCGCCGCAGTCCCCATTTTCAGCAGACCGCCGAACCGCGCGAAATCCACCTGGGCATCGACCTCTGGGCCGCGGCCGGAACGCCCGTTTTGGCCCCGCTGAACGGGGTTGTGCATAGTTTTCAGGACAACAACAACTTCGGCGATTACGGCCCGACGATCATTCTGGAACACGAATGGCAGGGCAGCCCCCTTTTCTCGCTGTACGGCCATCTGAGCCGGACCTCGCTGGACGGACTCTACGAGGGCAAGCGGGTTGTCGCCGGGGAGAAACTGGCGGAGATTGGGCCGTTTCCGGAGAATGGCGACTGGCCGCCGCATCTGCATTTTCAGTTGATGCGGGACATGCAGGGGCGGAAAGGCGACTTTCCCGGCGTATGTTCGCTGGCCGAGCGGGACGCCTACCTGGCGATCTGCCCGAACCCGGCTCTGCTGCTGAAGATTCCCGGCTTATAGTGCCTTATTCACAGACAGTTAAAAAAAATTGGTGAGCGGCTGGTTACTTTTTGCGGCATTGTCTTTCTTAAAATTGACCGATCAATGCTTTTCAAACAACCATGAAGACCGCAACCACCCCCGTAACCCGAAGAGTTCGAAACCGTGCCTTAACCTGCGCCGCTATCCTGGAGGCTGTCGATACCATTTTGTCCACAGAAGGGCTCAGTAAACTGGGCGTAAACCGCGTTGCGGAGCTGGCAGGCGTGAGTAAGGTGCTGATTTACCGCTACTTTGGCGGGCTGGACGGCCTGCTGGTTCAGTACATGCAGCAAAAGCAGTTTTTCCCGTACCGGCAGAATAAGTCGGAGAAACAGGTATTCATGGAAAAGAACAACTTTTACGTGAGTTGCTGGACCCTGCTGACAACGTTTCATCACATCCGCCACCAGCCGCAGGCGGTTGAACTCATCAAGGCGGCCACCAGCGAAAAGCAGGGCTTAATCGGAACGGTAGCCGATGCGCTGGAAGAAGAAACGATGCTTTTCGCCGAACAACTGCATTTTCAGGAACCCATCGACGAGGTGGCCGTCCGGGCGCTGCTGATTGGGGCCATGAATTACATGACGCTCATGGCGAAACTCGGTCGGCCCGTGGCCGGTCTGGACCTGACGAACGAGCGGAGCTGGAACCGGATCGAAAAAGCCGTGGTCAACATTTTTGAGGGACTTCAAACTTCGCCGTTATCCCAAAGCGAGCCGCAGCCCACTTCGCTCGCCGCCTGATTGCAGAACAGGGCAAATTCTGAATTTTGTCTGAATCATTCTGACACAAAACCGGTTAAGGTATATAATTATCAACCAGTTTTTCGTTTATCGGACATAATTCTTTCTGAATCAGGTCGGAAGGAAGGCAGGTCGCTTGTATGGCTATACTTGAAAAAAAGATAAGTATAACTACAGGCAGCCAAACTTTTCATTGGTAGAATAGTCGGACAGTTGTAAATTGCACCGGTTTACCAAAGAAGAACCTTTTTACCCGCCTGGAAAGCGTATGAAAAAACTAATCATGTCAATGGCCGTGCTGTCAATGCTGGCCACCTCCTGCGTCAGCAAAAAGAAAATGACGCAGGCTCAAGCCCGTATTACGGAGCTGGAAGCTGCCCGCGACAAGGCGGTCGCTGATTGCGAAAAACTGACTGCAGACCTGCGCACCCAACTGGGCAGCAAGGACACGGATCTGGCTGCCAAAAACGGACAGCTCGCCGACCTGCAAACTCAGATCGATTACCTGAAGCGTACCAACACCAACCTGCTGGACCGCCTGTCGGATCTGTCGGTGGTGAGCAAGTCGGGCGCCGAAAGCATCAAGAAATCCCTGGAAACGCTCAACGAACAGAGCCGCCAGCTGACCAACCTGAACCAGTCCATCCAGCGCAAGGATTCGCTGAATCTGGCCCTGGTGATGAACCTGAAGCGCTCGCTGCAGGACATCAACGACCAGGACGTGCAGGTGGAAGTGAAGAAGGGCGTCGTGTACGTTTCGATTGCTGACAAACTGCTGTTCCAGACGGCTAAATACGAAGTCAACAAGGCCGCTGAAACCGTTCTGGGTAAAGTGGCCCAGGTTGTAAATGACCATAAAGAACTCGACATCCTGGTGCAGGGCCATACCGACGTATACCCCATCCAGACCGAGTACATGAAAGATAACTGGGATCTGTCGGTGCTGCGTGCTACGTCCGTCGCCCGTCTGCTGCAGACCAAATTCAAAGTGGCTCCGGAGCGCCTGACGGCTGCCGGTCGCGGTGAATACGAACCGAAAAGCGACAACACGACCCCGGATGGCCGTCGGATCAACCGCCGGACGGAGATCATCCTGACGCCGAAACTGGATCAGTTCTTCAACCTGCTGACGACCGGTCAGGGACGCTAAGACGAAATAAAGTTTATTGGAAAACCGCGGTACGCTCTGGCTGCCGCGGTTTTTTTATGCCTTTTCCGCCGCCGCCCGCTCCAGCACCGTGTTGTTGACCGCTTCTTCGGTCTCCAGCACGTACGTGCGTCGAAACCCCTCAAACGGCAGGCTGTCGAGCGTGCGCTGAACTTCCCGGAAGTGATTTTCCAGAATGTGCTCGCCGAACGACCGGTCGGGGCGCAGCCGGTGCCGTTCCTGAAGGGTGGAAAAAGGCAGTTTCAGGACAATGGCGAGGGCCGGGCAGTTGTAATAATGGGCCAGGCTCAGCAGCGTTTGCCGACCCGAAAGCTGGAGATTCGTCGCATCGACCACCGTCAGTTTCCGGTGTTTGAGCCGCTTATCGACGATGTAATGCAGCAGAGCAAAGGCGTCCGCCGAAACGGTCTGGTCGGCTTCATCGTCGGTAATGAGGGCGCGGCAATGGTCCGACGAAATCACTTCCGTCGGGCGAAAATGCCGCCGGGCGAAGGTCGTTTTGCCGGCACTGCTGGCTCCGGTGAGCAAAATCAGGGAAAATTCGGGGATGGTCAGTTGCATGGACAGTCGTGGAAGGCCGAAATTTTGTATTTTAGGCGGATAACGTCAACCCGCCAATGAAACACATTTTACCCCTCTTCTGGTTATGCTGGTTTGCGCATTCTTCTTTTGCCCAACCGGCTGACGCGCCCAAAACCATTTCCTCCTTTACGACCGGCATGGAAAAACAGCCGGGATTTCTGCCCTTCTACTGGGATGTCAAAAGAGGCAAGATTTACCTCGAAATCGACCGGTTCGATACCGAACTGCTCTACTACCCGTCGCTGGCGCAGGGGGTCGGCTCCAACGACATCGGCCTCGACCGCGGGCGACTAGGGCAGGAGCACGTCATCAAATTCCAGCGAATCGGAACGAAAGTGCTCATGCTGGAGCCTAATTACCAGTACCGGGCAATCACGAACGACCCGCTGGAACGGCGGGCGGTCGAGGAGTCGTTTGCCCAGTCGGTGCACCACGGCTTCGAGATTCTGGCCGAGGAGCAAAACCGGGTGCTGGTCGATCTGACGCCTTTTCTGCTTCAGGATGCCGTCGGGGCGGCCCAGGATATTGCCCGGAGCCGGCAGGGGTCGTACCGGTTCGATGCCTCCCGCTCTGCCCTGTATATTCCGCATACCAAGAATTTTCCCCAAAATACGGAGTTTGAAGTCACCGTGACCCTGACCGGCGACTCGCCCGGCGCGTATCTGCGGCAGGTCGTGCCCACGCCCACGGCCGTGACCATGCGGCAGCATCATTCGTTTGTCGAACTGCCCCCGCTCGACGGCGGCTTCAAACCCCGCGAGTTCGATCCCCGCGTTGGGTACAACGGCATTGAGTATTTCGATTACGCGACGCCTGTCAGCCAGCCGATTACCAAACGGTACATTGCCCGGCACCGGCTCCAGAAGAAAGACCCGAAGGCGGCCGTCAGTGAGGCCGTCAAGCCGATTGTGTATTACCTGGACCCCGGCACGCCCGAGCCCATCCGGACGGCCCTGCTCGAAGGAACGGCCTGGTGGAATCAGGCGTACGAAGCGGCAGGCTACCGCAATGCGTTTCAGGTCAAGCTGCTACCCGCCGAGGCCGACCCGATGGATGTCCGGTATAATGTCATCCAGTGGGTGCACCGCTCGACGCGCGGCTGGTCGTACGGCGCGAGCGTTATCGACCCCCGGACGGGCGAAATCCTGAAAGGAAAGGTGACGCTCGGCTCCCTCCGCGTCCGGCAGGATTACCTGATTGCGCAGGGGCTAGTCGGTAATTTTGAAACCGACACTTCCGGCCTGAATACGATGATGCAGATGTCGCTCAACCGCCTCCGGCAACTGGCGGCCCACGAGGTCGGCCATACGCTGGGTCTGCCGCACAACTACATTGCCAGCACCCAGAAGCGGGCTTCGGTCATGGATTACCCGCACATGGTCGCCCGGCTGAAAGGCGCTTCCATCGACCTGTCCGACGCCTACACCCTCGGAATCGGGGAGTACGACAAATGGAGCATTGTCTGGGGCTACCAGGATTTTCCGGCCGGAACAAACGAGAAAGCCGAACTGGCGAAAATTGTTCAGCAGATGCACGCCCAGGGACTTAGCTTCCTGACCGATCAGGATGCCCGGCCCGAAGGCAGCGTTCACCCGGCTACCCACCTCTGGGACAACGGGGCCAATGCGGTGGACGAACTGAACCGAGTTGCCGAGGTGCGCAAGGTGGCCCTGGCTAATTTTACCGAAAAGAAAATCCCGGCCAACATGCCGCTGGCGACGCTGGAGGAAGTCCTCGTGCCGATGTACATGTTTCACCGGTACCAGGTGGAGGCGGCGGCCAAAGTCATCGGGGGCATGGAGTACACCAACGCCCTGCGTGGCGACGGCCAGCCGATTCTGTCTCCGGTACGGCCGGAAGAGCAGCGGCGGGCATTTCAGGCCCTGCTGACGACGCTGAAGCCCGAGTTCCTGGCCGTTCCGACCCAGATTCTGCGGCTGATTCCGCCACGCCCGTACCGCTTCGAACCCAACCCGCGTGAGGTATTCAAGCGGCGGACGGGGCTGGCCTTCGATCCGCTGGGGCCGCCCGAAGCCGCCGCGGGCATGACGCTGCGCTTCCTGCTCAACCCCGAACGGCTCGCGCGGCTTTCCCGCTCGGCCTACGCGCCGGGCAATAGCGCCTTTGGACTGGAGCAGATGCTACAGGCTTTGACGGAGGAGGTCTTCGGCAACCGCGGCGCTTACCGCACCGGGCAGGAACAGAGGTCGTACGGAGCCGATATTCGCCGGATGGTGCAGCAAAAGTTGCTGGAGCAATACATCCAGCTTGCCGCGGACAAGACGGTGGACGGTGCCGTCCGGTCGGCCGCCAATGATGCCATCATGAACATCAAGCGGAGCTATACCCAGTTGGTGGTTGGCAAACCGATGGCCAGCTCAGTCGGTCAAGCCCCGGACTTCCTGTACTGGCTGATTTCTCAGTACGAGCAAAATCCGGACAATCTGCCGGTTGGCAGCATTCAGGCGCCGCCCGACGGGGCCCCGATCGACCCGGGTCAGGAGTGGCTGGAGCCGGACTGCGAATGGGTCCGTTAGCGGACTGTACGTTACGTTTTTGCCGTTTGGGAAAACAAAAAACACTTTTGTTTAGTTGTTGGCGGCCCTTTTTGAAAAGTACTATATATTTAGCCCGGATTTAAAACCCATCTGTATTTATGAAAAAGTTTTTCTTCATGCTCGCCCTCACCGTAGGCAGCTTTACGGCTTTCGCCGCCGAAACCCCCGCCGAAGCGTATTTGGCAAACGATCAGAAAATTGAGCAGCTGTTCGACCAGAGCACTGACGTCAGCCTTGCTGCCGTTGACGGAATGTCACTGAGCCAGTCAGCCGCTACGGTTGGGATGGGTGATGTATCGAAAGTGCAGGCCAAAGAGTTTGTTCCGGCTCTGCTGCTGAACCTGTTCCTGGGGGGACTGGGTATCCACCGCCTGTACCTGGGCACCAAAACGCTGACCTGGGTTGGTTACATCCTGACCTGCGGCGGTATCTTCGGGGTCGTTCCCCTGGTTGACTTGATCGTCCTGATCATCAACAACGAAAATCTTGCGCCTTACATCGACAACCCGAAGTTCTTCATGTGGGCGAATAATTAATGAATAATGAAGAATGAATGAAGGCTTCGCTGATTCAGGATTCTGACCCGGCGGAGCCTTTATTCATTATTCATTGAAACCAAAAACTGCTTCACTTTTGCGTTAAAATCAGCTGTCTTCCTGGCATTGTACTGCCTGACCAGGACCTCGGCCCGCCGGACGCCGCCCATGTGGAAAGAGCCGAACATTCCCGCGCCGATGCCCCAGGCGGAAATGTAATACCCCTCCAGAAAACTGACGATGCCAAAGTAGAGTCCGGCACCTTGAACCGCAATGCTCAGCAGGGCTTCGCCGGGTTTGCCCGCATAAAACTGCCCGCCGCCCGGAATGAACGTGGAAAGCCATTGCGCTTTCTTTTCGCTTTTCAGCTTCGGAAGCTGCCGGTACGGACTGTTTTGCGTCGTATCCACGCCCCGCGCGGCCACAAACTGGTGGTAGGCCGCCGCCGCCTCCGGCCACCGCTGTAGCTCGTTCAGCGAAAGAATTTTCAGCACCGACAGCAGCGGCGGAACGGGTTGGTCGGGGTGCAGGTACGCCAGTTGCTCCAGGCCCGCCAGCGTGTTTTCGTACTGGCCGGCAAGGTAGGTGCACAGCAGCTGTTCGTAGCGAAGCCGGAACCGCAGGCTGTCGGGATAATCGGCCGTGAGCTGCCCGTTCAGAAACTGGATGGCGGGCGCAAACAGGCTTTGCTGTTTCAGGCACTGGGTTTTGCCCCGAGCGGCCCGGTAGCGGTTTTCCACGCCTTCATTCCGGAACAAAACCCGTTCGTAGGCGATCGACGCTTCAAAATACGCCTTCTGCCGGAAAAGCGAATCCGCCAGCGCCAGCGTTCCGGTCTGCGCCTTACTGAAAAAGGTTACGCAGAGGAATGTGCATATCAAACAGAATCTTGTTGTCATGTTCGCGGTAAAATTCGTTGCGTTTGACCTTGACGGACAGCACGCTGCCCCAGATATTGCCGACGTAGAAAATGGTGAACAGCGACCCGAAACCAATAAAACGGGCGCTTCGGACCCCGTCTTTCCGCAAGCCTTCGTAGGTCAGCGCCGCCAGCGACAGCACCGGCAGCAGGGCCGCAATGCCCTGTTTTTTCTTCCCGGCATACACCTTGCCCATTCCCGGCACAACGGCGCTGTACAGGCCCGCCAGCAGGGGCGATTTGCGTTTGAAGGTTTTCAGGTTCTGCGCGTAAATCCCCATCCGTTTTTCTTCGGCCGCCAGCGCGTACGAAGTATGCGTAAATCTCTGCTGGTGCTCGTCATAAGCCGCAAAATCCCGCTTCAGCAGGGACAGTCCGGCCAGTTGCAGGGCTTTCAGCTCATTCAGCACGGTATCCGCTACGGGCAGGCGGCGCAGGGCGGCGTAGGCGGAATCCGTCTGTCCCTCGAACGCTCGGGAATAATGACCAAAAAACTGGGATTTCAGGTAGAGCGGCGAGGCGGGCGAGACCGCCAGAAAATACCGGCTGGCCGGAAGCAGACGGCGGAGGCTGTAGGCGTTCCAGCCCTGGCTGTAGCGCAGGGAATCGCGGAGCGGTAAGGCCAGCGGCGCTTTTTCGAGGGCTGATAAAACGGAAAGCGCTTCTTCGAAAGCGTCTTTGTCGGCAAGATAACGGGCAAAACGAAGTTCCTCCCGGATCGAATCGGCTTCAGCCGAGGGCTGGTCCTGGGCCATCGCCGCCAGCGGGAGCAGGAACACCAGCACCAGCCACCGCGAAATGAGGCTGCGTTTCATCGGTAGAGGTCGGGGGAGTCGAGGATGGTGCCGCGCTGGGGATGAATATTGAGCGGGTGGACATCGAGCAGCCCGATGCGGTTGCAGCGCATGATCCGGTCTGCACTCAGGAAAACGCCTTTCACGACGCCGAAGCGCTCAATGGCCTGTTTGCTGAAATTGGAACAGGTGATGTCGTACGGACAGCTCCGGGCCAGCTGCTGGGAAACCAGTCGCTGATACCCGAGCATAGCCCCTTTCAGCGCCAGCGAAACCGGGTTGTACTGGGCGATCCAGCTACGGCGGTGGCTTTGCAGCACGTCGGCGTCGTTGCCCGGCCGGTCGTAGTAAGCCGTTGGGGGAGGGCCGGAAGGTTGTCCGGCCACGAGCTGCCAGTCGCTGCTCTGGGCCTGAACGGCGAAGGCGCTCAGGAGCAGGAAGAAAAGGAGACCAACCGTTTTCATAGTTTCTGAACCTGGGCGTTGGCCGGGATGCGGTAGGTGAAATAAGGGCTGTTGGCCTGCTGATTCAGGCGAAAATCGGTGTAGGTCGTTTTCGAGACGGTCGAATCGCCCTTGTCGTACATGATTTCGGTGGTCGCCGTAGGAAAAGGCCGCGCGCCGAGGTTTTGATAGCCGGAATAGTACACCTTCCGGATCACCTTGCCGCCGCCGTCGGTATAATGCATGTAGATCGGGTTCAGCCCGTTGTACACCACCCGCACCCGCTGAATGAGGGCTTTTTTGTCGGCGGTTTTGGGCTTCCAGTCGGTCACCAGCAATCCTTTGGCGGTGCTGGTTTTTTTCTGAACAAAGCCGATCTGGCTCAGGCCCATGTCGGCCGTAGCGCCCGAAAGAAAATAAGAAAGCTGGGTCGTCTGGGTGCCGAACATGGCGTTCTGAACCCGCATGACCGCGTTGGCTTTGGGGTCGTAGATGCGGGTCTCCCCGAATTTGTTGGCCAGAATGACCATTTCCTTCGGGTAGGTGAAATGCGTAACGAGGTCGCCGCTGCGCTGGTAGAACAGCTCGCCCCGGATGGTCACCGATTTGCCCTGCGCCACCTGCCGGGTGGTCAGCTGGACGGCGAGTCGCTCAATGGTCTGGGAAGGGCTAAAAAAGCTGCTGAGCGAGAAGAACAGAATCGTTGAGAAAATACCTTTAACAAGCCTCATCCGGGTCAATCAGTCGTTACAATGGGACGTATGCAAAATGAAGCGACTAAGTTAGAGAAAAAAGGCGATTGCCCGGTGAAGCCTTTTACGGATCGGCAGGGTCTTCGGCCGAATTGACCCCAAACAAAACCGCCCGGAACGGTAAGCCGTCCGGGCGATTCAAGCTATTCAGGATGGAAACGGGCTCAGGCGGGCCACCCAGGTGACCGGCTTCTCCGTCAGGCGTTGGGCCGCTTAGCCGACCGTCTGGTATTTCAGCCGGATGTTATAGCTCTGAGTCTGGCCGTAATCGGCGCCTTTGAGGCGTTTGCCGGCCAGCTGCTGCTGGATGCGCCTGTTGAGGTCTTCGCTGCCACCCACTACGCGGACATCGGTGATGCGGTTGCTGCCGTCGACCCGGAACCGGACCAGCACTTCCCCACGACTTTGCTGCCCGAACACCTTCGGGTAGGCAATCAGGTGGCTGATTTCGTTTTCCAGTTTTACTTCAGCGTCGGTTTTTATAGTCAGGACAGTCGGATTGGCGGCTGTAACGGTGCCCGTCATCAGGACGGCACACAGGGCGAAAATACTTACTAACGTTTTCATTTGATGGTGGTTGTTTCGTTTTAATGATACAAAGATAAATCCGGTTACAAAATATTATTTGGCAAATACAGGAGCGGTTGTGGCAGATGTCCAGATGCTGCTTTTCTATTTGACCGGTAAATTGTACTTATGCAATAAATATGCCGCGTTTATGGGCTTATCGTTATCTATTTTTAACCAAATAAAATTTTGATACTATTTCTTTCCAAAGCACAAAAAAGCCCGGTTCGCTAAAACCGGGCTTTTCGGGGTTGACCGTATCGACTGACTTACAGCGTAGCCAGAACACTGTTCATGTTCCGGACGGCATCGGCCGATTTGTTGAAGGTGGCCTGTTCTTCTTCGGTCAGGCTGTAATCAATGATCTGTTCCCAGCCGCTGCGGCCAATCACGACCGGCACGCCGAGGCAGATGTCCGACTGCCCGTATTCGCCGTCCAGGGCCACGCAGCAGGGGAAGATGTGCTTCTGGTCGCGGACGATGCTTTCCACCAGGGCTGCCACCGCCGCACCGGGTGCGTACCAGGCCGAGGTGCCGATGAGCTTGGTCAGCGTAGCGCCGCCCACCATCGTGTCGGCCGCTACTTTCTGCAGCGTTTCGGCGTCCAGGAACTGGCTGACGGGCACCCCGTTGCGGGTAGCCAGGCGCGTCAGCGGAATCATGGTCGTGTCGCCGTGGCCGCCGATCACCGTGCCGTGGATGTCGTTCGGCGGGCAGTTGAGCGCCAGCGACAGGTACGTCTTGAAGCGGGCCGAATCCAGAATGCCGCCCATGCCGATGATCCGGTTTTTGGGCAGACCAGACGCCTGCAGGGCCAGGTACGTCATGGTATCCATCGGGTTGGACACGATGATGATGATGGCGTCGGGTGAGTATTTCAGGATATTTTCGGTTACGCCTTTGACGATGTTGGCGTTGGTGCCGATCAGTTCTTCGCGGGTCATGCCCGGTTTGCGCGGAATTCCCGACGTGATGACCACAACGTCCGAGCCGGCCGTCAGTTCGTAATTGTTGGTAGAGCCGGTAATTTTGGTGTCAAAGCCGCAGAGCGTGGCCGTCTGGAACATATCCAGGGCCTTGCCTTCGCTGAGACCTTCTTTAATGTCAAGGAGAACCACTTCTTCGGCCAGTTCGCGGCGGGCAATATTGTCAGCACAGGTCGCGCCAACGGCACCGGCACCTACAACGGTGATTTTCATGAGGGTACGGAATTTAAGTTGAATATTAACGGGAAACGGGTCCGGCACGGAATAGGAACGTCAGCGGCCCGGCGCAAAATTAGGAGAGAATGCAAGCCCCGGTAGACTACCTGCTCAGTTTTTTTTGCAACCAAAGACTTTTCCTGCTAAATTATTGTTACTAAGCCGAACAGTTTAATCAACATTCATTCCGCATACCCTTACAATGGCAGACAGTGCTTTGTTAACCCGCGTTCTTCGCTCCATTTTTTTCCGCCGTTCCACCAGTAAAGCTTCCCGTTATGTACGGAGCAGCAAAAGTATTTTTGACCTGATTCGAAAAGTGGCCTCTAAATCCAGTTCGCTGGGGGTTTCGGGCAGTTATGCGGCCGTCAAGGACCAGATCAACGTGCTGGTCCGGATGCTGCGGGCCTACGCCAAAGGAGATTACAAAGCGGTTCCCCAGAAGACGCTGATCTCGGCCGCCGCCGTGCTGATCTACTTTGTCAGCCCGATCGATCTGATCGTTGATTTCCTGCCCGTTATCGGCTTTGCGGATGATGTGGCCCTTATTCTGTGGCTCGTACGAAGCATCAGCGTCGACCTCGACAAGTTCCGGCAATGGGAAGATGGCCAGAAAACGATTAAAATTGGCTAATTCTTAAATCCATTCGTCGGGTAGATTCGTATTTATTGTTACTTTTGTCTATAATTCTCAAAACAAGTTTATCATGGAATTTCTGACCATTTTTGCCTTTTTAGGCTCCCTGGGCGGGACCGAACTGCTGTTGATCGGTCTGGTTATCCTGCTGTTCTTCGGCGCGAAGCGCATTCCCGAACTGATGAAAGGGCTGGGCAAAGGCATCCGTGAGTTCAAAGACGCAACCAAAGACGTTCGCGAGAATATCGAAGAAGGATTGAAAGACACGAAATAAAATGAGTGAATGATTGATTGACTGAATGACTGAATTTGGCAAAGCGAATCAGTCATTCAGTCAATCAATCATTCACTCATTAGTACCTTTGGCAACAGAGTAGCCCTTATTTTTGCGGCTGCTCTGTTGTCTGTTTTTATCACCTGCTGTAATTGCCGTATGCCCATCCGTTTTTACCAGTCCCTTTCCCAGATTCAGTCCGACCTCGCTTCCGGGGTTGTTACCTGCCGCCAGCTCGTTGACCATTACCTCCAGCGAATCGACGAAAACGGGCATCTGAATGCCTTTGTGGCCGTTTATGCCGAGGAGGCCAGAGCGCAGGCCGAGGTCGTCGATCAGAAACTGGCCGCCGGTACCGCCGGACGTTTAGCGGGGATGGTGCTCGGCATCAAGGATGTGCTGTGTTACAAAGACCACGGCGTACAGGCCGGAAGCCGCATTCTCGACAGCTTTGTGTCGCAGTTTACGGCTACGGCAGTGCAGCGCGTGCTCGACGAAGATGCCATCATCATCGGGCGGCAGAACTGCGACGAATTTGCGATGGGCTCGTCCAACGAAAACTCGGCTTTCGGACCCGTGCGCAACGCGGCCGATCCGGACCGGGTGCCGGGCGGCTCCTCGGGGGGCTCGGCGGTGGCCGTGCAGGCGGGGCTGTGTTTGGCTTCGCTGGGGACGGACACGGGCGGCTCGGTGCGGCAGCCCGCGGCGTTCTGCGGCGTGGTGGGCCTCAAGCCGACCTACGGCCGCGTCTCGCGCTGGGGCCTGATCGCCTACGCTTCCTCCTTCGACTGCATTGGGCCGATTACCCATTCGGTGGAAGACGCGGCGCTGCTGCTGGAAATCATGGCCGGTCCCGACGAGTTTGACAGTACGGTGTCCCGGCAGCCGGTTGCGGAGTATACCGGACAGCCTGCCGACGGCCGGAAACTGCGTATTGGTTATCTGCGGGAAGGCGTGGAGAGCGAAGGCGTAGACCCCGTTATCCGGCAGCGTACGCAGGAGCGACTGGAAGGGCTCCGGGCCGAGGGCCATACGGCCGAGCCGGTGGATTTTCCGCTCCTGCAATACATTCTCCCTACGTATTATATCCTGACGACGGCCGAAGCCAGTTCCAACCTGTCCCGCTTCGACGGGGTGCGCTACGGCCATCGTTCCCCGGCCGCCACGGATCTGGAATCCCTGTATAAGAAATCCCGGACGGAAGGGTTCGGGCCGGAAGTCCGCCGGCGGATCGTGCTCGGCACGTTTGTCCTGAGTGCGAGCTATTACGACGCCTACTATACCAAGGCGCAGCAGGTCAGGCGGTTGATAAAAGAATTTACGGATTCGCTGTTTGAAAAATACGATTTGATCGTATCGCCCGTTACCCCAACAACGGCCTTCCGCATTGGCGAGAAGACCAGTGATCCGCTCCAGATGTATCTGGCCGATATTTTTACCGTTCAGGCCAATGTAGTCGGTTGTCCGGCCATTTCCATTCCCAACGGCACCGACGAAGCCGGTTTGCCCATCGGGTTCCAGATGATGGCGGCTCCTTTCCGCGAAGCCGACCTGCTGGCGGCGGCCCGCCTCATGAATGGGGAATCATAGGACACCGGAATTGGATTTTTCGGAAAATTATCGGACTTTTACAAGAACCGCACCTTACTGTATTGTGATTTAGCCTATTGAAACGAACCGATTACGCATGTTGCACGTAAAAAAAGCCTTGAGTAGTCTGCGGCGAATGGGAACCCTCGCCATCGCCCTGTGTGTAAGCCCCGCGATTTTTGCCCAACAGATTCCGGCCGAAAAGGCCGCCGAAGTAGCCGATTCAACTGGCGAAGAAGTGAACGTGGTCCTGGTTCAGGATGTGCCGACCGTCCCGGCCGAGCTCCTGCAGCAGCGCCTCGCCCGGCTTCAGAAAACGATTCCGCTGAATTATAACAAGACCGTCCACGGCTTCATCGATTACTTCACCTTCCGCAAGCCGAGCTATACCCGGATGGTGATGGAGCGGATTCCGATGTTTTTTCCGCTCTACGAAAAATACCTGGAGAAGTACGAAATTCCCGATGAACTCAAATACCTGTCCATCGTCGAGTCGGCGCTGAACCCGAAAGCCATTTCGGTCGCGAGCGCGGGCGGCCTCTGGCAGTTTATGCCCGTCACGGGCCGCGAATACGGGCTGTATCAGGATGAATACGTCGATGAGCGTTTTGACCCGGTGAAATCGACCGATGCGGCCTGCCGGTACCTGAAGCGGCTGCACAAGATTTTCGGCGACTGGCACCTGGCGCTGGCGGCTTACAACAGCGGTCCCGGCACCGTAAAGCGGGCCATGCGGCGTTCGGGCGGCGATTCGTTCTGGACGGTTTACAACTACCTGCCGCAGGAAACCCGGGCGTACGTGCCGCAGTTCATCGCGCTGACGTACATGATGCATTACGCCAACGACCACGGCATTTTTGCCGAAAATCCGCAATACCCCATTCCGTTCGATACGCTGCACGTCAACAGTTACTTTAATTTGCCGAAGTTTTCGAAATTCACCGGCATTGCGCTGGAGGATTTGCAGAAAATGAACCCTGCCCTGACGACGACCGTACTGCCGGCGCATACCCGCAACTACGTACTTCGGGTCCCGGCCGAGCGGTTTGAGTACTTCGAATCGAACCGGAAAGTTATTCTGGACTCGGTAACGTCCCTGCCGGTCATGGCGGCCAACATGCTGTTGGCTTCGGCAGAAGACTACCGCAGCGACACGTCCTATAAGAAACGCGACTGGTTCCCGTTCACCGATGCCAACGAGCAGCAGTCGAGCCAGCCGGTCGTGGCGGCCAACCCGCTGGTGGAAGAAGGCGAAACCATCGAGGAAGTGGTGCAGCGCAAGCCGAAAAAAGTGACGCATACCGTGCGGCGCGGCGAGTGGCTGGGCAAGATCGCCGATAAGTACGGCGTGGCAGTCTATGACCTCAAAAAATGGAACCGCCTGAAAGGAGAGAAAGTAGCGGCCGGACAAAAGCTGCTGATTCTCAAAGAGCCGGCGGTAGTCGAGCGGGAGCGCGTGGACAAAAAGCCGGTGGTGAAAGCCGAGCCGATAGCCGCGCGCAAAGAAAGCAAAACCTACAAGCCGAAGTACCACATCGTGCAGGAAGGCGACACGCTCTGGAACATTTCCAAACGCTACGGCGGCATCTCGGTAGATGAGCTGAAAAAGCTCAACAACATCACCGATAACACCCTGAAAGCGGGCCAAAAGCTGATTTTAGGCTGAGGAATTGCCAACAGAATTTTGTATTTTTGTAAGACGACAGGCCCGTTAACCGGGCCTTTTTTCTGCAGGATATGATCGCATACATCAACGGCATACTGGCCCACAAAGACCCTACATTTGCCATTATTGAAGCCAATGGCATCGGGTACGAGCTTCACACCTCGCTCTATACCTCCTCAGTGCTGCCCGCCCTGAACGAAAAGGTGAAATTGTACACCTACCAGCACATCCGCGAAGACATTCAGGCGCTGTACGGATTTGCCGATACGGACGAAAAACAGCTGTTCATGGACCTCATCGGCGTCTCCGGCATCGGTCCCAACACGGCGCTGGTCATGCTCTCGACGCTTCCGCCCGCCGAGATGCGTTCCGCCATTCTGATGGAAAACGTAAAAGCGATTCAGGCTATCAAAGGCATCGGGGCCAAGTCGGCGCAGCGGGTGATCCTCGAACTGCGGGATAAAATGAAGAAGGCCGGCATTACCGCCCAGGCCACGCCCAATTACCGCCTGGCGGCCAACCCCGTCCGCGACGAAGCCCTCGCCGCCCTCACCACGCTGGGGATTCCGAAGCCGGTAGCCGAGAAGAGTATCGATACCATTCTGAAACGGGAGGGCGACGGAATCAGCGTCGAAGACCTCATCCGGATGGCCTTACGCTAATTTCTTTCGCCCCCAAAGTCCGGCCGCCCGGCCGGACTTTCCTTTTGCATTTTTAAAAGTGCATTAAAAACAGCGGCTTACAGACTATCGACACGATTTTTGCCGTTTGAGAGTAGAAGCCTCCTGATTGAAACATTATTGAACAACTACCGTTGTACTTGAATTCGTTTACATCCTTCCCCGCTTCATACAGAAGCCGCTGGGTTTCGGCCGCCCCCTGGTGTGGTCTGATCCTGATGCTTCTGTGTGCCATTCCTGAAGAAACGGCCGCGCAAACTCGCCGGACTACTCCGGCCGATTCGGCTTCGCGCGCCCGCCAGGACAGCATCCGGGCGCAGCGGTCGGCCGCCCGCCGACCGGTTGTCCGCTGGAGCGACCGGTACACCAGCCCGTACAGCAGCCGCGTATCCCGCTCCCCGTTCATTCTCCGCGACCCGCGTTCGGTTTCGGCCGATATCCGGCTCGATTCGCTGGGCCGTCTGTCCGTCAACGAACGCATCAACGCCCGTCCGGACGCCACGCGCACCCAGCCGGGCGTCGCTACGCCGGGTGTGGCGACGCCTGGCGTCGGCGCACCGAGTGTGGCCGTTCCGGGCACACCCGCCCCCGTTACTTCTCCCGCCAATGCCGGACTGCCTTTCCGGCCGGGCGAAACCATTCCGTTTGAGCAGTACAGCCGCATGCAGGATCGCCGCGTGCAGCAAAGCCTGTGGCGCGAATACGGCGCCCGCCGCGACGGACAGAGCGCCGTCAGCGGCCGCGGACTGCTGCCGAAGCTCGAACTGCCGCCCATCGTGGATCGCATTTTTGGCGGAAGTCTGGTGGACTTCAAGCCCAACGGCTTCGTGACGCTGGATTTTGGTTATCTGCACCAGTTTATCGACAACCCGTCGATTCCGGTTCGCCAGCGGCGCAACGGTAATTTTATTTTCAACGAACAGATCAACATCAATTTTAACGGAAAGATCGGCGAGCGTCTCGGGCTGATGGCCAACTTCGACACGAAGGCCAGTTTCAACTTCGAGAACATGCTGAAGCTGAACTACCGGCCGAATCTGCCGACTGTGCCGGGGATGCCGGGCATACCGGGTGTACCGGGCATGCAGCAGCCCGGCCTGCCCTCGCTGAACAGCCCCGTGCAGATGCCGAATGTGCCGACCCAGTACCAGGCGCAGGACGCCAGCATCATCCAGGGCATCGAAGCGGGAAATATCAGCTGGCCCCTGAGCAGTCAGCTGATTCCCGGCGTACAAAACCTCTTCGGGGTGAAAACGCAGCTTCGGTTCGGGAAACTGAATACGACACTCGTGTTTTCGCAGCAGCGTTCGCGGCAGGAAGAGATCGTGATGCGCGGAGGAGCTCTTCAGCGGCCCTACGAAATCCGGGTGGATACCTACGACGAGAACCGGCACTTTTTCCTGTCGCAGTTTTTCCGGAATACCTACGAAAGCTCGCTCAGGACGCTGCCCCAGGTCACCTCGGGCGTGACCATCACGCGTCTGGAAGTGTACGTAACCAACCGGACCAACACCACCGAGAGCCTGCGCAACATCGTCGGCCTCTCGGACCTCGGTGAAGCGTCCCAGCTCAACCAGCAGAGTCCGAACTACCAGCCCATCCGGGCAAACCAGCCGGCCGATAACGGAACCAACGGCCTTTATGAACGGGTCCGTCAGAGTACGGCCGTTCGGCAGACCGACCAGGCGTCCGGCGCGCTGGAAGGGACGTTTGGGCTGCAGAAAGGCGTGGGCTACGAAGTCCTGCGCGGAGCCAAGCGCCTGACCGACCGGGAGTATAAATTTCAACCCGAACTGGGCTATATCTCGCTGGTGACGCCGCTGCGGAACGACGAGGTGCTGGCCGTAGCCTACGAATACACCTACAACGGCCGCAAGTTTAAGGTCGGGGAACTGACCGAAGACTACCAGGGCCGCAACGAGGACGAAACCATCGTGCTGAAGATGCTGAAATCATCGACCCTTCGCAACAACACCCAGTTGCCGATGTGGAACCTGATGATGAAAAACATTTACAACCTGAATACCGCCCAGCTGAACCGGCAGAACTTCCAGCTGCGGATCGTTTACAAGGACGACCAGACGGGCATCGACAACCCGAATCTGCAGGAAAGCAGCCTGGCCAACATCCAACTGCTGCGCCTGTTCAATCTTGATAATCTGAACCCGCAGAACGACCGCCAGCCGGACGGGAATTTCGATTATGTCGAAAACGTGACGGTGGACAGCCGCTTTGGCCGGGTGATTTTTCCGGTGCTGGAGCCGTTTGGGTCAAACCTGTCGCGGCAATTTGGGCCTACGGAAGACGATTTTCGGGCGAAATACGTCTACAACGAACTGTACCGCCAGACGATGGTGGAAGCCCAGCAGATCGCGGGCAAGAATAAATTTTTCCTGAAAGGCTCCTTTCAGTCGTTTGGCGGCGGGCCCATCAACCTGCCTTACGGGGTAGATGAGCAGTCGGTGCAGGTGCTGGTGGGCAACGTGCCGCTCTCGGCGGGCGTGGATTTTGCCGTGGAGCCCCAGACGGGCGCGCTGCGTTTTCTGAACGAAAGCCTGCTGAACTCCGGGCAGGAAATCCGGATTCGCTACGAACGCCCGGACCTGTTCCAGAACCAGATACGGCGCCTGTTCGGTACGCGGCTGGATTACCGCATGAGTCCGGACGTGAACCTGGGCCTGACGGCCATGGCCATGCGCGAAACCCCGGCGGGCTTCCTGACGCGCGTCGCCATCGGCAACGAACCGATCAACAACACGATTATCGGACTGGATGCCACCATCCGCAAGGACTCCCGTTTTCTGACCAAACTGCTCGACAGGTTGCCGCTGCTGCAAACGAAGGAACCGTCGGCCATCGCGTTTCAGGGCGAAGTCGCGCAACTGATTCCGGGGGTGGCACCGCGGGTGAACGACAACTCGTTTATCGACGATTTTGAAGCGGCCCGGACCATTTTCGACCTGACCCGCCAGCCGACCCGCTGGCGGCTGGGGGCCACCCCGCTGAGTTTCCCGCAGGGGAGCGCCGCCAACCCGCTGGAGTACGCCTACAGCCGGGCGCGGATTTCGGTTTATACCGTTGACCAGACTTTTTATAACAACAGCATCGACGCGCGCACGCCGCAAACCAACCTGACCGACCGGGACCGGCAGAATTTCTACGAACGGCCGTTCCTGCCCCAGGAGCTGTTTCCCGGCCGTTCGCAGCGGATCGTGAACCTGCCCGAGTCGATTCTGGACGTAGCCTATTTCCCGCGGGAACGGGGTATGTACAACTACAACCCCAACCTGGCTCAGGACGGGCGGCTGGCGGGTGACCCGCGCCGCAACTTCGGGTCGGTGACCCGGGCCATTACGTCGGATGTCGATTTCGACAATGCCAACATCGAGAACCTGGAATTTTGGATGATGGACCCGTTTCTGAGCGGCGAAAACGGCGTCGTGCGCGATGGCTTCGAAAACCGCAACAACACCACGGGCGGACGGCTGATTTTCAACCTGGGTGATATTTCGGAGGACGTCGTGAAAGACAGCCGCTACAACTTCGAAAACGGGCTGCCCATCGACGGCGATACCGTCACGGCAACGGGTCGCCGCAAGGTGGACACCACGCCCTGGGGCCGCGTCACGCGGTCGCAGTTTGTGACGCAGGCTTTTGACAACCAGGCCGGAGCCCGGCAGCGGCAGGATGTCGGTCTCGACGGACTGAGCAACGAGCAGGAGCGCACGTTTTACCGGAACTACCTGAATCAGGTTGCGCCCCGCCTGAACGGCGAAGCCCGCACCCGGCTGGAAAGCGACCCTTCCGGCGACGATTTTCAGTTTTATTTCGGCCAGAAAGCCGACTCGGCGCGCTACATCGTGGCCCGGTACAAACAGTTTATGGGCATGGAAAACAACTCGCCCGAAACGACCCAGAACGAGCTGTTTACCCCCGCCTCGACCAACCTGCCTGATATTGAAGACCTGAACATCGACAATACCGTCAACGACAATGATGCGTATTACGAATACGAACTGAACCTGCGTCCGGGCAGTCTGCAGGTAGGACAGGGATACATTGTGGACAAGGTGCAGGTGCAGGGCACCACCTGGTATCTGTTCCGGATTCCGGTGCGGGAGTACCAGCGGCGGGTCGGTAACATCAACGGCTTCAAGTCCATGCGTTTCATGCGGATGTACATGACGGACTTCGAACAGCCGGTGGTGCTGCGTTTTGCCCAGTTGCAGCTCACCGCCAACCAGTACCGCAAGTACACCAACGACCTGACGGCCCGCGGTCTGCAGGAAGTGCCGGAACCGTACGATGCCCAGTTTAAGGTAGCAACGGTGAACGTGGAAGAGAACGGAGCGGGCAACGCCAGCGCCGGAACCACCCGCTACATCTACTCGGTGCCGCCGGGCTTCATCCGCGACCGGGATTTCACGCAGCTCAACAATTTTCAGCTCAATGAGCAGTCGATGAGCCTGAGCGTGACCAACCTGCGCGACGGCGATTCGCGGGCGGCCTTCCGGAACACGAACCTCGACCTCCTGTTCCGCAAGCGTCTGCAGATGTTCATCCACATGCACAGCGACGAAACGGACGCCAGCGGCGAAGTGGCTGCGTTTGTGCGGCTTGGGACGGATTTTACCGATAACTATTACGAAATAGAAATTCCGAAACTGCGGGTAACGGAACCGAACCGGAGTGCCCCCGAACTGATCTGGCCTACCGAGAACAACCTCGACCTGGCGCTGGAGGAACTGATTAACCTGAAAGCCGAACGCGACCGGCAACTGACGCGCCTTTCGACCCTGCCGTTCTCGCTGGCGAGTCTGGACGGGCGGTACAACCTGACGGTGCAGGGCAACCCCGATCTGTCGGCGGTGCAGGTGGTCATGATTGGGGTCCGGAACCCGCGCAACCCCGAGTCGCTCGACCAGCGGCCCCGGTCGTTTACGGTCTGGGTGAACGAACTCCGCACGAACGGCTACGACCAGACCGCCGGGCGCGCCGGTGTAGGCACGCTGAACCTGAAGCTGGCCGACGTCGGGACGGTGACCATGTCGGGTAAAATTTCGACCTTCGGTTTCGGCGGCGTGCAGCAGCGCATTGGCGAACGGTCGCGGGATAACACGCTGGAATACGGCATTCAGTCGCAGCTGGCGGTAGACAAGTTTTTGCCTGAAAAATGGGGACTGCGCATTCCGATGTACATCAACTTCGACCGCCGGAACGTATCGCCGCATTTCAACCCGCTGAACCCGGATACGCCGCTGGAAACTACGCTCTCGACGCTGAGCGAGAACCAGCGGAGCAATTACCGGCGACTGGTGGAGGATAACATGGTTCGCCGGGGCATCAACCTGTCGAACGTCCGGAAAATCAAGACGAACCCGAACGCAAAGACGCATTTCTGGGATATCGAAAACTTCTCGGCCACGTACGCTTTCAACGAGATGGAACGCACGAACGTCCTGACCGAGCAGTTTATCCAGCGGCAGTACCGGGGCGGTCTGGCCTACATCTACACGGCCCAGCCTAAAGCGATTGAACCGTTTAAACGGTTTAAGTCCCTCGAAAAACCGTATCTGTACTGGCTCCGGGATTTCAACCTGACGCTGGCACCGACGCAGGTGGCGATTCGCGGGGAACTGGACCGGAATTTTGTCAAAACGCAGCTCCGCAACGCCGATCTGACCACGGGCGGACAGGTGCCGCTGTTTGAAAAATGGTTTTATTTCAACCGCCTGTACGACATTCAGTGGAACCTGACCAAGAGCCTGCTGGTGACGTACAAAGCGCGTACGAATGCCATCATCGACGAACCGGCGGGGGATCTGAACACGCAGCAGAAACAGGATTCTCTCCTGAGCAACCTGCGCAATTTTGGCCGGACCCGGCAATTTGACCAGGAAATCCGGTCGACTTACCGGCTGCCGCTCGACAAGCTGCCGCTGACGCGCTGGCTGGCCGCCGACCTGACCTACAACGTGGGCGTGCAGTTCATGGCCAACTCCTTCGGCATCGCGGATACCAACGACGTCCTTTTTGGCAACGTCATCCGCAACAACCGCGAACGGGGCATTCAGGGCCGGGCCGATCTGGTGATGCTCTACAACATGATCAAGGCGCTGCGATTTGCCAACACGCCCTCGCAGCCGCGCAAGAACTTCACCCGAAATCCGGGCGATGTCGAACAACTGGTGCGGGAACAAAGTCGGCTGGTGAAAGGCTTCGTGCGGACGCTGCTGACGGTGCGGGGCATCAACTTCTCGTATAATGTGCAGGAAACGACCGCACTGCCGGGCTTCCTGCCGACGCCGCGCTTCTTCGGGCTGGCCCGGATTTCGAACGCGCCGGGATTGCCGTTCGTGCTGGGCAGTCAGGACCGGAACATTCAGTACAAAGCCGCCGAACAGGGCTGGATTTCGCGCAGCCAGCAGCAGAACCAGCCGTTTACGCAGACCATTGCCAAACGGTTTGAAGCCCGGACGACGCTGGAACCGTTCCGCGACTTCCGGATGACGATCGAGACGCGGCTGACCCGACAGGACAGCTATCAGGAGATTTTCCGGCCCGACAGCCTTGGTGCTTACCGGAGCCTGAGTCCATTCCGCAACGGACAGTTCAGCATGTCGTTCTGGTCGTTCATGACGGCTTTCAAAGGTATCCGACGCGACAATACGTCCCCGATTTTCGACCGCTTTGCCGAGTACCGCAAGGTCATGCTCGACCGGCTGATCCGGGAGAACGCGGCCGTGGGGCAGGGCGGGGAATACAATCTGAATTCGCAGGACGTGCTGATTCCGGCCTTCTTTGCGGCCTACAGCGGCAAGGATATCAACAAGGTGAAGGTAAACCCGTTCCTGAGGTTCCCCCTGCCGAACTGGAGGGTTGATTACAACGGCCTGTCGCAACTGGCTCCGTTCAAGCGGCTGTTCAGTTCGTTCACGTTGTCGCACAGCTACAATTCGACGTACAGCGTCGGCAACTTTACGTCCTCGCTGGACTACGACGCCTTGTTTGTGAACCTCGCCGTGATGGGCTACCCGCTGGCGTCGCGCTATAACCAGGACGGAATTTTTGTGCCGGTCTTTGTGATGAGCACGATCACGATGCAGGAGCGTTTTGCGCCTTTCCTGGGCATCAACTTCCGGACGCAGAGCAAAATCACCGGTCGGCTGGAATACAACCAGGACCGGACCGTGGCCCTCAACCTGTCCAACTCGCAGGTGGCCGAGCTGTCGAACAAGGATTTGACCGTCGGGATTGGGTTTACGCGCAACAACTTCCGGGTGCCGTTCCGGATCAACGGGAAATACCAGCGCCTGAAAAACGACCTGACGTTCAACCTGAACATGACCTTTCGCGACACCCGGGCCATCCAGCGCAAGCTCGACAATACGGCCACCAACGGGGTCGGCGAGCAGATTGCCACGGCCGGGAACATCAACTTCCAGCTTCGTCCGCAGCTCAGCTACGTGGTCAACCGCCGCCTGAACGTCCAGTTCTACTTCGACCGGATGTTCAACGACCCGCTGGTGTCCAACTCGTTCCGCCGCGCGACGACGTCCGGCGGGGTGCAGGTGCGGTTTAACCTGGCGGAGTAGAGGGTAAGTAATAAATGCATAATGAATAATGAAAGCTTCGCCTGACCAAGACTCTTGGTCAGGCGAAGCTTTCATTATTCATTCTTTCACTCCGGCCTGGCTCTTTTTTTCGTTTGCAAATCTTCCCCGGTATCGCGTATTTTGCGTACCAAACTAAGAACGCATGAACTTTCCCGCTGAACTTAAATACACGGAGGACCACGAATGGATCCGGGTGGACGGCGACGTTGCCACGGTAGGTATCACGGATTTTGCCCAGAAAGAACTGGGTGACGTTATTTTTGTAGACATTACCGGCGTCGGCAGTACGCTGGCACAGGGCGAAGTTTTCGGCTCGGTGGAGGCGGTTAAAACCGTTTCGGACCTGTTTCTGCCCGTAAGCGGCGAAGTTCTGGAAGTAAACGACGAGATCGAAAAGTCGCCCGAACTGGTGAACTCCGATCCGTACGGCCGGGGCTGGATCATCAAAATGCGCGTGGAAAACCCCGCTGACCTGGAAGCGCTCCTGTCCGACGGTGCCTACCGCGAACTGGTTGGAGCCTAAGCGCCCTGTATTATAAATAGAAAGCTCCAAACGGGGCTTTTTTTTTGACCACAGATTACACAGATTGGGGCGATTTCGCTCTGATACCCGGCGTTTGCCCACGATGTAAATGGCTGAGGACATCACAGTAAATCCAAAAATCAGCGTAATCCCGGTTCCGAATTTAACCATGAAAATCCTCATACAAGCCGCCCGCATTATTGATTCCCAGTCGCCGCTGAACGGACGGGTGCGCGACATCCTGATTGAAAATGGCCTCATCCGGCAGATGGGAGAAGGGCTGGAAGCCGACGACACGACAACCGTGCTCACGGCCCCGAATCTGTGCGTGTCCCCCGGCTGGGTGGACATGCGGGTGTCGGCCAAAGACCCCGGCTACGAACACAAGGAAGACCTTTCTACCGTATGCCGGGCGGCGGCGCGGGGCGGATTTACCGACATTGCCGTCCTGCCCAATACCAAACCGGCGCTCGACAGCAAAGACACCCTGGGCTACGTCCGGCAGGCGACGACGGGGCAGCCGGTGTCCGTGCACGCCATCGGTGCCGTGACCCGAAAAACGGAAGGCACCGACTTCGCCGATATGATCGACCTCCACCATGCCGGGGCCGTGGCGTTTTCGGACGGGGAACACCCGCTGACCAACCCGGACCTGCTGGTCAAAACGCTGCGTTACCTGCGGCCTTTCAACGGACTGCTGATGAACCGGCCCGAAGAAACCCGGCTGACCGTTTACGGGCAGATGAACGAAGGCGTGTCGAGCACGCTGCTGGGGCTGCGCGGCATGCCCGCCCTGGCCGAGGAACTGATGATCGAACGGGATCTGCAGCTGCTCCGGTTTGCCCTGGACCCGCAGGCTTCGGGTCAGCCGAACGGGCTGGAGCCCGTGGAAACGTTTGGGCAGAAGCCGGAGGATACGCCGGTGCTGCACTTTTCGACCCTGTCGACGGCCCGGTCGGTGGAGCTGGTGCGGCAGGCCAAAGCGGCCGGGCTGCCCGTGAGCTGCGACGTAGCCACCCACCAGCTGGCGTTCGACGATTCAGCCCTGATGGGCTTCGACACCAATCTGAAAGTAAATCCGCCTTTCCGTCTGCCGACGGATGTGGCGGCCCTGCGGGAAGGACTGGCCGACGGGACCATCGACGCCCTCGTTTCCGACCACAATCCGCAGGAAGAAGAAAGCAAAAATCTGGAGTTCGACCAGGCCGAATTTGGCATCATTGGACTGGAAACAGCTTTCTCGGTGGCCCGCAGCCACACGGAAATGCCGCTCGACGGGTTGATCGATAAGCTAACCCGTCAGCCCCGCCGCATCCTGCGCCTGCCGTCGCTGACGATTGCCGAAAATCAGCCCGCCACGCTGACCCTGTTCGATCCGGACCGGGAATGGACGTTTGCCAAAAGCGTTTCCAAGGCAAAAAATACACCGTTCCTCGGACAGAAGCTGACGGGCAAAGCGTTGTGGATAGTGAACAGGGGAGCGGTTGAACATGTAGAATCGTAACGTATGCTGAAAGAAATTTTTGGTCACCCGCTGCTGAAATGGGCGATGATCTCGGGCCTGATTACCGGCGTGCTCTCGTTCGGGTATTTTCTGGCGCTGTACGCCCTGGACATCATGCCGCTGGGCAACAAGCGAACGCCCGACTTCGGAATCAACATCATCATGATGATTGCCACGGTCTGGTATTATCGCCGGCGCGTCGGGAAGGGGCTGCTGCACCTCTGGGAGGGCCTGTCGATCTGTTATGTGCTCAATACGGTGGCGGCGATCATCACCGGCTGGCTCATTTATTTTTTTGTCGAACAGATCGACCCTTCGGTTTTCACGGACTATCTCGCGGAAATCAAAAACCTGATCCTGTCCCGCAAAGGGCAGATTACCAAGGAAATGGGGGCGGCGCAGTACAGCCGGGTGCTGCAGGACGTAAACAAAATCCGGCCCGCCGATCTGATCACCGACGAAGTCAGCAAAAAGACCGTACTGGCCGTGCTGCCGGTGCTCATTATTTCGTTAATTTTCCGCAAGCAGGACGTCAGTTTTCAAAAACAGGACTGAAGCCGGACCCTGGCAAACCAAACCGTATCATTAACCCTACCTTTTTATGTCTATGGAACAACAGACTACCCCCGCTCGTATTGGTCTGAAATGGGGCGTCATCACTGGCGTCGTATACATGCTTTATTCCGCGATTCTTTACCTGACCGACCAGTACGGCAACCAGTCTCTGGGCTGGATCAGCTTTGTCGTGTCCATTATTTTCATCGTGCTGGCCATGCGTGATTACCGGACGCAGAACGATGGATTTATGACGTACGGGGAGGGCGTCAGCATCGGGCTGTTCGTTTCGGTCATTTCGGCGATTATTTCCGGAATTTTCAGCTACATCTATACCACGTTCATTGACAATACTGTCGTCCAGCGGCTGATGGACAAAATGGAAGAGCAGTGGGTCGAACAGGGGCTGTCCGACGAGCAGATCGAACAGGCCAAGGAGTGGACAAATATGTTCCAGAGCCCGGGCCTGACGTTTTTGTTCGGACTTCTCTTTGCTCTGATCGGCGGACTGATCATCTCCCTGATCGTGGCGGCCTTCCTGCGCCGCAACAAGCCGTTTGCTGAATTTCAATAATCCGTATGCTCGCTATCCTCCGCAAAGAAATCAACAGCTTTTTGGGTTCTCCGGTCGCCTACATCATCATGGCGGTCTTCCTGACGGCGATCGGGCTCATGCTCTGGGTTTTTCCGGAAACCAGCCTGCTGGATTACGGGTATGCCGATCTGGGCACGTTTTTTAACCTGACGCCCTACGTCATGCTGTTTCTGGTGCCGGCCCTGACCATGCGGCTGTTTGCGGAGGAAGTCCGGACGGGTACGCTGGAATGGCTGCTGACCCGGCCTCTGAGCCGGTGGGGGTTGGTCGTCGGCAAGTTTGCGGCGAGCTGGGTGCTTGTGGCAGGGTTGTTGCTCCCGACGCTGGTATACTATCTGTCGATTTACCAGCTCGGCAACCCCGTCGGGAACATCGATTCGGCTTCGGTTCTGGGTTCGTATCTGGGGCTGCTGCTGCTTGGGGGCGTGTTTGCCGCCATTGGGCTGTTTGCTTCCTCGCTGAACGACAACCAGGTGGTCGCCTTCGTGATCGGCGTGTTTCTGAGCTTTCTGTTGTACGTGGGCCTCAGCGCCGTGGCCGGACTTTCGTTCTGGGGACCGCTGGCGTACCCGCTGAGCTGGATGGCGCTCGACGAGCAGTACCGGGCTTTGGGCCGCGGCCTGATCGACTCCCGAAACGTGGTGTTTCTGCTGAGCGTGACGGTCCTGTTTTTATTTTTTACGGAGCGGCGGCTGGCCGCTTACCAGCGTTAATATGTTTTCTACGAAAGTTGTCAGAACGCTGGCCGTCGTCTGGACGGTCATCATTTTTATCGGCTGCGCCTGGCCCGGCGACGGGAGCCCCGGCGGAAATCAGAATGACAAAGTGATGCACTTTGCCATCTTTGCGCTGTGGGCGTTTCTCTGGCGAAAAGCTTCTCCGCTGACCAATGCCACCCTCTTGCTGATTGGCGTGGCCTACGGACTGCTTATCGAAGTGTACCAACTGGTAATGCCCATCAACCGGGCCTTCGAATGGCTGGATTTGCTGGCGGATACGGTCGGGGTGATCGGCGGTCTGCTCGCCAGCATGGTCATCTGGCCGCTGCTGGTTCGCAAGTCCTAAAATTTAGAACTCATAAAAAAGGCCCTCCGCTGCGGAGGGCCTTTTGCTTTATTTGACCGATGCCGTGGCGGGTCGGGCCGCCCCGCAGTTGGCACTAATGACTTTGTAAGCGCCCTGAAAACCCAGTTCGCCCGAACGGCTCAGGTCCAGACAGCCCGTTTTTTCGTCTCCCAGATCGTACCGGATAACGCCCCGCAGGTAGTAGGCTTCCGAATGCACCGGGCTTAGCTTGATCGCACTGTTGCAGTCGGTAACGGCGCCTTTCTGGTCGCCGAGCGTCGAGCGGATGAGGCCCCGGATAAAGTACGCTTCGGCATACGTCGGGTTCAGTTCGATGGCGCGGCTCAGGTCCAGCAGCGCCGATTTACCGTCTCCCGAGGAGTTTTTCAGCAGTCCGCGCACCAGAAACGCCTCCGAACGGTCTTCGGTCAGCTCGGTCACCCGGTAGCGGTCCTGGACGGTCTTCGACAGCAGGTCCAGCGTATTGTAGGTGATGAAATTGCTGTAATAGGCTTTGGAACCCTGCACCGGAAGGTTGTCGCTGACGATCAGCGCTTTGTCGATATCGACCAGCGCCGTTTTGGTGTTGTTCAGGCGGCTGTAACAGAAACCGCGGCTGAAGAGGGCCTTGTGGTAGTCGGGTCTCAGTTCCAGCGTTTTGTTAAAATCGGCCAGGGCATTTTCAAACTCCTTCAGCCGGGCTTTCACCAGACCCCGGCGGTAATACAGTTCCGGGTCGTTGGGCGAGATAACGATGGCCCGGGCCAGATCGTCCAGCGCGCCCTTGTTGTCGTTCAGTTGGTAGCGGACATAGCCCCGTCCGCCGAGCGCCCGCGACAGGTTCGGCGAGCGTTCGACGGCCACGTTGAAATCGGCCAGCGCCCCTTTCCAGTCCGACTGCTGCATGCGAATCAGGCCGCGGGCCGTCAGGAAGTTGGGTTCCTGGCCGTTCAGGGTCAGCGCGCGGTTGTAATCATTGAGCGCCCCGATGGTGGAGCCCAGCGCCTCGCGGCACTGTCCGCGCTGGTAGTACGCCTGCGCATCCTGCGGAGCCAGTTCGATGGCGCGGGTGAAGTTGGCCAGCGCGCTGGAATAGTCCTGCTGCTGGATGTAGTTGCGGCCCCGGAACAGGTACGCCTGCGCGTCCTGCGGATTCAGATCGATGGCCTGTTCGAGATCGACCTCGGCGCCCCGGAAGTCTTTGAGGTTCTGTTTGGCAACGGCCCGGCTGAAGTAGCTGGCGGCATGTTCGGGGCTCGTGAGAATGGCATTCGTAAAGGCGGTGATGGCGCCGGGATTGTCGCCGGCCGCCAGCTTTTTGAGGCCGTCCTGATAAAAATCGGTTGCCTGCTGGGCCTGAAGGGAGGTGGCTATCAGGAACGTTAGCGCGAAAAGAGAAAGAAAGGTAAAGGTTTTCTTGAACATAGGAGAACAGATACGGTACGTGATCAACATAACTACTGTTCTCAAAACTAAGCTGAATTTTCTTATGAGTAAATATTCATGTTTTTGTCGGACAGCGGGAAGAAGCGGAGTATTTTTTAAATCTTTGTAACTGAATGTCTTATATCGGTTATAAGCGCTTTGTGCTTAGGGAGTTGCTGAAAGGGCGGAAAAGCAAAAGCCGCTTCCCGGAGAAAGCGGCTTTCGGGAATAAATAACAGGCAAATTCAGGCAGTGACCATCTGCCGCTCCAGCGTTGCTTCGACGCCCAGCGACAGCAGATTGTGGAGATGGTCGGCCACGGCTTCGGTAAAACCCGCCCATTGGCTGAGGTCTGCTTCCCAAAGCGTCGTGTCTCCGCAGACCGTCGCTACAAACTGGCGGACAGACGCCTCGTCGGTCGGCGTGGTTTGCTGCCAGAGTTTAAAGAAGTAATCGGCATAATCGTCGCGGATGGGGTAAGTGATGACGCCTTTCTCCGTGGTCGCTTCGCCCATGAACACGCCGTCTTCCACGCGAACGGCCTTCATAAACAGCAGGTAGGCCGCAAAGCCGAGCGTCATCCGCTGGGGCAGCTGGCCGGTCTGGTCGATGAACCGCTGGAACGTGGGCAGGTTGCGGGCCCGCATCTTGGAGGTTTCCTGCAGGGTGATGTTCAGCAGAAAGTGTTCGATGTAGGGGTTCCGGAAACGGTCGAGAACCTCCTCGGCGAAGGTCCGGACGGCCGACGGATCGTCGGGCAGGCCGGGAATGGTCGGGACGATCTCCTGCAGGACTGCTTCCTCGATGAACCGGCTCATGAGCGGGTGGTCGCTGTTGTCCTGCACGGTCACGTTGCCCAGCAGGTAGCCCAGCGGGGCGCTGAGGGTATGGCTGCCGTTCAGGATGCGCAGTTTGCGTTCGCGGTAAAACGTGATGTCTTCCTCGACGATCACGCCCTCGTCGGCCCCGGCAAACGAAAGCATTTCCTGCACCCGTTCGTCGCCTTCGATGGCCCAGAGCCGGTAGGGTTCGGCGACGATCATCAGGTTGTCCTGATAGCCTAGTTTTTCCTCAAGTTCGTGGCGGATGGCTTCGTCCGGAGCGCCGGGCACGATGCGGTCGACCAGCGAATTACAGAACCGGACGTGGAATTTGAGCCATTTCATGAACAGCTTGCCCAGTTCGTTGTGCTTGGCGAGCCGCTCGACGATGTCGCGCAGTTTCAGCCCGTTGTCCGTAATCAACTCGGTCGGGATGACGACCATGCCTTTGTGCTTGCTGCCGCCGAAGTTCTTGAACCGTTCGTAGAGGAAGGCCGTCAGCTTGGCCGGATACGATTTCGGCGGGTGCTGAAAAATGCTTTCCTCGACATACTGGATACCCACTTCCGTGGTATTGGAAATAACGATCTGAAGTTGAGGGTTTCGGGCAGCCTGCAGCACGTCCTGCCAGTTCTCCTGGGCCGAAATGACGCGGCTGATCACCGAAATCACGCCGCTTTCGTCCACGGCCTCGCCCCGCTGGATGCCCCGGGTTACGAGGGTATAAAGCCCGTCCTGGGCGGAAAAATCATCCGTAGCCCCGCCGGTCGATTTCACCACGACCACACTGCCGTTGAAGAGGCCCTGTTCGTTGGCTTTCTGAATGAAAAAATCGGGCAGACCGCGCAGGAGCACACCCGTGCCGAATTGGAGTACGCGTTCGGGCAGAGCCGGTGCCGGGTGGGTCGAACGATTCAATGGATTCATGACTGGAGTCTTTCTTAATGTTATGGGTACTCGGAAGGCGTTTTCGCCCCGCAAGATACGTAAGAAATGCATGCCGTTTAGGCAAAAAGCCCATCCCGGCACATTAAAACCGCTGTTTCTCCAGCTCACGGTGCTGAACCGGTTCCATGTTCGGAACAAGCTGGTGCAGGAGAATCAGCGCAATCAGGTAAGTCGAACTGGCGATCAGGAACAGCGGAAAATACCCGAAATGGACCCGGATCACGCCCGCGACCGCCGCCAGCACAATGCCGCCCACCGCCCCGAACATGCCGCCGATGCCCGTCACCGAAGCGACGGCGTTTTTCGGAAACAGGTCTGACGCAAATGTATAAATGTTGGCCGCCCAGCCCTGGTGCGCCGCCGTAGCGAGCGAGATCAGGGCGATGGCCACGTAAAGACTGTTGGTGCGGGCCGCAAAGAAAATCGGTACCACGCAGAGGGCGCAGATGAGCAGGGTCGTTTTTCGCGCCCGGTTGACCGACCAGCCCAGGTGCATGAGCTTGGACGACAGCCAGCCGAACAGCACGCTCCCGCCGTCCGAAACGATGTAAATGACCAGAAACGGCAGACCGATGCTTTGCAGGTCCAGTTTCTGGTCGAGCGACTCGCTGCTGTTGAAAAAGTCGGGGAGCCAGGTCAGGTAAAAGTACCAGATGGGGTCGGTCAGCAGCTTGCCGATCACAAATGCCCAGGTTTGCCGGAAGCCCAGCAGCCGCCACCACGAAAGCCGCTCTTCGGGAACATCATCGTCCTGGTCCTGCCGGATGTGCCGGAACTCCCGCTTTGTCAGCCGCGGGTGTTCCTCCGGGCGGCGGTAGGTCAGTAGCCAGACGATGAGCACCAGAAAGCCGAGCGAGCCGGTCGTGATGAACGAGAAACGCCAGCCGTACTGAATGGTCATCCAGGGCACAACGGCGGCCGTGGCGATGACGCCCACGTTGGTGCCCGCGTTGAAGAGCCCGGCCGCAAAAGAGCGTTCCTTGCGGGGAAACCACTCCGCCACGGATTTGATGGCCGAAGGGAAATTGCCCGCTTCGCCGATGCCCAGCATAAAACGGGTCAGGCTCAGGCCGCGCATCGAGCCGACAAAGGCGTTGAGCACCCCGGCCACGCTCCAGAGGCCGATGGAAATGGCAAAACCGCGCTTGGTGCCCACCCGGTCGATGAGCCAGCCGGTTAGCACAAACCCCAGCGCATAGGCAATCTTGAACGCCGTATCGACATAGCTGTACTGAATCCGGAAGTCGTCCAGATCCGCCTGGGTGAGCGGACGTCCCGCCGGAATCCCCAGCATGGCGCGCCGGAACTCCTCATCAATCATCGTAAACGACAGCACCTGCCGGTCGATGTAGTTGATGGTAGTGGCGAAAAAAAGGAGCAGAACGATGCGCCAGCGAAAATTTCCGGTAGGGGTAAGAGACATGCCGATAGGGGCTAATACTACTGCCAGAAAGCAGCACCGGGGCAAAACCTACCGCTTCCGTAGTCTTATTTCAGGACAAGGCGAAGGAAAAAGGGCGGCGGGTTTGGAGCCGGATGGCAGAATCCCGCCGCCGGAATCAGAAGTGAACATCCCGGATAACCCGGATCGGAATGACGTTGCCGCCTTTCAGCAGCACATAGTCGTCAAGTACGGCCCAGATGGTTGCTTCGACGGTCCGCAGACCGTCCACCGTATCGAAAAACAGTACCACTTTCTGTTTTTCAAGATTGCCCAGCGCCAGCGCCTTTTGCAGATTCTGCAACCGCTGCGCCCGCGCGGCATCGCCCGGAAGGACCTCGTAAGCCGGAAACCGGAGGAGGCCAACCGTTTCTTTGGGTATGGTAAGGGCTTCCATCATTGCGATTGGGTGTAAAGTAAAACATTATATCTTGAAAGCTTTACTTTTATTGAATTAACGAAAGGAAGGATTGGATTGTTTTCAACCGAAGGGGTAAAATTTCGGACTCCGTCTCTTTGCCGAATGTATCCGGACTCCGGTCCGCAAGTAGTAAACCCCCAAACGGATCATCGATCCGCCTTACCGAGCGTAACAAACATGGCATTGGAGCAAACCTGGCGGTGGTTTGGCGATAAGGACCCGGTCAGTCTGTCGGATGTACGACAGGCGGGCGCTACGGGCGTCGTCACGGCCCTGCACCACCTTCCCAACGGAGTTGTCTGGACAAAAGAAGAGATCACCCGCCGCAAAGCCCAAATCGAGGCCGCCGGGCTGACCTGGTCGGTCGTGGAAAGCATTCCGGTTCACGAAAACATCAAAACCCGTTCGGGCAATTACCAGCAGCTGATTCAGCATTATCAGGAATCGATTGCTAACCTCGGCGCCTGCGGCATTGATACGGTCTGTTATAATTTCATGCCCGTTCTCGACTGGACCCGCACCGATCTGGATTATCCCATGCCCGACGGCTCGACGGGGCTGCGGTTCGACATGAACGAATTTGCCGCCTTCGAACTGTTCATCCTCAAACGGCCCGGTGCGGAAGCGCATTACTCGCCCGACCGGATTGCCAAAGCCAAAGCCTGTTTTGAGGCGCTGGACGAGGATTCGGCCCGACGGCTGACCCGGACGATCATCGCGGGGCTGCCCGGTTCGGAGGAAAGTTATACGGTCGAACAGTTTCAGGAGGCGCTGGATACCTACCAGCACGTGGGCGATCCGGAACTGCGCCAGAACCTGTACGCGTTTCTGCGGGAAATCGTGCCGGTCGCTCAGGACGCCGGTGTCCGGTTGTCGATTCACCCCGACGATCCTCCGTACCCAATTCTGGGCCTGCCGCGGGTCGTCAGTACCGAGCAGGACGCCCGGATGCTGCTACAAGCGGCCGACGCACCGGCCAACGGCATCTGCTTCTGTACGGGTTCGTACGGCGTGCGGGCCGACAACGATCTGGTCGGCATGGTGGAACGGCTGGGACCGCGAATTCACTTTGTTCACCTCCGGAGCACCCAGCGCGACGCCGAAGGCAACTTCCACGAGGCGAACCACCTGGAAGGCAACGTCGACATGTACGGCGTCATGAAAGCCCTGCTGGCGGAGCAGAAGCGCCGTGCGTCCGAGGGCCGCACCGATCTCCGCATGCCTTTCCGCCCCGACCACGGCCACAAAATGCTCGACGACCTGACTTCCGGCAAGAAAACCAACCCCGGCTACACCGCCATCGGTCGCCTCCGCGGCCTCGCCGAATTGCGCGGCCTAATGCTCGGAATAGAAAGGAATTAAGAGTTAAGAATTAAGAGTTATGAGTTATGAGTTAAAAATAGGCTCCGCTGAAACAGGTAACCTGCTCTGGCGGAGCCTATTTTTAACTCTTAATTCTTAACTCATAACTCATAACTCTTAATTCTTATAGACCTTTCCGTCCTTCATCACGAAACGGACGGTTTGGAGGGTTTTGATGTTCTGGAGGGGGTTCTGGTCGACGGCGATGAGGTCGGCGAGCTTGCCGGTTTCGATGGAGCCGAGCTGGTCGCGCAGGCCCAGCAATTCGGCGTTGACGACCGTGGCGGCCCGGATGGCTTCCAGCGGCGGCATACCGGCCTCGACCATGTACTCAAATTCTTTGGCGTTGTAGCCGTGGAGATACACGCCCGCATCCGTCCCGAATGCAATCTTGACCCCGGCTTTATAGGCTTTGGCGAACGTATCCTGAATCTTGGGGCCAATGGCCAGCGCTTTGGGCGTGACCAGCGGCGGGTAGTAACCCATGATGCGGGCCGAGTCGGCGACGGTTTTTCCGGCAATGATCGTGGGAACGAAATACGTGCCGTGTTTCTTGAACAGCGCGATGGCTTCGTCGTCCATGAACGTGCCGTGCTCGATCGTGGTGACGCCCGCCCGGATGGCCCGTTTCATGCCTTCGGCTCCGTGGGCGTGGGCCGCCACCGCAAACCCGTAATCTTTCGCCGCTTCGACCACGGCACGCACTTCCTCCTCCGTAAACTGCGGCCCCGAGCCGTCTTTGGCGTTGCTGAGCACCCCGCCCGTCGCCGTGATTTTGATGAGGTCTGAGCCGTCCTTGTACCGCTGGCGCACGGCTTTCCGGGCGTCTTCGGGGCTGTTGATGACGCCTTCGTCCGGGCCGGGATCGCCCATCAGGTCCTTGCGGTAGCCATTGGTGGGGTCGGCATGGCCGCCAGTCGTGGCGATGGACTTGCCGCAGGTGATGATGCGCGGCCCTTCGACCAGACCCCGGTTGACGGCATTGCGGAGCGAGATGTTGACGCCGCTGCCGCCGAGGTCGCGCACGGTGGTGAAGCCCGCCAGCAGGGTCGTTCTGGCGTATTTGGCGGAAAGAAAAGCCACGTCGGGTACATTCATCGTAAAGCGGTCGTAAGCCCCGCCCCGGCGCGTTTCCGTTTCGAGGTGGACGTGCATGTCGATCAGGCCGGGCAGCACCGTTTTGGATTTGAGGTCGACAACCGTCTCGCCGGAAGCGGGCGGGCTGTAGCCTTTCCGGATGGCGGTTATCCGGTTGCCTTCCACCACCACGGTCACTTCCCGCTGGAGATCGCTGCGGACGCCGTCGAGCAACTGACCGCAGTGAATGAGGGTCCGCTGGGCAAAAAGGGGAGACGAAAGGAGGGTAAGCCCCGTCAGGGCAAGGAGTTTACGGAACGTTCTGGTCATAGCAAACGGGCTGTTACAAGGGTACAAAAAAGCCGCTGAGGCGGACCCAGCGGCTCAAAATACGATTTTTGGCAAAGAACACCGCAATTAATTCCGGACGATCACGCCGTCGGCCACGAACGTAACGGCCTTTTCGGGCTCGGTAATTTTGGCGATTTCCTCTTTGCTCTTGCCGGCGTCTTCGGCGTAGTGGCGCAGTTCGGCGACGGACGTGGTGGTGGCTTTGGCCGTGCCTTCAAAGACGACCTGCTTGCCGACGATGTCTTTCGGGACAAAGAAACCATAGTCCTTGAACGTCACGCGCATGGTTTCGCCGTCGGCCGTTTTGACCTTCATCCAGCAGCCGCTCATTTTGCAGACCGACTCCACGGTGCCTTCCACTTTGGCGTTCATGGATTTTTTGCTGCCCAGTTTGGTCAGCAGTTCGGTGGCGGGCAGGGCTTTGTCGGGCGTTATTTTTTTGCCGTGATAGCTTACATTGTCCTGAGCAAGTGCAGCGCAGAACAGGCTCAGAGACAGGCATAAGGTCAGAATGTATTTCATTACCGTGAACAGGTTAGTATGGAACAAAAATACAAAACAAATCGACGCTACTGCAAGACTTCCACCCAACCTTTGCAGCGTACGCCGGTAGCGGTGGTCAGCATAAAATAATACAGGCCGTGCGGCACGTCGCGGCCCCAGTTGTTGGCGTACGGGGCGGCGTTGTAAATGAGGCGGCCCCAGCGGTTATAGATTTCGACTTTGGCGCCCGAAAGACCCGTATCGAACAGGTCGTTCTTGCCGTCGTTGTTGGCCGTGATGACGTTGGGAATGTCCTTCAGGTTCTCGACATCGACCGGCGGCAGGCTGACCGTGAGCGTGCAGCCGCCCCTGCGGGCCGTGACGGTGATGGTGTACTGCCCCGATTTTTCGTACCGGTAAGACCCCGGCTCGGGAATTTTCAGCGTATCGCCGTTGCCCATCGACCAGCGGATTTCGTCGGCTCCGGTGGACTGATTCAGAAGTTCCACCTGGGTGACCTGTCCGCAGCCGGAACTGGTCCGCAGCGTCACGTTGGGCCGGAACGAATCGTCGACGCTGACGGTCACCTGCCGGCGGACGGTGCAGCCGAACTCGTTGGTCATGTTGACGGTGTACTGGGTCGTCTGGGTGGGCGTCGCGACGGGATTGGCCACGTTGGGATTGCTCAGTCCCTGGGCCGGGGTCCAGACGTACGTTCGGGCTCCTTCGGCCAATAACTGCACACTCTTTCCCGGACAGATGGCGGTATCGGCGCTCACTTTGAAGGCCGCCGGAAAGACCCGGATGACCCGCGTAGCCACGTCTACCTGTTTGCACGACAGCCGGTTGAAGGCCCGCAGCACCACGGTGTACTCGCCGGGGCGGGTGAAGGTGTACGCCGTTTGCTCGGGGTTGCTGGAAGTCGCCTGCCCTCCGATGTCCCACTGGTACGTAATGCCGCCTTCGCTGGTGTTGACAAACGTGAGCGAGAGCGGAGCGCAGCCCTGAACCACGTTCTGCTGGTTGCCCTGAAAGGCGTCAAACGACGCTTTCAGGCGGTCTACGTCGATTTTGAAGGCGGCGTTGTTGCAGTTTGAACTCCGGTTCTGCCGCGACCAGGCCGTGGGCGAGGCCGGGAACCGGGAGCCGCCGCAGGCGCAGGCCGCGTGGTAGATGACCCCGCTTTTGTCGAACCGACAGGTGCCGCCGTCCACATGGTCGCCGCGGTCTTCCTCGTTCGGGTTAGTCGGGTTTTCGCTGCCGAAAAACGTGGCGTAGAGCAGGGACTGGGCCCCTTTTTCGAGCACCGCCAGCCAGTAATTGCTGCCGTTGGTGGTGCGCTTGATGGCATCGCTGGTGACCGGAAGTCCGATGGTGCTGCTGGCGAAGTTGATGCCGGTACGGGCGTTGACGGCCCCGCCCCAGCCCGCCAGGTAGATGTTGCCGCATTCGTTCACCAGAAAAGCCGTCGGCGAAATGTCCGGCGTGCTGCGTCCGGAGCCGATGCGGGTCGAGAAAAACGTTCTGGACAAGGTCGGGTCGAGGGCGTGGACGAACTGCCCGCCGGTCAGGCTTCGGTAAACGCCGTCAGAAACGGGGTACTGGCCCCGCGTCAGGCCAAAAATGTGCACGTTTTCGGCCGTATCGAAGTCGAGCAGGTAAGCAATGTCGGCGCTCTCGGTGCCGAGGTAGGTTAGCTGGGTCAATTGCTGGTTGACGAAGCGGGCCACAAATCCGTCCTCCGTGGTGGCGGCGTTGAGCAGTCGGGGATGCAGGGCCGTGGCATGGGTCGGCAGGTCGGTACTCCGCGTGACGCCGCAGGCATACAGAGCGCCGGAAGGACTCATTTTCAGGCCGTAAATGGCGTCGTACCCGTCACCGCCGAGCAGCGTACTCCAGCGCAGGGTCGCCAGGTCCGGGCTGAGGGAAAACAGCACCCCGTCGTACTGACCGGCGAGCTGCGTCCGGGCGGCATTCTGAAGCGGGAAGTCCGGGGAAGTCGTCACGCTGGCGACGAACACATTTCCGGCGGCGTCGGTCACGATTTCTCCCCGGAAATTATCGCCGTAATTTTTGATAATCAGCGGGTTGATGTTGCCCAGGCCGTCGTTGCGGCTGCCGCCGATAAAAGTGCCGGCCAGCAGCCGTTCCCCGAGCGAGTCGAGTTTGGTCACAAACAGGTCGCTGCCCTGATCGAAATCGAGCGAACTGATGGGCGAAGTGATGGTGCCCCCGGCAAATTGCCGCTGAAACGCCCGCTGGCCTACCGGAAACCGGCTGGAAGACGTAGTGCCCATGATCAGCAGCGAACCGGCCGGATCGACCAGAATGCTGTGGGGCACCTCCGTAAATTCGCCGCCGAGGTAAGTTGCATAGATCAGTTGGTCGCCGTCCGGACTGAATTTGAGCACGGCTATATCCACCTGACCGCCGAAACGGACCTGATAAGCCCCCACCGAAGCGGTAAACTGAGCCCCGAACACGGTGCCCCCGGAATACAGATTGCCGCTGCGGTCGTAGGTGGCGGTATGGCCCCAGTTGTCGGCCACGGACCCGGAATAGGTCGAGAAAACGAGCGTCGGGTCAATGGTCAGCGTCTGCGTGTGGTCGTAACCGGCCGGGAAACGGAACCCGGCGCGGTTGCCGGTCAGCGTCCATTCGGCCGGAACGTCGCCGCGGTCGGTAAAGCTGTACGGCTTTTCTTCCCGAAACGGCTGCAGACTCGTCGTGACGTGGAGCTGGCCGTTGTCGAGCCGGACGGAATCGGCCCCGGTGTAGCGGAGCGCGATTTGGGACGCATCCGCCCCCGGCCGGACAATGAATTCGTACTTGACGGTCTGGTAATAGGCGAAAATCCGGAGGTCAATGTCCGGGTAGATGTTTCGGTAGATGATTTCGCCGAAAACGGACACTTTGGCCGCCCAACGGGCCGGGTCGTTTCCAAAAAAGTAATTGAGGTGCTCCGCAATGGGCTTATGTGTCTCAATCTGCGCGTTCTGGCTGTTTTGAAGCTGCACTTCCACGCCATGTGCCCGGATTTGGGTGGGCGGTATCGGCTCTGTGCTGCTCAGGCGGGCTTTGTCGGCCGAAACCGGCTTACCGGCGTGAAGGGCCGCCACGGTAGCGCCGTCGTAAAAGACGTAATGCAGCGATTGTTTTTTGAGAAAAAGAAAACCGTCCGGCAACTCGGCGCGGAACAGTACTTCGGAAGGCCACTGTCCCTTGTTCTGAACAAAGCGCACTCCTTCGGGCCGGTTGGCTGCCAGAAGGGGGAACAACAGCAGGGCAAGAAAACAGCTTAAGGCAATGGTGTAGAGACGGTGCATGAGCAGGATAATCAGCGTAGAAATATACACTTATTTCTGACTCCGTAAAGCACCGAAGCGTTGCAATCTTGGGTACACCCCTCCGGGCCGTGATGGCTATACGTCAGAAGCCCTACACCCGGTGCCATTTAGTGCGGGTGTAGGCAATCCGGAAGCCCTGCCGTTCGGCGTTGCGCTGGGAGGCGCTGCCGGGCTCGGTGGCAATCATCGCCAGCGGGTAACCCTGTTCGGCGGCAAAGCGGAGCCGGGCTTCGAGCAGGGCGCGCTGGGCCCCCAGTTTGCGGCCTTCCGGGACGGTACTGGCTCCGGCCAGCAGCGCCACGCCTTCGCCCAGACTCAGGCTTCCGGCGGCGATGGGCTGCCCGTCCTTCTCGGCCAGAAAGCAGAAAACCTGATCAGCACCGGCGCTGATTTCGCCCAGTTCGAGCATGAAATCGACCAGATCCGGTGCTTCGCTGCACCAGCCTTCGGCCGCGGTGCGGGCCCAGAGCCGGGCTTCGTCACGGCCCGTCTGCCGGACGCGCAGCCCCGAATCCGGGTGAGCGGAAGGCGCAACGGCCAGCTCGGTGGGGCGGAACAGAACGCTGCTCACCTCGACGGGCCGGTAACCCCGTTCGGCCAGCCGCGCCAGCAGCGAAGGCCCGGCGAGCGGACTGATCTCGTGAAAGACCTCCGCGCCCCGGCTCCCGAAAAATTCTTCCAGTTGCTGCAAATGCTCATCCGTGACCGCCTCGAACAGCCCCAGCCCGAACGTCTGGGTGAGCGGCGAGCCGACCCCGTCGAACATAGCGTAGGCCCCGGCAACTTCCTGCCACGTGGCCCCGCTGTCGGGTTGAAGGCGGGCGCGGGAAGTGACAAAAGCGGCGTTGGCCCGGGCTTCGGTGCGTTCGAGCTGGCGGGCGAGGGGAAGGTCGGCGAAGGGGTAGGGTACGGGCATGGGATGTATGACGGATTGGTGGCACGACTTACAGTGGTGACACCAATATACGCGAAATGGGGAATCGTTTCGCCTAAAGCTGACAGGTAACCAGGTGCCACCAGGCCAGTTTCCAGGCGGAAAGGCAGAAGACGGTGCCTGGTATCCAGAACCAGGCATTCTGGGCATGTAGTAAGCCCGCGTATGCAGTCAAGGCAACAAGAACGCTCAGCGATAGCGCCAGCAGGTTTCCGTGGCGTACTTTCGGCCAAAAGCAAAATCCCCACAGATAGCCGTAACTGAGCAAAAGAATAAGGCTGCTGAGCTTGGCTACGAACGTAAAACCGGGGAAAAAACCAGCGAACAGCCAGATAAAAATGGGCAGAGGTATTTTGGAGTGGCAATCAGTGATAAAAAGAAACGATACGGCTGCGATGGCGGCGTAAGCTTGTCCGCCGGGCCAGAGGCGCGCAGAAAGTGATTGAAGACGGATGGAAGACATGGCGAAACGGCGAATGGTTCGGTACAAAACTGCACGCTCAAACCGTTCCGAAAATTGACAAAAATCAAGAAATGGCTTTCTGCGTGACGCCAGTCCAGCGCGCTTTGCTCCGGATGCGGCTCAGCGTTTCGGGCGTCATGCCCGGCAGAGAGGCGATGTGCTGATAAGTAGCCCGGAATGCCATTCCGGGTTACGGCTTCCACTGCATCACGTCCACCACGTTGTCGCAGAAATCGTATTCTTCGGGGACATTGGAGCCGATGAGCAGGATGGGGGCTTTCAGGGCGGTGACGTGTTCGCGGTACCAGGCGACGCCCTGCCGGTCGAGGTTGGAGGTGGGTTCGTCCAGAATGACCACGGACGCCTCCGAATAAAAGGCGAGGGCCAGCTTCACGCGCTGTTTCATGCCCGACGAAAACGCCTTGAGCTCCTTGTTCCGGGCGTGTTCGAGCCGCATGCGTTCGCAGAGGGCCGCCGGGGTGATGTCGTCGCGGAAAGGCTTGAAGGATTGGTGGAATTCGAGGAGTTCGAGCAGCGTCAGTTCTTCGATGAGTTCCAGATAGGGGGCGGCGATGACGATGTGCCGGTACCAGTCGTCGGCGTCGAGGGCCCCGGTGTCGGTCCGGTAAGTGAGTTGTCCTTCCGTCGCGGGAGCAACACCCGAAATCACGCTCAGGAGCGTCGATTTTCCGCTGCCGTTCGGTCCGACAAAGGTGTAGCTCCGGCCCGCTTCCAGCCGCAGGTCCACCCCTCTGAAAATCCATTCCCGCCGAAAGCGCTTGCCGATACCGGACAACTCAATGTTCATTAATTATGAGTTATGAGTTAAGAGTTATGAGTTATGTGCGGCAGACGGCTGTTAACTCTTAACTCTTAACTCTTAATTCTTAACTATTCATTCTCCCGTCCCGAGGGGCCTTTCATGATGCCGCGTTCGGAGTTGCGGATGAAGTTGACGATTTCGTCGCGTTCGTCGGAGGGGGACAGTTCCAGTTCGATCAGCTGGAGGGCGTCGTTGTTGTTGAGGCCCCGCAGGTACACGTACCGGTAGATGTTCTGGATGTCGTTGATCTTTTCGTTGGAATAGCCCCGGCGGCGCAGCCCGATGGAGTTGATGCCCGCATACGTCAGCGGCTCGCGGGCGGCTTTGGTGTAGGGTGGAACATCTTTCCGCACCAGCGACCCGCCCGAAATCATGGCGTGCGCCCCGATTTTGGTGAACTGCAGGACCGAGCTTGAGCCGCCGATGATCGCCCAGTCGCCCATGTGCACGTGACCCGCCATCTGGACGTTGTTGGTCAGGATGCAGTGGTTCCCGATCCGGCAGTCGTGCGCCACGTGGGAGTAGGCCATGATGAGGCAGCTGCTCCCGATTTCGGTTTTCCAGTGTTCTTCCGTGCCGCGGCTGATGGTGGCATATTCCCGGATGGTCGTATTGTCGCCGATGTAGGTTCGGGTGTATTCTCCTTTGAATTTCAAATCCTGGGGAGTCGATGAGATCACCGCTCCCGGATAAATCCGGCAGTTTTTGCCAATACGGGCCCCTTCGTTGATAACGGCGTGGGAACCAATCCAGGTGCCCTCCGCAATTTCAACGTCTTTATGAATGATAGCAAAAGGCTCAATCACAACATTGTGAGCGATTTTTGCCTCAGGATGGACGTATGCCAGTGGTTGAATCATTCCAAGTGTACGGTTTAAAGTCGTCGGTCCATAAGCCGGCAGTCATCGGTAAGCCAAACGACTGACGGCGGAGCGACTGCCGACTATTTTTTCTTTACAAGACTAGCGGTCATGTCCGCTTCGCAGACAAGTTGTCCGTTTACGTATCCGCGGCCGTTCATTTTGGCGATGCCCCGTTTCATGGGGGACGTAAATTCACAGCGGAAGATAATCGTGTCGCCCGGCAGGACATTCCGGCGGAAGCGACAGTTGTCGATGCCTGCCAGGAACGGCCAGTAGTTTTCCGGATCGGGCACGGTACTCAGGACCAGGATTCCGCCCGTATGGGCCATGGCTTCCAGTTGCAGCACACCCGGCATGACGGGGTTGCCCGGAAAATGGCCCGGGAAGAACGGTTCGTTCATCGTCACGTTCTTGATTCCGGTGACGCTGTTGGCATCCAGCGCGATGATTTTGTCAATCAGCTGGAAAGGGTACCGATGGGGCAGCAACTGGTAAACCCGGTTGATATCCATAACGGGCGGCTGCTTCGGATCGTACTGCGGCACCTGATTGGCGGCGTTTTTCTGGATCAATTTTTTGATTTTTTTGGCAAAAGCCACATTGGCTGCGTGACCCGGCCGGGCCGCGAGTACCTGTGCTTTGATGGGACGCCCGATCAGGGCCAGGTCGCCCACCAGGTCCAGCAGCTTGTGCCGGGCCATTTCGTTCGGGTAATGCAGTTCCAGGTTGTTGAGGATGCCTTCCTGCCGGTTGACGCCTACCTTCGGTTTGTTGAGCAGCTGGGCCAGGTGGTCGAGTTCGCCCTCTTCCACTTCCCGGTCCACGATGACGATGGCGTTGGTGAGGTCGCCGCCTTTGATCAGGTTCTGCTTGTAGAGCATCTCCAGTTCGTGCAGGAATACGAACGTCCGGCACTTGGCGATCTCGTCCGAAAACTGGGTGATGTCGTTCAGCGAGGCGTGCTGGCTGGCAATGACCCGGGAGTTGTAATCGACCATCACCGTCAGGCGGTAGTCGTTCAGCGGCAGGGCGGCAATCTCAATGTCTTTTTCCGGATTCCGGTAATGGACGTACTCGTTGATTTCGAAGTAGTTGCGGTAGGCGTTCTGCTCCTCGATGCCCGCGTCGCGCAGGGCGTCCACGAAGCGGATGGAGCTTCCGTCCATGATCGGCGGCTCGGGGCCGTCGAGCTGGATGAGAATGTTGTCAAGCTGCAAACCGACCAGGGCGGCCAGGGTGTGTTCAACGGTATGGACACGGGCACCGCTCTGCTCCAGGGTTGTGCCGCGGGAAAGGTCCACCACATTGTCCACGTCCGCATCGACGATGGGCTGTCCAGGCAGGTCCACGCGCTGGAACTTGTAACCATGATTGGGCGGAGCGGGCAGGAACGTCATCGTCGCCTGAACCCCCGTGTGAAGGCCGACGCCCGAGACCGAGACCGCTTTCTGAATCGTTTGCTGTTTGGTATTCATGTATAGGTTTTCCGATAGAGACCGGAAGCGGTTAACTAACTTTTCCGTTGGCAGGCACTTCGCTTCCGTATTGATTTCTGTGATTCTTTTCAAGCAGACTGACGCGTTTTTCAAGGGAAGGCAGCTTGCGGAAAACCGCCAGCGAGCGCATGTTTTCGCTCAGTTCGGTGGCGGGTGAGCCGTTGAGCGACACGCCCTCCTCCTTGATGGATTTGCCGACGCCGGACTGGGCACCGACCTTGGTGCCGCTGGCCAGAACCAGGTGACCGGCAAAGCCGACCTGTCCGCCGATGACGCAGTTGTCGCCCAGTTTGGTCGAACCGGCAATGCCCGTCTGGGCGGCAATGACCGTATTCCGGCCGATTTCGACGTTGTGTCCGACCTGAATCAGGTTGTCGAGCTTGACGCCCTGCCGGATGATGGTCGAACCCATGGTGGCGCAATCGATGGTGGTATTGGCCCCGACGCTGACGTTGTCTTCAATGACCACGTTGCCGAGCTGGGGAATCGTCCGGTAGGTGCCGTCGGCCTGGGGTGCAAAGCCGAAGCCATCCGAACCGATGACCGCCCCGGCATGCAGAACGCAATCCCGGCCGATGACCGTGTTGTCGTATATCCTGACGCCCGCGTAAATAATCGTATTGTCGCCGATGCTGACATTGTTGCCGATGTACGCCTGCGGGTAGATCCGGACGTTGCTGCCGATGCGGCAATTGTCGCCGACGTAGGAGAACGCGCCCCGGTAGCCGCCCTCGCCGAAGGAGGTTCCGGCCCCGGCAAAGGAAGGCTGTTCAACGCCCGAGCGGCCTTCTTTCAGGCGCCGGTTTACTTCTTCGAGCAGCTGGGTAAACGCAGAATAGGAGTTATCTACGAAAATAAGCGTCGCCTGGACAGATTGCTTCGGCTGGAAACTCTTATCGACAATGACGGCCGAGGAAGCCGTTGTGTATAAGTAAGGCTCGTATTTGAGATTTGATAAAAAAGATATACTACCCGCGCCGCCTTCTTCGATTTTAGATACCCGGCTGATTTTCAGTGAGTCATCGCCGCTGGTAGTACCGTTTAGCAGGGTCGCAATCTGCCTGATAGTAAATTCCATAGAGTTAGCCGGGTCACCGGAGCAACCCTTCAAGATTCAGGTAATTCAGCCGCTAAGGTAGCCAACAAATTGGACTATTGACAGGATTCGGACAAATTTCGATGAATAATGAATAATGACTACTGAATAATGAAAGGGCAGCCGGTTTGGGCCTTTTGCGGCAGAACCTCCTTATTCATTCTTCATTGGTCATTATTCATTGGATTTCTAGCCCAGCAGACGTAATACCGACGTACAATATTTGCCAGCGCCTTGATTCCGGGCAGGTCCGAGGCGTCGGCAATATCGGCCACCCGGCCATTTTTGAATTTGATCAGAATGTTGTCGGTACGGGCTTCCTGCGAAGACAGATAAGCGGCGTTGGTGGCAATGCCGCTGTGAATAAAATAGGATAATTCGTCGGACGGAATATTCTGGCGGACGAGCTGCTGCTGCACGTCCAGAATCACTTCTTCGGCCAGCGGCTGGTCCGAAAGGATGATCTTGAAGAGTTTCCGTTCGAGCATGCGCGCGCAGAGATCCGCCAGCACCCGGTCGGGGTGGCGGCTCCAGATTTTGATGGCCGACCAGATGTCGTAGTCGTCCAGTTCCGAGAAGGCCTGGAGGTATTCGGGATGGCTTTCAAAATCGGCCAGCGTAACGGCCCTGCTCAGAAAGAGCGTCAGGGCGGGGGAGGCCGGTACCGCCGTTCCCCGGCTGATGAGGAACCGGGCCCGCCGGATAAGCTGAATCAGCATGGCTTCCGCGCAGAGCGAGGTTTTGTGCAGGTAGACCTGCCAGTACATCAGCCGCCGGGCGTTGAGGAAGTTTTCGATGCTGAGAATGCCTTTGGCTTCCACCACCAGCCGGTCTTTCTGCCCGGCATCTTTGGCCAGGTCCAGCATTTTGATGATGCGGTCGGCCCCGATCGTGCCTTCGGCCACGCCCGTGTAAAAACAGTCGCGGTTGAGGTAATCCATGCGGTCCATGTCCAGCTGGCTCGAAATAAGCTGGTGGAAGAAAGGCCGCTCGTACGTGCCCTCAAACATCCGGATCGCCAGCGTCAGCGCCCCGCCGAACTCCCAGTTGATGTCCTGCATCAGCAGCAGCGACAGACTTTCGTGGTGAACCCCGTTGAGGATGGTGTGTTCCAGGACGTGGGAAAACGGGCCGTGTCCAAGGTCGTGCAGGAGGATGGCGGCCTGAACGGCTTCGCACTCCGCCTCGGTAATGAGATGTCCTTTGCCGCGCAAAGCCTGGATGGCCTGCCCCATCAGGTGCATGGCCCCGAGCGCGTGGTGAAAACGGGTATGCAGCGCTCCCGGATACACGAATTCCGACATACCGAGCTGCTTGATGCGCCGCAGCCGCTGAAAATAACGGTGTTCGACCAGATCGTAGATGAGGTCGCTGGGAATGGTGATAAACCCGTAAACGGGATCGTTAAAAATCTTTTTCTTGTTGGAACTGGCCAAACCGGTGATGGGGTGTTTTGGGCAAAGATAATGGTTTATCGTTGAAGGTTTAACGTGTAACGTAGCTTCGCCTCTTTACGAGTTCTTGGGAAAGCGGAGCCGCGTTCAACCTTATACCTTCAACGTTAAACCTTAAACCTTCAACGATAAACCTTAATCTCTTGAACGATTTCTCCCCCCTGACAACCACAGGTACGCGAGGGTGGCGACGCCGACGGTGATGGCTATGTTAGTGGCCAGTCCTTTCGGGTTGTGCTTCCACATGGCTTTGTAGCCTTTTTCGGCGAAGAAATTCGGGATTTTGCCGTTGCGGATGTCTTCCACGATGCCTTCCACCACGTTGACGCGGTCGGCAACGATCAGCGGGAGCCAGTGGCGAAATTTACTTTCGCTGTACTGGAAGGCATACCGGCGGATTTGCCCGCTCAGGCCCGACGGCGGTGAAGCCGTCCCAAAGACGGCGCTCACGTTGGGCCGCTCGTTGGAGTGCAGCACCTCGATGTTGACGGGCTGCTGCGCCGGGCGCTCCCAGCTGTAGCCTGTCTGTTCGGCATCGGTCCGATCTTTCATCGGGTAAGTCGGGTCGTTTTTCGGGTCGGCGTCGATGCCCCAGCCGGGAATATTTTTGAAATCCGGATTTTTGGCATTTACCGGAGCGATGGTCGTTTCCATACGTTGGTTGTTTAATGAATTGGTAGTTTATGGTGTACAGTTTATAGTTTAAGGTTTATAGTTTATAGCGGTGCCCCCCATAAACCCTAAACTGAAAACTGAAAACTGTAAACTGAAAACCCCCTTACGCCGCCCTGGGCGGAATCAGCACGGGTTTGATGCAGTTGTCGAGTTTGTCCGAGAAAATGCGGTAGGCGTCCGAGATTTCTTCCAGCGGCACGCGGTGCGTAATCAGCCCTTTCGGGTTCAGAATGCCGTTCTGGATGTGCTCGATCAGGCGCGGCAGGTGCTTTTTGACCGACGCCTGGTTGGCCCGGATGGTCAGCCCTTTGTTGACGACGTTACCGATCGGAATCAGGTTGCCCGTCGGTCCGTAGACGCCCACGATGGAGACAATTCCGCCTTTCTTGACGGAGTTGATGGCCCAGTGCAGCGCCGTGGCCGACCCGGCCTGCAGCAGCATTTTGCGGCCCGTGATGGTCTGCATGGCGTCGCCGGCGGCTTCGGCGCCCACGGCATCGATGACGACATCGGCTCCCATCCAGTCGGTTTCCTTTTTCAGGAACAGGACCACGTCGTCCATTTCCTTGAAGTTATAGGCTTCGCAGTGCGCGTAGTTTTTGGCAAACTCAAGCCGGTATTCGACATGGTCGATGATGATGACCCGTCCGGCTCCGAACAGCCACGAGCAGCGGGCCGCCATGATGCCGACCGGGCCGGCGCCGAAAACGACGACCGTATCGCCGGGCTGGATGCCGCCCATTTCGGCGGCCTGGTAGGCCGTCGGGACCACGTCCGTGAGCATCACGGCATCGTCCAGGTCCATCCCTTCCGGAATGACCGTCGGGCCGAAGTTGGCGTACGGCACGCGCACGTATTCGGCCTGTCCGCCGTGGTAGCCGCCGGCCGTGTGCGAATAGCCGAAAATGCCGCCCACCGCAGTAGCCTCGGGGTTCGACTCGTGGCAGTTGCCGTAGAGGCCCTGCTGACAGAAGTGGCACCGGCCGCAGGCGATGTTGAAAGGCACGAGCACGTGGTCGCCGACCTTCACGTTATGGACTTCCGGCCCCACTTCTTCCACGATACCGACAAACTCATGACCAAAGGTGGTGCCCACCCGGGTATCGGGAACGTTGCCGTTGTAGAGGTGCAGATCGGACCCGCAGATGCAGGAACGGGTTACCCGAACGATGGCGTCCTCGGGGTGGAGGATTTCGGGCATGGGTTTGTGGTCGATGCGGACCCGTTGCGGGCCGCGGTAGTTCATTGCGAGCATAGGTGTCGTTTCTAACGTTGATACTAAAGACAACCACCGACTGCCGGGATGCGCTTCAAAAAATCTTTTGAATGGTACGAGCGATGCGGATTTGGCGCGGAAGCGGACGAGATTCGGTCCGGAGGGGCTTGGCCGAAAGGCAAAATTTTGTACCTTTGTCGATGATTTGCGGCCACAACCGCAGTCAGGGCCTATAGCTCAGTCGGTTAGAGCATCTGACTCATAATCAGGTGGTCCCAGGTTCGAGCCCTGGTGGGCCCACAGTGAAAATCAGCCACTTAGCTTCTTCCTGCTAAGTGGCTTTTTTTATGGCAGGTACCTAACCGGCTTTACTCACTTCTTTTGGAAAGGTCTTTCCTTTCCGCGACTATTTTGCCAGATTTGTTCCCTTATATATTCACCCGCTTCGGCGCATTATCTCCTTTGTTGTTGCTATGCTCACCGGCGATCTACGCTCAAAAATTGATAAAGTCTGGGAAGCCTTCTAGACCGGCGGCCTTTCCAACCCCCTCACCGTTATCGAACAAATTACCTACCTGCTCTTCCTGCGGCGACTCGACGAAAGCCAGACCCTGAAAGAACAGCAGGCCAACTTTACCGGCGAACCCATCGAAACCCCGGTCTACGGGCCCGAACAGTACGCCCTCCGCTGGAGCCGCTTCAAAGACAAAGACCCCAACGAGCTCTACCGCCTCTTTACGATGCCCGACGGCGTGTTCGACTTTATCCGCAGCCTGGGCGCCGACTCGGCCTTTAGCCGCTACATGAAAGGGGCGACGTTCATGATTCCGACGCCCCAATTGCTGGGACAGGTGGTGGACCTGCTGGCCAACATCCCGATGAAAGACCGGGATACGAAGGGCGACGTCTACGAATACCTGCTGTCCAAAATCGCCACGGCGGGCCAGAACGGACAGTTTCGCACGCCCCGCCACATCATCAAGATGATGGTTGCCCTGATGGGGCCTTCGCCCGAGGATGTGGTCTGCGACCCGTCGGCGGGTTCGGCGGGCTTTCTGGTCACGGCGGGCGAGTACGTCGGGCAGGTACACGCCCAGGCGCTGCTCAAACCGACGACCCAGGAACACTACCGCCGCCAGATGCTGATGGGCATGGAGTTCGACCCGACCATGATCCGCATCGGGGCCATGAACCTGCTCCTGCACGGCATCGAAACCGAACGCCTCCACGACGTGGACGCTCTCAGCACGGGCAACGCCGACTTTGAAGACCAGGCGACGCTGGTGCTCGCCAATCCGCCCTTCAAAGGCTCGCTGGATGTGGACCACGTACTGCCGGACCTCGTCCGGACGGTGGCCACCAAAAAAACCGAACTGCTGTTTCTGGCCCTCATCCTGCGCGGGCTGCGGACAGGCGGCCACGGTGGATTCGCTGAAAAACGACATTCCGGACATCGTTTACCGCTGGCGGCATCTCGAAGCCGAAACCACCCGCACCCGTACCGACCAGAGTTTTCTGGTGCCGGTAGCGGACATTCGCACCAACCTCTACGACCTGAGCATCAACCGCTACAAGGAAGTCGTTTACGAACAGAAGCAGTACGACGCCCCCGCCGACATCATCGCCCGCATCAAAGCCCTCGACGCCGAGCGAGGGGCCGATTTGCAGGCGCTGGAGGAAATGCTGACGGGCGTAGCGTCCGAAACGGTGTAAGCCTGCGGAGCCATGACACCAGAGGGCACCTATGCCGGACGGCCCGCACAGTTTGTGGAAGGGGATGTTTTCGGACGGTGGTGCCGTTGCCGGTGTACCAGCCTGAGCCCGTGAAGCCGGATGTAGCCGGAAATGTTCCCTGTAAACGAGTCGGATGTCCCTGTAAATATCCCTATACCGTTCCCTTTTCCGGTGAATGAAGCAACCCGGAAGCGGTTGCGACTCATTTTGGAGGGGTTGGCGGCCGGAGAAGACGCCCGACCCAGACAATGGGCTGACCAATTTGGTGTCGCCGAAAAAACCGTAAAACGCGACTTTGCGCTACTCCGTGAAGCGGGATGGATTCACGGAGTAGGCGCGTTGAAAAACGGTCATTACATGCTCACCGAAGACGGCAAACGCCTGTTTTCAAACGCTAATTAATTCGTACTCAAAATGACTAAAGTTGTTAAGCTGGGGGAGGTTTGTAGTAAAATATTAAGTGGAGGTACTCCTTCAACTGAGAAATCTGATTTTTGGAATGGTAATATTCCTTGGATAACAAGTGCCGATGTACAAGGCCATTTTACGGTAACACCACGAAAGTTTTTAACGGAAAAAGCGGGTGCCGACATACTTCCAGCGGGAAACGTTCTTGTCGTCACTCGTGTAGGCTTAGGAAAAGTTGCTGTCAATGATCAACCATTAGCGTTTAGTCAGGATTTACAGGGGTTAATTTTAAAACCAGTCATTGATAGCAAATTCTTGGTATACGGGTTATCGGAAAAACTACAAAAGTTTAAGGTTATCAGCCGAGGAGCAACCATAAAAGGAGTTACAAGGGATGATCTAGTCAACATCGAAATTCCCCTGCCGCCGCTCCCCGAACAACGCCGGATTGCGGCCCTGTTAGACCGCGCCGACGCCCTGCGGCAGAAAGACCGCCAACTGCTCGCCCACTACGACGCCCTCGCCCAAAGCGTTTTTCTGGATATGTTCGGCGAAGAAGGTCGCTGGCCTACAGTCAATATCGAAGCAATTTCAAACGGAAAAGGAAGCATGAGGACAGGGCCATTTGGAAGTGATTTGCTTCATAGTGAGTTTGTTGAAAAAGGAGTATTCGTCTTAGGTATTAATAATGTTGTCAATAATCGCTTTGAATGGGCAAAGTCTCGTTTTATTACAGAAGAGAAGTACGAAAAGCTAAAAAGATACACTGTTTATCCTGGGGATGTTTTGATTTCAATTATGGGTACAACCGGAAGAACTGCTGTTGTGCCTGACGACATGCCAGCAGCGATTAATTCCAAACATTTGGTAGCAATTACTTTAAACAAGCACACTGCTGTACCGATGTACCTTACATATTCTTTTCTCTATGACCCTGACGTAAGGTATCAGCTAAAATCTCAGAACAAAGGAGCGATTATGGATGGACTAAACTTAGGTGTTATTAAAGCGCTAAAAATTAAGCAGCCCCCTCTTTCCCTCTAAACCCAATTCGCCGCCGTTATCGAGCGGATTGAAGCGCAGAAGGCGGTGATGCGTCAGCAGATGGCCGCGAGCGAGGCGTTGTTCGGGCGGCTGTTGCAGGAGAGTTTTGGCGGGTGAGGGGCCGGAAGGGCCTTACCCTGCTTCCGGCCCCGCCGGGCTACTTGCCGATGATGGTCTGTTTCTTTTCGTTCTGCCCGAAATTGAACGTGGCCCCGGCAAACCAGCGGGCGCGGGTGCGGTCTACGTAGGTGAGGCTTTCGGCGGGCGCGCTCGGGAAGTAATTGGTGGTGTCGTCGTAGCGTCTGGAGAGCACTTTTTCGGTGCCGATGGCCCAGCCGCCCGTCAGCACGAGCCGTTGTTTGCGCCCGAACAGCAGACTGCCGCCCGCCACCAGCAGGGGCCGCCCTTTGGCAGTAACCCCGCCCCCCAGCGTCGGCCCGAAGCTGAATCCACCCCGGAACAGCGGCGTACGCCAGTGCAGATGGGCGAGCGTCACCAGCGCCAGCGACCGCTTGTCGTGTTCTTCGGGCATGGGCTGCTGCCGTACCACCTCGTTGGTTTGCGGCTGTCCTTCCACGATGCGGGTCTGCGCTACCACCACATCCTTCACGGCCATGGTGCGGTCGTAGAGGCCGGTCAGGGCCAGCCCGGCGCTGAAGTCCAGCTTGGCCCGCCACAAAATCCAGACGTCTTTGTACTGCGGAATGGCGAGGGCCGTGGTGTCGAGGCGGTTTTTGGTCGAGACCGTAAAGCGCAGCACATCGGCGTTGGGGTAGTCTTTGGCCTTAATCCAGGGCGTGCTGAGGGTAGTGGCCTGCGGCACCTGCCGGAGCAGCGCAAGTCGGCTGAAGATTTCGCTGGCAATGCCTTCGCGTTTGGCATAGGTGGCCAGTTCGGTCAGGCGCAGTTTATCACCAGCATTACCCGCCGCGGCGGCTTCAGCCCCAATTGCAGTGACCAGGGATTTGATGCGTATATCAAGCCAGTGTTCATCCGAAAAAGTAGCAAGCGCCCTGCTCACCATTTTCAATTGATTGGTCAGATTAGTGATCGTCTGGTCTGTCAGACACTCCAGCTTCTGCAAGCTATTGATGGTTGAACCCAGCGAAGCCGACAGGTTTAATATGTTCCGAAGCTCCTTTTCTTCATTTGAGATAGAACTTTCATCGGCTGACGAAGAAGGGATAATAGCTTGTTTCAGGACAGCGTCCACCGCACTGCGGGCGGCCGCCGCGTCTGTATTAAACGCTATCGCCGCTGCGTCTACGTTGAGTGTAAACCTGAGGGGATTGATGTGCTGTATGACCAGCCGGGTTTTGTCTCCTGGATTAAGAAAGGCCCATTTTTTATTTCTAGGGAATTGAAAAGGTGTTTCAACTTCCGGGCAAAAGTCCAGTACAAAATCGTTTTTATCCCGAGCGGTGCCGGAGAGGCTCTGAGAAGTTATCGGCGGTTCGGTTAAGATTACTAATCTTTTTAAACCACTAGGTAACACAAACGTCAATGCCAGCGGTGAGCCAGGTTTCCAGTCCTGTTTAAATTCTGGGGCGGCTCCACCAGCAACTGCGTCCGAATTTTCGGGTCTTTGAGTCGCCAGCTTTATTGTAGTTGCATCGGCAGGCGCCAATCCATTTACGGGGAGTTTTACAACGATAGGGATTCCGTCGTTGATCGCCTTCCAGTACTGATCGGGGGGCAACTGAAGAGGCTGTGAAATTCCATTTTCGAGATCTTGACGCGAAATCGGCTGGTTCACAACGATGGGATCGGGCCGTTGGCCGAATGATGCCTCCGAAAGGCAGAATACCAGTACAAATGTTAAGCAGGTAAGCAGACTTTTCATGAATGAACAGATTGAAAATTAAGGTAAATCAACGCCATGGTCTAAACAGAACTTGCTGACGGGCATCACATACGACGCCTCGTTGCTGAACCCGATCAGAATCCCGACCACCCGTTTGCGGTTGTTTTCTTCAATAAAGACGGCCGCTCCCGAGTCGCCTTCGTCGGCAAGGCGTTCGGTCTTGATGAGTCCTTTCATCGATTTGGCCGTCAGGCCGGGCAGGATGAAGTCGCCCTCCTGATACGGGGCCAGAATTTTCCCCTCCTGCCGGTTGGACTTCGCGCCGATCATGACGGCCGTGCGCCCCACCAGCGAATCTCCCGGCTGAAACAGGATGTCGAAGAAACCCTGGGTCTGACCGGCCGGAAACCGGCCCACCGCCGCCGCGTTGGTCAACTCGACCAGCGCAAAGTCGGATTCCGGGTCAAAACGGCCGTCGGTGACGCTCCCGATGGGTGCCGGGCTGCCTCCTGTGCCCGGTGCCACCACCGGCAAATTGGTCTGGTTGGCTACCGACGTGGTCCCGGCCTGTAGCAAATCGGCGCAAAGCACATGGTAGCACGACAGCACGTAGTCTTTCTGATTGCCCCGCAGGCGCAGGCCCAGCGTGCCCCAGTTGGTCAGGGACTGCCGCCGGATGCTGCCGCCGGGAGCGGTGGGCAGGTTACTGTGGATCGGGTTGCCGGGAGTGTAGGCCGCAAACCGGATGTCGCCCACTTCCTGCACGTCGGTAGGAATCAGCACCCGGCGTCCGTCTGGCGTGGTAAAAGGAAGGGTATCCGGAATTTTTCCGGTGGTGATGCCGGCCACCTTTTGCCGGACCTCAAACAGGATCGAGAGTTGTCCGGTGGGTTGTCCGGCCGTCTGTTTGGTCTGAAGCGCGAGGCCGACCACATTCGGGAACTGAAGCCGCAGCCCCGGACCAAGCTCCTCGATGGCCTTGCGGATGTCGTCGGCGGTCGGTTCCGGCGAGGCGGTCTTTTCGGCAGGTGTGGCCTTTTCCGCCTCCGGAGTGCCTGCCCCGCCCGGAAAGACCAGGTTTTTGAGTCCCTGCAGGAGTTCGATAAGCCGCCCGGAGAAGAAGCCCATCAGAAACGCCACCAGCACCTGATTGGGACTGTATTCGATGCGCTCGATCACCTCCTTTTCGCCAATAGCCAGACTCAACCCCAGAAAGATGACCAGCGCACAGAGCGGCGCGTAGAAAAACTTGGCGATATGGACCCAGATTTCGTTGCGGTCGAAAGCCTTCACCCCGCCCCGAAGGGCTTCCGAGACGCTGTAGAGCAGGCTGGCAATAAGGCCGAACCACGTCCAGAAGATGATCTCGGCGTACAGGCTGCCGTCGTATAGCCAGAAGTAGGACCGCACCGGAAAGACGAAATTGCTGAGCGACCGGATAAGGTCCGAACGCTTGTCGAACAGCCTGATCCAGTTATTGACCACCAGCGAATCGGATTTTTCCAGCTCGTAGGTGGCGGCGATGTAGCCCAGTATGCGCCCACGCTGAAGCGGCGTCAGCCTGTCGTCGGTAGCGGTTGAGGAGGAGCCCGTTGTCTGCGAACCGGGTGCCGACGGAGTGGCTGCCGTTTTCCTGCGGGTCGTATCCGACGGGTCAGAGTCCTTCAGTAAGGTGCTGTCGGGCTGCGTAGCGAGGATACTGCTCAGGATGGCAATATCGGACCGGGTTAGTTTGGTTTTGGACCGGCCTGCCGGAAGGAGCCAGTGGAGTAAAAGGTAAAGAGTGGCCAGGAAGGTGAGTATTCCCAGAATCCACCGGAACCATTGCACGGGTGACAGTTTGGTAAACGGATTCATGAATGTATGAAGATTACTAACAGAGATCGCAAAACTGCCTCTGAAGTAACCCCGGTACCACGGGTAAATTACCCTTTCTTTGCCTGTTTTTACCCTTTTTCGCTTCTTTTTCTCACCCTACTAAATCGATTGGCACCACCTGATAACCGTGTGATTCGCCTGTTGCCGTTCACAAAAAACCGGTAACCTGCCGGGGGGCGATTCGCCTTAATTTGTTTTATTAGAGGGTTTATCAGCCCCGGCACCGAAAGCGATCCATGAGTTCGAATTTTACGTTTCTGTCCCCGACCCACCCTTTGATTTTTGAAACGGCCCACAAAGCCGAGAAATACACCCACCTTGAGCCGGAAATGGCGCTGATTTACGCCCGCAAGGCGCTCGAACAGCTCGTTTTCTGGCAGTATGCCAACGACCCGCGTCTGACGGAGCACCTGCCCGCCGAACCCAAAGACCAGACGCTGAAAACCTGCTCAAGCACCCGGCTTTTCGGAAAACCCTGTCTTCGGAATTGTATCAGCAGCCTCATCTGCTGAAAAACACCGGCAATCAGGCCTTCCACGCCGTCCAGGCCCATTTCAGCCCGGCCGACTCCCTGCCGATGCTGAAGGTGCTGTTCGGCTTCGCTACCCTTTTCGACCGGCTTTATATCCGCAGTGCGGCCCCGTCGGCCGGCTTCGACGAAAGTCTGCTGCCCACCCAGCCCCGCTACCTGACCGCCGACGAACGGGAGGAGCTTCGTCAGTTGCAGGCGGAGCAGGAACAGACCATTCAGATCAGTCAGGCGCTGCTGCAAGCCAGAGAAGCCGAAATAGAACGCCTGAAAGCCCAGCTGGAAGACCGCAACCAACCCCTGCGGACTTATACCGGCGTGCTGAGCGAACAGCAGACCCGCGAGTTGTACATCGACCGGCTGCTGCGGGAGGCGGGCTGGCAAATCGGAAAAAATGTGACCGTGGAGGAGGTGCTGACCGTCGCCGACCGGGCGGATTACGTGCTACGGGGGGACGACGGGCTTCCGCTGGTGGAGGTGGAGGCCAAGCGTACCACCCGTGATGCCAAAGAAGGCCAGCGGCAGGCCATCCGGTACGCCGACGCGCTGGAAGCAAAACACGGTCGTCGGCCGCTGCTTTATTACACCAACGGCTTTCAGACCCATTTCTGGGACGACCGGCGCTATCCACCCCGACCCGTGCAGGGGTTTCATACGCCCGATGAAATGGAGCGGCTCATTGCCCGTCGCCAGGAGGCTAAACCCCTCGCTACTCAGAAAGTCAACAAAACCATTGCCGACCGCTATTATCAGAAAGCGGCCATTGCGGCCGTGGGCGAACATTTCGGGAAAGGCTTTCGAAAATCCCTGCTGGTAATGGCCACCGGCAGCGGCAAAACCCGCACCGCCGCCGCACTGGTGGATGTGCTGATGCGGGCGGGCTGGATCAAGCGGGTGCTGTTTCTGGCCGACCGTCGGTCGCTGGTGCGACAGGCCTGTAACAGCTTCGGTCGCTATGTACCCCACCTGACGGGCGTCAACCTGCTGGAAGAGGACGAAATCGCCGGGGCGCATCTGGTGTTCTCAACGTACCAGACCGTTCTGAACCGCATCGACGCTCTCTGGAGCGGTGACCAGCGGACGCTGGGAATAGGCTATATCGACCTGATCATCATCGACGAAGCACACCGCAGCATTTACAAAAAATACAGCGCCATTTTTGAATATTTCGACGCCCTGCTGGTGGGACTGACGGCCACGCCCAAAGACGAAACCGACCGCGATACGTTCACCTTTTTCGATCTGCCCCAGCACGAACCAACCTACGACTACTCGCTGAGTCAGGCCGTGGCTGATGGCTACCTGCGGCCTTACAAAGGCGTGGCGGTCCCGCTGAAATTTCCCCGGCAGGGCATCCGCTACGACGACCTTTCGGAGGAAGAAAAAGAAAAATACGAGGAAACCTTCGGCGACGAGAACGGCAACGTGCCGGACGGCTTCGACCCCGACGAACTGAATACCTGGCTTTTCAATCAGGACACCGTCGACAAGGTACTGCTCTACCTCATGGAGCGAGGCCAGAAAATCGAAGGGGGCGACCGCCTGGGCAAATCCATCATTTTTGCCAAAAATCACGCCCATCCCGAATACATTGTGCAGCGGTTCGACCTCCTTTTTCCGCACCTGCGGGGGCATTTCTGTAAACTGATCGATTACTCGCTCGGGGCGGTCGAATCCCAGAAGCTCATCGACGAGTTTTCTGACGAAAAGAAAAACGAATTTCAGCTTGCCGTTTCGGTTGATATGCTCGACACGGGCATCGATATTCCGGAGGTAGTCAATCTGGTGTTTTTCAAGCGGGTGATGTCGCGGGCCAAGTTCTGGCAGATGATCGGCCGGGGCACCCGGCTGCGGCCCCACCTCTTCGGACCCGGGCGGCACAAGGAGTTTTTCTATATTTTCGATTTCTGCGACAACTTCAGTTTCTTCAGCCAGCAAACCGAAGAACGCGATACGCCCGTTCCGCCGAGCCTGAGCGAGCAGATTTTCCTAACGCGGCTGCGCATCGTGCGGGCCATTCCCGATGAGGCGACCGGCGACCTGCTGGCCTTCCGGGAGGAAGTACGGGAAACCCTGCACGGGCAGGTACAGGCGCTGGACGAAGATTCCTTTCTGGTCCGGCAGCAATGGGAAGTCGTAAGCCATTACAAGGATGCCGCCCGCTGGCGGGTGCTGGATGAGGCGGATGTGACGGCCCTGCGCACGCATGTTGCCCCGCTGGTGCGCGACGAACGCAGCGACGAATCTGCCCGCCGTTTCGACCTGCTGGTGCTGCAAACCGCCCTGGCCCGGCTGAGTGGTCAGGGCCGGCAGGAGGCCGCCCTCACGGCTCGCATTCAGCGGGTAGCCCGGGGCCTGCAGAAGAAAGGGAGCGTGCCCGAAGTGGCCCGGCAAATGCCCCAGCTGGAACAGTGGAGTAAGGAAGATTTCTGGCCCGCCGTACCGGTTGGGTCGCTGGAACCCATCCGTCTGACCGGCCGGGGGCTGGTGCGCTATCTGGATAAGGATACCCGGGAGCCGATCTACACCAACTTCACGGACGAAATCAGCGGTCCTGAAGAGGTCCACGAGCACCTGGTGGGCTACGCCAGCAGCGAAGCGTACCGCGACCGCATGGAAAGCATCATCCGTAAAAACAGCAATCACCTCACCATCCGGAAGCTGCGCTTCAATACGCCGATTACCGAGGCCGAACTGGGAGAACTGGAGTGGATGTTGTTTGAGGAGACCGGTCTGGAATCCCGCGAGCAGTTTACGCAGGTGCTGGGGGAGCGGCCGCTGGGGGAATTTGTCCGTAGTCTGGTAGGACTGGACGTCACGGCCGCCAAGGAAGCGTTCTCCGCGTTTCTGGAGGCGGGCTCTCTGACGGTCGCTCAGCAGACCTTTCTGAATACCCTCATCGAATACCTGGCCGAAAACGGCACCATTGAGCTGAAAGTCCTTTTCAAACAACCGTTTACGGACATCGACAGTGGAGGCGTAGTGAATCTGTTTGATGATCGGTCCACGCAGCTATTTTCAATCATTGAAGGGATTAATGGAAATGCAAAGGCGGTAGGGTGAGGCCACAACTGGCATGATTTTGTGCCAAACCCTCCTCAGCTTGTTGGCTCGTTAGCCACGGCCCATACCGCCATTCCAGGATATTCTCCTCGAAAAAGTATAACCGCTTCCCTTTCCTATGGTGAGGAATGAGTCGCTAACTCATCCACCCCTGGATCGTCGCTATGGCCGCATGAGTTAGTTGGGCTACCTGCTCGACGTTAAGGGATGACTTGAGCTAACAGTTTCACTTTCTTTACCAGGGGAGAGGTCTAGTTTAGGAATGAGTTTCAACCTCACCCTCTCCGTCGTAATGGGCCTCGGCATGGACTTTACTCGTCTGAGTCAGAACGACCCCAAGCAGCGCCACCGCCAGGGCCATCAATTGCTGGCTGGCGATGGGTTCCCCGACAAACAGCCAGCCCATCAGCAGCGCCACCAGCGGGTTGACATACGTATGGGTACTGACCAGCGCAGGGGGCTGGACGGTCACCAGCCAACCGTAGGCAAGGTAGCCGATGAGCGAACCGAAGAGGATGAGAAAGCCTAGCCCTCCCCAGGACGGCCCCGACACTTCCCGGAAATCGAAGACCGTCCACTCGCCAGCCAGCCCGGCAATCAGGCCGGCAAAAATACCCGCTGCCAGTAACTGGGCCGTTGGATGCCAAAGCGTATAAGCGTTCGGCTTTATCCGCCGCGATGCGAACAAGGTCCCGATTACCCACAGGATCACGCCCGCCAGCACAATCATCGTCCCCAGAAGCGGACTTCCTGACGGGCTTCCCTGAGGGGAGTGCATGGGTGTAAATCGGGTGAACAGAACAATCCCCAAAAAGCCCAATAACAGACCCGTAATCATTTTTCTATCGTTAAAATACAGTCTCCAGCGGCGGCGGTCCAAAAGCACGAACCAAAGCGGCTCCGTGGCGACAATAACCGCAGCGGAACCGGATGAGATATACTGCTCGGCCACGACAACCAGACCTGAGCCGCCTGCGAGCATGAGTGTACCACTAATCGCTAAGTCCCGAAGCTCTTTCCTCTTGGGAAACGCTTGCCCTTTACCGTAAGCCAGAGTCGCCAGCAACAAGCCTGCGACCACGTAGCGAAGGGCTGATATGATAAAGGGTGTCATGGCTTCGAGCGCAAACAGGTTGGCCAGGTAAGTAGTGCCCCAAACAAAATAAATTGCGATAAACGCCAGCACCAGCCACCCCTTCGGAGCTGCATCTGTTTTCATAAGCTTACCGTCTAAGTGGCTTTTAAGGGTGTGAAATATTTCACAAAACTTATAACCGTCTAAAATTGTTTTGCAGGTAATAAATCCCACGTTCCTTTTAGCGTATGCCAAAGCTGAGTACGATAACCCGGATGGACCTTCTGGGCGGAGCTGCGTGTCTTGACCTGGTGAACACGGCACTTGAATTTGATGAGCCTGTAGAGCGGTTGCACACCTACCAGGATCTGCTGACTCTGGTCCGCCGGTTATCCCTGCTGAGTGCTGATACCCTCACCGCCCTGGAGCGATCAGCCGAAGAAGATTCCCGCCAGGCTGAGCGGGTACTGCTCAAAGCCCGTCAGTTCAGGCAGTCTATGCTGACTATTTTTGCCGCTTTGGTGGAGGGTACGTTAGACAACGTTTCGGTCTCGGTTTTGAAAACCTTCAACGGGTTTATCAATGAAGCCCTGGACAGACAGGGGTTTTTACCGCAGGCCAACAAGCTGGTACGGAGCCAGGAACATCCCCAAAGCGAACTCATGCAGGCGGTCTGGGTCTTTTGCTTATCGGCCTACAACCTGCTGAGCACTCAGGACCAGTCGCTGATTAAGCAATGCGGAGGCTGTGCCTGGTTTTTTCTGGATACCACCAAGAACCACCGGCGGAAGTGGTGCGATATGCAGTCCTGTGGGTCTAACGAGAAGGCTCGTCGCTACTACCAGCGCAAGAAACAGGCTTAAGTATCAGGTAAGCTTAGGAGTCGGTTGGAAGATATGTGCTAAAAGCACCTCCCTGACTGAGCTTGCTACGGGCCGTATCGGCAGGCACCCGACAGCGCGGCATTTCGGCAGCATCTTTACCGGGAACATACGCTGGGGGCATAGCCGGTTCCCGCCTGCTTTTCCTCTCGCAGGCCGCTTTCCTGCTGAGCGGTGGGTGGCTGATACGCTCGTTAAACCGATGGGTGGATGGGGCTTATTGGCGACATATTGGACGGAGTTGGTTTGTTTCTGCCCCTGGCGGACTTGCCGTGCTCATAGTCTTACCTGATGCCATATCGCATAACGAACTAACTTTGGTCGATGGAAGAACTCTTTACCTATTTGCTGCAGTTTGGCTACCTGGACCCGCAACAACGGGAGTTGATCCGGGCCAGGGCCAAACTCAGGACGATTGTCAAAGGAGCTTACTTTGCCGAGGCCGGAAAAATTGCTACTTCCCTGGGATTCGTAACGGACGGGGTTTTCCGGGTTTGTTACTACGATAAACGGGGCGACAGCTTCACCCGGTACTTTGTCTACGAGAACCGACTGGTCGTGGATATCAGCAGTTTTCGGGATGAGATTCCGTCAGCGGAGTACATTGAAGCCATTACGGATTGTCGGCTTTTGGTATTCTCCAAAGAAGACTTTACCGAGCTTTCCCGGCTCATTCCCGGCTGGCACGATATCTTCGCTAAAATTACGTCGCACGTCCTCGAAAATAAATTGAAGTTTACCAGTAATATGCTGGTGCAGGATGCCCAGGAAAGGTATCTGAATTTTCTGGACCATTACCCGGGACTGGCCAATCGGATTCCGCTCACGATGCTGGCCTCTTATCTGGGCATCACTCCCTCGTCGCTGAGTCGGATTCGGAAAAAAATCCTCTGACCGCATTTCTTGCCAATTGACAATTGTGTTTGCCGTCCCAGGGCTCAATTTTGCCCAATCATCAAAACCAGACCGATGGAAACGACGAATCTCTCAAAGCAACTGGAGTTCATCAAGGAAGTAGACAAGCTTAAATACATCCTCCGCAGGACGAAGCTCTTTAACAGTGACCGCAACGAGAACGATGCGGAACACAGCTGGCACCTCTCCCTGATGGCCCTGGTTTTAGTCGAGCACGCCAATTTTCCGGTTGATCTGCTCAAGGTAATCAAGATGCTGCTGATCCATGATATTGTCGAAATAGACGCGGGTGACACCTTTATTTATGACACCCAGAAAAGCCACGACAATACCGAAGAGGAAAGAGTCGCGGCCGAGCGGATTTTTGGGTTGCTGCCCGATGCTCAGGCCCGTGAGCTGATAGCCATCTGGGAGGAGTTTGAAGAAGGGCAAACCCCTGAAGCTAAATTTGCCCGGACCATGGACCGCCTCGAACCCCTGCTTCAGAACACGTCGAATAACGGCGGTACCTGGAATGAGTTCGGCGTGACCTATGAAAGGGTGTATGCCAAAAAACAAGTCATCCAAAAGGGCTCCACCCGAATCTGGCAATACGCAGAGCAGCTCCTTAATGACAGCGTTGAAAACGGAATCCTGAAAAAGTAGGCATTGGGCTTGTCCGCTCAATAAGCGATCCCTTCCAGACCCCACCCGGCCACCGCTGGCTTCTCCCGACGGATCCCCGAAAGGCCCCCCAAATTTCCATTTGGCAGGGAAAAGCATGTTCCCTTTTGAAGAGTTTAAAACTTAATTCCCGCCTATAGGAGAGAACAGGAGGGCTGGCGGTTGCTATTCTCTAACTTTACCGTAGCGCTTCGCTGGCCCAATTCCAAAACACATCCGTCAGAAACCGGGAATACCACGCAGTAGGCGGTTGATTCCTGCTTTCCAGGCGTGTTTGGGAGCTTTAGGAGCAAAAATAATGGCTGATCTTTGGGATACCGGGATTCATGCATTACCTAAATTAATCGCTCATCGTGTCATTCAACGCAGAAGACGTTCAGGTTTGGCAGGCGTTCCAGCAGGGCGACGAAGAGGCCTATACCCGGATCTACAGGGTCCATATTCGACCCATGTACCGCTACGGGATGAGCCTTACGCCTATCTCTGAAGCGTTTGTGCTGGATTGTATTCACGATGTTTTTGCCGAGCTTTGGGTGAAGCGGACCCGCCTGACGTGTCCGGACAACATACGCTACTACCTCCTGAAGGCGCTGAAAACGCGCATGATTCACCTGCTCCAACGCAAAGAACGACCGTTCCAGTCCCTGAATAACCTGGATTTCGATGACCTCTGGGCCGAGCCTTCCTCCGAAGAGATTTTTACGGAACAGCAGGAGTCCACAAACCGGAAGGAACTCGTTCAGAAGCTCATCAACCAGCTGCCGCCCCGCCAGCAGGAAGCCGTCCGGCTGCGGTTTGTGGAGGAACTGGATTACACCGAAATCGCGGAAGTGCTCACCATCAACCGGCAATCGGCGCAGAACCTGGTTTTCAGAGCGGTAGAAAAGCTCCGGCAGTGGCTGATCGCCTAAGTTGTACTATTTTCAAGTTTTTTTTAGTTTATCTGAGTATGGAAGCCGGGCTTGTGTCATCTACAGGCAAAAAAAGCCTGTTTTGTGGACGCAGCCTACCAACACTTTACATCAGCGGACTTTGTTTGTGACGACGCCTTCCTGAAACACCAGTTGACGCCCACCGACCAGTCGACTCACTTCTGGGCGGAATGGCTGCAGAAAAATGCCGACAAAAAGGAGGATTGGGAGCAGGCGGTTCACCTGCTGGAAGCCGTGCGTCTGGGGCTGTCGGACTATACCCGTACCTATCTTTCCGAAGAAGCGGAGGCCCGCCTGCTCGCCCGCATCCTGGCGACCAACGCCCAGGTGACCAAAGCGGAGACGACCCTGACGCTTCCCCTCTGGCGCTCCCCCTGGCTTCTGGGCGCGGCCGCGGCCTGCCTCGCGCTCGTGCTGGTCTTCTCGATGTGGTATCGCCGGACCTCCTCCGCAGCGGGCGCTTCCTACGAAGAGCAGGTTGCCTTGTTGCCCGCCACCAAAACCGAAGTGGTGAACCCCTCGCCACAGCCCAAAAAAGTCTCGCTGCCGGATGGCTCTCAGGTCTGGCTGGCCCCGCAGAGCCGGCTTAGTTACGCTCCGGACTTTAACCGGGAACACCGCACGCTATACCTGGTGGGCGAAGCCACGTTCGACGTCACGAAGAACCCGGCCAAGCCCTTTTATGTGTTTGCCGGCAAGGTCGTCACCAAAGTACTCGGAACCCGCTTTGTGGTGAAAGCGTATGAACAGGCCGGCGACGTGGTGGTTCAGGTGGAGCAGGGGCAGGTCAGCGTCTACCGCAGGGCCACCCAGGATTTACGGCCGACCCGGCAGGCGCTGGATGGCGTGCTGCTGCAGCCGAATCAGCAGGTGGTGTTCTCGCTGGAAAGCGAGCAGTTTACCAAAACCATCGTCGACAGACCGGCGCTGCTGCCTGCCGGTAAGCACACGGTCGTAAGCTTCGTGTTTGACGAAACGCCGGTCGTCAGCGTGCTGGAGCGACTGAAGGCCACGTACGGCATCGACATTATCTACAACGCCGAACTGCTGGCGGACTGCCAGCTCACCGCCTCGCTCACCGAAGAGACTTTATTTCAGAAGCTGGATGTCATTACCCAATCCATCGGTGCTTCCTACGAAGTGGTGGAAGGGCAGGTAATCATCACCGGCAGGGGATGTAAAAATCAGTAAACCTAAACGCTAACCCAAAAAACCGAATGATCAAACGGAAACACAGCCGCTAATAGCAAAAAAAGCCAATGGTTCTCGCACAACCATTGGCCTGAACCCTACCCTTTATGGTCCAGAGGTCCAGCCACCGGGGCTGGTAGGGGATTGTCTTTGTCCGCACTCACGAACAATCGAACAAACAGCTTAAAAGTATGAAAAAAAACCATTTACTATTGTTGAGACTCATGAAACTTTCGGTGGTACAAATCATGGCCTTCTGCCTGTTTGTCAGCATGTCCTGGGCTACCGACGTCTCGGCTCAGGAACTGCTTGAACGCCGGTTAAGTCTTCAGGCGAATAACGAAAAGATCAAAACCGTTCTAGCGGCCATTGAGAAATCAGTCAGCATCAAGTTTTCGTATAGCCCGCAGGTTATCCAGTCGAACCGCAAGGTGACCTTCGAGGCCCAGAACGTGACGCTGGGCTATGTCCTGAATAATTTGCTGCCAACGCTCCGCCTCACCTACAAAATCGTTGGCAGCCAGATCATTCTGGTACAGCTGCCGCCCGCTTCCTCAACCAGTACAACGGGCAGCGAGACTCCTTCCGGCAACCAGACCGCTGTCGCGCAAACGGCCGACCGGACGGTAAGCGGACGGGTTACGGGCGAAACGGGCGAGGGACTGCCGGGCGTAAACGTGCTGGTAAAAGGCTCGACCCGGGGAACCGTCACGGATGTAGACGGCCGGTTTCGGGTGAACGTACCCGAAGGGAACAGCACCCTGGTGTTTTCAATGGTTGGCTACACCTCGCAGGAGGTGGCTGTCGGCGCGCAAACGTCGCTGGAAGTTAAGTTGCAGCCCGATACCAAAACCCTCAATGAGTTTGTGGTCGTTGGTTACAACACCGTCAAACGGTCGGATGTGACCTCCTCGGTGGTCAGTGTCGGAGCCGATGAAATCCGGTCCAGACCGGTCGCCAACGCCATGCAGGCCATTCAGGGCAAAGCCGCCGGGGTGGACATCACCACCAACGAGCGGCCCGGTGAAATGGGCAGCATCCGCATCCGGGGCAACCGCTCCCTGACGGCCACCAACAACCCGCTTTACGTGGTCGACGGCATTCCGCTTTCGTCGGGAGGAATCGAGTTTATCAACCCCAACGATATTGAGTCCATCGACATTCTGAAAGATGCCTCCGCCACCGCCATCTACGGTTCGCGGGGCGCCAACGGCGTAGTCGTGGTTACGACCAAACGGGGCCGAAGCGGTCGTTTATCCCTTGAATACGTCGGAACGACGACGCTGGAGCAGATCCACGACCGGCGGGAAATGATGAACTCGGCCCAGTACATTGAACTCCGCAGAAACGCCTACCGGCGCATCAACTACCTGAACACGCTGGCGGGCCGGACAACCCCCGCGGGCACGGGTTACCCGGAGCTGCCTACTCAGACCGATGATCAGCGCCTTTTCGGCAACGACGCCGTGGCGATGGCCAACGTAAACAAAGGCTGGGTGAACGGAGCGTGGGACGGCAGCCTCGTTCCGACCACCGACTGGACGGGACTGGTGACCAGAACCGGGATTACCCAGGACCACATCCTCAGCGCCAGCGGAGGAACCGATAAGATCAAAGCGTATGGCTCCTTCGGGTATCTGAAGCAGAACGGCACCCAGCTGGGTCAGGATTATACCCGCTACAGCGCGAAAGTGAGCGTGGACGTCAATCCGGTGAAGTGGTTCCGGATGGGCGGTTCGATCGACGGAACTTTCAGCAAGCAAAATTACGGTTTCAGTTCGACCAGTGCATCGGGAGCCGGGAGCCTGTACGCGGCGGCGATCGGCATGCTGCCCTACGCGGTTCCCTACAACGCCGATGGCAAACGGATTAATCTTCCCGGCGGCGACATCACCATTCTGAACCCGATCGGGGAAGACCAGTACAACATCAACCTGCGCAATGTCACCCGTGCCCTGGCTTCCCTGTACGGCGAGGTCAACATCCTCAAAGGCTTGCGCTATCGGGTAAACTTCGGGCCGGATTTTTATTACAACCGCAACGGCCGCTGGATGGACCAGAACTCGGTAAACCGGGGCGGCGGCGAGCCGGGTTCCACCAACTACGCCCAGCTGGGCCAGACCAACAACTTCTCCTGGTCGCTCGATCACCTGCTGTATTATGACAAATCCATCGGCAAACACGATATCGGTGTGACCCTGCTGCATAATGCCACTTCGTACCGGCAGGAAACGTCCTCCATGACGGCGACCAAATTGCCTTACAACAGTCAGTTGTGGTATCAGCTCAACTCGGTGAGTGCCCTGGATGGGTTTGGCAGCAACCTCGTTCAGTCGTCGCTGCTCTCGTACATGGCGCGGGTGAATTACAGCTTTGACGGCAAATACATCCTGACGGCATTCGGTCGCTGGGACGGGGCCTCTCAGCTGGCACCGGGGCATAAGTGGGATTTCTTCCCCTCCATTTCGGCGGCGTGGCGTCTGGACCGGGAAGACTTCATCAAAAACACTCCCTGGATCGACGAGCTGAAGGTGCGGGCGGGCATCGGGGTGACGGGTAACGCCGCCATCGGCCCTTATACGACCCAGGGCGTTCTGCAAACCCTGTATTACACCTTCGGCAGTTCCGTTCAGGCAGGCTACGTTTCGTCGGACGCCTCCCTGGCCAACCCGATTTCCTTTCCGAACCCGCAACTGGGCTGGGAACACACCAGCCAGCTGAACCTGGGGGTCGATTTCAACCTCTTCAAAGGCCGGATCAGCGGGGCGCTGGACGTTTATACCTCGCGAACCACCGACCTGCTCCAGTTGCGCAACATCCTGTCGGTGAATGGCTACACGACTTCGCTGACCAACGTGGGCGAAACCAGCAACCGGGGTATCGAACTGACCCTGAACACGGTGAACCTGAAGACGCAGGATTTTGAGTGGAACTCCACCCTGAACGTGGGCACCAACAAAGACCGCATCGTCAGCCTGGCAAACGGAAAAGTGGATGACATCAACAACCTGTGGTTTATCGGGCAGCGGCTGAACGTCTACTACGATTACGAGAAGGACCGCATCTGGCAGAACACTGCGGAAGACCGGGAAGAGATGCAGAAGTTTGCCGCCAACGGGCAGGTGTTTCGGCCGGGAGATATCAAGGTGGTCGATCAGAACGGGGATTATAAAATCGACGCCAACAATGATCGCGTCATCCGGGGCAGCAGCAGCCCGTCCTGGACGGGTGGCATCACCAACAACTTCAACTACAAAGGTTTTCAGCTGTCGGCCTTTATCTTCTCGCGGTTGAACTTTATGGTTCGGACCGGCGCAGAAACCCTGCAGGGACGGTATGCCCAGCGCCTGGTGAACTACTGGACGCCGACCAACCCGACCAACGACTACCCGGCACCCAACTACAACAGTGCTTCCGGCGACGCATTCGTGAATGCGATGAATTACCAGGATGGGTCGTTTGTCAAAATTCGTAACGTCACCCTGGGCTATTTCATCCCGGCTTCGCTGGTGCAGAAAGTAGGCTTGTCGAGGGTGAAGGTCTACGCCCAGCTGCTCAACCCCGGCCTTATTTATTCCAACATCAGCTGGCTTGATCCCGATACGGGCAATTCCAACTTCAATCGGGGCCTGGTCTTCGGTGTAAACGTAGGATTTTAATCAGAAACGACACTTTCTATGAAACTTACCAAAATATATAAGACGGTCCTGGCTGTCAGTCTGTTGACCCTGCCCTCGGCCTGTAAGGAAAGCTTTCTGGAAGAAAACCAGATTACCCTGCTGACGACGCAGAACTTCCAGACCGCCAGCGGGCTGGACGGGCTCTCGATCGGCATGTACCAGAGTCTGCGCTTTCATTTTAACTACGAATGGGCCTATTCGACCACGAACTATGGGACCGATGAGTTTACCGTGGGCGGCGACCGTACCGAGCAGATGTTCAACTCCTACGATGCCAACCTGAACTCGCAGAACGGCGACCTGTCGACGGTTTGGGACAACATGTACGGCAACATCAACTCGGCCAACATCCTGATTCAGAATGTACCCAAGTACTACGGAGGGGGAGCGGCCGCCGATACCCGCCTGGGCGAGGGGTACTTCATGCGGGCTTTCGATTACTTCAAGCTCGTCAGGCAGTTTGGCGGCGTTCCGCTCAAACTGGCGCCATCGACCAGCATCGAGGAAGAATATACGCGGGCGACGGCCAAGCAGGTCTATGACCAGATTGTCGAAGACTTCACCCAGGCGTATACCCTGCTGCCGGCAACGGCCGGTGAACCCGGGCGACTGACCAAATGGGCCGCGGCCCATTTCCTGGCAAAGGCTTACCTGTACCGGGCCAGTGAAATCAACAACGACTGGAACAGCGCCACCAAAGCCGATGATTTGCAGAACGCCATCAAATACGCCGATCTGGTTATCAACACCAGTGGGCACACCCTGGCCACGAACTTCAGTGACTTGTGGAACTTCAGCACGGTCGATGGCCCCAACGAAACAAACAAGGAAATCATCCTCTCGGCCCAGTTCTCCAACAACACGGCGACGCAGGGGCGCTACGGAAACCAGGTGCACCTGTATTACCCGTCGGTGTACCAGACCTTGCCGGGCATGCAGCGGGATATTGCCGGAGACCGGGAGTTTCAGCGGCTGCGTACCACGGATTACTCCATCGATGTCTACGACCGGGTGAACGATTCGCGTTTCTGGAAAAGCTTCAAAACCAGATACCTGTCCAACCGGCCTGCCACGGCACCCACCTGGACCGCGGCGACGGCCCCCAACCCGAGTCTGGTCGGTAAACCCAAATTTGCCGGCGGCGAAGAGGCCGTTCTGTACATCGTGAACGCCCCGGGCGACACTCGCTACACCCCGGCAAGCCTTCCGTTCCGGGCCCCGACGCTGTTTGTGCGGTACTTCGCCGGTCAGCCCGAAAACCTGCTGGGCGGTCATGGCAACTTCACCACCAACCAGTACCTGGCCTTATCCAAGTTTATGGACGGTTCCCGCAATGCCGTGGCCTCTCAGTTCGGCCAGCGCGACGGCATTCTGGCCCGTCTGGGCGAAACCTACCTGATCGCCGCCGAAGCCTATGGCCGTTTGGGCAAATACGCCGAAGCGCTGCCGTACCTCAACAAGGTACGGGACCGGGCCGCCTACAAAACGGGAGAAGACCGTTCGGCCTACGTCGACGGGGGCGTGGCCTACAAGAACAACCCGGCGGCCAACACCGCCCAGTTCGTCTCGTATTCGGACAAGAACACCTACTTCGAGTCGAACAACATCCCGGTAGCCACCACCAGTACGCTGGAGGGAATGCACCTGAACAGCGTGGCCGACATCTTCAATGCGACCAACCAGTTCTATTCGCGGGTGGGAGCCACTTCGGAGGCGACCAAATTTGTAGCCTTCATGCTCAACGAACGCTCCCGCGAGCTGGTGGGCGAACTGATGCGGTGGGAGGATCTGTCGCGTACCCAGACGCTGGTGACCCGGGCGACGGCCTTCAACGATGAGGCGAAGCCGCAAAGCCGGCATCTGCTGCGGCCGATTCCCCAGAAATTCCTCGACGGGGTGAAGCAGAACGGGGCCATCCTTACGGCGGAGCAAAAAACAGCGATGCAAAACCCCGGGTGGTAAGCCGTTCAACAAAAGGCAGATTCAGAATCTGCCTTTTGTTTTTTACACCTGATGCAGAAAATTCCTTCCCCGGGCGGGCCGCCGAAAGCGGGCCGGTGGCGGGAGTACGCCCAAAAACCGGCTTCGACCGGGGCGACTTTTCTGATTTTCGTTTAGTGAAAAACCAGTCTTTCGGATGCGTTTCATTTTTGCCTGTCTGGTACTGAATGGAACAAATCAGCACCTGTCTTTCGGGCAGAGAGCGACCCCGTAGCGATCAAAGAGTCATCAGCCAGGCGGGCTGACAGGCGGCCTTAGGAACGCATTATGATTTTGCGGTGGGAGAGGCCCCAGTAATGCAGTTCATCCATGACTTTTTCGAGCGATCGTCCGTGGTCGGTCAGCGAATATTCCACCGTGGGCGGAAACGTGTCGTGGGCTTCCCTTTTAATCAGTTGGTTGGCTTCCAGACTTTTCAGCTCTTTGGAAAGCACTTTGTCGGTAATCCCCGGTACCAGCCTGGAGATCTGCCCGAACCGTTTGGGACCGGTGGCCAGAGCAAACAGAATAAGCAGCTTCCAGCGCCCTTCCAGTGCTTCCAGAGCATCGCGGATAGAAAGCATCGTTTTGGGACATCCGGCACCGTTCAACATAGGCAGGGCTCGCAGTTTAGGCTGGTACGTTACTATCCGGTCAGATAGCACTTTCCGGTTGGATAGTGCTGGCAGGCGGATTGCAAACCTATCTAATTTCGGGCTTTCACCAAAATCAATCAGCCCATGACCTCACAAACGAGATGGTTTCGGAATCTTCACCTCGCCCTCTGGATCACACAAGTCGTTCTGGCCCTTAGCTTCCTGTGGGCCGCGGGCATAAAATGGTTTCAGCCGACTGATGAACTGGCAACCATGTGGCCCTGGGTGGCGCAGGTCCCGGTGGCTTTGGTAAAATTTACCGGATTCGTCGAGGTGGCGGGGGCCATCGGACTGCTCTTACCCATCCGGAGTCACCCGGCAACACGCACCTCCCGGGTCGCGGCGGGGGTTGTGGTGTGGATGATCGGGGCGGGGATGTTCCATCTGTTACGGCACGAAGCCTCCGGGGTGGGCGTCAACGTTGGCTTTGCCGTTCTGGCGGCTTTTATCGCCTGGGGCCGTCAGCAGCAGGCGCCCGGTTTTTCCGCCCGGTGTAGCACGCAGGGCTAGCTCGACCGGCGGGCCTTTTTGTCGCTACTTCTGATTCGGCTACAACAATCCCGAATCCGGCTACGTCTTTGCGGGTAATCCGGCGGACCTTTGTCCCAATTAAAACATACCATCGCCATGATTCTAGTAACCGGGGCTACAGGCCAGTTGGGCGGAGCCGTCATTCAGCAGCTTCTGCAAAAAATGCCCGCTTCCCAGATTGTCGCCTTCGTGCGGAACCCAGACAAAGCCGCCGACCTGACGGAACGGGGCGTGACCATCCGCGTGGGAACCTACGACGAGCCCGACTCCCTCGACCGCGCCATGCCGGGCGTGGAGACCGTCCTGCTGATTGCCGGGACGGATGAAGAAAACCGGGTTCGCCAGCACCAGCAGGTGGTGGATGCGGCCCGGAAAGCACAGGTGCGGCGGATTGCCTACACGGGCCGGGCGCTCAAAGACCGGCTTACGCTGGTCAACGGCCTGATGGAAGGACATTTCCAAACCGAGGACTACATCAAACAGTGCGGCCTGCCGTATACGCTGTTTCAAAACAGCCTTTATCTGGATGCGATTCCGCAATTTTTAGGCGGCGACGCCGTTTTTGAGCGGGGCATCGTCGTGCCGGCCGGGGCGGGGCGGGTCGCGTTTGCCTGGCGCCGCGACCTCGGCGAGGCGATAGCCAATGCCCTGCTGATGGCGCAAACGGGCAACCGCACGTACCTGCTTACCGGCAGTGAGTCGTACTCCTTCGCCGACGTGGCCGCGGCCCTGACCGACCTTTCGGGAAAGTCCGTGACTTACCGCCCGGCCGAACCCGCCGCTTTTGAAGCCCAGCTGGTTGGCCGCGGACTGCCGCCGGTGGTGGCCCGCCGCATTAGCAGCTTTATCGCCGACATCGCCAACGGACAGGAAGAAGCCGTAAGCCCTGACCTGGAAAAGCTGCTCGGCCGGAAGCCGACGACGCTCCGCGAAGGGTTATCTTTGTTGTATCAACGCTAACCCGGATTCCGGGAATGTCCCGCCATTAACCCGTCGCCTGATGTCAACCGAGTCGCCATACCGAATCCAGTCCATTGCCGAATACCACCAGTTTGCGGGTCTTCCCAAACCAGTCCACCCGCTCGTCAGCGTGGTCCGGTTCGAGGAGGTGAAACCCCGCAATCCGGACCGGCCCAAGAGCATCGTCAACCATTTTTATTCGATTGCGCTGAAGCGGAATTTCAGCGGCCGGATGAGGTACGGGCAGCAGCAGTATGATTTCGACGAAGGCGTGATGGTCTTTCTGGCCCCCGGTCAGGTGCTGGCCGTTTCGGCCGAGGCGTCGCATGAGCATACGGGCTGGCTGCTGATGATTCACCCGGATTTTTTGTGGAATACGCCCCTAGCCAGGCAAATCCGGCAGTACGACTACTTCGACTATTCCATTCGGGAAGCCCTGTTTTTGTCGGAGAAGGAAGAAGCGCTGATCGTGGGCATCATTCAGCAGGTGGAGCGGGAATACAGGGAGCCGATTGACTCATTCAGTCAGAACATCATCGTCGCGCACCTGAACGTACTGCTTCAGTATGCCGACCGGTTCTACCAGCGTCAGTTTATCACGCGCCGGATTTCCAACCACAAAATCCTCGACCGGTTTGAGGCCGTTCTGGAGGCTTATTTCGCCGGCGAGGCGCTGGAACAAACCGGTTTGCCGACGGTCGGGTATCTGGCCGAACAGCTCAGCGTGTCGCCGACTTACCTGAGTAGTGTACTGAAGACGGTAACGGGCCAGAACACCCAGCAGCACATCCACGACAAACTCATCGAGAAGGCCAAAGAGAAACTTTCGACGACCGACTTATCGGTCAGCGAAGTGGCGTATCTGCTGGGTTTCGAGCACCCGCAGTCATTCAGCAAACTATTCAAGAGCAAGACAAATGTGACGCCCCTGGAATTCCGACATTCGTTCCTGTCCTGAGAGATGCCGACCTAAACGGTAAATTAGCGTAGCTTTCGCCCTTTTGTCAGCATGAAACATGTACTGCTCCTTTTCTGCTTAACCGCACTGTCTTTCCACTCTCTCACGGCCCAGACCACCCAAAGCGTGGCCCGGGCCAAAACCACCTATTCCAACCCCTTGAACGTACAGTTTGGCGACCCTTACGTGCTCTACACCGGCGGGACGTATTACATGTACGGCACGGGGGCCGGAGCCGATAAGGGATTTGCCGCCTATTCTTCCAAAGACCTGGTCAGCTGGAAGCCGGAAGGGCAGGTTTATTTTCACGACAACAAAAACGGGTGGAGTGATCCCAAAGCCAGTTGGGGCGGGGCGTACTGGGCCCCCGAGGTGTACGAAGTAAAGGGCAAATTTTACCTTTTTTACAGCGCCCAGTGGAAGGTCAACCCGAACCGGGAAGTCGAGAATTTCCGGATTGGCGTAGCCGTAGCGGACAAGCCCACCGGCCCCTTCGTGGACCTGACCAGCAAGCCGATTTTTGACCCCGGCTATCCCATCATTGACGCCAATGTGTTTTTTGATTCCAATGGCAGAACCTACCTGTACTACTCCCGCGCGGCCTACAAACACCCCGTGGAAAGCGAAATCGCGGACTGGGCGCGGCAGAAAGGCTGGTACAAGGAAATTGAAGAAAGCTGGGTGTACGGCGTAGAACTCAAGCCTGATTTTTCCGGAACCATCGGCCAGCCGGTGCTGCTGCTGCGGCCCCCGGTCCGGCTGAACGATAAACAGGCCGAGTGGGAAAGCCGGTCCGTCACCGCCCGCGAAGTGAACCGGCGCTGGACGGAGGGCTCCGTGACGTTTAAGAAAGACGGGACCTACTACATGATGTATTCGGCCAATTACTTCGGCGGTCAGCATTACGCCGTCGGGTACGCGACGGCCGCTTCCCCGCTGGGGCCGTACAAAAAAGCCGCCAATAACCCGGTATTGCAGAAAAATACGGCCCAGGGCGGTACCGTAACGGGCACGGGCCACAACAGCATCACCTATTCGCCCGACGGCAAGGAAATGTTCTGCGTCTACCACGGCAGAACCACCCGGACGGGCGAGGAACGCGTGGTGTTTATCGACCGGATGGAGGTGAAAGCGGGCCGTATTACCGTCTCCGGACCGACCACCACCCCGCAGAAACTGCCGTCGGTCTCCGCCCCGCGCCCCGGCAAATGACCCTTCGTTAACCCCCTTATCCCGCTGCCGAACGTCCCTGAAAGAGCCCGCCCCCGCTCGTTCAGGGACGTTTATTTTTCATTATTCATCATTCACCCGCCCCTTACCTCGATTACGGATATTCCTACCAGTTTTACCGATAGAGAACCGCACGGGAAGAGAATCAAATACCTTTGATTAAGCAACCCGTGGCAGAACTGGAACCAGAGCCTGACGGCGAACGAGCCTCTTTACGGCGTCTGATTTCCTGAAAGCCGCCAGTCTATCCAACCTGATTCAAAAAAGATAATCCGTTGTGATCGCAGCCAAAGGATACGCCGCCCAGGCGAAGGAAACCGATTTGGCCCCCTGGAATTTTGACCGTCGTGAAGTAGGGCCTCACGATGTGCAGTTCGATATTCTCTACTGCGGGGTCTGCCACTCTGACCTCCACGTCATCAGGGATGAGTGGGGAGGGACCCTCTCATTCATCAGGCCTACGACCGCATGGTGAAGGGCGACGTGCGCTACCGCTTTGTGATCGACATGGCGACACTGTAAGCGCCCGGCCATTTAGACACCCACTTTACAGCGATGAAAACATCCGTTAAAGCGGTAAGTCAGGCACTTACCCTGTTAATCTGGCTTTTTTGGGGAATAACCAATACGCTCATGGCACAGACAGACAAACCCGCGGGTACCCCGCAGCCCAGTCGTGGCCCGGCCACCAGTTTCAGTGGAATCGTCTGGGTAAAAACGCTGGTTCCGGCCAACGACCAGACCGATTGCATCGTCAGCGAAGTCGCTTTTGACCCGAAAGCCCGGACGTTCTGGCACTCGCATCCCAACGGTCAGATTCTGGTGGTGAAGCAGGGAAACTGCTATTATCAGGAAAAAGGGAAACCCGTTCAGATCATCCGGGAAGGGGAGGCCGTCAACATTGCGCCGAACGTGGTGCACTGGCACGGAGCCGGTCCCCAAAACAAAATGACGCATATTGCCATTAATCCAAATGTGAGCAAAGGCGGTGCCGTTACCTGGTTACAGGCCGTTACGGACGAAGAATATAAGGCCGCTCATTAATTCAGACCGGGCATTGCCCAGAAAAATCCGGCATTATGGAACAGACGGAAAATCAAGGGGGGCAATCAGGGCAGACTGATTCATCCCGGCGGACTTTTTTAAAACAATCCTCCGCCCTGGCGGCGCTGGCGATGACACCCCCCGCCGCCCTGACCGCGGTGGACAACGGGCTGGACGAAAGAGTCGCCGCCGCCTTCGAGCGGCCGACGTTCCAGCAGATGCCGCTTCAGGTGACCATCAACGGCAAAGTGCAGCAGCTGAGCATCGAACCGCGCGTTACGCTGCTGGACCTGCTGCGCGAACAACTGCACCTGACGGGCACCAAAAAAGGCTGCGACCACGGCCAGTGCGGGGCCTGCACGGTCCACCTCGACGGGCAGCGGGTCAACGCCTGCCTGACGCTGGCCCTGACCACCGAAGGCAGCGAAGTCACGACGATCGAAGGGCTGGCCGACGGCGACCGGCTTCACCCCATGCAGGAGGCGTTTATCAAACACGACGGCTTCCAGTGCGGCTACTGCACGCCCGGACAGATTATGTCGGCCGTGGCCTGCATCCGGGAAGGCCACGCCGACAATCCCGATCAGATACGGGAGTACATGAGCGGCAACATCTGCCGCTGCGGCGCGTATGCCAATATTGTCGAGGCGATTATGGACGTAAAAGAGGGAGGGAAAAAGGTATGAATCCGTTTCTATTTACGCGGGTCACGACCCCGCAGGCCGCTATTGCCGCTATGGCCAAAGAAAGCGGGACGTACTTTCTGGCGGGCGGTACCAACCTGATCGACCTCATGAAACGCGGGGTGATCATTCCCGAACGGCTGATCGACATTAACAAACTGCCGCTGGCAACGATCGAGAAAACGGCGACCGGCCTCCGCATCGGGGCCATGGCCAAAAATTCAACCGTGGCCGAACACGCCCTCGTGAAGAATCATTTTCCGCTGCTGTCGATGGCTCTCAACGCGGGCGCGTCGGCGCAGCTGCGCAACATGGCGACCGTGGGCGGCAACATGATGCAGCGCACCCGCTGCTCGTATTTTTACGACCCCTCGATGCCCTGCAACAAACGCAGCCCCGTGCAGGCGGGCGGCGCGGCGGCCCGGGTGGACAAGGGGCAGCCCAACGGCCCGACGGGCTGCGGAGCCCTCGGCGGCTACAACCGGATGCACGCCATCTTCGGGGCCTCCAGTAAATGCATTGCTGTTCATCCCAGCGATATGTGCATTGCCCTGGCGGCTCTCGACGCCACCGTCAACGTATCCGGTCCCAAAGGCAACCGGACAATTCCGTTCCGCGACTTTCACCGGCTTCCCGGCGACACGCCCCAGAAAGACAATACGCTGCTGCCGGGCGAGCTGATTCTGTCGGTGGACCTACCCACGAACGGTTTCGCCGACCATTCGCACTACCTGAAAGTGCGCGACAGGGCTTCCTACGCCTTTGCTTTGGTGTCGGTGGGCGTCGGGGTGCAGCTCAGGCGCAATACCATCGAAGACATCCGGCTGGCGATGGGCGGGGTGGCGCATAAACCCTGGCGACTGACCGGAGCGGAGGATTTTCTGCGCGGCAAACCCGCCACGGAAGCCAATTTCAAACAGGCCGCCCAGCTGGCCATGACCGGCGCGAAGGGCTACGGCGAAAACGATTTTAAACTGGCGCTGGCCCCCAACGCCATTGTCGAGGCCCTCAGAACCGCCACCCAAACCGCCTGACCCATGACGAACGATACGAAAAATCCACCCATTGACCGGGTCGACGGGCGCATGAAAGTGACCGGCGGCGCCCGATATTTCGCCGATTTTGAGCTGCCCAACATGGCCTACTGCGTTCTGGTCGGCAGCGAGATTGGCCGGGGTTCCATCGCCAGCCTCGACACCAGACGGGCGCAGAACGCACCGGGCGTACTGGGCGTGTTTACGCACCAGAATATGCCGCCCATTCCGGGCTGGGACGCGCCGGTCGGCGGGGAGGCCGATGGGCCAGCGCCAAAGCCCAAAACAGAGGAAACGTACCGGATTCTGAGCAGTCCCAAAATCCTGTTCGACGGGCAGCCCATTGCGCTGGTAGTCGCCGACAGCTACGAGCGGGCCACCCACGCGGCTTCGCTGGTACGGGCGACCTACACCCGGCAGGCCGCCCGCACCGACCTGCGGAAGCACGTGGCCGAAGGCATTGCTCCCGGCCGACCCGGTCGTTCCGGGGATTATGTGCGGGGCAAAGCGGACGGGTACAAAGAAGCGCCGGTTACGCTGGAAGCCCACTACACCATTCCGACCGAGGTGCATAACCCGATGGAACTGCACGGTATTCTGGCTCACTGGACCGGCCCGGATAGCCTCATGATCTACGCCAAAACGCAGGGCGTCAACGCTACCCAGCAGGCAATGGCACAGGCGTTCAAGCTCGACCCGAAAAACATCCACGTCCATACCGAATTCATGGGCGGCGGCTTCGGCATGGGCCTGCGCACTTGGCCGCAGGAAACGGCGGTGGTGGCGGTGGCCCGCAAAATCGGTCGGCCGCTGAAGCTGGTCGTCACCCGCCAGCAGATGTTTACGCTGGTTGGACATCGTCCCTATACCGTGCAGACCATTCAGATGGGAGCCGACCGGGACGGAAAGCTGGTCGGCATCGCCCACGCAGCAACGGCGGAAACGGCCAGCTACGAAGACTTTACCGAAGCCACCGTCAACATGACCAAGTTCATGTACGCCTGCCCCCACGTGAGCACCCGGTACCGCATCGTGCGGCTCGACCGGAGTGTGCCCATCTGGATGCGCGGACCGGGCGAAGCGACGGGCGCCTTCGCGCTCGAATCGGCGATGGACGAAATGGCCTACAAACTGGGCATCGACCCCATCGACTTCCGCCTGCGGAATTATACCGAAACCGACCCCGAACACAACCGGCCTTATTCGAGTAAACACCTTCGGGAAGCCTACCAGAAAGGAGCCGAGGCCATCGGCTGGACGGACCGCAAACCCCAGCCGGGCAGTGTGCGCCAGGGCGACTGGCTGGTGGGCTATGGCATGAGCACAGGTACGTTCAACGCCTTCCGGTGGGAGGCCAGCGCACGGGCCTTGCTAAACGCCGACGGGTCGCTGACGGTGCAAAGCGCCGTGACCGACATCGGGCCGGGCACCGGCACCGCCCTGACGGTGATTGCCCACAACGTGCTGGGCGTCCCGGTGAACCGGATCAAAGTGGCCTACGGCGATACGTCGCTGCCGAAAGCCCCCACGCAGGGCGGCTCGGCCATTGTGTCGGCGGTCGGCTCGGCGGTGTTCGAGGTGTGTACGGCCATCAGAAATACGCTCGTCGAACTGGCTACCAAAGCGGGCGGGCCGCTGGCGGGCAGGAAGGCCGACGAACTGACGCTGGCCGACGGGCAGCTTTTCGTCGAAAAAGACCCGGCTAAACGGGTGGCCGTCAGCGACCTGATGCGGACAAACAACCTGACGGTGATCGACAAAAGCGGCGACTCGAAGGGCGGGCCCAATCAGGCAAAGTACTCCATGTATTCGTTCTCGGTGCATTTCGTGCAGGTACGGGTCAACCCGCTGACGGGCGTCGTGCGCGTCACCAAAGCCGTCAGCGTGGCCGATTCGGGGCGGATTGTCTCTCCCAAAACGGCCGCCAGCCAGATGATCGGCGGGGTTGCGGGCGGCATCGGCATGGCCCTGACCGAAGAAGCCGTCATCGACCACCGGTTTGGCCGCTTTGTCAACAATAACCTGGGCGATTACCACGTGCCCGTCCACGCCGACGTCCCGGCCATCGAAACGATTTTCATCGACAAACCCGACCCGATCATCAACCCGATGGGCGCGAAGGGGATGGGAGAAATTGCGTTGATCGGCTTTGCCGGGGCCGTCGCCAATGCGGTCTTCAACGCCACCGGCCAGCGCATCCGCGAGCTGCCCATTACCCCGGATAAGCTCCTGCGGACGACTTAATCAGACAGCCTATGCCCGACGAATCAGCAACTGCCGATATTTTTCAGCGACTACAGGCGGGGGAGCCTCTCCGCCGGGATGACCCCGAGTACCCGAAGTTCGGCGAAGCCGTGGCGCACACCATTCGCTTATGTGTCGAGATGAACGCGGCGGCGACCGATGTGGATGCGGTCCGCGCCCGGCTCAGCGTCATCATCGGCACGGAGATCGACGCTTCCACCACGATTTTTCCGCCCTTTTATACCAATTTTGGCCGATTTACGCGGCTGGGGAAAAACATCTTCATCAACCACGACTGTTCTTTTGTGGACATTGGCGGCATCACGGTGGAAGATGACGTACTGATCGGCCCCAAAGTGAGCCTCATTACCGAAAACCATCCGCTGGACCCCGCCGACCGCAAAACGCTCCTGCTCAAGCCCATTGTGATCCGCCGGAATGCCTGGATTGGGGCCGGTGCTACCATCCTGCCGGGCGTAACGGTGGGCGAAAACTCGGTCGTGGCCGCGGGTGCGGTCGTCAATCGGGACGTTCCTCCCAATACGGTGGTGGCCGGAGTTCCGGCGAAGGTGGTCAGGACGCTTTGACGGGCGGAACCCGGATCAGTTGAGCTTTGACTGGAGCCCCCGGTATTCGTTGGGAGCCATGCCCACTTTCTGCTTGAAGAACCGGGTGAAATGCTGCGGGTACTTGAAACCCAGCTCGTAGGAGATTTCGCTGACCGACTTGCTGGGGTCAAACATCCGTTCTTTAGCCAGATCGATGAGGTGAAGCTGGATGTATTCCAGGGCGGATTTGCCGGTTTCCTTTTTGATTAAATCACCAAAATAATTGGGCGACAGGTTGAGGGCGTCCGCAAAGTAGGCAACGCCGGGCAGGCCGTTCGTTTTCAGCTTGTCGCTCCATAAATACTCCTTCAGTTCTTCTTCAAACTGCCCGATGATGCCGTGATTCACGTGCTCACGGGTGATAAACTGGCGGTCATAAAAACGGGAGCAATATTTCAGCAGCAGTTCCAGGTTGGCGACCAGCAGTTTTTTGCTATGCCGGTCGATGGTCTGGCTGATTTCCGCGGTGATGTTCCCAAAGCAGTTATCCAGAGTCGCCCGCTCCGCATCCGAGAGGTGTAAGGCCTCGTTGGACTGGTAGCTGAAAAAGGAATACTCGTAGATCTGTCGGCCCAGACTAGTGCCTTTGATGAGGTCGGGGTGAAAAATGAGCGCCTTTCCGTACGGCTGGTGCAGTTCGCCCTCGGGTTCGCTGCCCATGACCTGCCCCGGACCAATAAACACCACCGTGCCCTCCGAATAGTCGTAGTACTGGTTGCCGTACCGCAGATCGCCACAGTTGGTTTCCTTGATGATGACGGCATAAAAATCCAGCCGGAAGCGGGTTCGTTTCAAGGGACCGGCCTTATCGAGATGGACCAGATTGATCAGCGGATGCAGGGTCCTGTTGTTGAACGTCTCGCTGTATTTCCGGATGGTATCGTAGATGATCATGGCCCTTTCTTTCTCAAAACTACCAATCCGAACGCCGGGTTATTCCGCTACCCGTAAAAGTGGTAGGGAAAACCGTAAAATGTATACAGCCGGGCGCACGCGGATCAGTAAAGGACCGGGCGGTTGTAGTCCAGTGCTTCAATGGTGAGCTTGAACCAGGTAAAGTCGCCGGATTTCAACTTCCAGGTGGCCGCGCCTTCGGTGGGAATCCGGATTCCCCCGCTCAGCGTTTTGAACGTATCCCCGCGGGTTGTCCAGGTTTCGAGCGAATAGTTTCCGTTCTGCTCCATGTACCGTCTGGCTTCAAAACCGGCGACGTCGCCCGCTTCGTTGAAGTGGAAAGTTCCCGAGGCCGTAACAGACCCGTAACTCATGGTCGCCCGCGCCGACCGGCCGTCCAGGGCTTCCCAGCGGAGGTAGGGATGCAGGGCCGCGGTCGGAAACCAGATGATCTCGCTCAGGTAACGGAGCAGGGTGCCCTGGTCCACCTCGTTGCCCCGGGCGTCAGCCACCGGCACCAGCGACAGCAGCTTGATCGTCATGTTGCCGTGCCCGTCGCGGTACAGGTCCCGGCCGGTCATCTCCAGCAGGGGAGCCATCCGGACCTGCGTTTTCCAGACAAAACCCGGCTGGTCGACGGTAAAATACTGCTCGGCTTCGACCGGCATCCAGTTGCCGTCGCTTTTGGTCCGCATCAGGCCCCGCTGCTTCAGCCGGACGGTGTGGATGAACGGTTTTCCCACCACGTTGGCCCGTTCGAGCCAGGTCCGCACGACCGGAGGCAGTTCGCTGAGCATTTCGGTAGTGACAAGCCGGGATGCGGGTGCATCGGCTTCCTGTTCCAGCAGGGTCTGCGCTTCGGCCCGGGCCGACTCCTCAAAGCGCCAGTTGGCGAGAGAAACCGCGGCGACAAGCAGAATCAGCAGGTTGGCGGCCGTTCCGGCTTTGGCGTCGGGCCAGTACAGTATCACCAGCAGTTGGGAAACAACGGCCACCGGGAGGGCGATCATCCACCAGCTTTCCCGTTTCAGCAAAAAACTGCCCGCGGCCGCCAGAAAAGCGAGGCAGGTGACGAGCCAGAGCAGCCCAACGGCTTTGGACGCCTGCTCGCCAAGCGGGAAAATCGTTTTGCCGGAAAATTCGGCGAGGCGGCTCAGGCCCCAGGCCTGCGTAAAACCGATGAGGTGGATCAGGCCGTGGACGACCAGCAGAAAAGCAAACAAGAGGCGGATCATGGCAATCGGGCAGTTTGGAAACGTCCCAAGATTACCGTCTTCTTCCCGCCCGTGCCTTGATTGCCCTCAAAAAAGAAAGTGATTTGTCTCAGAACAAACGGTCGGAGGTTTATGGCCTGCGTTTCCGGCTCAGCCACTGCCCGTTTACGTCGTGAATGCAGTCGAGCCAGGCCGAAAAGCTGGAAGGTTTGACCACGTACGCGTTGGAGCCGTTGGCAAACGCGGCGGTAATGTCCTCCTGATCGTCGGAGGCCGTCAGCATGATAATCGGGGTCTGGCTCAGCGGCGTGGTTTTGCGGCGGATCGCTTCGAGGAGCAGCAGGCTGTCGTCGCGCCAGGGGGTATAAAGGTCAAGCAGGATAAGCAGCGGGTAATCGCCGCCGGCCCGTTCGCATTCTTCCAGGTAAAGGGTCGCCTGCTGGACGGTCGTGGCCAGCACCAGTTCCACGGCCGGAGCACTTTTCCGGAAGGCCAGTTGAATAAACACCCATTGATCGGTATTGTCTTCCACAACCAGTACACAGCCCTGTTTGGTCAGGGGACTGCTGGCGGCGGTATTCCTCTTTTCCCACATAGTGAACGCTCGGCACATATCCGGAGAAGTAACGGGTTGTTGGGAGGGAAAGTTCGAAAACAGAGCCGCTGGGCCAAATCCTCACTGTCCTTCCGCATTCCTTCCCGGCCCCGCATACAGGTGGTTGTATGGGCAAACCTTAAACAGATACGATTATGGGATTTGGATTTGAGTTGGTTCTGTTTGTCCTGGTTATTTTGCTTTTTCTGGGATTCATCATTTTTCGCTATAGTCGGAAGGGGGCCATGGCGGCTCCAACCAACCGCGACCCGCGCGGCACGGCCTTTCTCCGCTGGCTGCTGCCGGCGCTTGGAGTCGGACTGGTGGCGCTGATTGCGATCAACCTCCAGTTCTGCCATCAGCAGCAGAATACGAGGATGGAAAAAAACACACGGGAGAATAATTCACTGGATAACGTCGGCAAAGGCGAGAACGAAGACAACCACCAGGGAGCGGGCGATAACCACCGCGACGACGCTCCGGGTAACTCGGGAGCCAAAGGCGCCGAGTCCGAAAAAGAGGACAGAGATCAGTAACGGAGATCCGGCAGAAAAAAAGAAAAGTCCCCGGAAACACCTGTCTGGGGACTTTTACTGCCATTTTTCTCTGTCCTACCTGCCTTGCCTACACCTACCGTAGCGCAGACAAGGCTGGAAAAAAGGCCGGCACAATCGTGTGCACCGAACTTTCCGATTGATCACTTATTTGCAAGCGAGATTTTAAGTATTGCTACGTCAACCTTCGACCTGCGCCTAAGTGAAGCTTCGGGATAGACCCTCGGCTTTACCTATAACGCAAAATCTCGTCTGACAGTCTACTAGTCTACAGATTAATTTCGCTAGTTGGTTTCCGCACCCCAAAACGGGCGCACCGACCGGCGGAAGGCTTTCTCAAAACGTTTCCCGGTCCGTTGGCGGCGGTAAATTTTTAAGCTGCTTTCTTGTCTGATAATTACAAGGACCGTGCCAGAAAATTTTACCAGAATTAAAAAAGGATTTAAACTGAAATGGGCTGCTGTGTTCTGCAAAACTAGCTTTTTTCTCAATCTGATGCGGACTTGTCGGAAAATAAATGATGCCGAACGGAGCGGTCAACCAGCCGGAATTCATACATATCAACGTTTTTGTGTCTGACAAAGCGACTTTGGCGACAACGGGAAACGGGCCGTCGCACGTTTTTAAGCGGATTTTCCTTGCTTTGCCGCTAAATCCAGACAAGTCCATGCAACTCAAAACCCTCGACACCGGCTTCTTCAAACTTGACGGAGGCGCTATGTTTGGCGTAGTGCCCAAAACGCTTTGGAACAAACAGAATCCGGCCGACGAACGTAACCTTTGTACCTGGGCCATGCGCTGCCTGCTGATCGAAGCGGGCGACCGGCTCGTGCTGGTCGATACCGGCATCGGCCGCAAACAGGACGAGAAATTTTTCAGTCACTACGACCTCCACGGCGAGGCTTCGCTAGCCGATTCCATCCGGAACGCAGGGTACACCGAAACCGACATCACGGACGTGCTGCTGACTCACCTGCACTTCGACCACGTCGGCGGCGCGGTCGTGCGGCAGGGCGACCGGCTGCTGCCCGCTTTTCCGAATGCCATCTTCTGGTCGCACTCCGCGCACTGGCAATGGGCCACGGCCCCCAATCCCCGCGAGAAGGCTTCTTTTCTGCGCGAAAACCTGCTGCCGCTGCAGGAAAGCGGGCAACTCCGGTTTATCGACACGGACGGCTTTGCGCTGCCCGGAACGGAATTACTGCATGTGGACGGGCATACCGAAAAAATGACGCTTCCCAAACTCCAGGTCAACGGCCGGATGGTGCTGTACGCCGCCGATCTGATTCCGTCCGCCGCCCACGTGCCGCTGCCCTGGGTGATGAGCTACGATGTGCGTCCGCTGCTGACGATGCAGGAGAAAGAAGCCGTGCTGAAGCAGGCCGCCGCCGAAAACTGGATTCTGGTTTTTGAGCACGACCCCACAACCGAAGCGGCCACCGTGGAGTTAACCGAAAAAGGCGTGCGGGTCAAAGACCGCGGCCGCCTCGCCGATCTGATCGGCGGTTGACCAAACGGCGCAGCGATGGAGGAGGTAGTGGCGTTTCTGAGTACGTATTTTTCGGTCCGCAGCTTTGCGCCCGACGAGCAGGGCGGGGTGTATCGCGCCGGCCATCGGCCCCTCCGGCGGCTGGCGGTGGCGCTGGAGCCTTCCGCCCGGCTCTATGAACGGCTCCGGACGGCCCCGCCGGATGCGCTCTGGCTGCACCGGCCCTGGAAACTGGATCTGCGCCAGTTGCCGCCGGACGTGCCGGTCCTGTACCACCACCTGCCGTTTGACGAAACCCTGACGCTCGGGCACAACACCCCGCTGGCGGACGTTCTCCGCCTGACAGAAGTGGCCGAACTGGGGTATAAACAGGCAGAAGGGCTGCCGCCGCGCGCCATCGGGATGCTCGGCGACGCCCCCCGGCAGTCGCTGCAAACCTGGCAGACGCAGCTGACCCGGCACTTCGGCGGACTGGATTCGCTCACCGGCGACCCCGACTGTCCGGTGGACCGGATTGCGGTGGTCGGGGCCATGAACGAGGCCCTCGTCCGGGAGGCGGCCGAACGGGGTGCGAAGCTGTACATCACCGGCCAGTGGCGACAGCCCGCTCGTAAAGCCGTGGAGCAGACCGGTATGGCCGTCGCCGCCATCGGACACCTGCGAAGCGAGGAATGGGGCCTCCGGACGCTGGCGGACGTGCTGCACCGGGCTTTCCCGAACCTAAAAATCGAGTTGGATTAGCCCACGGTTTTAACCGTGGGTCCAAACGGTTTTAACCGTGGGTTCAAACGGTTGAAACCGTGGGCCACGAGCCGTTGAAAGGCGGTTTTCAACCGCTTCAGCGGTTTATGATTAATCCCGGGAAATGGCCGCGTTTTCTGGTAAAACCGGCCCCACAGTTAGCCCAAAGGGTTCAACCAGTCCACGCCCTTCTTCAGCCCCAGAAGCGTTTCTTCTTCCCGACTGCCGGGCTGTGGTTTGTAATCGTAGGCCCAGTTGGCCTGCGGTGGCATGCTCATCAGGATGGACTCCGTACGGCCGTTGCTTTCCAGCCCGAATTTGGTGCCCCGGTCCCAGACGAGGTTAAACTCCACGTACCGGCCGCGCCGCAGCAGCTGCCATTGTTTTTCGGCTTCGCCAAAGGGCAGGTCGCGGTTCTGGCGCATAAAATGCGTGTAAATCGGAGCAAACGCGTCCCCCACACTCTGCACGTAGGCAAAGATCGCCTCTTTCGAAAACTCCTCCGACGGTTTCTGGTAATCGAAGAAAATGCCCCCGACGCCCCGGGTTTCGTCGCGGTGTTTGAGGTAGAAATAATCGTCGGCCCAGGCTTTGTGCTTGGCGTAAAAATCCGGATGGTGGCGGTCGCAGACGGTTTTGAGCTGCTGATGAAACCACCGGGCATCCTGGCGGTCGAGGTAGTGCGGCGTCAGGTCGATGCCGCCGCCGAACCAATTGATGCCGTTGCTCAGTTCAAAATACCGGACGTTCATGTGAATAATGGGCACCATCGGACTGCGCGGGTGGAGCACAATGGATACGCCGGTCGCGTAAAAATCGACGGGCTCGGTCACGTTCATCTGCCGCCGCGTCGCCTCGGACGCCGGCCCGTGAACGGCGGAAAACAGCACGCCGCCTTTTTCGATCACGGCGCCTTCCTGCAGAATTCGCGTCCGGCCGCCGCCGCCTTCGGCCCGTTCCCAGAGGTCTTCCTGAAAGCGGGCACCGCCGTCGGTTTCTTCCAGCGCGGCACAGATGCGATCCTGGAGACCGGTGAAAAATTGGGTAATGGTTTGTTTGTCGGGAGGTGTTTCGGTTGAGATCATACCTGGTAAACGGCAAAGTCGGTCGCCGCAGCGACGCCATGATGGGGACAAAGGTCGCAAAAATTTCGCAGCGCAGCGGCACCGACCCGGCCGACGTGCCGGTTCGCCCGGATAAAAAATCAGTCCGACACTTTCAGCGAGAACTGCACGGGCCGCGTCCGGTCCACCATCAGCAGCAAACCCTGTTCGGTCAGTTGCCGCAGAAGTTTCAGCGCCCGGGCATCCGAAATGTTGACCAGCTGCGCAAACCGCTTGGCCGTAATGTGCTCATTTTTACGCAGAAACTGAATCAGATTCCGGACGTTGGACGACTGCATGAGCTGGGCATCCGGCCCTTCGCCCGTCAGAATCAGCTTGTTGGTGGGCACCGATTTGTCTTTGGCGCGGACGTAAATCGTGCGCTGACCCCGTTCGTCGACGGCCTGGTGCGGCTTGTCCTCGCTTTCCGGCACGCGGATGACCAGCACCCGTTTACCCTCGGCAATCACGACTTCGTAACTGACGGCAATCGGCGGGTCAACAAAAAAATCGGTCGCCTTCTCCAGTTTCTGAATTTCGCGGTACTCCGACTCAATGCCCGCCACTTTTCCGTCGTCCGCGATACCGACCAGCAGGAGACCGCCCGCCGTATTCGAAAAAGCGGTGAGGGTTCGGGCGATGCGGTGCGCGGAGTGAATCGTCACCTTAAATTCGAGCCGGGAGCCTTCTCCCTGAGCAATCAGGTCCGCAATGCTTTCTTTCATACAGGACAAACTAACACCCAATGGGCTTGTTTGCGTAAACTTACAATCAAAAACCAAATCAGGACACGCCGCCATGACCATCCGTTCCGCTACTGCCGCTGATCTGCCCGCCTGGTATACGCTCCGCCGCCAGTTATGGAGCGATGCCGATCCGTCTGACTGGCTGGCCGAAATGGCCGGTTTTCTGCAAAACGACCGCATCCATGTGCTGCTGGCCGAAACGGCCGACGGCCTGCTGGTGGGTTTTCTGGAAGCGGGCCTGCGCGACTATGCCGAGGGCTGCGAGAGCAGTCCGGTCGGGTACATCGAAGGCTGGTTCGTGGCCGATCCGTTCCGGAGGCAGGGGATAGGGGCGGCGCTCGTGCGGGCGGCGGAAACCTGGGCGCGCCAGCTGGGCTGCACCGAAATGGCCTCGGATGTCGAACTGGATAATGCCGTCAGCCTGCGGGCGCACGCGGCCCTGGGGTACGACGAAGTGGAGCGCCTTGTCTGCTTCCGGAAGTCGATTAACTAGACAGGTACACTCTTTATTTGTCTGGAGAAGCTGCCTTTTTGCTGAACAGAGCCTTGCGGAGTCCCGCGGACGTGATTTTTGTCAGACACAGTTTTAAGACGATTTTCATTTCTTCACTACATCCATAGACTAATTTTGTAATGTCAACGGTCGGGAAATTTAAAGGCCGACCGTGACGGGATTCCGTATCAGGCCGACAGGCCGCACATCGTAACTTTACTCAACGTTCATGAAAACAGGCGCCTCGGTGCCGGGCCGTTCGGGAAACCGGACGGCCTTTTTATTTGCCCCGGCCGGTTTAGTATTTTCCCGCGGAACCCTGCTTTTGGAAGGAGTACCTTAACGATACTACTCTGCATGAAAAAAGCCTTCCTGACGGCCGGCCTGCTGGCCCTTTTTCTGACCGGCTCGGCACAATCGCCTTTTGACAACGGACGCCTTAAAATTTCTGCCAACCAGCGCTACCTCGTTCATTCCAAAAACAACAAACCGTTTTTCTGGCTGGGCGATACGGCCTGGGAGCTTTTCCACCGCCTTTCCCGCGAAGAGGCCGACCGCTACCTGAAACGCCGCGCGGAGCAGGGCTTTACGGTCATTCAGGCCGTGGCCCTGGCCGAACTCGACGGCCTGAACAGCCCCAATGCCAACGGCGATAAACCCCTGATCGACAACGACCCGACCAAACCCAACGACGCGTATTTCCGGCACGTCGATTATGTCATTGACGCCGCCGCCCGGAACGGACTGGCCATCGGCCTGCTACCGACCTGGGGCGACAAGCTGAATAAATCGACCTGGGGCAAAGGCCCCGAAATCTTCACGCCTGAAAATGCCCGGGCTTACGGCCGCTGGATCGGCGCCCGCTACAAAAACCGCGAGAACGTCATCTGGATTCTGGGCGGCGACCGCAACCCGCGCGAGGGTTCGCAGGACGTGGCCGTCTGGCGGGCGATGGCGGAAGGCGTGGCCGAGGGCGTCGGCGGACACGACAAGGCGCTGATGACCTACCACCCGCAGCCCAACGGCATGCAGGACGGCGGCTCGTCGAAGTGGTTCCATACCGACAACTGGCTCGATTTCAACATGCTCCAGAACGGGCACTGCCGCGATACCGAAACCTACGACAAAATCACCTTTGCCTATAACCGCACACCGGCCAAGCCCGTCATCGACGGCGAACCGCTGTACGAAGACCACCCGGTCTGCTTCAACGCGAAGGACTTGGGAACGTCCAACGCCCACGACGTGCGCCGCTACGCCTACCTCGACCTGTTTGCCGGGGCGTTCGGCCATACCTACGGCTGCCACGACATCTGGCAGATGTACGCCCCCGGCCGCGAACCAGTCAACGGCCCGCACATGGCTTGGCACGAGGCCCTCGAACTGCCCGCCGCCAACCAGATGCGGGCCGTCCGGAGCCTGATGGAATCCCGGCCGATGGAAGAACGCGTGCCCGACCAGTCGCTGCTGGTGGAGGCCAGCAACGGCCCCGCCGACCGGATTCAGGCCACCCGCGGGAAGGACTACGCCTTTATTTACTCGGCCGCCGGTCGGCCGTTTACGGTCAACATGGGCAAAATCGGCGGTCGGGAGGTGATTGCCAATTGGTTCGACCCGCGCACGGGCAAGACGCAGCCAGCCGGGACCTTTGCCAATACCGGGCAGCAGAAGTTCGCGCCGCCCCGCAGCGGGTACGGGCAGGACTGGGTGCTGATGCTGGATAATTCGGCCCTGCAGTCGGCGATGCCGGTGGCGACAAAATAAGACCGACAAACAAAGATTATTCGGGGCGGGTTATTCGGCCGTAACCATTACGAACAATGTTATGAAAATCAAAGCGAAGATGACCATGCTGGCGCTGGCGGCCTTTCTGGCTACCGGGGCGGTCGGGTGTCAGTCGAAAACCGAACAGAAAGCCGACGAAGTGACGGACGATTATAAGGATGTTGAAGAAGCGAAGGCCGAAGGCGACAGCAGCGAAATCCGGGAGGAGCGCCAGGAACTGGAAGAATCCCGTCAGGACTACCGCGAGATGGCCAAAGACTCGACCAAACGGCAGGATTAATTGAAGCCCGGCTCCTCAAGGCCGGGCTTTTTCATGGCTGGCAACCGGTTCCGCACGGGGTTGAACTTCCACTTTGACGATCCGGTTCAGCACGGTTCCGTCGTCGAGCTGGCGTTCGGGGAAGTAATGAATGCGCACCGGCAGGCCGTCCCGAAAAAGAAAATTGTCCGGGTTGTTGAAATCGCTGGCATCCCGGGAGCGGTAATAGCCAAAGGAAACGGCCCCGACCCGAAAGCCTTCGTAATGGAGCCGGTTGTTTTTGCCGTTGCGCCGTTCGGTCCATTTCCGCTCCCAATGCCCCGTCAGCGTGCCCTCGGCCACCGCGCACTGCCCCGTCGTGAGCGCTTTGGTCAGCCGGGAATGGTCCCAGTACGGCAGGGCCACCGGAACAATCACGGCAAGGGCGGCAAAGACCAGCAGGAAATACCGCCCGGCGGACGACGAACGCGAAAAGGCAAAGCAGAGCACCGCCAGCAGCGCCAGCCCAAACGGCAGTACCAGCGACCGCCAGTCCAGCGGCGGCCGCGTCGAGACATCGAAAAGCGTGGTGTAGGACATCGTGCGGAAAGCAAACAAGGGTGGCCTGTCCGGTTGAAGCAGCCGGACGGCTTTCTCAAAAGGCTGGGTAATTTTTTACCTCTTCTTCCAGAGAGGCCAGCAGCGTCTTCAGCTGTTTGTCAAGTTCGGCGTAGGCAGCCTGAAGGTCTTTTTCCGACCGCTGGCCGTAGGTTTCGATGGCAAGCGGTTGCCCGTTGGCGTCCTCGACCTGAAGCCGCGTCAGGGTGGCCCGGTATTTTCGATTGGCACACTCGACCAGAACAGTGCCCCGGAACCGATAAACTCCTCCCGATGAGCTTTCTGAACGGGGAATCTGGACGGTCAGCTTTACCCGTCCCGCCAGATCGCCGGTTTGCGGGTCGTTGAGGGCCAGCGTTTCGTCGGCTCCGGTCTGCAACAGCCAGAGGCGGGTCCGGCGGAACAGCTCGGCCTGCGACACGCTGCCGCAGTCTACAACGGCCGCGTACCGGACTTTCTGGTTAATCAGGGGCAGAACGCCCAGCAGTTTGTCGCCGGACGGGCCGGTCGGCGGGGTTGCTTTGGCAAGAGGGATCATATTCCAGAGCAGTAGAAAAAAGAGGAAGGTTGACGTTTTCATGTTGATAGTGCGGGTGCGGATGGCAGGGTGATTTTTGGAAATTACCCTTAACCTTCTTTAAATGAGCTTTTTGTTGCTTTTTTGACAAAGGTGTGATCCGAACACCCGCGTTTGCAACAAAAGTCAAACGAATGGAGGAAAAGAAGCCCGCAACCGCCTCAAACAGAAATTGAAGTGCCGATTTATTCGGAACGAATGGAGTTCACCGGATTCATCAGCGCCGTCCGGATGACCTGAAGCGCCACGACCCCCGTGGTGAGAATCGCCAGCAGCGCGGCCACCTGCACAAACGGCTGCCAGCCAATCCGGGTGTGGTACGCGTAACCGGCCAGCCAGTCCGACAAAGCCAGATGGGCCAGCGGCCAGGCAATCAGATTGGCCAGAATCATGACCCAGAAATATTCCCGCAGAAACAGCAGAACGACGTTCGCCACCGAAGCGCCGAGCACCTTCCGGATGCCTACTTCCCGGGTGCGGCGGGCCACGGTCAGCGACACCATGCCGACCACGCCCAGCAGAACGATCAGGAGCGCCAGCCCGGTTGCCAGATACGCCGCCTTTTCCAGTTGAAGCTCTGTCTGGTAAAGCTGCTCCAGTGTCTGGTCCATAAAGGCGTATTCAAACGGGGCGTCCGGGAAAAGCGTGCGCCACCGCTGCTCCAGCCCGGCCAGCGTCCGGCGCGGATTGCCGGGGGCGAGCCGGAACGAGAAAAAGCGGTACAGCGGACGGACCTGAACCGGCATAACGACCAGCGGGGCGATGGCCTGGTGCATGGGCCCGAAGTGAAAGTCCCGCACAACGCCCCCAATCCGGAAGGTCGCCGGGCCGCCCTGAAACCGGACGGGCTGCCCCACCGCCGCTTCCGGACTGGCGTACCCGAGTGCCCGGATGGCCGCTTCGTTGACGACGATGCGGGTGGAGTCGAACCCCGCGCCGCCTTCGTGGAAATAACGGCCGTTGCGCAGCTCGATGCCGTAGGTGCGGGCGTAGTGCTCGTCGGTGGTCATGAGCCGGGCGCTGACGGCCCGGGTCGAGTCGCGGCCCTCGGGATACACGCTGACATCGTTGCCGACATTGCCGTTCGGAATCTCGAAAGAAAGACTCGCCGCCTGCACCCCGGACGTCCGGGCGAGCTGGTCGCGGGCCGCCTGCATCCGGGTGACGCCCTCCGCCGACCAGTTGCGAGGCAGGGACGAAACGGTCAGCACGGCTTCCTTGTCAAAACCGAGGTCGGAATGGAAAAAATGGGCGATCTGGCGCGAGACGATGATGGCTCCCACAAACACGAAAACGGCAATCGAGAACTGGAGCGTCACCAGCGCCCGCCGGAAAATCATCCCTTCGCGGGCGGTTCGGCTTTTGCCTTTCAGCGAAGCGACGGTCGAATAGGCCGCCAGATGCAGGGCCGGATAAGCGCCCGCCAGCCCGCCAATCAGCAGCACGCCGACCGGAATCAGCGCGCCGTACTGCCAGGGCAGCTCCGTCAAGGCGGGAATGGGTTTGCCCACCACCTCGCTGAAAAAGGGCCGGAAAGCCATGTAAAGGCCGATAGAAAGCAGAAAGGCCAGGGTCGTCAGCACCAGCGCTTCCGTCAGAAACTGGACCGTCAGCTGCCGACGGAGGCCGCCCAGCAGCTTCCGCACGCCGATTTCCCGGAGCCGTGCCGTCGATACGCCCATCGAAATATTGACAAAATTCAGAACGGCCATCAGCAGGATGAACACCGCCACGACGGCCAGTGTCGTCATCAGGCGGCGAACCAGCCCGAAGTTGCTTTCGAGATAAAAGTCCGTCAACGGCGTCACGTAGGCCGTCAGACTCTGCTGAATGTCGGCGGGTGCGTTGGTTTTGATGAGCTGGGCCAGCGGCCGGGCCAGGTCCTGCGGCGTCACGCCGGGTTGCAATTCGATGTAATTGACGATGTAGGGATTCTGCCAGGAGTTCATGTCGGCCCCGAAGTAAGGCAGGGCCCCGGGCGACATGAAAATCTCATTCGGTTCCCGGAGCAGGTGCGAAACCGAATTGGGCGTCAGGGCTTTCAGAACGGCCGTGACCTGAAATTCCTGCCGTCCCGCCTGGGGCGTTTCGACCGTCAGGGTCTGGTGGAGCACGTCTGTCGTGCCGAACAGTTTTTCGGCTTTGGCGGCGGTCAGGACTATGGCGTTCGGGGCGTTCAGGGCCGTGCGGGGGTCGCCGTGCAGCAGGCCGAAGCCGTACATGGTCAGCAGGGTAGAGTCTCCAATCTGAATGGATTCGCGGAAGTGGTTACTGCCCTTCGAGAGGGTCGCCCCGACGCCGTGGAAGCGGTAGTAATTGGCCACCAGCGCGGGATACTCGGTTTTGAGAGCCGCCGCCATCGGGGCCAGCGACGTGATGGGCATTGCCCGGCTGTCTTCTTTCCAGCGACTTTGAATCAGGCACTGCCGGTCGGCATGGCGCAACTGGCGGTTCACCCCAAATTCGCCCCAAAGGTAGGTGCTGATGAGCAGGGCAAAGGTGATGCCGACCGCCAGCCCGACGATGTTGAGTCCGGAATACAGCTTGCGGCGCAGCAGATTCCGCCAGGCGATTTTGAAGTAATTCTGAAGCATAGAGTCCGTGCCTTGAATGCGGCGGCAAGGTACGGACGATTGGGGGAGGCGGGCTGTTAAAAAACGTTAAGCTTATTTGTCCGCGGGCGGTTCATTCTTCAGCACTTATTCATTAAAATTAGTTCTACAAAAAACACGAGATCTTACGACGCGACACGCCTTATTCTGTCCGCTTCTGCACACAGGAATGAAAGAACGAATCCTTGCCGAGGCCCGGCACCAGTTTTACCATTTTGGCGTAAAAACCGTCCGGCTGGACGATATTGCCCAGCAACTGGGCATTTCCAAGAAAACGCTGTACCAGTATTTCAGCAGCAAGGAAGAACTCGTCCGGGCCATGCTGGAGGCGCAGCTGAACGAGGCCATGACCGTGGATACTTCGATTCATGCGCAGGTCGTCAACCCGATTGTTGCCGCCATGCAGCTCTGGGACCGGCTGTCGGGCTACCGCCAGACCACCAACCCGAATCTGCTGCGCGACATCCAGCGGTTTTACCCGACCGTGTGGGCCATGTTTCAGGCGTTCCGGACGGCGTACATCAACACCATTCTGGCGACCAACCTGCGGCAGGGCGTCGAACAGGAGCTTTACCGCCGCGATCTGAACGAGAACGTTCTGGCCTGGCTGTGGGCCGAGGAAAGCCAGTGGGATATTCCGTTCAGCGAGGCCGACGCGGCCATCAAGCACCATTTCATCCGGGGTTTGCTGACGCCGAAAGGACTGGCGCTTTACGAAACCCTGCTGCCCTGAAATAAGAAAGGGCCCGCCAATCGGCAGACCCTTTGCTGGTTCATTTATTAATCTAGGTATTAACTGATTGCTTTAGCGACTTCCAGGTCCTTCGGTTTCTTCGGCAGGTTCTTTTTGCCCGTGAAACGATCTTTCAGGCGGTCAACGATGAGGTACATCGACGGCACCACCAGCAGCGTCAGCAGCAGCGACGAGGACAGACCGCCGATGATGACCCAGGCCATCCCGTTCTTGGTCTCGGCACCGGCCCCGCTCGCCAGGGCGATGGGCAGCATCCCCAGAATCATCGCCAGCGTCGTCATCAGGATCGGGCGCAGACGTTCCTTCCCGGCTTCAATGAGCGCGTGGATTACGTCGTGGCCTTCCGCTTTCAGCTGGTTGGTAAAGTCAACGATCAGAATGGCGTTCTTGGCCACCAGACCGAGCAGCATGATCATCCCCACAATCGAGAACACCGTCAGGCTTTCCATCGTCAGCGCCAGCGCCAGCAGGGCACCGATCAGCGCCACGGGGATGGAGAACAGAACAACGAATGGATAGATTACGCTTTCGTACAGGGCCACCATGATGAAGTACACCAGCAGAATCGCAATCCCGAGGGCCAGACCCAGACTGCCGAAGGCGTCGGACTGCTGCTGCAACTGACCGAGGTACTGGATGGTGACCCCTTCCGGCAGCTTCGTCTGCGCCATTTTCGTCTGAATGTCGGTACCGACCGTACCCACCGGACGGCCCACCACCTGCGCGTTGATCGTCACCGACGACAGACGGTCGATCCGTTCCAGCACGCTTTCACCGATCTGTTCCTGCACGGAGGCAAACTGCGAAAGCTCAAAGGAGCGGCCCTGGTTGTTGACGAACGTCAGGCGGCTGATGTCGGCCGCGCTTGAGCGGTCGAACCGGTCGAGGCTGATGAGGATGTCGTACTCGTTTCCTCCCTGCTTGAATTTCGTCTGGTCGTTGCCGCGGAAAGCGTTTTGCAGGGCCATACCCACCTCGGAGGCGTTGATGCCCAACTGCGCCATTTTCTCCCGGTCGAGGTTGACGGTCACTTCCGGCTTCGGGTCCTTGACGGAATATTTCACGTCCTGCGTTCCCGGCACCGACTGCGTTACCTGCTTCACAATGGCCGCCGCCTCGCGGATATCCTTCAGGTTGGTTCCCTTCACCGCAATCTGAATCGGGGCCTGCTGGGCGCCGACGATACCGACGGGGCTCACGGTTACTTTCACGCCCGGAATCTGGGCGACTTCCTGCTTGATGCGCTGCCCGAACTCTTCGGTCGAAAATGTACGGTCTTTCTTATCGACCAGCTTCACGTTCAGGTCGGCGATGTTGCTGTTGGACGACGTTGCCAGACCGGTGCTCGCGTATCCGACGTTGGTAAAGACGTTGGTCACGCCGGGCTGCTTCAGAATGATCTGTTCGGCCCGCTGCGCAACGGCGTTGGACTGGTAGATCGAAGCGGTGGGCGCCAGCTCCAGGTTGACGGTCACTTCGCCAAGGTCACTGCTCGGCATGAAGGCACCCCCGATAAACCCGGCCGGAACCAGCGCGATGGAGCCGAAAAGCATGGCGAGCGTGGCCAGCATCACGTATCGTTTGTGCCCCAGCACCCATTCCAGAATGCGGCCGTAGGCATTGGTCAGGCTCGTCAGGAAATCTTCAAAGCCGAGGTTCAGCCGACCCCAGAGCGAGCTGCGACTCAGCACTTCCACCTTGCCGAAGCGCGAAGCCAGCAGCGGCGTCAGCGTGAACGAGACGAGCAGGCTCATCAGGGTCGAGAAAACGACCACCAGAGCAAACTCGCGCAGGATGTTCCCGATCAGGCCGCCCGTCATCGCCAGCGGTACGAATACCACGACGTCGACCAGGGTAATGGCCAGGGCCGTAAAGCCGATTTCGCTCCGGCCGTCGAGGGCGGCGGTCCGCTTCTCCTTGCCCATTTCGAGGTGGCGGTTGATGTTTTCCAGCACCACAATGGAGTCGTCGACCAGAATACCCACGACCAGCGAAAGGGCCATCAGCGTCATCAGGTTCAGCGAAAAGCCCATCAGGTACATCAGGGCGAACGTCGGAATCATGGACGACGGAAGCGCCACCAGCACGAACGTGGCGGACCGGATACTGTGCAGGAACAGCAGCATCACCAGCGACACGATCACGATGGCCAGCATCATGTCATCCACCACCGCGTGGGCCGAAGCCAGCGTGTACGTAGACTGGTCGGAAGCGATGTTGAACTTCAGGTTGATGTTGCTGTGCTGCTTCTCCAGTTGGGCGATCTTGGCCCGCGTCTGCTCACTGACGGATACCGCGTTGGCGTCCGACTGTTTCTGAATTTGCAGACCGATCGACGGCTGGGCGTTGATGTGGTTGATAGCCGTCGGCTTGGTCGTGGCATCTACCACCTCGGCCACATCCCGGAGCAGCACCTGGCTGCCGTTGGTGCGGCGGGCCACAATCAGGTTCCGGAGCCGGTTGGTCGTCTCGACAGAAGCGTCGAACCGGATGGAGTACTGCGATTCCCGGGTTTCGATCTGACCGGCGGGGTAGCTGGTGTTCGCCGCGGCGATAGCCTGCGATACCTGGCCGATCGACAACCCGTAGGCCCGCAGGCGCTCCTGGTTGACGTTTACCTGAATTTCACGCTCGTTGCCGCCGATGATGTTCACCTGACCAACCCCGGACACGTTCGACAACTGCGGCTTGATGTTGTCGTCGATGAGGTCGTACAGGGCCGTCGGCGACAGGTTGGCCGTCACGCCCATCCGGAGGACGGGAATTTCGTCGGTCGAGAATTTATTGATAATCGGGCGATCCGCCTCGTCGGGAAGCAGGTTGATGATCTGCTCCACCTTCCGCTGGGCGTCCTGCTGGGCCAGAGTCGTGTTGACCCCGTTTTTCAGCTGAACCACCACGATGGAAGCGCCTTCCTGAGAAGTGGACGTCATGCGGTCGAGCCCTTCCAGGGCCGAGAGTGCATCTTCAATCCGCTTGGTCACGTTGGTTTCCACCTCGTCGGCCGAGGCACCCCGGTAGGTCGTCGCCACGCTGATGACGTTGGCCTCGAACTTAGGCAACAGGTTGTAGGACAGCTGCTGGTAGCCCAGCGCACCGAACAGAATCAGTACGATGAAGACCGTGAGAACCAGCAGCGGTCGTTTAACGGCTATTTCGGATACAGACATGATTTGTTTCCTTATTTGGTGATTTGGACGGGCTTACCGTCGCTGAGGTTCAACTGGCCGGTGGTCACGACCTGCTCGCCGGCCGTCAGACCGCCCAGCACTTCGATGGAATCGCCGAACTCACGGCCTACTTTAATCTTCCGCTGTTTGGCTACGTTGCCTTCGATCACGTACACATACGGATTCTTGATGCTTTCAACCAGCGCGGCGCGCGGAATCTGCAGGGCTTTCTGGTTCGACTGCTGCGAGAAATCGACGTTGACGAACGTACCGGCTTTCAGGCCATTGGCGCTGCCGATGGTGATTTCGACCGGGTAGTTATGCTCTTCGGTGCCCTGCGGCGCGATGTACGAAATCTGGCCGGTATAGGTCTTTCCCGGAAACACATCGGCCGTCACGCGGACGGACTGTCCTTTGCGCAGCTGGTACACGTCGCTTTCGTTCACCAGCACGTTCACTTTCAGGCGGTTTACGTCCAGTACCGTGCCCAGCACCGTTCCGGCGTTGACAAACTCACCCGGCTCAATGTCCTTTCTGACGATCTGGCCGCTGATGGGGGCCTTCACACTGGCGTCCGCAATCTGCTTCCGGATCTGCTCGGCCTGGTTGAGCGCGGCCTCGTAGTTATATTTCGTCTCGTTCACCTGAATCTCCGTGGTGGCATTGCCCGCCAGGAGGGTGTTGTAGCGGTTAACGTCTTTCTCCAGCTTCTTGATGCTCAGTTCGGTGGCCTTCAGCGACAGTTCTTTCAGCTTATTGTCGAGCTGCACCAGCACGGCCCCTTCCCGGACCTGCGAGCCGAGGTCAAAACTGACCCGCGTAACCCGGCCGGGCGTGGTAGCGGTGATGGCGGCTTCGCGGAACGGAATCAGGTTGCCGGTTTTAACCAACTGCTGGCTGACCGTTCCTTCCTCGACCGGAGTTACCGTTACCGGAATCGCGACATTAACGCTGGTTGGCTGCTTCTTGCGATCCTCGATGGTCTTCTTGTTGGAAGCCAGCCGGAAGCCGATTAGCGCCGTAACCGCCAGCAGAGCAACGACAACGATGATGGATGACTTTTTCATGGACTTTCTTCGGTTGTATTTCAGAGTTGATTATAAAAGTTTAACAGGGTTCCCTGCGATTGTTCCAGATCGAGCCGGGCCTGGTAGAAATTGATCAGCGAGTTGATGTAATTCGACTGCGCCTGGCGGTACGAATTGTCGGCGTTGATCAGATCGGTCAGGGATTTGGTCCCCTGGCGGTACTGCAAGGTCGTGACGTTGTACACCTCCTGCGCCAGTTTGACGTTGCGCTCGTCGTTCTGAACGCTGGTCTGGGCCTTCTGGAGCTGCGACTGTGCGTTGTTGAACTGCAACTGGAAAGAGGACGTGTTCAGGCGCTGCTGCTCTTCCTGCGTCAGGACGGTCAGGCGCTGCTGCTGAATCTGGGCGTCGCGCTGCAACCCGTCGAAAATGGGCACCCGCAGACTCAGGCCGATGCTGCCGAAGCCCGTAAAATTCTTCAGCGCACCGCCGAAGTTGTTGGCAAACGCCAGCGTTCCGTAGCTGGCCGTGGCGCTCAGGGTCGGCTGATAACCGGCCTTGATGCGGTCGAGCTGCAGGCGTTGCAGCGCCAGGTTCGTTTCCGACTGCTGGATGCTGGCCAGTCGGCGCGGGTCGAACGTCGCCGTTTCGGCCACCTGTACCGGGGCAAACGTCAGCGAATCCGGCAAGGCCAGCGGCTGGTCCTGGTTCAGTCCCATCTGGAATTTGAGCCGGTTGAGCGACAGGGCCAGATCATTTTCGGCCAGCGACAGCAGCGACCGGGTGTTGTTGTAGCTCACTTCCGTATTGGTATAATCGACGGGCTGAATCACGCCGTTGTCGCGCTGGAGCCGGAGGATGTTCAGCACCTGCTCCGTCCGGGCCAGATTATCCCGCAGCAGGTTGATCTGCTGTTTGGCGATAAACACCTGGAAGAAGTTGCTGGTGATGTTATACACAATATCCTCCCGCGTCTGACGGGTGTTCAGTTCCGCCAGTTGCTGGTTGGGTTTGGCCGCTTTCAGGCCGATCAGCAGCGATTTGTCGTAGATCGGCTGGGTCGCCTGAGCCACCAGGTTGGTCTGGTACTTCTGCCCGAAAGCTACCCGGACCGGCTCAGGTCCGAAAACCCCGGCCGGAATGATCGAGGTTTGCAGCTTGATGTTATCGGTAAAATTACCGGAACCCGTGATGTTCGGCAGGTACTGCCCAACGGCCTGACGGGCCTGCTGGTTGGCATTGGCAACCTGATACTGGGCAATGCGTACTGTTCCGTAATGCTGAAGGCCGTAGTCGATACACTGCTTCAGTGACCAGGGACTCTGCGCCCGGCTGAGCCCGGTAGCGGCCAGAATGAGACTAATTCCTAAAACAATTGTCTTTTTCATAGTAGTTGTTGATATGTATACCGTATACATGTCAACCATATGGTTAAAAAAATATCACTCAATAACCGACGAAACTTTGCGAAGGAGTTTCATCAGGGTTTCGTTCTCGTCGGGCGTCAGGCAGTCGGTGATCTGTTTGTTCAGTTCAACGGCCGAGGCCAGGATGCGTTCGATGGCCATTTTCCCGGCGGGAGTAAGGGCAATCAGGTTCTTGCGGCGATCGTTGGCATCATCCACGATTCGCAGGTAGCCATCCCGCTCCAGCGTGCGGATTGAACGCTGAATGCCCGCTTTGTTCTTCTGCAGCAGGTTCGCGATGTCCTGCTGCGAAGGCAGTTCGGGGCCCGAAAAGTAAACGAGTGCCAGCACCGGCATCTGTTCCATCTGCAGGTCATAACCAAGCTTGGCCAGCTCCCGGTTGGTGAATCTGGCGATCAGGTGGCTGACATGGTTAATATTGAACACCAACAGCTGGCCCAGTGCTCCGGTAATCCGGTGTTGTAGTTCATTTTTATTTTCCTGCGATATCATGGCGACAAAAGTAATTGCTGTTGATATATCAACCAAATTTTTGCGCAAAAAGTTTGCTGTCATTACACGAATTCGGGTGTCTTCCGATTGGGCGGGGTTTTGCCCGGAGCGTCAGCGGGGAAAGTCCAAGGGACAAGGGAGGAAAGACGAAAAAAGCCGCTTCCCATCGGGAGGCGGCTTTCACGGAATTTGTGGAGATGCAGGGAGTCGAACCCTGGTCCAGACAAGGAAACCGTCGTGCTTTCTACATGCTTAGATGCCGTTTGGATTGTCGGGAATCGGGCCGGTCGGCATCAAACCTACCGTCATCCTTAGATACTTTGTCTCGTTCAGCGGTCGTATCGCCCGCTAAACCAGCGCTGCAAGTCGATGCCTCCGATTCCAACCCAGCAGCACGTAGGGTCGGGGAGACACAAGCTAGCTAATCTCCGATTAGGCAGCCAGGGCGTAGTTATACTCGCCGATTATTGTTTGAAGATTTGTTATACAGGAAATGTCTTCAACTCCCGGCATGCTTACCCGCAGCCTCATCAAGCTGTCAATTCCGGTCATCCCCAGATTGACGCCGTAAGGGCGTGCTATTTTGTAACGCGAAGGTAGGGAAAATAGTTCAAAGGTTGAACGTTGAAAGTTTAACGCTGCTTCGCCTTTTTACAAGCTCTTAGGAAAGCGGAGCCACGTTAAACGTTCAACCTTCAACTTTAAACGTTCACCCTTTTCACCGCTTCCCAAATCCGCTCTTTCGGCATGCAGAGGGAGACGCGGATGTAGCGCTCGCCTTTGGGGCCGAAGATGAAGCCGGGGGCAATGAACACGTGCTTCTGGTAGAGCAGGTCGTCCACCAGCTTTTCGGCCGATGCTACGCTGTCGGGCAGTTTGGCCCAGAGGAACATGCCTTCCTGGTCGTCGGTATAGGTGCAGTGGAGGGCATCCAGAAAGGCGCGGGCGGCTTCCAGTCGGTCGTGGTAAACGGCGTTGCGTGCGGCATGCCAGTCGTCGGAATTGTTCAGTGCTTCAGCCGCGGCGTCCATGACGGGTTTGAACATGCCCGAATCGACATTGCTCTTGATCGTCAGCACGGCGTCGATATACGGTTTGGCGCCCATCACCCAGCCGACCCGCCAGCCCGCCATGTTGTGCGACTTACTCATCGAGTTCATCTCCAGCGCTACCTCGTTTGCCCCTTCCACCGACAGTAGACTGATCGGCGGACGGCGGTTCAGGACCAGACTGTAGGGGTTGTCGTGGCAAAGCAGGATTTTGTGCTTTTTCGCGAAAGCGACCGCTCGCTCGAACAGCTCGCGCGTGGCCGGGGCACCCGTCGGCATGTGGGGATAGTTCAGCCACATGATCTTCGTTTTGTCGGACACCAGATTCTCGATGGCCTCCCAATCCGGCTGCCAGCCCGCATTTTCAAGAAGTGGATACGTCCTGACCGTGGCCCCGACCATCTGGCTGACGGCCCGGTAGGCGGGATAGCCCAGTTCGGGCACCAGCACCTCGTCGCCTTCGTCCAGAAAAGCCAGCGAAATGTGCGTAATGCCTTCTTTGGAACCCATTAGCGGCAGAATCTCCGTTTCCGGATTCAGGGCAACGCCGTAGGTTTTCTGATAAAAACGGGCGATCGACTCGCGCAGGGCAGGCGTGCCTTTGTACGACTGATACCCGTGCGAAAGCGCCTGACCCGCCGACTTTTCGAGGGCACTAAGTGTATTGTCGGACGGCATCATGTCGGGGTTGCCGATGCCGATATTAATTACGTCATGGCCTTCGGCAAGCAGCTTGCGAACTTCGGCCAGCTTGACGGAAAAGTAGTACTCCTGGGTTTGCCCGGCGCGTTTGGCGAGGGAAATAATCATGGACGGTGCTAACGGAAATAAATAGACTTTTGCAGAAACGGGATGATGATGAAGCGCGGGAAACTGCAAAAGTACAACAATTCCGGAATCATCCGCCAACCGACAGTTCCCGAACGGCTTTCGTCAGCCGGTCTTCCAGCGTCAGCGTGTATTCATACCCGATCCGGAACAGCTCGCGGGCCTTGCGCAGATTGAGCACATCGAAGCGGTTGAGCTCGGTCGGTTCGATCAGCACGTGGCATTTGGCAAAACGCTCCCGCGTTTTGGACTGCACGGCCAGAATCAGGCTCCGCTCCAGCACGCCCTTCAGCGAAGTGATCGGTTTGGACAGCTGGAACGGGTTGCAGTGCGAGCCGATGATGAAATCGACCTTGTTTTCGAGGCATTCGACGGGCAGGTTGTTCAGCACGCCGCCGTCCACATACTGCCGCTGGTTGATCTGATAGGGTTCAAAAATGCCCGGCAGACAGCAGGAAGCCAGGATGGGGCGAATCAACTCCCCGCTTTCAAAGACAATCAGCTCGCCCTCGATCAGATCGGTAGCGGCCACATGCAGCGGAATTTTCAGTGCTTCGAACGAATCGTGGGGAAGGTACTGCCGGTACAGCGCTTCCGCTTTGTCGAGACGGAGCAGCCCCATGCGGGTAAAGGCCGGTCGAACGTGCCTGAAAAAAGGCGTAGTTTCGATGATTTTCAGAATCTCGTCGGGCGTGTAGCCGTGGGCGAGTAGCGCGCCGGCGATGGCCCCGGCGCTCGTCCCCGAAATACGGTCGATGACCACCCCCATTTCCAGCAGCGCTTTAATCACCCCGAGGTGCGCCACGCCCCGCGCCCCACCCCCGGAAAGTACAAGTCCTGTTTTCATGCAAAAAGGTTGAATAGTTTAAAGTTTATGGTTTATAGTTTAACGGAAAAGAGACCACTATTCAGATACCAACACCGCGCCCCTGAACCTTAAACTATAAACCCTAAACTATAAACTTTTCCGCTACACCCGCACCAGTTTCCAGTGGCCGCGGCGGAAGACGGCGACGGCTACCACGGCCAGCAGGGTTTCGCTGAAGGCCACCGACCAGAAAACGCCTTCCGGACCCCAGTTCAGGAGGTTCGCCAGGACGTAGGCCAGCGGTATTTCGATCAGCCAGAAACAGACGATGTTGATGAGCGTCGGCGTCCGGGTGTCGCCCGCCCCGTTGAACGACTGGCTGATGACCATGCCATAGGCGAAGGCGATGTAGCCGAGACAGAAAATCCGGAGACACTGGACGGCAATCGAAACCACGGCGGGGGTGTCATTGAAAATGCCCACGATGGGGCGCGCCGCGATGAAAAACACGATCGCCACGCCCACCAGAAACAGCATGTTGCCGAAGGCCGCCCGCCAGGCCGACGTTTCGGCCCGTTCGGGTTCGCCCGCGCCCAGATTCTGGCCTACGAGCGTGGCGGCGGCGTTGGCCAGTCCCCAGGAAGGCAGAATTGTGAACACAATGATCCGGATGGCGATGGTGTACCCGGCCACCACATCCGGTCCGAAGGTGGACAGAATCCGCGTCAGGAACACCCAGCTGGCCGAGGCAATCAGGAACTGCCCGGTGCCGCCGGCCGCCACGCTCAACAGGTTGCGGATGAGGCCCGAATCAGGCCTGAAGTCGGAGCCCAGCAGGTGAATGACGCCGTTTTGCCGGTAAAAAGCGGAAAGCTGGTAGAGCACGCCGATCGACCGGCCGAGGGTCGTCGCCACGGCCGAACCCAGCACGCCCATCGCCGGCACGGGACCCCAGCCGAAAATGAACAGCGGGCACAGCACGATGTTGACGCCGTTGGCAATCCAGAGCGAACGCATGGCAACCGAGGCATCGCCCGCCCCGCGCAGGCAGCCGCTGAGCGTATACAGCAGGATGATGGCCGGTGAACTGGCAAAAATCATCCGCGTGAAGGCCGAGCCGCTGGCAATCAGGTGCGCATCGCCGCCCATCAGCCGCAGAATGTCGGCTCCGAACAAGGCGCCCGGAATGCCGATGAGCAGCGCCAGTACCAGCGAGACCAGAATGACCTGCCCGACGACCGTGCCGGCTCCGCGCGGATTGCCTTCGCCCACCCGCCGCGAAACGAGGGCCGTAGCGGCCGTACTCAGCCCAATGGCCACGGAGTAGACCAGCGTCAGCACCGACTCTGTCAGCCCGACCGTCGCCACGGCTTCCGTGCCGATTTTGGCCACAAAAAACACGTCAACGACCGCAAAAAGCGATTCCATGACCATTTCGAGAATCATCGGAACGGCCAGCAGAAAGATGGCCCGGTTGATACTTCCGGACGTAAAATTTTTTTCGGAGCCGCGCAAAGCCGCCACAAAAAGCCGGATGAACTTTTTCATGCAGAAAGAGAGGGTTGGGCAGCCCGGCGGACGGACAGCCAATGAAAGCTGAATAAAACAGAAGTGATGACCCCGAAAGAATTGCGGGGCAGGAAGAATAGAAGACCGCGTAGGTCTTTAAGCGAGGACAATCATGGGCTTAGCAGCTTGATACCGCAAAGTTACAACTCCGGTTCAGATCGCCAAATTAAAATTACGTATACACCCGGCCGAAGGTCCCGAAACTTTTTGTAAACTGAGCCGGTTACAAAATGACCAAAATAAAATAATGACGGAAGGAGAGGGCGCAGGAAGTGACTGAATGATTGAGTGACTGAATGACTGAGCGGTCCGCCGTAGTGATTAGCTTTTAAGATTTAAAAGTTACGAAGCTGGCGACTGCGGCGCCGGGAAGCAGTCATTCGGTCACTCATCATTCAGTCACTTCCTGCGCTTCACTCCCTCATTCCCTGACTATTATCTATGATTGATACCCATAAACAACCCGAAACCGCTGTTCTGGTCGCCCTGGTGACGCAGAAACAGTCACCGGAAAAGACGCAGGAATATCTGGAGGAACTGGCTTTTCTGGCCGAAACGTCGGGCATCCAGACCGTTAAGGCCTTTGTGCAGAAACTGGACCGGCCGGATACCCGTACCTTTGTCGGGAAAGGGAAACTGGAAGAAATTCAGACGTTCATTGCCGCCAACCCGGTGGATACCATCATCTTCGACGACGACCTGACGCCTTCGCAGGTGCGGAACCTGGAGCAGGCCTTTCAGGAGATCAAAGTACTGGACCGGAGTCTGCTGATTCTGAATATTTTCTCGATGCGCGCCCAGACGGCCCAGGCCCGGGTGCAGGTCGAACTGGCTCAGTATCAGTACATGTATCCGCGTCTGACCCGGATGTGGACGCACCTGAGCCGCCAGAAAGGCGGGGTCGGGATGCGGGGTCCGGGGGAAAAAGAACTCGAAACGGACCGCCGGATCGTGCAGGACCGGATTGCGTTCCTGAAAGAGAAACTGGCGAAAATCGACAAGCAGAACGTCACCCGCCGCAAGGAACGCGACCGGCTGGTGCGGGTTTCGCTGGTCGGTTACACGAACGTCGGGAAATCGACCCTCATGCGGACGCTGGCGAAGGCCGACGTGTTTGCCGAGAACAAACTCTTCGCGACCGTAGACTCAACGGTGCGGAAAGTGGTGTTGGGAAATATCCCATTCTTGCTATCGGACACGGTTGGTTTTATCCGCAAACTGCCCACGACGCTGATCGAGGCCTTCAAATCGACCCTGGATGAGGTGCGCGAAGCCGACGTGCTGCTGCACGTGGTGGACGTTTCGCACCCGTCGTTTGAAGAGCATATCGAGGTGGTCGACAGCATCCTGACCGAAATCGGGGCGGGCGAGAAGCCGACCATCCTGGTTTTCAACAAAATGGACCAGTTCGAGCCCCGTGACGAGTGGATGCACGACGAAGACGACTTCGACGACAACATTCCGGTGGCCGTTCGCCGGCAGTCGGCGCTGGCCTATCTGAAGAAAACCTACCTGGCCAGAAAGGCCGAAAACGTAGTGTTTATCTCGGCGGAGAAGCGCGACAACCTCGACGAACTGCGGGATATTCTCTACAAACTGGTCCGGGAAAAGCACTACACCATCTACCCCAACTGGAAGGACATTCCGCTGGCGGATTTCGCCAGGGACGAGGAAATCTCCGATGGTTTGGGCATGTGATAGTTTTTTCAGATTTTTGCACCTGTTATGTACCTGCGGACGGTTTGCCCGTGGGTACATAACTGGTCCCGTAGTTCAACGGATAGAATAGACGTTTCCTAAACGTTTGATATGGGTTCGATTCCCGTCGGGACCACCCGCTCTAATTTTAACCTCCTAACTAGTAATCAGTTGGGAGGTTTTTTCTTTTCCAAGGCATAACACCGGTGCACCCGTTTCGCAGGTGCGAAGCATATCGAAACGGCCAAAGGAGCGTTCGGTTCTCAGATGGGCAGCGCGGCGTCGGACGCCGTCGGGGAGGGGACCGGCTTAAAAGCCGGGAAGTCGCTCCCCGGTATCAAGCCCGGAACCCGTCATTTGGATACAACAACCCGCGATTGGGCTACTTTTCTCCCCGCCGACCGGCTGACCTTTGTGGTGTTGATAGACCACATAAAAAACCAAATGAACAGCATTCAAAAAACGCAACTGGGTAGCCAGGGACTCGTTGTTCCCCCCATGGGGCTGGGCTGCATGGGAATGACCAGGATTAACGGAGCCGATATTTACGGCCAGGCCAGCGAAGCGGAGTCGATCGCCACCATTCACCGTTCGCTGGAGTTGGGCGGCAACTTTCTCGACACCGCCGACCTCTACGGCCCGCTGGAAAACGAACGGCTCGTGGCGAAAGCCACCCGGGGAAACCGCCACGCCTACGTCATTGCCACCAAATTCGGCTACGAGATTGATGACCAGGAGCAGCTCACCTGGGGCTTCAACGGGCAGCCGGCTTACGTGAAGAAAGCGGCCGAACGGTCCCTGAAAAACCTCGGCACGGACTACATCGACCTGTATTACCTGCACCGGCTCGACCCCGCTACGCCCATTGAAGAAACCGTGGGCGCCATGGCCGAACTCGTGCAGGAAGGCAAGGTGCGCTACATCGGCCTTTCGGAAGTATCGGCGGCAACGATCCGGAAAGCGCACGGCGTTCACCCGCTGACGGCCGTCCAGACCGAATATTCCCTGTTTGAGCGCGAGGTCGAAGCCGGAGGAATTCTGGATACGCTCCGGGAGCTTGGCATCGGCCTGGTCGCGTACTCGCCCCTGGGCAGAGGCTTTCTTTCGGGCGACATCCGGAATCCGGACGATTTTGCCCCGGACGATTTCCGACGCATGATTCCCCGGTTTCAGGGGGAGCAGTTCTACAAAAACCTGGAGCTGGTCGAGGCCATAAAAAGTCTGGCGGCCGAAAAAAGCGTGACGCCGTCGCAGCTGGCCATTGCCTGGGCGCTTGCCAAAGGCTCACTGCCGATTCCGGGGACCAAGCGGGTCCGGTACGTCGAGCAGAACCTCGCCGCCGCCGACATCCAGCTGAGTGCCGCCGACCTGAACCGGCTGGAATCGATTGTTCCGCTGGGTACTTCCACCGGAGCGCGCTATGATGAGGCGAATATGATGGGAATCGATAAATAACCAAATTGGAACCAACGGGAGGAACCGAACGTAGTGAGCAAAGTTCCTCCCGTTGATTTAGCTGCCATCCGGATGAAAAGAACGACCAACAGCCCCCACGTCATCAACTCGGTTTCCGAACTGCATCGCCTGCTGTCGCTGCCCAAACCGGAGCATCCCCTGGTCAGCATGATCCGGTTAAGTGACCTGCGGGAGAAGTGCCCCGAGCTGGTGGGCAGTTTCGTGTATAACTTTTATTCCATCTGCATCAAAAAGGACTTCAGGGGAAAACTCAGGTACGGGCAGCAGTACTACGACTTCGACGAAGGGGTGATGACGTTCTTTTCGCCCGGTCAGGTAATCACAACGGACGCCACGGAAGAGCAGGCGCTGAACGGCTGGTGGCTGGTGGTGCACCCCGATTTTATTCAATCGTATCCGTTGGCCAAACGCGTGAAAGAGTACGGCTTTTTCTCCTACGCGGTAACGGAGGCGCTGCATATCTCCGAGAAAGAGGAAACCATCCTGACGTCGATCATGACGAACATCGAACGGGAATATCGCTCTGCCCTGGATACCTTTAGCCAGGATGTGATCGTATCGCAGCTGGACCTGCTGCTGACGTACTCCAACCGATTCTACAACCGGCAGTTCATCACCCGGAAGCAGGCCAGCAACGACCTGCTGATTCGCGTGGAGGCCCTGCTGACCACTTATTTCGACAGCGACCAGGTGCAGCAATCGGGCTTACCGACGGTGCAATACCTTGCTGACCAACTTTCCCTTTCGCCGAGTTATCTGAGCGATTCGCTGCGGGCACTGACGGGGCAAAGCGCGCAGCAGCATATTCACAACAAGCTGATCGAGAAGGCAAAGGAGGTGCTGAGTACAACCTCGTTGTCCGTAAGCGAAATAGCCTATCGGCTGGGCTTTGAGTACCCGCAGTCGTTCAGTAAACTTTTCCGGAATAAAACGAATCACTCCCCGTTGGAATTCCGCCGGTCTTTTGCCTGAACGGCCTTTTCCCGCAACGACCGGAAAGCCCACACCTCATCGCCCGACGGCACCGGCAGGGTATGCCGGGCAATTATCTGGCACAAGGCGGGAGACTCAGGGCTCCGGGGTAACCACCAGATTGGCAAAGTGAGCTTCGGTACCGGAGCCGACCCACAACCCGATGCTTCCCGCCTGATCGACCCCAAGCTTGAGGTCATTGACCAGCAGGGTGGGTTGCTGGGCACCATGCACGTAGAGTCGGGCGGTGTTGCCCTTCACTTCAATCCGGACTTTGGTCCATTCGCCCGGGACCAGATCCACGTACGATTCGTACTTTTCGGGGGTCTCCTTGCGGCTGCGCTCCCAGGGATAGTCCGGGAAGGAGATGTACTGCACCGAATGATTGCGACGCACCTGGTCTGCCGCCCGGCCGTTGGTGGGACGCAGGTAAATGCACTCAAAGCGCGAATTGTCATCGGCCACCCGGAAAGCAATCCCCACAAAGCCCCGTGCCGTTTCTGACGCCGTGTTTAAGGGCTTTCCGGACACTTCCAGATCGATGCGGCCATTCCGGAACCGGAGGTCTTTGATCTTAACAAACTTATCTTCAGAGGAAAGGCCTTTGGCCGTGTCAACGACGCGAAGGGCCTGTTTTCCTTTATAATCCGCCAGCGAGAGGGCGACCTTAACGGGCTGTAAACGCTCCGGGCGGTTGAGGGGAATCGCCTGAGACGATTGCGAAAAGCCCTGGTGCAATCCCAGACAGAGGAGTAGCGTTGTGAAAAGAGGGTTCATCGGGTATCCGGTTTACGTTCTTTTTGAATCGAACAAATAACGCAGAAAAATACCTTGTGTGTCGGCACGATCGGCCAGGCGAGCCTGCATAGCGGTAAAAAAAGTGAACTTGCTTCGCCTCATCCGGGCGGGGCTGCTCAAAACCGTTAAAACTCAATTAATTCTCCTGAGAGGCTCTATTTAAATTCTACTTGTAAGGTAGATTTGTAGTATAGTATTTTCACCCAATTCATACCCATCTGTGTCAGGCAATCCTGGAGGCGTCATGGTATCGCTCAATTTACTCAATGCCTTTTCCGAGGGGTTGCTTCATCTGCAACCCTGCTATCAGGGCGGCTCGCTGGTTGATTTTCAAGTGCAGGTGATCAACGAGGCGGCCAGTCGCTGGGTTCAGCCGGAACAACACCTGACGGGTAACACGTCTGACGGCACCTTAAGGAATCTGCTTTCGACCTGGGGGCAGGACCGGCTCTGGGACCGGATTAGCGCCTGCTATTTCTCCGGCGAGTCCGCCCGGGAAATCTGTTACATCCCTCATCTGAACGAAGAAATGCGGCTGGAAATAAAGCCTTTCGGGCAGGAAATGGTCCTTTTGATTTCGGTCAATGACCAACCGGCCGTGCCCCCGAAAACCCCGGAAACGGCCCTGCTGCAGCAACTTCCCAGCCCCGTAGCGGTGATGAAAGGCGAGGAGTTTATCCTCGAACTGGCCAACGACCGGCTGCTGGAAGTATGGGGCAAAAAAGCCGGTGACGTGGTCGGACGGCCGTACTTCGAGGCGTTTGCGCCCGCTGCCGTAGACCAACTGAAAGAAGACCTCCGCAAAGTGTACCGTACCGGTCAGCCGTTTATCCGTCCCGAAGTGCCGGTAACCTACCTGCGCGACGGCAAAACGGTGGAGGAAATTCACCGGATCACCCACTCGCCCATCGTCAATTCGAAGGGGGAGATTGAAGGCATTATGGCCGCCAGTTACGATATATCGGTGGAGGTTGCCGCCCGCAAACGGGAAGAGGAAAGCCAGGCTTTTATACGGGCCGCCCTGGAGAGCAATCCCGACTGCGTGAAAGTACTGGACCGGGAAGGACGGCTGCATTACATGAACCACAACGGCCTGTGCGTGATGGAAATTCCCGATTTCTGCCAGATAGAAGGGCGCCCGTGGTGGACCCTCTGGCCGGCCGAAAGTCAACCCATCGTCAAAGCCGCTCTCGACCAGGCCCTCAACGGCTCCCGGGCGCAGTTTCAGGCTTACTGCCCCACCGCGCAGGGAACCGCCAAATGGTGGGACGTGGTCGTTTCGCCGGTCATTCAGGAAGATGGCTCCATCGAGCAGGTCATTTCCGCCTCCCGCGACATTACCGACCAGCGAAAAGGGGAGGAAGCCATTCGCCGCCGCAACAAACAGCTGGATCTTCTTTCGCGGACGTCGCATTCGCTGATTGTGACCCACCAGAACGAAAACGATCTGCTGCAAACCATTTTTAAAGACATCTGTCAGACCTTTGAACTGGAGATGTTTTTCAACTTCGAGGCGGACGAAAAGGCCCGTCTGCTCCGGCTCAACACCTGGGGCGGCCTCACCGCGGAGGAAGCGGACCATTTCGACACCATCCGGTTTGGGGACTACCTCTGCGGACAGGTCGCCGAGCGGCGCGCGTTGCTGGTCGCCGAAAACCTGGGAGAAAACCTGCTGCCCGGCAGCGAGAAACTGCACCAGACCGGGGTGAAGGCGTACGCCGGCTTTCCGATTCAGGCCGGTCAGCGGTTGGTCGGCACGATTGGCTTTGCTACCCGGCAACGGACGCATTTTGCCGCTGACGAAATTCAAACGATCCGCTCGGCCTGCGACCTGATCGCCATTACCCTGGAACAGACCCGGCTGGCCCGGGCCGTGCAGGAAAGCGAGGTGCGCTACCGGACCCTGGCAGGCACTCTGGAAAGCCTCGTAGCCGAGCGCACGGGCGAACTGGAACGAAAGAATCAGGAGCTGATACGCTCCAACGAGCACCTGCAGCAGTTTGCCTACGTGGCCTCCCACGACCTGCAGGAGCCGCTGCGCAAGATAACGTCCTTCGGGGATATGCTCGCGACGCAGTACGGCGATCACCTGGGCACTACCGGCCTTGACCTGCTTGGACGGATGCAGGCTGCCGCCCGCCGCATGTCCCAGCTGGTGCAGGACCTGCTGACCTACTCCCGCCTAAGCCAGCGGCAGACGCCCGTCGGAGTGGTGTCGGTGCAAACGGTGCTGGAAGGGGTTTTGCAGGATCAGGAATTAAGAATCAGGGAAAGCAACGCCCGCATTGACGTGGGTCCCATGCCCGAGGTAATGGGGGATGGAATTCAGTTGCAGCAGTTGTTTACCAATCTCATTTCCAATGCCTTGAAGTACATGCAGGAAGGCGTCGCGCCTCATATCCGGATTGCTTTCTCCCGGGTAGCCGCCCACGAACTGCCCGACCAATGGAGGGAGTCCGTCCCGGCGGGGGCTCCGGCAGCGGGCAGGGAAGCGCCCACCGAATTTTACAGAATCTCGGTGTCGGACAACGGCATTGGCTTCGAAGAATCGTACCTGGACCGAATTTTCAGGATGTTCCAGCGTCTGCACAACTGGGTCCAGTTTGAAGGCAGCGGCATGGGACTGGCGATCTGCAAGCGGGTGATCGACAACCACCACGGATACATTACGGCCCACAGCCGTCCGGGCGAAGGCTCTACCTTCCTGGTCTACCTGCCGGCCCTGCCCGACATGACCAACACCGGAAGGGTGGAAGAGGCCGCGCTCCAGACGGAACTGGCTGCCTGACGAACAACCTCTTTATGGCTGGACGCAACGAAAGCCTTTTTCATTGTGGCGGATGTCCGGAGCGTTGCCCAGCCGCCGGGCAATGCGGGTGATGGTCGGTGTGGTATCAAAAGCGCCCCCCCGCAGCACCCGCTGGCTGCCCGTGGCGGGGCCTTTCGGGTTGTGAACCGGGGAGTGCCGGTAATAGTCCCGCCCGTACCAGTCGCCGCACCATTCCAGCACATTCCCGGCCAGGTCATACACGCCCGTTTCGCTGGCGGGAAAAGCCCTTACCGGAGAGGCCGTTACATAGCCATCGGTGTATCCGGCAAATACGTGAAAATTGGGGTGGTTGTAATAATTCGCTTTTCTGAACGTCTCATCGGCCAGGTTGGCCACCCGCCCGACCGGCAGTGAATCTCCCCAGACGAATACGGTTCTGGCCCGCCCGTCGATTCCGGTGCGAGTGCCCCGGGCCGCGCTTTCCCATTCTGCTTCCCAGGGAAGCCTTCCCCCGGCCCAGGCGCAGTAGTCGCTGGCCAGTTGCCAGCTCACCTGAACGACCGGAAAATCGTCCTGCTGGGCGTAGGCGGCGGCTTGGGGCGCTGGCCGGTGGGTGACCTCGCAGAAGTGACGGTACTGAGCCACCGTAACCAGATTTCGGTAAATCCAGAACCCGTCAACCCGCACCCGGTGGGCGGGCTGCTCGCTCCGGGTGAAGGCCAGCTCCCGGGGGTCCCAGTGAAATCGCTGCCAGACGGAGGCCAGTTCGGCGGAGTCACTGCCCATGATAAACTCGCGCGTCGGCACGTAAACCAGTTCGGCGCTGTCTGCCGGATTGATTCGGACGGGGTGGGAGCGGCTCCAGTCGGCCACGTTTCCGCTTAAACCAACGAGCAGAATGAGGCCAAGACAACAGCAGAAAACAAAACGGTCCATGCACAAACGGGTTTGCTTACGTAAACCGGCCAGCCGGGCGAACCTACTGACACCGGAAAGCGAATCCGCCCGTAAGCAGGTCGGCCCCCGGTGGGTTACCCTCTTCGATTATCCGTGCGGGTAAAATAAAGGAAATCAGTTACTTTTAGCTCAGACGCTTTGCCGCCCGCCCGGCGTGGACCCTCAAACGCCGGTGCGTTAGGGGCGAAAAGGCATTGCAGGCAAATTCGAACACTCACGAAACCTCGTTGACATGAAACGTCTGATGCTGCTTACCGGAATGTTCCTGCTTTGGGCGGCGAAGCTGAAAGCACAAAGTCCCGCCGATTCGACGGCCATTGCCGCCATTCTTCAGGAAGAAGCAACTTCCTGGAACAGCGGCGACGCGGATACGTATTCGAAACACTTCGCGGAGAACGGGACGTTTACCAACATCAGGGGCATGTTCTTTACCGGGCACAGGCCCTTCCTCGACCGGCATAAAGAGATTTTCAAGGGCATGTTTCACAAGACCGTCCTGCAGCAGGAACTGGCCTCCTTCCGTTTTCTGAGCCCGGATGTCGCCCTCGTCGAAACGCTTACCCGCGTATCGGGACTTTCCCAGAACAACCTGCCGCCGGGCATGCATGTCGATGCCCAGGGGCGCCTTCATACCCGCCTGCTTCAGGTTTTTCAGAAACAGGCCGGCAACTGGAAGGTCATCACCTATCATAACGTTGACATAAAGCCCGGTGTCCCCGTTCCGGCGCTCCGGTAGTTCCTGCCTGCACAATCCCGCTAAAGTTCCTGCCGATCACCAGCCGACCCGAAATCCATGAAAATCAAGGCCACACTGACCAATCGCTTTCAGCAGCACCAGATTCAGCTGCAAACCAACGAAGACGTGAAAACCCTCCAGCTTCCGTCAAAAGCGTCCGGGTACGGCTCGGCCTTCAACGGCGGCGAGCTGCTACTGCTGGCGCTGGCGACCTGCTACTGCAATGACCTCTACCGGGAGGCGGCCAAACGCAGCCTGACCCTTGAGGAAGTGGAAGTGCTGGTGACGGCCGATTTTGGCGCAGAAGGAGAGCCCGGTTCCGATTTCCAATACCACGCCCGGGTGTCTTCCAGCGCCTCCGCAGAAGAAATTGAGGACCTGCTGCAGCATACCGACCGGGTGGCGGAAATCCATAACACCCTGCGCAGGGGGGTGAGCATCACCCTGACGACCTGACGCTCCTTTTATTAACTTTTTTTAAGGCGCTGGTTTGCGGCCGGATGCCTACCTTTCGGCCTTACCAATGTCTTGCGGATGTCTTTTGCAAACGGGCTGACCCGACGGGCGGCTACAGTTGGGGCCGTCGCCCTAATCGGGTACATCGCCGCCTACGGGTTTCTGTATACGCACCGGGACGAGCAAACGCGGCGGTATCGCTCCGTCGCGCTGCCTGCGTCCTACCGGTTTCAGTTTGCCCAGCCCGTCGAGGAGCACAATTTCCCGGCAGCGGGGGGCGGTTTGCTCAATGCCCTGCTGTTTAAAGCGCCCCGGGCAAAAGGGGTCGTTTGTTTCTGGAAAGGCAATGGCGGCACTTTGGCCAACTGGGGAGCGATGGCCCCGACCTTTCTTCAGTTTGGGTACGATGTGCTGATAACCGACTACCGCCAGCATGGCAAAAGTCGGGGCGCCATCAGCCTGCAAAATTTCAAAACGGACGCCCAGACCATCTACGATTCGCTCCGGCGTCGGTACCGCGAGGAGCAGATCGTGCTGTGCGGCTACTCCCTGGGCGGACGGATTGCGGCGTATCTGGCGTCTCAAAACCGGCCTAAAATGACCATCCTGATCGACCCGGCTTCGGCGGGCGGGGATTTCAGCGACCGGGTAACCGACCTGCTGTACTTTCCCCTGCCTTCCGTAACCGGCTTCGTCTTTTCTACCGAAGAAGACGTGCAGACCGCGCCGAGTACGGTGGTGGTCCTCAGCACCCCGAACAGGCATAGCACCGCTTACGGGCTGGTGGACTTTCTGCGGGCGAAGGATCGGATGGTGATTTTGCCCCAAGTGACGCACGAAACCATCCTGACGCACCCGCAAACCATCCGGGTCCTTGGCGAACTGCTGCAATGTCCCTGACCTCCGCCGTACCGTTTCACCCCGCTCGGGTTTATCGGTAGAGGCCCGTTAAACCTCCGCGGCGGCCCGTCTGACGACCTTCGCTCCGGACGCGAAGATGGGTTCCGGGGCGTCTTTGAAGTGCCCGTACCGGTTTAGCAGCCTGCCCAGCCGGTACGTCAGGGGCATGATCACTTTCCGGATTAAAGCGGGAATTTCGTTCATCTCGTATTCGCTCGCGTACCGGGTCAGCAGGTAAGCCGCGTCGAAGAACTCGGGCTGGGCTTTGCCGGACTTGTTCTGGGCCGCGTAAACGCTGCTCAGGTAAAACACAAAGTGGTTGGGGGGCGTGAGCCAGCCTTCACAGTGCAGCACCTCCGAACCGGCGTTCCAGAACCGGTGGGCAACGCCCCGCGGGAACACCACCGACTCACCCGGCCCGGCGTACTGCTCCCTTTGTCCGGCTACCTGATAGCCCATTCGTCCTTCCAGCACCGTAAAGCCTTCGTCCTGCAGCCAGTGGGTGTGCATGGGCGGCCCGCTGCCGGGCTGGACAAAAGCCTCGGCAATCAGCCGGTCGCCGTCCGGTCCGTGCTCGATGCGCTGAAAAATGAGTCGTTCACCCAGATGATTTTCGATGGTGTGGGGCAATGAATAGTTCATAGTTGTAAGTGATTTGTTGTTTATGGATTTACTAGGTCTGAAATGCCTTTACAGGCGCTTGACGCGGAAAACGCCGGTGATCGTCGTGGTGCCGTGGGGTGGGGGAGCCGAGGAAGCGTCGATCCAGCCCGCCCGCGTCAGCGTGAACGTGCCGGTCACCCAGTCCGGGTGTTCGTTATTGACCCGCAGGGCTCCGCCGCTGACTTCCTTGAAGTACATGTGCGAGCGATGAAACAGGCCGTTGACGTACAGAAACGATACGCTGGTGCCTTCTGTCCAGGCAAACGTACCGGTTGGGGCTCCCTTCCAGCCAAGCTGCACGTGCTCGCTGCCGATGGCGCCCGCCACCAAATTCCACGCGGCGTTTATATTGGCTCCTCCCGGAAAGGTTTTCCACTCATCCTTACTCACCTGAAAGGAAATGCCCTCCGGTGCCACGAAGAGGTTAGCCACCAGCCGCAGGTCTTTGAATTCCTGTCCGCCGACCGTAACCGACTGGTTCAGATAGACCGTGACCGCTTCCGGATTAAGGGCCGGAATCTTCTTAGGTGCATAGTAAGCCGCCTGATTGCCGGAACTGACCAGGATGCCTTCTCCGCGCAGAGCCCAGCCTTTAATGTATCTGGCCGGAGCCGGGTAAGGAATCGGAACCAGCAACTCGTCGCCATAATCTTTTACCGGAATGACCAGCGCCTTCAGCTCGACTTCCTCGCCGGGATTGAGAAAGGCGTGATCCGGACTGATTTCCATGGTCTGAAAAAGCGCCCAGTCGCTGAAGTGCGTCGTCTGGACGGTCACCGTTCGGGCCGTCGTGTCGATACTTTTTGTTCCGGGCGACTGCCAGTGGCCTTGGTCGGTCTGGTAAGCGATGCGCAGGAGTTGCGGGGCCGAGCCGTTGATGTCCTGCGGATCGTACTGCATCGTCAGGGTGGCGGGTTTGGCGAACGTCAGGCCGTGGGGCAGCAGCCGGAAAGCCTGCCCCGTCCCCAGCGGGCAGTGGTTCTGGCTCAGCGGCTGGACGGAAAGGGTCTGCGTCGTAGAGAGCGCCCCTGCCGGTACAGTCACCCGCAGGCGTTTATCGGCCGACTCGATGATGCCTCCCGCCGGACCAATGGTTGCCGTAAGGAGGTCGCCCCGGGGCGCGGCGACGGGCGTAACGGCCCCGGTCGGTTCGGTCGGGATGGGCTGCCCGGTCCCAGGTTGTCCGGGCGTGACCTCATCGACCTCTTTCTTGCACGAAACCAGCGAGCCAAGCAGGGCAGCGCTGAAGAGGAGGGCATATAACTTGTTCATGGTGTGGTACTGCTGTTGTTTACAGCAGCAAAGGTGAAGCGCCGTCCGGCCCGGCGATGTCGCGTACTTCATGAAGCAGCAAACGAAGGAGGTGAAGCGGCCATTTTGGGCCTTGTCTTACAACGCCGCCCCTTGACTTGCCGGCGGCCTCGGCCATCCGTCGGAGGGTGGGCCGGGCAGCGAAAACCGGGCCGGCCGATTCGGAAGAGGAGAAGAACCTGCGGGTTTTGGATAGAATTGGGGCGAAGGCTTCTTTAGACAGATGAATCTTAAGCTTCGCTCAAACATACGCCCGATGAACAGGTCGCCCGAACGTTTCTCCGCATCCCGACGACAACCCCTATTGACCGGCCTGCTTCTGTGGGTCCTCCTCGTGTCCAGAGCCGTGGTGGCCCTCGGGCAGACGGAAGGCCAGATGGAGAAGGTGGTCATCACTTCCCTGAATCAGAAAACAGGGATTCAGGCCCTCGAAAATGGGGAACTCCAGGTGAATGTCTCCCCTCAGGATGCCCGCACCTTCAAAAAACGGGGATGGGTCCGCTACGGCGACTTTGGGGCCCGGGGCGACGGCAAAACCGACGACATCGACGCGATCGCCGGAACCCATGCGTTCGCCAATCAGCAGGGACTGCCCGTCAAAGCGGACGGCGGGGCCACCTACTACATTGGCGGAAAAGAGCGTACGGCCGTCATCCGGACCAATACCGACTTCGGAACGGCGGCCTTTATCATCGACGATACCGAGGTGCAGAACCGGAATGCCTCCGTTTTCATGGTCAGCTCGGGGCTGCAGCCGTTTCCGTTGAAAGGAATCACGTCCCTGAAAAGGAATCAGGAAAAAATCGACGTTTCTCTGCCCGGGCCCTGTCTGGTCACGGTCACCAATGCCGCCGTGAAGCACTACATCCGCTTTGGGCTGAACCAGAACAACGGAGCCGCGCAGACCGACATTTTTCTGGTGGATAAAAACGGCAGGGTGGACCGGGGCGCGCCGATCATCTGGGACTTCGACCAGATCACCGACATCAGCGCCCTTCCCATCGACGAAAAGCCGCTGACGATCACCGGGGGACGGTTTACCACGATTGCCAACCGGGCCGAATCGAAGTACACGTATTACAACCGGAACATCGCCATCAAACGCTCCAATGTCGTGGTGGACGGGCTCGAACACCGCATCACGGGCGAAGGCGACCACGGCGCACCCTACGGCGGCTTCCTCAACATCCGCGACTGCGGCTACGTCACCGTCCGGAACGCCGTTCTGACCGGCCACAAAACCTACTCGACCATCGGCGCGGCCGGAAAACCCGTTTCGATGGGCACCTACGACCTCTCGGCCAACCGCGCCCTGAACGTGTCCTTCATCAACTGCCGACAGACCAACGACATCAACGACCGCACGTACTGGGGAATTCTGGGCTCCAACTACTGTAAGAACATGCTGTACGACGGGTGCGTCTTTTCGCGGTTCGATGCCCACATGGGCGTGGCCAACGCCACCATCCGCAACTCGACCCTGGGCCACATGGGCATCAACGCCATCGGCAGCGGGACGTTAACCGTCGAGAACAGTACCATCCGGGGCGGTAATCTGGTCAATCTGCGCTCCGATTACGGCAGCACCTGGCAGGGGGACTTTATCATCCGCAACTGCGTTTTCGTGCCGTCGGGCGGCCGGCCCGCCAGCGCTTCGCTGATCGGTGGGTCCAATTCTGGTCAGCACGATTTCGGGTACATCTGCTACATGCCGGAGCGGATTCTGATCGAAAATCTCCATATCGACGACTCCAGCCACCCAGCGAATTACGGGGGACCGGCCATTTTCGCCAACATGAATCCCCAGTTGACGGACGATTCCTTCCGCGAGAAATTCCCGTATGTCACCACCCGCGAAGTGGTTCTCCGGAAAGTGACCACCGCCAGCGGCAAGCCCCTGCGCGTCAGCGACAACACGTTCATGTTCCGAAACGTCAAAGTCGTGGCGGAGGCAAATTGAGGATAGAGAAAAGAGAAAAGAAACAAGAGAGGATAGACAAGAGACAAGCGACGAGAGAATAGTGACAAGAGAGAATAGACAAGGGACAAGCAACTTTTCCGGCTTCAAAGCCAGTACCCTTTTCTCTCTCTCTTTTTCTCTTATCTCTTGTTTCTTTTCTCTCCCCCTCTTATCTCTTCTCTCTTGTCCCCTCGCTCCCTAACTTTTTTTCTTTTTAGGCGTAACGATCATGGCGCTGGAGAAGTCTTTCAGCAGCGCTTCCTTGTACTTTTCGCCCGTGGGAATGCGGGGCGGGCGTTTCAGAATGACTTCGTTTCCGTCGATGGCCTCAATGTCGCTGATCGAGACGATGTAGGAGCGGTGCACCCGGACAAATAAATGCTTTGGCAGCTTGGCTTCCATCTCTCCGATTCCCACGTACGTAATGACCGGCTTGTCGCTCTGCCGGGTGTAGATCGAAACGTAATTCAGCAGCCCTTCGATGTACCGGATGTCCTCAAGATTGATCTTCTGAAACTTCCCCTTGTGCTCTGTTTTGACAAAAATAAAATCCGACGCGGCCTGCTCCGCCGGACCCTGGGCCGCCTCCGCCACTTTGTTGAGCACCTTGGTGACGGATTTCAGAAACCGCTCGTAGGAAATCGGCTTCACCAGGTAATCCGAAACGTCGTAGTTGTAACTCTCGACGGCGTGCTGGGTGTAGGCGGTCGTGATGATGACGTGGCAGGCGGGGCTGGCCACGTTCAGAAACTGAAAGCCCGTCAGGGTCGGCATGTTGACGTCGAGAAAAAGGACATCGACTTCCTCCCGCTTCAGGAAAGTGAGCGCCTCGACGGCGTCGGTGGTGGCCAGCACGAGGTTGAGAAACGGCGTTTCGGCAATGTAATCCTCCAGCAGCCGCACGCAGTGAGGTTCATCGTCAAGGACAAGGCAGTTGAGCATATCAGGCGTGGAATAGCGTAAAAATCACTTCGAATGTCTGTTCGGTCTGGTGCAGGTCGAGGCGGTACCGGCCGGGCGCATACTGGGCGCTGAGCCGCTGCCGGACGTTGGCCAGTCCGATGCCGCTCGACCGTTCGGGCAGCCCGTTTCTCCGGATTTTGTTGAAACACCGGAAAAAGAGCCGTTCGTCCGTGTTCTCCACCTCGACCGTGAGCGGCTGGGTCGGTTCGTGCAGGTCGCCGTATTTGAACGCATTTTCGACGAACGTAATCAGCACGAGCGGAATAATCTGCTGGGCACTTGTCGCCCTGTCCTCGATCTGCAGCGCGATGCTGACCGTATCTTCAAACCGGATTTTCTGGAGTTGAAGGTAATTCCGGAGGTAATGCAGCTCGCCCGAAACCGGCACCTGGTCGTCGGCATCCGAATGGCTGACGGTGTACTGCATCATCTCCGACAGAATCATGATGGCCTCCGCCAGTTCGCGCGACGACTGCCGGGCTTTGGCGTACAGAAAATTCAGCGTGTTGAACAGAAAATGCGGGTTGATCTGCGCCCGCAGATGCGCCAGTTCGGCCCGGGCCTTGTCGCGTTCGAGGGCCTGGCTGAGGGTTTTGGTCCGGATGGCTTCCAGTTCAATCTCAAACGTGAGCCGCTGCAGCCGGAGCAGTTCGTCTTTCTTGGCGATGGAGTCCAGGGCGTAATAATAGCCGACGCCGAGTGTCGTAAACAGCACCCAGACATACAGCCCGATGAGCCAGACGTTGCCCAGTTTGGCTTCCGAAAAGACCCGCTCGGAAGTCAGGGCGGCCAGTCCTTCGTTGAGCAGAAACCGCAGCAGGCTGTACACCACCAGCACGGCCACGTGGGCCAGCAGCAGCTGAATGTACCGGCCTTTGCGGTACCAGGTGGGCAGCACAAACAGCGCCTCGACGTAGATCAGCGAAATGCCCAGCACCTGGTGGGCGTACACGTCGGCAAACAACGGCTTCGACGGGCCAAACCACAGGGCGAGGTAGGCGATCAGGATGTAAAAATGCCAGAACAGAATATGGTTGAGCGGGCGTTGCAGGGGCAACGTATCCCCGGGTGCCAGTGCTGCCCGGTCTTTCGTGGGGGTCGTGACGTAGGTACTGGTCATACGCTTGGGGCAAAATGTTCGGCATCGGCCCGCCGCCCGGCACCGAACGGCCTGTCTGGTATTAAGGGGTGGAAACGGGTCTTCATATAGCGAAAATACCTGCCCGTATAGTTTTTTAGGCCCATTTTGAATTTGCGTGCACTTTTGAATCAACAAAGCACAACAAGGACAATTACAAGTTAATCAAATCCTCAACCTTTTCTTATCCTGACCATGAAAAAGACCATCGCCTCTCAGACCGCTTCTATCCGCCTCAACCGCGCCACTGTCTCTCAATTCGGCCGCGACAACCAGCTCAGCCGGGCCCTTCGCGCCGAGCACCGCAACATGATCAGCGTCACGGTCATCTCCACGCTTTTTTAATTCCCTCCCTTCGGCATGCACACGGTATCCCACATTCAGGCTTTTCTGCACAACCTGACGGGCCAGGGTTCAGACGGCAGCAGCTTCCCGGAGCTGATGCTGTTTGAACTCATGTGTGCCGGAGAAGAGGCCGGGACCCTGGCCGAACGGTTTTCGACCCGCCTGCGCCACCTGCCCGACGAACACCTGCTCCGCCTGGCCGCCTGGCAACGGGTCTGCCTTAGCTGGGTGTTGCATCATCCGGCGCTTTCGTTTGCGGATGCGGACCTGATCGGTCGCCTCGGGCAACTCGACGAAGCCATCGTCCGGGCTGGCCGGGACGCGCTTCAGCTGAGCACCACGGGCCTGCTCGACGGCAGTGCGCTGTACCTGAACTACCTCCTCGAACGGGCTTCCCGGCAACCGGTCGAACCCGTCCCGGCTCTGTTGGCCGAAGCGGTCCGGCTCGCCTTCGGCAACCAGTTGACCCCGCTGCTCGACGCCCGCTATGCCGGGCCGGTCGATCTGACGATGCAGCCGGGACTGATCGGCCTGCTGCTGACCCTGCTCCGGGCGGCGGACGACCGCGCGCTGACGGACCCGCAGCGGGAACAACTGCTGGCGCTCGTCCGGTTTGTGGTCCGGTTCACCCAGGCCGTTGACCTGCCCGACAGCCAATACTCCTTTTTTCCGAACCGCGTCGATCTGCGAACGCAGGAACACGAAGTAAGCAACGCACTTTCCTGGGCCGAAGGCGACCTCGGCGTGGCCCTGCTCCTGTACCGGGCGGCCCGCTACTTTGGGGAACCGGCCTTCCGGAAGCTGGCCGACTGCGTCGGGACGTTTTCCCTGCTGCGCGACGACGTCGAATCGACCCTCATCGAAAAGCCGTGGTTTCTGAACGGCGCTGCCGGAACGGCCATGCTCTACGGGGCGCTCGGCCAGGCCAGCGGCAATGTCCGTTACGGACAGGCCCAGGCCCGCTGGCTGCGGCACGTGAGCCGGATGCTGGCCGAGCCGTCGCTCACCACGCCCCCGGTTCCGGCCAGTTTCCTGACCGGATACCCCGGCATCCTGCTCTGCCTGCGCACCGCAGAGGGCAGTTGCCGCGACGACTGGAAACGCCTTTTTCTACTCTGAAGACTGCCGGGCCGGTTTCTGCCGGGCGGCACCGGCCTGTAGACAGCGCCGGTAAAAATCGTAAAAACGCAACTCCTCGACGCGCTGGTGCTGGGCGAACAATCGGTTGATGAACATGTGGATATGGCTGCTGAGCAGCCCCAGTTCTACCGACGTGAGGGGAGGTCCTTCCGAAACCAGCGGCAGCCGACGGACCTGCGCGAAGAAATCTTCACACAGCCTGTCCAGCGACCCGCTCCCCGCCGGTTCGATCCCGTCTGCCGGATGTAATGCTTTTTGAAACAGCAGTTTGTGTTCGCGGTACTGCAGGGAAATCAAACTCCGGACCGCCTCCTGTTCAGCTTTGCCCAACTCCGCCAGCAGCGTATCGGAAACCGCCTGCACCAGCCGGAGCTTATCGTCCGTACTCAGCCGCGCCAGGGTCAGCCAGCCGTCCACCAGCCGGAGGGCGCCTACCTGTTTGAGGAGTTCACCGTCCGTCCAGCCGCTCTTTCCGGCCAGTTTCAGGAGGCGAATCACAAACCGGCTGTTGGCGTAAAAAAGCTGTTCGGCCTGTTCCATGAGCTGATGCCCGTAGCGTTCTTCTTCCGGAACGTAGGTGTCGAGGCAGACCCGGCTGATGAGCCCGGCTTCCATCGTCACCGCCAGCCGCCTGTGCAGCGCGCGGATCAGCGGGCCCAGTTCGCGCGGCGTGGTCAGTTTCACCCGCAGCCGGATGTGGTGGTCCGGGTCGAGGTACCGCACGAAGAACCAGGCCGAGGCCCGCCCTTTCTCCACCCACTTTTCGCAGAGGGGAGCCAGATACTCCCGCAACAGATCGTCGCAGAAGGACTGCCCGGCGTAAATTTTGAAATAAGCCCATTCGCTGCCCGGAAAAAACTTGCCGCTCTGCCTCCGGATGGCGGGTCGATTGACCGTTGCCGCCGCGGGCGGTCCCGTCACCGGGGCCTCCTGCACAAACGGAATGACCATCTCGGCGGCGTACGGATTTCCCTGCGCATCGACCACCCACGCGTTATTTTCGTCGAAGAGCGCCTCCTGCAGGCAGACCAGCTCGCCGTGGCGGCAATGCTCCAGAAGCAGTTCCAGACTGGCCTCGTGCGTCAGGTCCAGCGTCAGCAGGTTATCGCCTTCGGCCAGCGAGACGTAGCGGGGCAGGTGATGCTCCCGGCGCAGGTCGTCCAGACGCAGGCCCGCTTTGATCCGTTGCTGAAGCGGAGCCGTGGGCAGATTCCAGCAGGCCGGACTAAGCACTATATTTTTGTACTGAATACGGGGCAGAAAGGGCTCGCCGCTCAGAAAACCCCAGTCCCAGCGGGCGGTCTCGGTCTGGGTGGCGGTGTACTGGAAATGACCCAGAAACTGAAACAGCGGCAGACATTCGTCCCGGGAAAAGTTAAGCGAAGAATTCAGCAGCGGAATCACTTCCCGGTCCAGCCGCGTAGACCAGAGCTGCAGCCGTCCCTGCCGGTGCTGCAGCACCAGTTCATCCAGGCTGATGATCTGCTCGGCCGGACGCAGGGTATGAACGCCGTACGGAAATTCGTAGGGGCGGGTCGTCCGGCGCATCACCACGTTGCCCGCCCGGTCGTAAGGCAGGTGCGACAGGTCGGCCAGCACCCGGTCGCCGTACAGGCGCTGTTCTTCCTCGACCAGCCGCGACAGTTCCTGGTGCAGCCGCGGGTCGGCGAGCGTAAACCGGGCCAGCAGATTCGCCGCCGAGGGGCCGCTCACGCCCTGAAGCAGCAGACCCGGAACGCCGCCCTCGCTCACCAGCCGGACCAGCGCCCCGTACGAAAGCCCGGGCAGACGGTCGGCCGACGGCAGATCGTCGCGGTGCTCTTCCAGCCGGACGATGCTGTCCTTGTCCCGCAGGGCCCGCCGGTACAGTTTCATGCGAAAAGCCATCGCGGGCGGCCCCGCGCCGGGCGTCTCCGGGCGTCCGGTGTCGGGCAGGAGAAACGGAATGCCGTTTTCAGGGTCAAGCGCCTGGGCCAGGGGCACACTCTGGTTTTCGTACCGCTCCCGAAACCGGGCCGCGAAACGGGTAAGCGCGGGGCTTTCGGTCTGCGACAACCGGCCCAGAAGCCGGATGGCCTCCTGCAACTGCCCCGAAAGCGTCGGGCACCAAGTCAGCTGCCGGGGTTGGTGGACAAGGTCGGCGTGGAAAAGCTGGCCGGTCTGGTAAGGAAATCCGGCGGCGTCCAGGGCGTCGAAAATGGCCCGGTAAGCTGGAAGGGAAGCGGTCTCGCCCCGGTTGATCCGGGTGAGCTGGTCCTGGGCGGCGAGCAGATGCCCGAGCCGTCCGGCCAGTTCCGGGCAAGGCACCTGCGCCGCAATCCGACGGAGGGCGTCAAACAGCAGACGGGGATATTCCTCGCCCGTGATGTTGGGAAAAATATCCGGCAGCAGCACCTGGCTGCTGATGAGTTCTTCGACAAACTCCCGGAAGTCTTCCGCCGGAACCTCGTGTTCTTCGTGAAAAAGCAGCAGTTCATCGTAGGAAAGGCCGGGCTGACTGGCGTCGAGGAGCTGGCGAAGCGGCCCGGAATCGTCGAGCCTGACCAGCCGGTACGTCCGCTCGCCTTCGCCGTAATCGAATTCCAGATAGCGCCACGACGTCCCGGACCGGTACAGGCTCGAATTGGGTCGGTAGCGAAAAAACGGCCTTAGTTCCGGCAGGCAGACCAGTTCGTAGGCCAGCCGGGCCAGAAAACTGTTGTCGAACCGGCGGTACGCGGCCGATTGCCGCGGCGACTCGACCAGGGCGTGTGCCTGTTCCGGACGGCTGGCAATCTGCGAGGCCGTGAGGGTGGCGCATCCGGCAAACAGGCCGTAGGGCGTTGCGCGGGTGGTGGCCCGGATGAGGTATTTCAGCAGCGTCAGGTACAGTTTGCGGACCGACCGGCCTTCGGGCGGCGTGACCCGGGCCTGTTCCCAGGCGGCGTAAAGCTCGGGCGACGCGACAAACAGGGCCTCCTGAAGCGCCGGATGGTCGCCGATCAGCGCCACCAGATGGGCCAGCCGTTCGTCTTCGGGACCTTCGGACCAGATGTGCCGGAACGTGGAAAGGGGGAGGGAGGGATAACGAAGAACCAGAAAAGGTGTGCGGGATAAAGATGATTTCATAAGCAGGGTTGAGTATGGCGAAGGTTGACAGACAGCGTTGCTCTGCCGGTCGGAGGGATACATGAAAGAAAACACCGAACTGCCAATAAATTAAGAGATTACCGGCAAAAAGAACAGGAATAGAATTCTTTTTTATCAGACGGTGACTTAAGGCTTTTTTCGCCCTAGGCCCGCTTTCGGAATCCTCTTCCGGCGACGATCCGGGGGTTTCATACAGGGAAAAAGGGGCTTGATATAAAAATTTAGGCAGGCTGAGGGAAGGGTTGCAACTTTCGATCATCAAGGCGCCGAAACAGCGTCGATCGTCAGAAAAACAACCCCTAACTAGCATCGAACATGAAAACGTCAGCCTTCCTTACCCTGCTCACCGGAGCGACCCTCGCCCTCGGCACGGCGCAGGCCCAGGTCCAGACCGCCCTTCTGGCTTCGAACCACGCCGCCCGGCAGATGCCGGTCCTGAAAACGCAGGAGATTCTGGACAAGCACATCCAGGCGCTCGGGGGCACCGAGAAACTGAACGCCCTGAAAACGGTCATTGTCCGCCAAACTACCTCGGCCCAGGGGCAGGACATTCCGCAAACGCTGTACATCGTTCAGGGCAAGGCCGTTCGCAGTGAAATGAACGCAATGGGCATCGAAATCATCGTGGCCGCCCGCGAAGACAGCGGCTGGCAGGTCAACCCGGCGGCCTACGGAAACAAGCAGCCGGTGGCGATGGAGCCCAAGCAGGCCAAAGCGGCCTGCGCGCAGGCCGACGTGTTCGGGGCAATCATCAGCGCCCAGGCGAAAGGCCATACCATCGCGTACGACGGCGACGAAAAGATCGACGGCGACCTTTGTTACCGGCTGGCCATCACCAACCCCAGAGCCGGAACGTACACCGCTTTTGTGTCCCAGAAAAGCAACATGGTGGTCAAACTGGTGACCAAGTCCACGGAAGCCTATTACTCGGATTACCGGAACGTGGACGGCTATCAGTTTCCCCACACGGTGGAGGTCATCGCCAGCGGCACCAAAGTAAGTCTGATCGACCGCCGTTTCGAGGTGAACAAACCGATCGACGACGCCCTCTTTGCGATGCCGGTAGCCAACTGACCGCTTCGGGCCTGCACCCTGCTTTTTCCAGTCCATTCTCCTGAACCGAACGCCATGAAAACCTATGTAATGCTTTGGCTGCTGGCGGGTAGCCTGTCCGGGTACGGCCGGAGCCTTTTCCCGCCCTCCAGCGCCGCCGATACGGGGACCGTGGTCCGTCCGGCAGGGGAGTGGGTCCTTCGGGGAGTCGTGCTGGACTCGGTTTCGCGGCAGCCCGTACCGTTCGCTACCCTTCGTCTGGTCGAGCTGCGGCAGGCGCGGGAGTCCAGAGGCACCAGCGCCAACGGGCAGGGCCAGTTTACGCTGAATCTGGCAACCGAAAACGCCTACCGGATCGAGGTGTCGAGCGTCGGGTACCAGTCCAGAAGCCTTCCGCTGCTGCCGGACGCGGGCCAGCCGCTGCTGCAGATCGTCCTGAAAGCCGCACCGAACACGCTGAAGGAAGTGGCCGTACGGGCTTCCCGGCCGCTGGTGGAGGAACAGCTGGACCGACTGGTGTACCATGCCGACCGCGACCAGACGGCCCAGGGCGGACTGGCTACGGACCTGATGCGAAAGGTGCCGCTGGTGACGGTGCTGCCCGACGGCGGACTCTCGGTCCGCGGCTCCACCAGCGTCAAACTGCTGGTCAACGGCCGAAGCTCCGTTCTGTCGAACAATCCGGCCGAGCTGTTGCGGCAGATTCCGGCGGAGTCCATCAAAGCCATCGAAGTGATCACGACCCCCTCGGCCCGTTACGAGGCCGAAGGAGCCACGCTGGTCAATATCGTGACGAAGAAAAACCTGGCTCAGGGCCTGAACGCCACCCTCAACGGCGGCATCGGCAGCACGGGCAGCAACGCGGCCAGCAGTTTGTCGGCCAACTACAAAAAGCTGAGCCTGAACGCGGGCCTGACGGGCAACTGGTTTTACAATCCCTTCGCGGCCGATGCGGACCTGTACCAGATCGAAGCGGGTGAGCGCCAAAAGGTGCTCCGGCAGGAAGCCAGCGGCACGATGGGCATTCAGGTGGTCAACGCCAACGCGGGAGTCGAGTACCGGCTTACGGACAAATCCCGCCTGCTGCTGGGGCTGAACCACCGGGTCCGCCAGGTCCGGACCGACCGCGAGGCTACGTTCCGTTCGCCCCTCGACGACAGCCCGCTGCCGTCCGGAAACTACCACTCCCGGATGCAGGCGGTGACCAACGACTGGAGCGCCGAATACAGCCGCACCTTCGGACGGGCCCAGCAGGAACTGGTCCTGAGCTGGACCGGCGGAACCACCCGCAACCGGACCGTGTCCGATCCCGCGCCGCCGGGTCTGAGCGACACCCGCGCCCTGAACCGGGAACAGGTTTTTCAGGCCGATTACCAGTACCCGCTGCGGCGTAACTGGCTGGTGGAGACAGGCGTGCGGTTTACGTCCCGCACCATCAGCAACAGCCTGGCTGATTCGCTCACCGACCGGCGTCTGAGCACGCTGCAATATCGCCAGCAGATCGGAGCGGCCTACCTGTCGAGCCAGTGGGATTTGAAAAACAGGTGGAGCTTTCGGGCGGGGATGCGCCTGGAGCAGACCTACAACCGCATCGAACAGGCCACCGGCCGGCAACCGCAGCAGTACACGAACCTGTTTCCGAATGTGCTGCTCCAGAAAAAGCTGAAAAACGCCCGCAGCCTGAAACTGGCCTACGGTCTGCGCATCCAGCGGCCACCCGCCCAGTTGCTGAACCCGGCCGTGGCCACGGTGGACCCGGTGAGCCGGTTTGCCGGAAGCCCGGACCTGCTTCCCGAACGGATGCATACGGCAGAAGCCAGCTTCAGTACCTACGTCCGAAGCAATTCGCTCATCATCAGTGCGTTTTCGCGCCGGACCGAAGGAGCCATCAGTCCTTACAATTCGCTGGTCGGCAGCACGCTGGTCACCCGGTTTGTGAATCTGCGCAGCCAGCACGATCTCGGCCTCAACCTGTACGGGTCGGTGAAAGTCTGGAAATCCTGGCAGACCATCGCCACCGCCAACGTGTACTACACCCGCCTTCAGGGCAGTGCCGCCCAGGCGAACCTGACCAACGGGGGCATCAATTACGCCCTCGGTACCATCTCGACCTGGGAAGTGACGCCCAACTGGGCCGCGCAGTTCTACGGAGGGTTCAATTCCTCGAAAGTCCGCCTGCAGGGCCGGGACGCCGCCTTCAGCTACTACCAGATGAGCGTGCGGCGCAATCTGCCCAAACAGAAAGGCAGCGTAGCGCTGGGCATCGACAACCCTTTCCAGCGCCGGATGGCCTGGGTGAGTTACAACGAAGCCGCCGGGTTTGCCTTCCGCAGTACCTCGTACCAGTACAACCGGGGTGTCCGCCTGACGATGATCTACCGCATCGGCAAGTCCGGTCCGAAGCAGGAATCAGCCCGGAGCCGCGAACGACGGCAAAGTGACCTGAAAGAAGACCAGTGAGTAACGTCCGAATCATTCCTAACCCTTATAAACCCTTTAACTCTAACCCTTAATCCTTAATCACCATGATTACGTTTATCCGCAACCGCTTGCTGAATGCCTACACGGCGCTGCCCCTGCTGATGTGTCTGCTGCTGACAACCTGGTCCGCCCAGGCCCGCCCGCTGACAACGAAACACCGCTATTCGGGCGAAGAAATGTTCCGCGGCCTGTTTTTCCTCGAAGGCCGTTACGCCCAGGCCCTGCCGGAACTGCAAAGCCTGAGTCTGAGCTATTCCAACAAAATGGCCAAGGCCGCCGACAAAGCCACCGTAGACCGCCAGCGTCACCAGATTCTGGCCGCGATCCGGGCCGAGCGACCGGCCTTTTTCGACGAGTTCCGGAGGGCGCTGGAAAGCGGCAACCACCTGAAAATCCAGGCGGCCCTGCGGGATGGCCGTCAGCAGATGACCGGAGCGGTGGAGCGGCTCTACAAAGTGGACGCTTCGCAACTGGCCCGCCTCCAGGCACAGACCGCCCAGCTGGCCAAAGCCGGTAAGCTGGACCAGAAGGCCATCGACAAGCTGGCCAAAGACCTGAAGGGCAAGTCAGACGAGACCAAGCCTGACAACGGAACCTGCGTCGTGCTCCTGCTGCCTATGGCCTGTACGATTATACTGTTGTGCGCAGTCGTGACCATGTACGTAGCCACCTCCGAGGATGTCCTGACGGCCGACTCCCGGCTCATGACCGAGCAGCTGGTCGCGTCGATCAGCCGACTGGCCGCCAGCGCCTCCTGAGACCGCTTTCCAGAATCTTAACTCAATCAGTCAATCCAATCAACCAATCAATCATTCAAAATTCAATCAATCCTTTCTAACCCTTTAAACTTTCCAACGCCATGATTACTTACATCGCCAAACGCCTGTTGAATGCCTACACCGCCCTGCCGCTGCTGATGTGCTTTGTGCTGGCCTCCTTCCACAGCTTTGCCCGCTCCAACGAAGCGGCCCGGGCTACCTTCCTCTCGGGCGAGGACATGTTCAAAGGGGTCTTCTTTTTGGAAGGCCGCTACGCCCAGATGCTGCCCGAGACCCAGTCGTTGCAGGCCGCTTTCGTCAACCAGACCCAGTCTTCGTCCCAGAAAGCGGCCGTGGCCCAGGTTCGCCAGGCGGTGATGGCCCACATTGCGGCGGCTCAGCCGGGCTACTTCGCTCACTTCAAGTCGGCGCTTAAGAGCGGGGATCACCTGCGGGTGAGTGCGGCTCTGTCGGAAGGGCAGAAGCTGGTGAGCAAGGCGGTGGATGAGCTTTATCAGCTCGACAAGACGCAGCTCAACAAGCTGCAGGCCCAGGCGCAGGCCGAGGCGGCCCGTCAGGGTGGCAAGCTGGACGCTCAGGCGGTAGAGAAGCTGGTGGGTCAGATGCAGAAAACGACGGCTCCCGACCCCAACAACGGCACCTGCGCCGTAGTGGTGGTGGTCGCAGTAACGGTAGCCGTTGCAGCGGTAGTGGTCCTGATCGCCGTTCTGCTGGTCGCCGAGGAGCAAATGGTAGCCAACCACAGCGGCCACTCGCTGCTGCACGAACAGCTGGTCGCCTCCATCTGCCAGGTAGCCCCCCAGATCGCCTGAAAAAGCTGAACAAGCGGCCGGGCACTCCATGCCGGGCACTCCATGCCGGACACACCAACAGACCGACCTCCGGCCGCTTGTTCAAAACCATCCGCCACCGCGGACCACCAATCAACCTTTCGGTCATTCAGTCATTCAATCAATCAGTCATTCCTTTCAACCCTTAAACTTTCCAACGCCATGATTACTTACATCGCCAAACGCCTGTTGAATGCCTACACCGCCCTGCCGCTGCTGATGTGCTTTGTGCTGGCCTCCTTCCACAGCTTTGCCCGCTCCAACGAAGCGGCCCGGGCTACCTTCCTCTCGGGCGAGGACATGTTCAAAGGGGTCTTCTTTTTGGAAGGCCGCTACGCCCAGATGCTGCCCGAGACCCAGTCGTTGCAGGCCGCTTTCGTCAACCAGACCCAGTCTTCGTCCCAGAAAGCGGCCGTGGCCCAGGTTCGCCAGGCGGTGATGGCCCACATTGCGGCGGCTCAGCCGGGCTACTTCGCTCACTTCAAGTCGGCGCTTAAGAGCGGGGATCACCTGCGGGTGAGTGCGGCTCTGTCGGAAGGGCAGAAGCTGGTGAGCAAGGCGGTGGATGAGCTTTATCAGCTCGACAAGACGCAGCTCAACAAGCTGCAGGCCCAGGCGCAGGCCGAGGCGGCCCGTCAGGGTGGCAAGCTGGACGCTCAGGCGGTAGAGAAGCTGGTGGGTCAGATGCAGAAAACGACGGCTCCCGACCCCAACAACGGCACCTGCGCCGTGGTCGCGGTGGTGGTGCTAGTGGTCGCGCTGGCGGCGGTGTATGTCTGGGTGTCGGTCACGGCCGTGGCGGAAGAAATGGTGGCCTACAAGCAGGGCGGACATTCGCTGCTGCACGAACAACTGGTCGCTACGATCTGCCAGATTGCTCCGCAAATCGCCTGATAACGGGCGTCAAGGATATTGTCAGGCCGGTTTCCCTCGCGGAGACCGGCTTTTATTTTTTCGGAAAAACGGGTTTTGGTGAGGACAATCGCCGGGTTCGTATAAAAAAATTCAACGGGTCGGGTCTGCTTTGCAACTTTCGTCCATCAGAAAGACCTCCGCCGGAGGGCACCCGTTTCGCAACTCCTAAACCCTTATTTTTTATGAAAACGATGCGACTTGCTTTTGTGGGGCTTTGCCTCTTCTGGAGCGGGCTGGCGTTTTTTGCCCTGCTCACGTACGTGAAGGACACGCCGGTCCGCTTCAGCTACGAATTCCAGCACAATCTGCGGACGCTGTTTCCGCAGGGCTGGGCCTTTTTCACCAAAAGCCCCCGCGACGAAAGCATCCAGCTCTACCGCTGGGAGAACAACCGGCTCCGGCTGGTGGACGGGCAGCGCCAGGCCACGCTCGAAAACCTGATGGGCTTCCGGCGGGCTTCGCGGGCGATGAGCGTCGAATACGCCTACCTGCTTTATAACGTCCCGGCCGAAAACTGGGTCCGCTGCGAAGGCGATCCCGAAGCGTACCTCCGGACGCACCGGCTGGCCAACGTCGAAGTCGAGAACCACACGCCCCGGCCGTACCTGAGCGGTACCTATTACCTCATCCAGAAAGGCATCGTGCCCTGGGCCTGGGCTTCCGAGGCCGACCGCATTACGCTCCCCAGTTCCATCCTCAAACTCACTGTTGTATGCAAACGCTAACCGCCTTCGACCGCTACCTGAACGCCCTGCTGGCGCGCAATCCGTGGACCAACGTGTACGGCTTCGTCCGCTCCCTGCTGGCCCTGGGCACCCTCTGCACGTTTCTGCTCAACGACATGGGCACGCTGTTTCGGCCCATCGCCGGGCAGACCGACTGCCCCTCCTGCATCGGACTGGCCCAGTACAGCCTCTTCTGCTGGCTCGGCGATCTGGAAACGGCCCGCTGGGTGTGCATCGGCATCCTGAGTCTGGTGGTGATCGGCATTTACCCGCGCCTCACGGCCCTGCTGCACGTGTACGTCGGTTTCAGCTTTATGTCCACGGCCATTCTGGTCGATGGCGGCGATCAGGTGACGCTGGTGCTGAGCACCCTGCTGCTGCCGCTCGCCCTGACCGACCCCCGCACCTGGCACTGGGCTTCGCTGCCGGTAGACACGGGTGCGTCAACGGCTTTTCAGTTCCGGAAACTGATTGCGCTGACGTCGTACGGACTTCTGCGCCTGCAGGTGGCGCTGATTTACTTTGAAGCCTGCGTCGGCAAGTTCAAAGTGGCCGAGTGGGCCGACGGCACGGCGCTCTACTACTGGCTTTCCAACCCGACCTTTGGGCTGTCGCCGGAGATGCAGAGCCTGCTGCTGCCCATCCTGACCAACCGCTGGCTGATCGTGCTGCTGACCTGGAGTGTGCTGGTGCTCGAAGGGGGCCTGTTTCTGGGGCTGACGCTGGAGCCGAAATACCGCCGGTACCTGCTCTGGGCCGGGGTGGGCTTCCACTTCATGATCATTCTGATACACGGCCTGCCGACCTTCTTTATGGCCATGACCGCCGCCCTGATCATCTTCCTGCGCCCGTACAGCCAGCCGTTCAACACGCGGCCCGTCGTGAGCCGGTTCCGGAAGCTGACGGCGCCTCTTCAACTGGAAGAAACCGCGACCGTATCGCCCGCCCGTGTCTGAAGGTTCATAACGCGGGAACCCCACCCGGTTCCCGCCCCCCCTTTCCTGACAAAAACCATTCGGTCATTCAGTCAATCAATCATTCAGTCATTCCCTCAATCCCTCATGAACGCGATCATCGTTTTCGACGGCGTCTGCGGCTTTTGCAACGGCTTCGTTCAGTTTGTGATCCGGCGGGACCCGGCCGGCGCGTTTACCTTTGTTTCGGCCGGGTCGGCGCGGGGGCAGCGGCTGCGTCGGGAGGCCGGGGTGGCGGCGCTGGACAGCATTCTGCTGGTGGAGAACGGAGTTGTTTATCAAAAATCCGAGGCGATTCTGCGCATTGCGCGCCGCCTGTCGGGGCCGTGGCGGTGGGCGTGGGCCTTCTCGGTTGTGCCCCGGACCGTGCGGGACGCGCTCTACGACCGCTTTGCCCGGCACCGCTACCTCTTTGGCCGGACAACTTCCTGCCAGCTGCTCACCGCCGAACAGCGGACCCGAATTGTCTTAACCGATTAACCCCAAGTTGTATGAAAACCTTAACCCTTTCCCCGACGCGCAGCGGCCTGTTTCTGTTTGGAGCCGGACTGCTGGGTGTGGTGTCGCTGCGGCTGGTTCATTTTCCGCTGGACAAACTGCCGCCCGTGGTTCTGACGGTCTACTCGCCCGAGGAACTGCGGTGGCTGATGCTGGTCAATCCGTTTATTCTGCTGTTGCTGGGCGTGCTGGCCGGGTCGCTGCTGCACGGCAGGGTGGGGCTGACGCTGGCTCGTCGGGCCGATTTCCGGGCCGGAAACCTCGCCGGAAGTCTGCTTCGGAAAGGGGCGGTTCCCGGCGCGCTTGCCGGGCTGCTGATTCTGGTCGTGGTGCAGGTGTTTCGGCGCCTGATTCCCGAAGAACTGGCCCGGCTGGGCGAGGATCTGGCCGTTCCATTTGTGACCAAAGTGCTGTACGGGGGCGTTACCGAAGAAATTCTGGTGCGCTTTGGCCTGATGACCCTGCTGGTCTGGCTGGCGCAGAAAGCCTTCCGGACCGCGGCGGCCTTTACCTACTGGCTGGGCATTGCCGGGGCGGCGCTGCTGTTTGGGGCCGGGCATCTGCCGATGGCGCTGCTGCAGGTGTCTTCCCCGTCGGCGGCGCTGGTGGCCTACCTGCTGCTGGCGAATTCGGCGGCCGGTCTGGTGTTCGGGTGGGTGTACTGGCGCTCCGGGCTGGCGATGGCAATGGTGGCCCATGCGGTGGCCCATCTGGCGCTGATCATAGGCGACCGCCTCCTGTTCTGACCACCGGACCCGCCTGCGCTTTGAATCCGGCTTCGGGTGCCCGTAAACTGGCACCCGAAGCCGGATTTGTGCGTTTCTGTCGGCACAATTGCCCGGTTTCTCTACACTCTTTTCCGAAGGCTGCAACACGCGTCTGTCCGTCAACGTAAAAGAAGGCAACAGTTCCATTGCCGATCATTTACCAAAAAACGATGAGAAATCAACACGCAGTCGCTATTCCGGCTTTCGGCTTTCGCCAAAGCACGCTGATGCTGGCCTTCCTGCTGGGGGTAACTACCCTGCTTTCGGGCTGTAAGAAAGAGCCCGAGGTGGTGGAGCCGGAGGATACCGCCACGGCCGAAAACCTGACGGTCAACGAGTGGATTCTGGAAAACATGCAGGATCTGTATTTCTGGAACGATAAAATTCCGGCGAACCCCGATAAGACGCTGGCTCCGGATAAATTCTTCGATTCGATTCTTTACAAATACGACGCCAGCAGCCGCCCCGACGGCGACCGTTTTTCGTGGATTGAAGAGAGCGCCGAGGACCTGCAGGCGAGCCTGAGCGGCGAAACCACGACCACCGGCATGGAGTATACGCTGTACCTCCGGGCGACGGGTTCGGACGAGGTCATTGCCCAGGTGCTGTACGTGCTGCCCGGCTCCCCGGCGGAACAGGCCGGACTGAAACGCGGCGACATTATTTCCAGGGTGAACGGACAGACGCTCAACCGCAGCAACTACGCCAGCCTGCTGTTTTCGGGCACGACCTTCCGTTTCGGACTGGCCTCCGTGAGCGGGAATACGCTGGTCGATACGGACGTGACCAGAAGCGTAACGGCGACCGTCTTTCAGGAAAATCCGGTGTTCCTGGATTCGGTGTATACCGTCGGCGGAAAAACGATCGGCTACCTGGTGTACAACCAGTTTGTGCCGGGACCGAACGGCAGCAGTACGGCCACCTACGACGCCCAGCTCGACGCCATTTTCGGAGAATTTAAAACCAAAGGCGTCAATGAACTGGTGCTCGATTTGCGCTACAATCCGGGCGGCTACACGTCTTCGTCCGCCAACCTGGCCAGCCTCATCGGCCGGGGCGTCAGCTCGTCGAGTGTGTATTTCCGCGAACAGTGGAACAGCACCATCACCCCGTATTTGCGGCAGGAATACGGCGACAGCTTTTTTGTGCAGAACTTCCTGACCAAATCGCAGAACATCGGCGGCAACCTCTCCCGGGTGTACGTCCTGACGACCGACTACACGGCCTCGGCCTCTGAACTGATCATCAACGGCCTGCGCCCGTACATGTCGGTCATCACCATCGGCACGACCACTTACGGCAAGAATGTCGGCTCCATCACCATCTCCGACGAAACGGGCAAGATCAAATGGGGCATGCAGCCGATTGTCTTCAAGTCGTTCAACAGCGCCGGCCAGTCGGATTACGCCGCCGGATTCACGCCCAGTTTCGAGGTGGAAGAACCGCTGAGCCTGCTGCCGCTGGGCGATACGCGCGAAGCGATGTTGAACGAAGCCATCTACCGCATCACCGGCTCGTCGCCGAGCGGTCGGCGGGCCACTGCCGGGGTCAATGCCAACCCGCTTTCGTCGCTGGGTTCGTCGCTTCAGCGCAAGGCGAGCTGGGGCCGGATGATCAAGCCCCTGAAAACGCTGAATCTGTAAGGATTTCGCCAGTTTTTCCATTACTTCTCAATCAGGATATTTTATCAGTACCCATGAATCGATTCTCTTTTGGTCGCCGTCCGATGGGAATGGCTCCCCGTTTTTCTCCTCAATTCACGCTCTCTGAACCGTTGATTTTCCGATACACGGCGTTCCTGCTGGCCCTGGTCTGGGCCGGGATGCTGGTCGGGTGCAGCAACTCCGACGACGATGTTTCGACGCTAGGCGACTGGCGGCGGCGCTCGGATTTTGAAGGCGTCGCCCGGAACGCGGCCACCGGCTTTGTCATCGGCACGATTGCCTACATGGGCACCGGCACCAACGCCGACAACGAACGGCTGTCGGATTTCTGGGCGTATGATCCGGCCCGCAATACCTGGACGCAGGTAGCCAATTTTGCCGGAACGCCCCGCAACGCCGCCGTCGGGTTTGCCATCGGCAATAAAGGCTACGTCGGCACGGGCCTCAACGCCAACAGCGACCGCCTGAATGATTTCTGGGAATATGACCCGGCCGCCAACCGCTGGAAGCGGATTGCCGATTTCGGAGGAACCGCCCGCCGCAACGCCGTGGCCTTCGCGCTCGGCAGCAAAGGGTACGTGGGCACCGGCTTCGACGGCAACTACCTGAAAGACTTCTGGGCTTACGACCCCGCGGGCAACACCTGGACGAAGGTTGCCAGTTACGGCGGAGCCAAGCGCATCGGGGCCGTCAGCTTCGTTATCAATGGCCTGGCCTACGTCGGCACCGGCAACAACAACGGCACGGCCGAAAAAGACTGGTGGGCCTACGACCCGGCGCAGGACTTGTGGATCGAGAAAGACAATTTCAGCAGCGACGAGCTGGTGGCCCGCAGCTACGGCGTCGGCTTTGCCATCAAGTCGCGGGGGTACGTGACGGTCGGCGACGGCAACACGACCGTCTGGCAGTACAACCCCGACGACGACAGCTGGGCCACCCAGGGCACCTTCGAGGGCGCCACCCGGCAGTATGCCTTTGGCTTTGCCATCAACGGCAAGGGCTACCTGACCACCGGCAGCAGCGGCACCGGCCGGTTCGATGATCTGTGGGAATTCGATCCAACCGTGGCCCAGGATACCGATGAGGATTAGAACGCAACGCGGCCCCGAAAGCGCGCTGTACCGCTGGTGGCTGCTTTTTCTGTTCGGCAGCCTGACGCTGACTACGGCCTACAAAGTGTACCGCCGCCCGGTCGGCTACGAACTGCGCGTGTTTTCAGCCGACAAAGGCTGGGGTTACCTGATTCTGCGGGACCGGAAGCCGCTGATTTATCAGCCTACCGTACCGGGAGTAGCCGGCCACGCGGGCTTCTCCGACCGTGACCAGGCCCGGCGGGCTGGCGAAACGGTCGTTCGGAAGCTCCGCAGCGGGCAGTCGCCGCCCACGCTGACGGCCACCGAACTGCAGCGCCTGGGCGTGACTTCACCCTGACGGGCGCGCCCGTTCTGCATCCATAAGTCAGCCCTTTCCTGATAACCGGAAAAGGCTGACAGCCTGTTATTCGCTCAATCGCTCAATTACTAATTCGCTCAATTATTTATGGGTATAAAAAGGTGCATCGGCGGGCTGCTGCTGCTGGCGGGTGCTTTTTTGTCCTGCCAATCCGAGGAGACGGCCGTTGGTCTGTCGCTGGTCGGGCCGGACGAGGTGCAGGTTCAGGTGATCGACTCGGTAACGATCCGGACCTCGACGGTGCTGGTGCCGGATTCGTTCGTGACTTCGGCCGACACGAACGTGCTCATCGGGCAGTGGTCGGACGCGCTGACCGGCCGGGCCACCGCCCGCGGGTTTGCGTCCTTCGACTATGCCGCCAACGAACTGGCCAACACCAGCGGTCTGCGGCTGGATTCGCTGGTGCTGGAACTGGGCTACACCTTTGCCTACGGCGACACGACCGCCCGCGTCGATCTGGCGCTGCACCGGCTTCAGGCCCCGCTGGCCGAGCAGACGTACGACAATACCGACGCGGTGGCCTACGAAACGGTGCCGCTGTTTCAGCGAACCCTGCTGCCCCGACCCAACAGCGGCACCCGCCAGCTTCGCTTCCGGATGCCGGACAATCTGGCCCTGTCGTTCTGGAACGGCCTGCTGACCCGCCAGATTGTCGATGCCGCCACGCTGGCCGATTTCTGGAAAGGAATTGCCCTGACGGGCGCAACTTCGGGCAATGTCTTTGTCGGTTTTGCCGCCGGGCAGCGTTCCGGCCTTCGGCTGTACTACCACGCCACGGACATCAGCGGCACGGCCACGTCCCTGCAATTTCCGTTGCAGGGAACGCATTTTACCCAGTTAACAGCCGACCGGAGCGGGACGCCCCTGCAATCGCTCCGGCAGCGGGCCGACGCCGTGAGCAGTGGGCTGACGGACCGGAGTTCGTTTGTGGCGATGGGCGTCGGGCTGCGTACCCGGATCGAGTTTCCGTACCTGGGTCAGTTCGAAAAGCCCGAGCGGTTTATTGGCCTGAACCATGCCGAACTGGTTCTGGAACCGATGCGGCGCACGGACCGCGACAACATGGCCCCTCCGGCGACGCTCGCGCTGTACCAGACCAACAGCCAGAACGAACTGCTGGCCGAAGTGCCCGGCGGCCCGACGGGGTCGAGCGGGGCGGTGGCGGCGTACAGCATCGACCCCACCTCGCTGGAACTGACCGACGGATACCGTTTCGACCTCTCGCAGTACATCAGCCAGGTGATTCGCCGACAGATTACCAACCGGGCCCTGCTGCTGACCGCGCCCGCCGCCCAGCCCGACCTGACCTTGCTCGTTCGGCGCGTAACGCTGGGCGACGGGCAGCGCCCGACCGACCGCATGCGCCTCCGCCTGTACCTGACCACGGGCAGCTGACGCGCCGCCCAGCGTTGGTAAAAGGCTGATTCTGTTGGGTTTTTAAAAAATATCCCGTCCTGCCGGGTGTCGTGTATAGGTAATCTTTCCCGCTTCCCGCCTTTTTGTCTACAAAAAGGCTCTGCTGCCGCCGCCCTCCGGAATCTGTCCCGCGCTAACGGGGCTATTCCCGGCCGCGGCGGCGCCGAAGACGCTGGTGAAACCACCCAAACCGATCCCCATGAAAACGAAACGCAGAGATTTTCTGCTTCAGGCCGCCGGACTGCTGAGCGCCACGGCCCTGGCGGCCATGACCCCGCCCCGGAAAGGCAAAGCCGCCCGGCCGATGGTGGTTTTTGTTACCGGCGACCATGAGTACAGCAGCGAGGAAACCATGCCGCTACTGGCCGCCGAACTGGAGAAGAATTACGGCCTGCGCACGAAGGTGCTCAAAGCCTACCCCGATTATAACGCCGAGAAAGACATTCCGGGCCTCGAAGCCCTTCGCGAAGCCGATCTGGCCGTTTTCTACCTCCGCTGGCGTCTGTTGCCGGCCGACCAGCTTCAGCATATTGACAATTACCTGAAATCGGGCAAGCCCGTGATGGGCTTCCGCACGACCACCCACGCCTTCAATTACCCGGAGGGCGACGAACGCAAACGCTGGAACGCCTTCGGTGAGTTTGCCTTCGGCAGTCCGCCGGGTTGGGGCGGGGCGGCCAAACATACGCATTACGGCCATAAAAGCACCACGGACGTGACCGTCATTCCGGAAGCGGCCAGCCACCCGATCCTGACCGGCGTGACGGGGCCATTCCACGTGCCGTCCTGGCTGTACCGCGTGCAGCCCGATTACCCGGCCAAAGGGTCCGTTTCGCTGCTGATGGGGAAATCGGTCAATCCCGATAAACCCGCCATCGACAACCCCGTTGCCTGGACCTGGCAGAACCAGTGGGGCGGCCGGGCGTTTATGACCACCCTGGGCCATCCCGAAGATTTTGCGGCCGAGCCTTTCCAGCGGCTGGTCGTCAACGCGATTCACTGGAGCCTGGGCCAGCCGGTTCCCAAGAAGTGGAAAGGCAAAATCAACATCGACGTTCCCTACGGCCATCCTAAAAAATCCTGACCGCATGAAAGCTTTATTTGGGGCAAAAAATAGCCTTTTCGGCCTTGTGGCTTCGCTCGGCGTCCTGATTGTCGGGTTCAGCGCCTTTCAGGTGAGCGAGACGAAGGTGGTGCCGGTCGGGCAGGGGACGCGCATCATGCTGATCGGCAACAACCTCGGGTCGCGCATGATGAATTTCGGCCATTTCGACACGGAACTGCTGGTGCGGTATCCCGACAACCGGTTGTTTATCCGCAACCTGTGCGACGGCGGCGATACGCCGGGTTTCCGGCCCCACGCCAGCCGGTTCTCGCCCTGGGCGTTTCCGGGGGCGGAGAAATTCCAGACTGAACTGGCCAATAATTCGGACAGCGAAGGCCATTTCGAGACGCCCGACCAGTGGCTGACGCGGCTTCAGGCCGACGTTATCATCGGCTTTTTTGGGTACAACGAAGCGTTTCAGGGCCGCGAGGGACTGGCCAATTACAAAGCCGAACTCGACGCGTTTATCAAACATTCGCTGAACCAGAAATATAACGGCCGCTCGGCCCCGCAGCTGGTGCTGGTGTCGCCCATCGCCTTTGAAGACCTGTCGGACCGCTATGATCTGCCCAACGGTAAGGCCGAAAACGCCAATCTGGCCCTCTACACAGCCGCCATGAAGGAAGTTGCCGGGCGGAACGGCGTCCCGTTTGTCGATGCCTTCACGCCCTCGCAGCAGTGGTACGCCGCCAGCGCCGAGCCGCTGACCATCGACGGGTTTCAGCTCACCGACGATGGATACAAAAAACTGAGCGTGCTGCTGGCCGACCAGATTTTCGGCAAAGCGCCCGCCAAAGCCGAAGCCCGCCGCGCCCAGATCCGCGAAGCGGTGATCGAAAAGGACTGGATGTGGCATAACGATTACAAAATTCCCAACGGCGTGCACGTCTACGGACGACGCTACAATCCGTTCGGGCCGGACAATTACCCCGCCGAAATCGAAAAAATCCGCCAGATGACGGCGATTCGCGATACGGCGGTCTGGCTGGCAGCTTCCAAAGGGCAGAAAATGGACATCGCCGCCGCCGACCAGCGCACCCGCCGCCTGCCGGAGGTGAAAACGAACTACAACCCCGAAAAGAACGGCAGCCTGAAATACCTCTACGGCGAAGAGGCCGTCGGCAAGCTGAAAGTGGCCCCGGGGTACAAAATCGAGCTGTTTGCGTCTGAGAAGGAGTTTCCGGACCTGGCCAAACCCATGCAGATGTCGTTCGACAACCGGGGTCGTCTGTGGGTGGCCTGCATGCCGAGCTACCCGCACTACAAGCCCGGCGACCCAAAACCCGACGATAAAATCATCATTCTGGAAGACACCAACAACGACGGAAAAGCCGACAAGCAGACCACCTTTGCCGACCACCTGCACCTGCCGATTGGCTTTGAAATCGCTCCCGAAGGCGTTTATCTCTCGCAGGGAACCAACTTCCTGCTACTGACCGATACCAACGGCGACGACCGGGCCGACAAGCGCGAGATTCTGCTCAGCGGCTTTGATGACCACGATACGCACCACAACAGCCACGCCTATACGACCGACCCGTCCGGGGCGATTTACTCAGGCGAGGGCGTTTTCCTGCATACCAACGTCGAGACGCCGTATGGACCCGTCCGCGCCACGAACGGCGGCTTTTACCGCTATAGCCCGCAGCTGAAAAAACTCGAACGGACGGCCCAGCTGTCGATTCCGAACCCCTGGGGGATCACCTTCGACGACTGGGGCCAGCCGTTCTTTGCCGAAACGTCCAGCCCCGATTTCCGCTGGATGCTGCCGGGGACGGTGCTGCCCCGCTACGGCGAGTACACCCACAAGTCGAAACAGCTCATTGAGGATGCGCACCGCGTCCGGCCGACTTCGGGCATCGAGTTTGTCTCCAGCCGCCACTTTCCCGACGAGGTGCAGGGCGATTTCCTGATCAACAACACCATCGGTTTTCTGGGTACGAAGATGCACCGGCTGACCGACGACGGTACGGGTTACAAAAGCACGCACCGGCTGGACCTGATCGTGAGCGAAGACCGGAATTTCCGCCCCGTCGATCTGGAATTTGCCCCAGACGGCTCGCTGTACGTCATCGACTGGCACAACATCCTGATCGGGCACATGCAGCACAACGCCCGCGACCCGCTGCGCGACCACATGCATGGCCGGGTGTACCGGATTACGTACCCGTCGCGGCCGCTGGTGACGCCGGCTAAGGTGGCCGGAGCGAGCGTGGACGAACTGCTGACCAATCTCAAACTGCCCGAGTACCGCACCCGTTACCGCACCCGGCGGGAACTGAGAGGCCGTAAAGCGAGCGAAGTGCTGCCGAAACTGACGGCCTGGGCGGCCTCGCTCGACAAAGCCGACCCGCGTTATGAACACCACCTGCTCGAAGGCCTGTGGGTAAGCTGGGGCCTCAACAAGGTGGACCAGAAACTGCTCCGGCAACTGCTGAAAGCGAAGGATTACCGCGTCCGGGCGGCGGCCGTGCAGGTCGTGCGCTACACGGGGCACCAGGTAGCCGACCAGGCGGACCTGCTCATGCAGGCCGTTCGGGACGACAACAGCCGCGTCCGGCTGACGGCTCTGGTGGCGGCTTCCTGGATTGGAAAAGAAAAAGGCCTGCCGATTCTGGCGGAAGCGGCCCGGAAGCCGTTGGACGACTGGATGAAGCCGCCCTACGAAACGGCCGTGGCGCACCTGAACGGACGGGGCGTCAAGAAGCAGAAAGAGGTTACCGTTACGTCCCACCTGAAAGGCGAAGAACTGGCGCTGCACACGCTGGGCCGGGAAATCTTTGCGCGGGAAGGCTACTGCATCACCTGCCACCAGGCCGACGGCAAAGGGCTGGCGGCTTCCGGATTCCCGCCGCTTTCGGGTACGAAATGGGTACTGGGCAATGAAGAACGCCTCATTAAAATCGTCCTGAAAGGACTGATGGGACCCATTGAAGTGAACGGAAAACACTATCCCGGCCAGGTGCCGATGACGCCCTACGGCGGCATGCTCAACGACCGGGAAGTAGCCGCGGTGCTGACCTATGTGCGCAATTCGTTCGGGAACCAGGCCCCCGCCGTGATGCCCGAAACGGTAAAGAAAGTGCGGGCCGCTACCGAGAAGAAAAAGGATTTTTACACCCCGGAACAACTGCTGAAAGACCATCCGATGGAGGTCGAAACGGCTCAGGGTAAATGATTAAATGAATTTAATACAGACCATTCATATGTTATCTGTACCTTAGCGGAGCAATTGCTCCGCTTTTTTTATGTGTCTGTTTAATACGGGGATTTTGGGCCAAAAGACTTTTTTCAGGCTGTTTCAGATCGGTTTTTTGTTCACGATTATGTCTTGTAAACCGGAGAAGGACCCGGCGGTTGAGGCCCGGAAAGACTGGACGGCTTACCGGGTGGCCCACCTGGTGCGCGTGCAGCCGCACCCACTGGATGGCGATGAGTCAGTGGACTCGCTTCAACTCACGTACACCGCCGCCGGAAAGCTGGACCGGATCAACGAAGTGCGTTTCAGCCGACACCTGATTTCCGGAAAAATCGAAAACCGGCAGGAGGAGCGTCACCAGCTTGTATACGCCGCCAGCGGCCGTCTCCAGGAGATCCGGACCGACTGGAACCAGCGGAGCCAGCCGACCGAACCGAACCAGTGGACTTCCGGCGGACGGATGCTCTGCGACTACGACGCAGCGGGCAGACTGGTGAACCTGACCTACGATTTTCAGAGCCGTCAGGAAAAGCTGTTCCACGAGCTGGGCTTTGCGCCCCAGGGCCAGCCCACGCGGATTGTAACCCGGCTGAAAACGCCGGAGTTTACGCTGCAATACGATGCCCGCGGCAATGCGGTCAAAACCCGCCAGCTTTACAGCGACGGCACGGGCGGCTACGAGCGGACGTTCACCTTCGACGCAAACCCGAATCCGTTCCGGCTGCTGAGCGGGGCCGGTTTGCCGTTGCTAATCTTTTTCCGCGACGGCGGCGATCTGGGCTGGAATTACCAGTATGCCATTACCAGCCAGAACAACCCACTGACCATCCGGGCGACGAGCCTCGGCGGCATGCACGGCCCGCTGCTGAACCCGAACCTGACGATCAGTTACCGCTACAACCCCGCCAATCTGCCGCTGGAAGCCCGCGTGGTCAGCCCGGCGCAGGCGTTGCGGATTTTCCGGTTTTACTACGAATAACGTTTCCAGCTATACGAAAGCAAAAAAGCCGTCTCCTGCGCAGGAGACGGCTTTTTTGTATCAATTAACGAACTACAACCGCTCGATCTCGGCCCCGATCGCGTTCAGGCGCAGGTCGATGTTCTGATACCCGCGGTCGATCTGCTCGATGTGGTCGATGATGCTGTCGCCTTTGGCCGAAAGGGCGGCGATCAGTAAAGCCACGCCCGCCCGGATGTCCGGTGAGGTCATCCGGATGCCGCGAAGCTGCTGCTGGCGATTCAGGCCGACCACCGTTGCGCGGTGCGGGTCGCAGAGGATGATCTGCGCGCCCATGTCGATGAGTTTGTCGACGAAGAACAGGCGGCTTTCGAACATTTTCTGGTGCACCAGCAGCGTGCCCTGCGCCTGAACGGCCGTGACGAGCACAATGCTGAGCAGGTCGGGCGTGAAGCCGGGCCAGGGCGCATCCGAAACGGTCATCATGCCGCCGTCGAGGAAGCTGTCGATGACGTAGCGTTCCTGCGCGGGCACGTGGATATCGTCGCCCCGGAATTCCATCTGGATGCCGAGCCGTTTGAACACGTCCGGAATAATGCCCAGCTCCGGAATCTGGCAGTTCTTGATCGTAATTTCCGACTGCGTCATGGCCGCCAGTCCGATGAACGAACCGATCTCGATCATGTCGGGCAGCATCGTGTGCTCCGTACCGCCGAGGCGTTCGACGCCTTCGATGGTCAGGAGGTTGGAGCCGATGCCGCCGATTTTGGCACCCATGCGGTTGAGCATCTTGCTCAGCTGCTGGAGGTACGGTTCGCAGGCGGCGTTGTAAATCGTGGTGGTTCCTTCGGCCAGCACGGCGGCCATTAGCACGTTGGCCGTTCCGGTCACCGACGCCTCGTCGAGCAGCATGTAGGTGCCCTGGAGGTGGCTGGCGTCTACGTTGTAAATGCCGCTGACTTCGTCGTAATTGAACTTGGCACCCAGCTTTTCGAAGCCCAGAAAGTGCGTATCCAGCCGCCGACGGCCGATTTTGTCGCCGCCCGGGCGGGGTATCCGACCCTGTTTGAAGCGGGCCAGCATGGGTCCAAGGAGCATCACCGAACCGCGCAGCGCGGCGGCCTGCTGCCGGTATTCTTCCGTGTCCAGAATGTCGAGGGCCACATCATCCGCCTGAAAGCGATACGAAGCGTCGCCGACCTTCTCAACCTTCACGCCGAGCGTACCCAGGAGTTCGATGAGCTTGTTGACGTCGCGGATGTTCGGAATATTATGAATGGTAACCGGCTCGCTGGTCAGCAGCACGGCACACAAGATTTGCAGCGCCTCGTTTTTAGCGCCCTGCGGAATAAGCTCGCCCTTCAACCGACGGTCGCCGGCAATGCGGAAAGATGCCATTTAGGAAATGAAAAGTTTAAAGTTAAAAGTTAAAAGTCAGGCTCCGCCGATTGGCCGACTTTCTGCGGAGCTTAACTTTTAACTTTTAACTTTTAATTTTTAACTGATTTTATCGTCTTCTCCGGTTCTGGTTGTTGCCCCGGAAATTACGGTTCTGGTTGTTGCGGTTCTGATTGTCGCGGTTCTGGCTGTAGCCGGGGTTGTTGCTGCGCTGGCTTCCCTGGCCGGTAAACGCCTGCACCGGCGTATGGCGGCGGGGCTGCTGGTCGCCGGTGCGCTCGCGCGGGGTGGCTTCCACAAAACCGTTGGTGCGAATGGCCTGCACATCCTCGGACAGCCGCCCGTTCGACATTTCGATGAGGCTCTGCAGGATGGTTTCGTCCTCGACCGAGTCCTTGTTCCAGGTCATGTAGAAGGTTTTCATCAGCCGGGCGAGGTACGACACGAAGGCGCGGCGTTCATCGGGCTCCTCCAGGGCGGCGGCCTTGTCGATGAGCAGCTTCATGTTGTGCCCGTAGTGCTTGTGCCTCAGGTCGTGGGTGTTGTAAGGCACCTGCTGCGGCTTCCGGCCGAGCACGTCGGGCGGCGGCGGCGGGTAGGGGCTGTCGACATCCAGCGTAAAGCCGGACATGATGTACAGGTCGTCCCAGAGTTTGTTGTAGTAGTCCTGATTATCCCGCATGTTGGGATGAATCTGCCGCATCAGTTCCACCAGAATATGGGCGTAGCGCGTGCGCTTTTCCCGATCTTCGATGGTCTGAAGGTGCCCGACTAATTTCTGAATATTGCTGCCGTACTCTTTCAAGTGATTGAGCCTTTATTGTGTATTGGCAAAAATACGAAAAATGTCGGAACCGGGGTCGGAGTGCCGGGGGGAATTAGTGAATGACTGATTGACTGAATGATTGAATGACTGATTGGGTGAATGAGGGATTGGGTGAATGAGCGGAGCTTTTGCCGGTTAACCCATTTTGCGCTAATCATTGGATGTAACCACGAAAATGAGCAGACCTGATTATCTTAACCGGTAACCGGGTTATTAACAATCCGCTGAATGAGAAGGCCCTGCTTCGCTCATTCGCTCAGTCATTCAGTCATTCAGTCATTCAGTCATTCAGTCAATCACTCAATCAGTCATTTGCTCAATCGCACAGAATTCCGCTTCGGTCGAACCGCTCTGCTTTGTCCATTGTTGGCCTTCTATGAATAAATGGTTACTGACGTATAAACCGGAGTTGTCAGACACGCTCCGGCTGAGTATTCCCATTGTCATTGCACAGCTGGGCGTGGTGCTGATGGGGGTGATGGATAATTTGTTTGTCGGGCGGTTGCTCGGCGCCGCGCCGCTGGGGGCGGCGGGACTGGCTGTTTCGCTGACGTTTCTGGTGTCGAGCATCGGCGTCGGCGGGCTGTCGGTGGTGGCGGCGCTGGTGTCGCAGGCGCGGGGCCGCTCCGACGAGGCGGGCATCAACCGGCTGTTTCGCGGCGGGCTGAAAGTGGCCCTGCTGCTGAGCGTCGTGCTCGGTCTGGCCGGGGTTTCGCTGGCTTTTTCGTTTGCCGTTTTCCAGCAAACGCCGCAGGTGACCGACATGGCCCGGCAGTTTATGCTGATCCTGAGCGTGTCGAACATCCCGCTTTTTCTGTTTGTGGCGGCCCGGCAGTTGTGCGACGGGTTGGCGCTGCCCCGCGTGGCGATGATGATTACGCTCTCGGCCCTGCTGGTCAACGGGCTGTTCAACTACCTGCTGATTCTGGGCATCGGGCCGTTTCCGGAGATGGGCCTCAACGGTTCGGCCGCCGCAACCCTGATTTCCCGGCTTTACATGGCCGCCGCTATTGGCCTGTACATTTACCGCAACCAAACGTTCCGGCCGTATCTGAAATCCGAATACGGAACCCAGCCGACGGGCGCTGAAGTCCGTCAGATTCTGCGGCTTGGCCTCCCCGGCGGACTCATTTTCTTCTTCGAAGTCGCCACGTTTTCGCTGGCGCAGGTGATGGTCGGCTGGCTGGGCGAAGTGCCGCTGGCGGCCCACCAGATTGCGCTCAACATGGCGTCCACGACCTACATGATGGCAACGGGTATTTCTTCGGCAGCGGCCATCCGGGTCGGCAACGCCATCGGGCGGGGGAGCCAGGAACACGTGCGGCGGGCGGGCGTAGCGGCTTTTGTGCTCTCGGGCCTGTTCATGGGGCTTTGTACGACCCTATTCCTGACGGCCAACGAGCAACTGGTTTCGCTCTACATCCGCGACAATGCGCCGGTCGCCACGCTGGCCGCGAGTCTGCTCATCATGGCGGGCATTTTTCAACTGTCGGACGGGATTCAGGTCGTGGGCGTGGGCGTGCTGCGGGGCCTGTCGGATGTCAACGTGCCGACGGTCATTACGCTGTTTGCGTACTGGGTCATGGGCCTGCCGGTCAGCTACGTGATGTGCTTCAAGGTCGGGCTGGGCGCGGCGGGCATCTGGGTGGGCCTGCTGGCCGGGCTGTCGGTGGCGGCCGTGCTGCTGACCGTCCGCTTCTTCCGGCTGGTGAAGCGCCTGCGGCTGGCGGAGTCGAACGTAATGGCCTGAGTGAAGGGACGTTTGACGCTGGACGTTAGACACTAGACATGAGACGCTGGACAGGAGTAACCGGGACTAACCAGTGACCAATGTTCAGTGTCACACGTCCAGTGTCTCATGTCTCATGTCCAGCGTCAACGGAGGTCATTCATCCTTCACGGGCAGGTTGGCAAATGAGCCGCTGATGGTAAAATTAACCCGTTTTTCGGGCAGAAACGAAGGGTCGAACGGGTCATACGCGCCCGGCAGCCGGACCGTGTAGGTGCCCGAAAGGGTCTTCCGTTTGGGGTCGTAAGCCGTAATTACCAGAGAGCCTTCCACGAGGGTAGTGCCGCTCTGGAAGATCACCGTGCAGTTTTCGCCGGTGGCAAACCGGTAGTCAACGGCAGCCTCACCCAGGGCTGGGTTGGGCAGGGTCGCCAGGGTGTACGTCCCGACAAGGCCGGTTTTCTGGCGGGCTTTGGGAATGCTGAAGCTAAGGCCGTCGCTCCCGGCGGGATACGTCGTCCAGAAGCCGAACTGCAGTTTTTCGGCCGACTGAGAGGCGGCGTGCCTGAAGGCATCGTTTTCGTATTCCGCGGCAAACCGGGTCGAGCTGTTCTGGTAGGCCATCGTGCGGCTCAGTTTGGCGGTTACCGGCAGCGGCTGGGGAGTCGGCTCGGTGGTTTCTTTTTTGCATCCTGCCAGAAAAAGGAGCGCAAACAGGATACAGCCTGAAAAGAGGCGGTGGTTCATCGGTACTGATTTTGTTGTTATACTGCGGGACGATTGACGCCTGTCGCCCAAAGATACGGCAATTGTCAGACAAAAATTTTACCCTTTTCGAACCTAATTCTGCTTTTTCTTGAACGGTCAATCCACCACTTCGCTCGCTTCCTTACTGGCCCGCGTCGGCCTCGACTGGTTTCTGCTGGCCCTGCTGGGCATGATCGGGCTGGCTTACCTCTGGCCCGGACCGGGGCTGGGAGAGGGGCCGCTTTCGCTGTCGGCCATCGCCAACTACGGCGTGTCGGTCATTTTCTTTTTTTACGGGCTGCGCCTGAGCGGAGAAAAGCTGAAGGCGGGCCTGAGCAACTGGCGGCTTCACCTGACCATTCACCTGACCACCTTCGTCCTTTTTCCGCTGCTGGTGCTGGCCGCCCGCTGGCTGTTCCAGACGCCCGACACGGCCCTGCTCTGGCTGGGGGCTTTTTACGTGGCGGCCCTGCCGTCGACGGTTTCGTCCTCGGTCGTGATGGTATCGCTGGCCGGGGGCAACATTCCGGCGGCCATCTTCAACGCCAGCATTTCCAGCCTGATCGGCGTTTTTCTGACGCCGCTCTGGATGAGTTTTCTGCTCACCCAGCAGTCGGGCGACTACGATCTGGGCGGGGTCATCGGCAAGCTGACTTTGCAGGTCATCGTGCCCGTTGTGGCCGGAATCGCGCTGAACCGGCGGTTTGGGGCCTTTGCCGAGCGGCACAAAACGGCGCTGCGGTACTTCGACCAGTCGGTGATTCTGCTCATCGTGTATACCTCGTTCTGCGAATCCTTCGCCCGCCGCATGTTTGCCGATCTCACCCTGACCGACCTGCTGGTGCTGGGTGCGGCCATGCTGGCGCTGTTTTTTCTCGTTTACGGAATCGTGCTGGCCATCAGCAACGCGCTCGGTTTCAGCCGCCCGGATCGGATTACGGCCCTGTTCTGCGGCTCCAAGAAATCACTGGTTCAGGGCAGCGTTATGGCGAGCGTGCTCTTTCCCGGCACGATGGCGGGGATTGTGCTTCTGCCAATTATGATGTACCACGCCCTGCAACTGATTGTCGCGAGTTTGATAGCCCAGCGGATGGCGGCCAGTGCCCGTTCGGAATAAGAAAAGCGGCGGGACGCATGCCGGTTACTAAAATCAGCCGGTTTACTTTTCCATTTAAGGTATATTCCTTTCTGGTTTAGAATTTCCGAAAAAGGCTAATAGGATTATTGGTTAATATTTACTGAAACGTAGATACAGGAAAAGGCCGTCGCCCCCATACCATTTACCGATGAATTACATAAAACAGCTTGATGGTATCCGGGCAATCGCCGTGATGTTGGTCATTATAGCGCATTGGATGCCGCAGGACAGTCTGCTTTACCGCTACGGAGACCTGTTCAACGGCGTTGATATTTTTTTCGTACTGAGCGGGTTTCTCATTACCCGAATTCTGCTGGAAAATCGCAGGCAGGCCGAGCGATCCGGGTCTGGAAAAGGGCAGTTGCTGAAGGTATTTTTTATTCGCCGTGTCCTTCGGATTTTTCCCGCCTATTACGCTGCGTTACTGCTATTGTTTCTCATTGGACCAATCTGGAATACCGGCATTCGGGACAACTGGGGGTATTTTGTTTCCTATACGGCTAACTTTTATTTTGTCAAAAGGCAGGCGTGGGACGGCATGCTTTCCCATTTGTGGTCGCTTTCTGTCGAAGAACAGTTTTACCTGCTCTGGCCCTGGCTGATGCTGCTGCCCGGCAAAAGGACGCCGCTTTGCATTATCCTGACATTCATTCTGTTGGGTGAAGCGGCCCAGTATTATTTCTGGAACGCGCCGATGGGCGACATCCGGACGATTTCCTGTTTTGACGGCCTCGGAATGGGGGCTTTGCTGGCCTACGCGGCGGTCGAAAAACCGGCCTGGCTGAAGCAGGCGTACCCGTATGCCTCGGTTCTGGCCCTGCTTTGTTTTCTGCTTCAGATGGCCCGGATAACCGGAAATTCTTTCTTTATTCCATCCAGAACACTAACGGCCGTTTGTACCGTCTGGCTGATTACCGCTATTCTTTTGTACGAAGGTCGAAGGGTGATTTTCTTTGATTTTATCTTGGGAAATCCGGCGCTGGTTTTCATGGGGAAAATCAGTTACGGTATCTACCTGTACCATAATTTTCTTCCTTACCTGACGGGCGGTCTTTTGCGTTATTTCAATGCCAAATTCTTAGGCGAAACGTATCCCGCTTTGTATGTGCTCCATTTCGAGAATTTCTGCCTCTTGCTGCTCACGTCCTACGCTTCCTGGCGACTATTCGAAAAGCCCATTCTCAAACTCAAGCGTGGCTTCGACTATATCTCGCCGCTCCCCAAACCACAAACGGCCGTTGCGCAGCCATGAACGTACAGCTTGATGCGGACACCGACCACGGAGAAGAAAGACCTTTAATTACGCACGATTTTCCGGGTGAAAACTTCTTTTCCCGCTTTTACTTTCAGGAAAAACACTTTTCCGCCGTCCGGCAGGGCAATATGGTCCTCCAGCTTCCCGCTTTTCGGGTAGGTTCGCTCGCTCACGCACCGGCCCTGCAGGTCGGTCAGGTGCCACTCGATGGGGGCGGGGGCGTTCAACGTCAGTTTGACCGTTACAAAATCGGTGGTGGGATTGGGGAAGACGGACAGGCGGCCTTCGGCACCCGGTTCCAGACCCGTCGGCTGCAACACGGTTACGTCAAAAACGTCCTGCAGACAACCCTGCTCGTCGGCAACCGTAAAACGGGCAGACTTGGCCGGGGCTACGCTCAGCGTCCGTTTTCCGACCGTGCCGTCCGACCAGCGGTAGGGGCCGGTCTCGTTTTGCGCGGGCCAGGAGGCGGTCAGGTGGGCCGTTTCGCCGTAGGGAACGGTCAGCGTCTGGGTCCGGCTGACGTTTTTCATGATGGTAAACTGGTCGCGCGTTACCCCGTCGGCCATGATGAATTTAGCATCGAGGCGGTTTTCCAGGACATCGATAATCATCGACCCGCCGATGGTGTTGTTGGCGTACACCATCGCCGGATGCGGCCAGCCGGGCGTTTGGCCGCCGATCTGCCCGCCCGAGCCGTTCACCACGTATACGGTTCCTTTGCCTTTCTGAATAATCGGACACGAATTGGCCGACCCATCGTACCGCCCCGTCGTGCTCGAAACGGCGTGTCTGGCCAGGTCGAACTGGTCGTACGTGCCGGAAAAGCCGTGCAACTGGTACGACCGTTCGTAGGTATGGCTGTGGCCGAGCAGCACCAGATCGACGTTGAAACGCTCCAGAATGGGCAGCACCCGCTGCCGGACGGCCGTCATTTCCGGGTCGGTGTCGGCATTCCGCTGGCCTTTGGCGTAGGGCGGATGGTGGAAAAACACGATGGTCCAGGGCTGGCGGTTGGCGGCCAGATCCCGCTTCAGCCATTCGGCCTGGGTGCCGGTTGTGTCGTAAAGGCGGAATTTGCCCGCTTCGAGGCCGTACGAATCGAGCGAAACGAAATGAATCTGGCCGTAATCAAAGGAAAAATACGCTTTGGAGCCCGAAGGCACGCCGCCCGCCTCGCCCTGCTGCGGAACGGTAATCAGTTTGTAATACGCATTGTCGAAATTATTGACGTTGTCGGCATAATCGTGGTTGCCGGGCGTGGGCCAGAACGGCAGACCCGGCAGAATGGTCGGGTAGGTGTCGAAAACGTACTGCTGAAAATCCTGTTCGCGGCCGCAGCAGTAGGCATTGTCGCCCAGCCAGAGCCAGAGGTCCGCGGGGCGGGTGGCGGAGGCTTTCAGAAACTGGTCGCGGACATCCCGCTGGTTCTGGTTGCCGCTGCCGAAGTCGCCCAGCGCCCAGATGCGGATCGGAGCGCTGGACCCTTTGGGCGGAGCCGTGGTGAAGGATTGATAGGCTCGCGTGGTTCCGTCGGTGGCCCCGTCGCCGATGGAATAATAGTAGCGCGTCGCCGGTTGCAGACCTGTGAGCCGCACGATATGCTCGGTGGTCCGGGCCGTGTCGGTAAACTGCTGCGTGAACTGGCCGGGACTGGTCCCGTAGCGGACCCGGTTATCGGTCGGCAGCACCGTGCGCCAGCGGATGGTCATGCTTTCGGGCGTCACCTGCTGGAGGTACGGCCCCCGGCTGATGGCGGTCTGCTGGGCGTGGCCGGACAGACTCAGGAAAAGACTAAACAGAAGTCCGGAAAGAGACAATAAGGTTTTCCGGCCCGAAACAGGCAATCGACAAGTCATCGCGTGGGGTACTGCGGTTTATGAACCGATAAAATTAACCTATTTTCGGATAAGTCTCTAACCGGACACCACGGGGCGGTCAATAAACCCGTTTGCCGTGTCTGACCAACCCGGCGGAAGGAGAAAGCTGAACTGTTTGCGACCGGTTACCCCGATGTCGCCGGTTGGCCCGTCGCATAGCGACCAAACCCGCTTCTTCGCCATAGTTTGGTCGCTACGCGACGGAAACACCAGGGGGTGCCCGAGGCTACAAACGTTGGGTCGCTGCGCGATGGAGACTTGGCAAATCACTCCGATTCAGGCGTTGAAAACATATTCTCCAGGCTGATACCGCATTAAAGGACTCGCCCGGCCGGAGGGTTGTCGCCCGGGGCCGGTTCGTGCCTGGGGACGGCCCGGCGTATAGCAGGCTCCGGTGGTCGAGCCGAAAGGCGGTTTCGTCGGTAAAATTGGCGGGCAGAAAGAATGGAGCGTTAACTTTCGGTCACTTTAGGCTTTCCTAAAAGATTTGTGGGCTATCTATTAAACTTCGTGTTCGTGAAACAAAGCTACTCCTTGCAAAATGCCTCCTTCGCCTCCGGACTCATCCTGCTCTGTGTCTGGATGTTGCTGTTTCTGTCCGTTCCGGCTCGAGCCCAGACCGACCGTTCGGTAAAGGTCAGCGGCCTGCTGCTGGACGAACAGCAGAAACCGGTTCCCTTCGCTACCGTCGCCCTTTTCCGAACCGGCGAAACGGCCCTGCTGACGGGCGCGGTCTCCAATGAATCGGGCCGGTTTGAACTCCAGGCCCGGCCGGGCAGCTACTTTCTGAAAATCACGGTGCTCTCGTACCAGGAAAAAGTGGTTCAGGGCGTTACGGTAGGCAGTCAGCCCGTCGAAATCGGGACGGTGAAGCTGGTGCCGAGCGCCAAAAATCTGGAGGAAGTCGTCATCAAAGGGGAGCAGAGCGTGATGGAACTGGCCCTCGACAAGAAGATCTTTCACGTCGGCAAAGACCTCGCCAACGCGGGCGGGACGGCGACCGACCTGCTCCGGAACGTGCCGTCGGTGGCGGTGGACGTGGAAGGCAACATCAGCCTGCGGGGCAGCGGCAGCGTCCGGATTCTGATCGACGGCCGCCCGTCCGGGCTGGTCAGTCTGAAAGGCGGGGCCGGGCTCCAGCAGTTGCAGGGCAGCATGGTGGAGCGCATCGAGATCATCACCAACCCGTCGGCGCGCTACGAAGCCGAGGGCATGGGCGGCATCATCAACATCATTCTGAAAAAAGACCAGAGCCAGGGCTTCAACGGCTCGTTTGACCTCATTGCGGGCAATCCGGCCAACTACGGCGCGGCGGCCAACCTGAATTTTCGCCACCGCAAGGTGAATTTCTTCGTCAATTATACCGGCTCGTACCGGAATACGCCCGGACGCAACTCGCTCTACCAGCGCGTTTTCGAAGACGATACGACCATCACCAGCCGCCAGCGCATGGAAAGCCGCCTGAACGGACGCTTCAACACGGCGCGGGGCGGTATCGACTTTTTCATTAATTCCAAAAACACGCTGACGGGCGCCTATACGTGGCGGAAAAGCATCGGAAAGCGGTTTGCCAACATCGACTACCTCGACTACGCCCCGAACACGGAAGTGCTCAGTTCGCTGACCTACCGGACGCAGGACGAGACCGAAACCGAGCCGAACTCCGAGTATGCCCTGAGCTGGAAACGCACCTTCGCCCGCAGCGGCCACGAACTGACCGCCGACCTGCGCTACCTCGACAACTGGGAAAGCTCCGACCAGCTTTTTACGGAACGGCGGTTCCTGCCCGGTGCCACCCGGCCGGTGGGCGATACCCTGTTCCAGCGTTCCCTGAACGACGAAACCGAAAAGCAGTGGCTGGCGCAGATCGATTACGTGCAGCCGTTCGGCAAAGACGGGAAATTTGAGGCCGGAGCCCGGAGCAGCTTCCGGGACATGACCAACGATTTTACGGTGCTGCAACGGGTCACCCAAACGGTCTGGGAGCCGCTGCCAAACCTGACCAACGATTTTCTGTACGAAGAAAATATCCACGCGCTGTACGGCATTCTGGGCAACAAAGCCGGGAAATTCTCCTACCAGGCAGGTCTGCGCGCCGAGTGGACGGACGTGACGACGACGCTCCGGCTGACCCGGGAGGTGAACCCGCGCCGGTACGCCAACCTGTTCCCGAGCGTTCACCTGACCTACGAACTGCCCCGGCAGCACGCCCTGCAGGTCAGCTACAGCCGCCGTGTGCGCCGTCCGAACTACAACGACCTTAGCCCGTTTATGACCTACAGCGACGCCCGCAACTTTTTCAGCGGCAACCCGGACCTGAACCCGGAATTCACCGACGCCTTCGAACTGGGCCATATCCAGACGATGCGCAAAGGCTCCATCAGTTCGTCGCTGTACTACCGGCACACCACCGGCAAGATTCTGCGCATCCGCCGCGTGGACGAGAACGGTTTTTCGAACACCCGCCCCGAAAACCTGGCGGTGGAAAACTCGTTTGGCTATGAATTTACGGCGGCGTATTCGCCCTGGAAATGGTGGAAACTGGACGGCAGCTTTAATTTCTTCCGGGCCATCACCGACGGCGACAACCTCGATACCGGGTTTAAAAGCGATACCTACAGCTGGTTTACGCGCCTCAACTCGCGGGTGACCATGCTGAAAGGAACGGATTTCCAGCTGCGCGGCAACTACGAAGCGCCGCAGCAGATGCCCCAGGGCCGCCGCAAAGGATTGGCCGCGCTGGACATCGCGTTCAGCCGCGATATTCTGAAAAACAACGCGACGCTGACGCTGAACGTCATCGACGTGTTCAACTCCCGCGTGTTCCGGAGTATCACCGAAGGTCCCAATTTCTACACCGATTCGCGCTCGCAGGGCCGTTTGCGGCAGGTCAACCTGACGTTCAACTACCGGCTGAAGCAGGCTAAGAAGAAAGGCAAGGAATTTACGGATGGCCTGTAATCGTCGGGGCCGCGGCTCAGCCGCGGCCCCGAACGGTTATTCTTTCAGCAAATTAACCCGCTGAACACCCGCGGCCGTGCTGACCTGCAGAATGTACAGCCCATTGGCCAGATTGGTCAGAGGAACCACCTGCCGCTGGCGTTCGGATTTCACCTCGACCGTCTGCTCCCAGACGACCCGCCCCTGCAGATTGCTCAGGACCAGCCGCGCCGCCTGACCGCTCAGCCCCGACAGTTCGACCGTCGTCTGGCTGCGGGCGGGATTCGGGAAGGCACTCAGCCGGAGTTTAGGCACAGCAACCTTGTCGGGTGCGCTTTCAGACGCCAGCCTCGCCCCGTAAATGGGCGTTCCTTCCTCGCAGTAAGTCGCAAAGGTGCGGGAGGCGTAGGCCCCGTTGGGCAGGCGGGCTTCCAGCGTAAATACGGTGCCCGACCGCTGATGCACCGGGACGGTGAAATTACGCGACGGCCCCCAGTCACGCAGACCGGCAACGCGGAATTCTGCACCAGGCGCCCAGCGATTGGCCTCGAAAAACAACGACCCGGAGGCGCAACTGTACGTGGGGGTGGTTATAACCAATTGCGGATTGTCGAACCGGAAACAAATCGTAGAGAACAGCCGCTGGACCACCACGTCACCCTGCCGGGCTTCCAGCGTAAACGTGGTGCCGTCGGCCTGGTGCGCCGGGATGGTGAACAGGGGCGAGGCACCCCAGTCGCGCAGCCCGGCAACGCGGTATTCGATGGGTCCGCCGCTGCCGCCCGCCGTAGCGATGGTTACGTTGCCCGTCTGGCAATTGTGCACCGGCTCCAGAATGCGCAGCGGCTCGATGACCTTAAACAGCCAGTAGTCGGTGCCGCCGCGGTTGCCGATGACATCCCAGTTGTTGGAACCGGTGTTGCCGAGGACCATGTAATTTCCTTCCGGTGTCAGCGCCACGCTGACGGCCTCATCCGAGCCGCTGCCGCCGAAGGTCCGCTCCCAGACCACATCGTTGTCGCTGTTGAACTTCACAAGCCAAGCGTCGCTGGAACCCCGCTGGCCCTGCTCATTGACGGGCAATGAAATGCCGGCGACCAGGTAGCCGCCGTCGGGGGACGGGGTTACCGAACCGGCGCGAACCTCGCGGCCCGGTCTGCGCAGCTGTCGCCGCCAGCTCCAGGCGTCCGTGCCGATAAAGAAAGAGGTTCTTGTCGTTATCCAGGCTTCGGGCTGGCTGAAGCCGGCAGGAGTAAGCGCGGTGGTCGTGCCGGTAAGGGTGTAATCGCCCTGCGACAACCGGGTCAGCGACGTGATGTTGTCATTGTCCGGCCCGCCGACGGTTTTCTGCGCCTCCAGATTGCCCGATGCGCCGAGCTGAACCATCCAGATGTCGTACTGCCCGTTGTTGCCCACAACGTCCCCGTCCCGGGAGGCCGTGACCGCCCCGATAAGAAACCCGGCACCAAACCGGCCGGGGACGATAAACCGGCCCTGGTCAACGGAACTGCCGCCCAGCGCTCGCTGCCAGAGCAGGTCGCCGGTTCCGGTCAGTTTCAAGACCCAGATGTCGCTTTCTCCGTGCTGTCCGCGCACATCCCCATCGTGGGAGGTGGTGGTGCCGGTAAGGGCAATTCCACCGTCGGAAGTAATCATTACATCGCTGGCTGAATCACTCCCGGAGCCGCCAAATCGTCTGACCCAGACTAAGTTACCGCTTGCGTCGAGTCGGGCAACCAGCAGGTCGTTGTCTCCTTTGGCCGGTAGCGGCACATTGCCGTTTTCAGACGTTGTGAGTCCGGCTACCACACAGCCACCGTCGGGAGTGGCCGCTACTGCGCGTAATTCATCGACGGACTGTCCGCCCAGTGTTTTCTGCCAGAGCCATTTCCGGTCTTTGTCGATTTTGACGATCCAGCCTTCGCTGAAGCCTTTGCTGCCCACCACGTCACGGTCATTTCCGTAGGTGTAACCCACCAGAAAGTAGCCACCGTCCGCGGAGGCCACTATTTTCTGGGCGTAGTCTTCTCCGGTGCTGCCGTAGGTGTTTTGTCCGGCAAACGTCTGGGCCCGGGTGGGAGCGACGAAAGAGAAAGAAAGCAGGGCGAGCCACAAAGTAGCGGCCAGCCAGTTGATGTCGCGGAACCGGACCGCGGTCGGAAGGAGCGATAGAATTCGTTTCATAACGGATAGGATTGTTGGTTTTGTCTCGCTGTCAACTTTTGAAAGCAGCACTAATGTATCCCGGCAGGGGATGGAGACAATGCCCGGAAGGGTGATCTTTGTCATCGGTCCGACTGACATTCGACCGGGGCGAAGGCAGGGTGAGCCGGGCAAAGGACAAGTCCGGCAACGGGAAAAACCGGCGTTGCCGCTGCGTCACTGCTTATGAACAATTTAGGTATTTTCTGTAGCTTTGGGCATAGCCACATAACGCCGCTTTTTGATGAGGTCCCTGAACTATTCCCGCTACGACTGGGTGTTGCAGCTTCTGATTCTGCCGGTGTACATCGGACTGCTGAACTGGATTCTCATCGGGGAGACGTACTGGCAGAACCGCAGTACGCTGCTGATGGCAACGGGCATAACGTTTGTGACCTCGTTTGCCAACTGGCTCGTCAATAACCAGGTGGCGGCGTTTGTCAACCGGAAATTCGGCGACCCCAACATCTTCCTGCTGCGCTCGATGATCCGGTTCGTCTGCACGTCGTCCGTATCAACCTCGTTCGCCTGTCTGCTGTTCGGGCTGTACACTATCCTCGAACTGCCCGGTTTTGTGGCCGACGGCGCCCGCCTCGCGTTCGGAATCCTGTATACGCTGGGAATCGTTGCCGTGGTCATCATTACGTACGAGGGAATGGATACGTATAGGTACTGGATGCAGTCGCGCCGGGAAGTGGATACGCTCAGCAAGGCGCAGCTTCAGGCGCAGTTCGATGCCCTCCGGCAGCAGGTAAATCCGCATTTTTTGTTCAACAGCCTGAATTCCCTCATTTCGCTCATAGACGAAAACCCCAGACAGGCCGGGATTTACGCCGAAGAACTGAGTTCGGTCTACCGGTATCTTCTCCGCAGCAACGAAGCCCCGCTGGTTCCCCTGTCTACCGAACTGGACTTTGTCACCTCGTATTATCACCTGCTGAAAACCCGCCACGGCGACGCTATCCAGCTGGTGACGCGCATCCTGCCGGGCATGGAAGAACGGCAGCTTCCGCCGCTGACGTTGCAGCTGCTGATCGAAAACGCCGTTAAACACAACGTGGTGCTGCCCGAACAGCCGCTGACCATTCTGCTCGCGACGGACGGACCTCAGCTGGTGGTGAGCAACAACCTCCAGCGCAAACCCAGCCGGACGCTGTCCAACGGCGTGGGCCTTTCCAACATCCTGACCAAGTACCAGATGCTGGGCCAGCCCGCCCCGGTGATCGAAGACAACGGCCGCGAGTTCCGGGTGAGGCTGCCACTGGTGGACTCCACCAAGGCGCCCGACTCCCCGAATGTCCCGGCGAAAACCCGGTAATTTTTGTTGAGGGAAAGCCCTGCGGAAAGCATTCCCGGAAAGCCGAAAAGTCAGCGCAGCCGCTTCACCCGGAAAATACCTTCTATCGAAGCTGTTCCGGCCGTTACTCCAGTACTCGTAGCCCGGGTCCAGCCCGCCGGGCTGAGCGTAAACGACCCCACCACGTAATCGCCGCCCGCCGGACCCACCTCCGCAATAATGAGCGAACCTCCGCTGATGAGGGGCTTATTGCCTTGAATGTAAACGTGCTGATACAGCATGGTGCCGACGGTATGACTGAAGGCCACGTCTGCACTCAGAGTCCAGGCGTACGTGCCCGGGCTTCGGCCTTTCCAGCCCAGAGAGATGTAATCGCCACCCTTAAAGGCCGCCACGATGTTCTGGGTGCTGTTGGCATCGCCGTCGAAGGTCTGCCAGTCGCCGCCATCGATGCGGATGGAAATGCCCTCGGGCACCACGAAAATGCGGGCCAGAACCCGTCCTACCACGATGCCGTCCGTCCGGAAGACCACTTCTACCAGAGCGGGGGTCTCGGCGCTTAACTTGGTCGGGGCCGTGTAGGTGCCTTTGTTCAGCCGGGAGTCCAGCTTTCCGGGGCCAATCAGGGTCCAACTGTCGATGTATTTCTGATCCACCAGCATGGACGTGGTGACGGGAATGGTTTTGGCCGCCAAACCCTTGACAACTGCCAGTTTGGCCCGGTCAATGACCTGCCAGACCTTCAGCTCGACGCTCTGGCCCGGTTCGAGGTAGGATACGTCCGGGTCGATGCTGACCGATTTGACAAACGTTCAGTCGCTGAAATGGGTCGTTTTTACCGAAATCGTCTTCCGGTTTTTGTCCAGCTCCTGCCCGACGGGAGCCTCCCAGATATCCTTGTCGGTCTGATAAACAATGGCCAGCGCCTCGGCGGCGAAGTTGGTCAGGTCCTCGTTCCCGTACCGGAAAGAGATCGTCGCGGGCTGGTCGAAGGTCAGGCCGTGGGGCAGCAGCCGGAACGCCTGGCCGGTGCCGCCGGGACAGTGGTTCTGGTCGAGCGGCTGCACCGAAATCGTCTGGTTGCTGGTCAGGGCACCGGCCGGAATGTCTACCCGAATGCGCTTGTCTTCGGACTCGATGGAGCTGCCCGCCGGTCCGATGACCGCCGTCAGGAGAGTGCCCACGGGCGTCCCGACCGGGGTGACGGCGCCGCTGGCGGTGGTTCCCGACGCCGGACTTCCCGTTCCGGGTGTTTCAGGGCTTTGTTCCTGTTCGGGTTTCAGAATTTCGGTTTCCTTTTTGCAGGAAAAGGCGGTAATGAGAAGCGCAAGGCTTATCAGAAAAGTGCAGAGCTTGTTCACGAGTAAAGTTGTTTTGGCGCTTCAAGGATGCGGCGCTCTGGCGGCGCGCCCAGCGGGGAGGTCCGTGAAACGGAAAAAGCCGCTCCTGAGGCGGCTTTTCGGGTTGGTCAGTAAACGGCTTTAGTCCCGTTCAAAAATCAGCGCGTTACTCAGGACGTATTTTTTCGCTTTTTCTGACGTCCGGCCATCCGTCTCCGTGGTCGTTTTGATCGCTACGCCGTTGCCGGAAACCACCGCGCTGATGGTTTTGAGGTATTCAACCCGGTCGGCATAAAATACCTGGTCCCAGAACAGCATTTTCGCCGTATTGTCGTACTGAACCAGCCAGGCTTCCGTCTCGCTGTCGCTGTCCCGGGCCGCGAGGACAATCGTGTTTCGGCCGTTGGCGAGCAGCGTGTCCAGCACGACGATTTTTATGTGGGGGTCCTGCCGAAGATCATCCGGAATGATATTGCCCAGTTGCAGCCGGGTAAACTCCGCCTCCGAAAGGTCCGGGCGACTCGCCGTCCGGGCGGCCACGTACGCCTCATCGACCGTAACCGATTTCAGCTGAACCGGCCCCGCCCCGAGTCCCATGTCGCATTCAATGCGGGTGATGCGCCACCGGCCGTTTTCCCGTTTCAGTTCGATATTCCGCTCCATCGGACGGTCGAAATGGTTGCCGAAAAGCGTGGCCAGCACCTTGTCCGGCCCCAGCTTCCGGAGGCGAACGGGCGAATCGGTCCAGAACGCCGGGTCCCAGTCCTGCGCGCAGAAGTACTTGTCGGCATCCAGACAGGAGGGCACGTCATCCACCGCTTCGGCCTGCCATAACTGGCTGCATTCCCGGTAAAAAGCGTACTCACCGGCGATGAATTCGTCGCTGACGAAGCCGCTGGCCTTGAAATGGGCAAAATACCGTTCCAGCCGGGGCTGGTTCAGGGCCAGATGTTCGTCCCGTTCTTCGGTAAAATCGACCCGTTTGGTACTGTCCTGCGAAAAAGCGATGTACCATTTATAAAACCCGTGGACCGTCTGGGCAATGGCCGCCGAGTCGGAGGGCGGGGTGCCGGTCGCGGAAAGGGTGCTGTTCGGCGTCTTTTTCTGGCAGGCCAGCAGTCCGGCCGCCAGCAGGACAAGGAAGGTAAAGTGTTTCATTTGCCTGTTTTCAAGGGTAAAAACTTATTTTTTATGGTTCTTCAGCCACTCCTCCACGACATCCGTCGCCGTGAAACGCACGTCCCGAAACCGCTCGGGCGGCGGGGTGTTCAGGGCCTGCCGGAGCCGGACGACATGGGGGTAAAAATCGACGCCCTGATTCAGGAACTGGTCGTCGATGGCCCGCAGCATCCGGGCGATGCCGTACGAGTCGAAGCTCCAGGATTGCAGGTTGTTGCTGTCCTGAATGTCGGCCCGGACGCTTTCGGCCAGCCACAGGATGCTTTCGTTCAGCGGTCCGGCAAACTGCCTAGGGTGTTCAACCCGGTTTCCGTCCAAAAAGTAGTACACTTCCCGGTAGGCTTGCCGGTCTTTCAGTAGCGCCAGAATTTCGGCTTCCCAGGCCGGATGGGTTTTGATTTTGGCCACCGCCGCCTGCCGGATGTCGTCGGGCCGAAGCCGGGTGGAGTAGCTCAGGAGGTTAATGATGGGGTCGGTGGGCTGGTGGGCGGCGATATTGGCCAGATTGCGCTGGTGCCACTCGTCGGCCTGGGCCTGCTGACGGGCCTGCTCGGCCGCTGCCTGTAAGGCCGAATCACGGAGATAGCCCACGGCCAGCCCGCCGCTGTAGACCGTGCTGATGAGCAGAGCGGCGAAAAACAGTCCCGGCAGGACCGGCGACGGCAGGCGCTGTGCCCATCCGGCATTCAGCGAGAGCCACCCGGCCGCCAGCCACAGCAGCGGAATCCAGACCTGCCCGTGCCCGACCGCCAGCCCGTGCAGAAACGACGGGTAGGTCTGGTCGTCGGCGGAGTGCCATTCCCATTTGAAAACGGCGCAGAAAAAGGTCGTCAGTGTGATAAAGAGCCAGGAAAGCAGCACCAGCGTGGTCCGCAGGCCCGGATTCCGGGAAACCCAGTGCAGGCTGCCGCCCGCCAGCAGGGAAATGCTGAAGGCCAGACTGCTGAGCGCAAAGCCCAGACCCAGGAACGCCAGTCCCAGCCCGTACCCCATCGCGTTCTCGCCGACCAGCGAAGGCTTGGAGGCGGTCAAAAGGGCCAGTCCCAGATAGAACAGGGCGGTAGCGAAAAAAAAGAGGTATCCAAACATGGTGAACAGAGTGTGGCGATCCGGTCATTACGTTGCCGCCGGACCTGGTGCAAAAATGGCGGGGCGGCCGACGGGAACGAAATATTTGTACGTGAAAGGCAGAATTGCCGGGGCGAATCGGGGCGGAACGAAACTGAAATGCAGGGCGGTGGTCCGGAACGCCGCTGGTCTTTGTCGCCCCGTTGGCAGCGAACGCCGTCCGGCCGCCTTTTGGCAGTTCATCGGCCGTTTCCCGCAATTCATCAGTCGGCGCCTTTCCGCACCGGCGGATTTGGCGGACTTTCGGGGCAACCAGTAAACAACTGATACCCGAAATTTCCATGTTTATCCGACAACAAACACACCGTATGGTCTGCGGCCTGCTCATGCTGCTGGCCGCTTCCTGCCAGCAGCCCGACAAAACGACCGACCCCGCGCCGGAATCCGGAACGCCGACCGAACTGGGCCAGCCGATGGGGGCCGCCGTCAGCAAAAGCATTGGACCCGCCGGCGGCACCATTGCCCTGCCCGACGGCAAACTGACGCTGGTGTTCCCGGCCGGTGCCCTTTCCCGGGAAACCACCATCAGCATCCAGCCCATCGAAAACAAAGCCCCGGGCGGCACCGGACTGGCCTACCGCTTCGGGCCGGACGGTGCGCAGTTTGCCAAACCGGTGCAGCTGACCTGGCGTTACCGCCCCGAAGACCTGGCGGGAACGGCCCCCGAAGCGCTCGGCATCGCCTTTCAGGGCAGCGACCGCGTCTGGATGGGAACTACGAATGTGACTGTTGATAAAAATGCCCGGACCTTGACGGCCAGCCTGCCGCACTTCAGCGACTGGAGCATCTACGAACAGTATTTCATGACGCCGACCGAAGCGGCGCTGGCCCCGGGCGAAACCGTGCAGCTCGACGTGTTCTACCAGCCGGGGCGGCGCGAAGCCAATCCCGACCGCCCCGACCCGGACGATCTGATCACCCCGCTGGTCGAGGCGCGAAAAATGGACCGGTCGCAGGTGAAGAACTGGCGCGTCAACGGGCAGGACCTGGGCAGCCGCTTCGACGAAAACTCCGGCGCGCTGACGGTGCTGAACGAAGGGGCGAGCGCCACCTACCGCGCTCCGAACAAGGTTCCGGCGACGCCGTACAACCCCGTGGCGGTCAGCGTCGAACTGGTGATGAAAGGCGGGCCGCAGATTCAGTTTGTGACTAACCTGACCATCGCCGCCGCCAACGAACTGACGGTTGGCAGCCGGAAAATCCAGACGCCGACCGTCACCCTGACCGTCGCCGAGCCGATCCTGTCGGTGCTGATGACGGAACTGGCGCAGGACGCGCCGCTGGCAAACCAGGTGTACCTGTCGGCCGGGGTGGGCAAATTCACCGGCACGGGCACGTACTCGACGGACGATCACGACTTCAACAGCATCGTGGCCGGAACCAGCGACGGGACGAGCTACACGGATATGTACGTCGATCAGTTCGGCGTTCGCCACGATACCCACGCCAAAATCACCGTTACGGAATACAACCGCGCCAAAAAAATCATCCGGGGACGCATTTCGGGTTCGCTGAAGCATTTCGATGACCACACCTACGAGGTGAAAACCATCCAGGTGGACGGGGTTTTCCGGGCGGCAATGCCCTGAAGGACGTTCCCGCGGCTCCCGGAAATGGCCCGAAATGCGTACCTTCGGGCCATGGTACGCTTTATGAAACGGTTTGTGTTTCTTCTTTTCCTGCTCGGTCTGCCGGGCCTGTCGTTCGCCCAGCGAACCATCGAAGGCCGGGCGGTGGATGCGGTCACGCGTAAGCCGCTGGAATTTGCCAACGTCTTCGTCAGCAATACCACCCGGGGGCAAAACACCGACGAAAAGGGCCATTTCAAACTGACCGGCGTGCCATCCGGGGCCGTCGATCTGGTCGTGACCTACCTCGGGTACGAGACGTTCAGCCTCAAGATCAATGCCGACACGCTGGCGCGGCCGCTGTTGATCCTGCTGACGCCCAAAGCCAGCGAACTCCAGGCGGTCACCATCAGGCGGCTGCGCAACGGCTTTCAGGACTATTTTCCGCTGTTCCGGAAAAATTTTATCGGCGAAACGGCCTTTTCAAACGATTGCCGCCTGCTGAATCCCAAAGCGCTGTGGTTTTCCCTGAGCGACGACGGCAATACGCTTCTGGTCCGGGCCGATGAGCCGCTGGTGATCGAAAACAAGGCCCTGGGGTACCTGGTCCGCTACACGCTGGAGGAGTTTACCTGTAATTTCAGGTCGCAGTACGTCAGTCATTACGGGTACGCGCTGTTCGAAGAAATGACTTCCAAAAACGCCCGGCAGCTCCAGAAATGGGAGGCGAACCGCCGGAAAGCGTACTGGGGTTCGCCGCAGCATTTTCTGAAGGCGCTCGTCGACCGGCAGGCCGCGGCGGAAGGGTACACTCTGTACCGGCTCATCCGGGACCCAAAACAGGAAGCTTCGGACCGACCCGACGAAGGGCCGACCGGGGCGGTTCCGCCGGACCGCAGCCGGGATACCACGCTCCGGAAAATGCCCGTCGGGGCGTTCGACAAATACGTGCAGTATCTGGTCAACAAGCCGCTCAGCGAATCGGCCGTGCTCAGCCAGACGGGCGGCCAGCACCGGCTCCGGTTCGGGGATTACCTGTACGTCATTTTTCATAAAGAATACGAAGAACCCCGCTTTCTGCCCGCCAACCAGTGGAAAGTACCCCAGACATCCATCCTCTGGCTCGCCGACGAATCGGCCGTGGTCGACCCCAGCGGCAGCCTGCCCGACCCGCTTTCGGTGGTGTTTGAAGGGCGGTGGGGCCGCGAAAAAATGGGCGAACTGCTCCCGCTCGACTACCAGCCGTGGGAGGGACGCTAACGCAGCATTCGCGGTCGGTTCCCGAAAATTCACTCTTTTGTTCGGGCCGTTAACGCCTTTTTCCGGGAACGAACCTTGGCCGCGGCGCATCGTTTGGTATTTTTTGCGGGAAGAAATTGTAAAATGCCCTGATGTGATAGTAGTATTTGCTGTCGTCCGGCGACTTTATGGATTAAAATCTATTTATCCGTAAAGCCCTGCTGAGCCCTCATGCGAACCTCTGCTGTTCTGATCGGTTGCTTTGGAATAAGCCTGCTGTGCCTGACTGCCCTGAAAACGACGGACGACGGCCCTTCGCCTGCCCTGACGCCCGAACAGGAGCGGGCCACCTTTCAGCTTGAACCGGACCTGGACATCCAGCTCGTGGCGGCCGAACCGATGGTGCAGGACCCCGTCGTGATTCAGTTTGACCCGGACGGGCGGCTGTGGGTCGTGGAAATGCGGGGCTTTATGCCGACTGTCGACGGGCAGGGCGAAAAACAGCGCGTGGGCCGCGTCTCAGTGCTCGAAGATGCCGACGGCGACGGCCGCATGGACCGGAGCACGGTGTACCTCGACAGCCTCATCCTGCCCCGCGCGCTGGCACTGGTACCCGGCGGGGCGCTCGTCGCCGAAAATAACGCCCTCTGGATGACCGAAGACCGGAACGGCGACCTCCGCGCCGACTCCAAAACCCTCATCGACCCCGATTACGCCGGAAATGGCCTGCCCGAACATGCCGGAAACGGCCTCTGGCGCGGGGTGGACAACTGGTATTACAACGCCAAATCGCGGTTTCGGTACAAGCTGGTCGGCGGCAGCTGGAAACGCGACAGTACCGAATTCCGCGGGCAGTGGGGCCTCAGCCACGACGACAAGGGGCGGCTGCTGTACAATTACAACTGGTCGCAGCTGCACGGCGATCTGGTGCCGCCCAATTACCTGTTTCGGAACAAAAACCACACGCCCACGACCGGCATCGACCACGGCCTGACCGTCGACCGCCGCATTTATCCCATTCGACCCACCCCGGCCGTCAACCGGGGGTATATTCCCGGTACGCTCGACAAGGCCGGGAAGCTGCTGGAATTTACGGCGGCCTGTTCGCCGCTGGCCTACAGGGGCAAGGCGCTGCCGGCGGCCTACCACGGCAATATTTTCGTCTGCGAACCCGCCGGGAACCTCGTCAAACGGAACGTGGTCGAGGAAAAAGGGCCCATTCTGGCCGCCTCCGACCCGCATCCCGGCCGGGAGTTTCTGGCTTCCACGGACGAGCGTTTCCGGCCGGTGCACCTGACCGAAGGCCCGGACGGAGCTTTGTACGTGGCCGATATGTACCGGGGCATCGTGCAGCACAGCGCTTACATGACGCCGTATCTGAAAGAGCAGTCGGTCAGCCGCAATCTGGTTCTGCCCATCCACCGGGGCCGCATCTGGCGCATTGTTCCCAAAAACGGCCGGGCCGAACGTTCCGCAAAATTATCCGCGGAATCCTCCAGCCAACTGGTCGCCCGGCTCTCACATCCTGACGGCTGGCACCGCGATGCCTCCCAGCGGCTATTAGTCGAACGCGGGGACAAGACAGTCCGGCCCGCGCTGCTTCAGACCGTGCGGGAAGGCCGGTCCGAACTGGGTCGCTTTCACGCGCTCTGGACCCTGGAAGGGCTGCAGCAGCTTCAGCCTGTCGAGCTTTTTCCGCTCCTGACCGATGCCAGCCCACTCATCCGGACCACGGCCCTGCGGCTGCTGGAACCGTTTGCCGCCCGCGACCCAGCCGTTCGGGAAAGACTCGGCCAGCTGCTGCTCACCGAAAGCCCGAAAGCCGCCGAAGAGGTGGCGATTCAGATGGCGTTTACGGCGAATGGGCTGAGTCCGGCGGTAGCCAATCCGGTGCTGGAAAACCTGCTTCACCGGCACGGTTCGCTGCCGCTGGTGCGGGATGCCGCCCTGAGCAGTCTCCAGAACCGGGAGCTGGCCTTTTTGCAGTACCTCTGGAAATCGCCGCGCTGGCAGACCGCCGAACCGGCCAAGGAAATTTTTCTGGAAATGCTGACCACCGCCATCGTCCGCGGCCGGAAGGCATCCGACCTGGCGGCTCTTTCGGCGATGGCGAAAAGCACCAAAGCGCCCGACTGGCGGCAGGTGGCGCTCAAAAACGGCCTCTCGGTGCGCGGGGAAACGGCCGAAACAGCGCAGGCGGCGAAGAAAACGGCACTGAGTGGGGCCGACCAGGAGCAGTTCGCCCTGGGCCGACAGCATTACCTGACCACCTGCTCGGGCTGCCACGGCACCAACGGCGGGGGGCTGAACCGCTTTGCGCCGCCGCTCACGGGGTCGGACTGGGTGATGGGCGACGAGAAACGGCTGACGCTGCTGGTCCTGCACGGCATGGAAGGACCCGTGGAAGTGGCCGGAAAACGGTACGACGCCCCGGCGATCCTGCCCGTGATGCCCGCCCACACGACCATGGACGATGCCGTCATTGCCTCCATCCTGACCTACATCCGGAACGCCTGGGGCAACTCGGCCCCCCCGGTCAGTCGCCGGACAGTAGGCATGACCCGCATCACATCCCAGGGCCGCGTCATGCCCTGGAAAGCCGCCGAACTGAATGAGTACGTCTTGCAGGCGAAAAAGTGAATAAATGGGAAAGTGCTGGGTTTATAGTTTAGAGTTTAGGGTTGCTTCGCTATTTCCAAAACTGGCGGAGCAACTATAAACTATAAACCCCTGAACCCTAAACCAAAAATTATGGACCGACGTGATTTTTTACAGCAGGCTGCAGCGGGGGCTCTGGCCCTTTCGTTTCCGGCTTCTTTGGGTTTTGGAAAAGAAACCGGGATGGGCGTGGTAGTCCACTCGTATGGTAGCCGCTGGAACAGCAAAACGGCCAGTGCGCGGTTTCCGGCATTCACGAATGCTATCGATCTGCTGGAACACTGCGGCCGGATCGGGGCGGGTGGGGTGCAGGTGGTCGTGAAAGACTGGGCACCGGATTTTGTCCAGAAAGTCCGCGACCGGCGCGAAAACCTCGGGCTGTACCTCGAAGGGTCCATTGGGCTGCCGAAGAGACCGGAAGACGTTCCGGCGTTTGAAAAAGACGTTTGGGCGGCCCGGGAGGCCGGGGCGCGGGTGCTGCGGACGGTCAGTCTGGGCGGGCGGCGGTACGAAACTTTCCGGTCGCTGGCCGAGTTCGAAGCCTTTCAGAAAAGTGCGGTGCAGGCTCTGCAACTGGCCGAGCCGGTGCTGCGCCGCCAGCAGGTCCGGCTCGGCGTCGAAAACCACAAGGACTGGCGGGCCGACGAACTGGCGGCGGTGCTCCGGCAACTCAGCAGCGAGTGGATTGGGGCGACGCTGGATTTCGGCAACAGCATCGCCCTGCTGGAAGACCCCATGGCGGTGGTGCAGACGCTGGTGCCGTATGTCGTCAGCACCCACGTGAAAGACATGGCCGTGGAAGAGTACGCCGACGGGTTCCTGCTGTCGGAGGTGCCGCTGGGCAAGGGCCTGCTCGACCTGCCGAAAATCGTGGCGCTCTGCAAACAGCACAATCCGGCGGTAACCTTCAATCTCGAAATGATTACCCGCGACCCGCTCGAAATTCCGTGCCTGAAGGACGCATACTGGGCCAGTTTTTCCGGCCTGTCGGGCGGCGATCTGGCGAAGATGCTTCGGTTTGTCCGGCAGCACAAAGCCCCGACGGCGCTTCCCCGCGTCTCCCCGCTGAACGCCGAAGAGAAGCTGGCGGCCGAAGAACAGAATATTCTGGCCTGCCTGGCCTACAGTAAAGACAGCCTGGCAATGAAGTAAATAACCCTTTTGCATGCTACAGGAAACGACAACCGTACTCCCCGGAATCAAACAATTCGACCTCACCGGACGCGCCGCCATCGTAACGGGCGGTTCCAAAGGACTGGGGCTGGCCATGGCCGCCGGACTGGCTTCGGCCGGAGCCAATATGCTGCTCGTAAACCGCACGGCGGACGAAGGCGCCCGGGCCGCCGACGAACTGAGTCGGCACTACGGCATCCGGGCTTTGTCCTTCTCCGCCGACATTACGGACAAGGACCAGACCGAAGCGATGGCCCGGGCGGCGATGGAGGCTTTCGGCCGCATCGACATTCTGATCAACAGTGCGGGCATCAACATCCGCGGCCCCATCGACGAGATCAGTCCCGCCGATTTCGAAAAGGTCATGCGCGTCAACGTGACCGGAACCTGGCTCTGCTGCCGGGCCGTAACGCCCTACATGAAAGAATCCGGGCGGGGCAGCATCATCAACCTCGCCAGCACGCTCGGTCTGGTCGGGTTGGGCAACCGGACGCCCTACACGGCCAGCAAAGGGGCCGTGGTGCAGATGACCCGGGCGCTGGGCGTCGAACTGGCCCCGTTCAACATCAACGTCAACGCCATCTGCCCGGGTCCGTTTCTGACCGAAATGAACCTGCCGATTGCCGATACGGAAGAAGGGCAGAAGTTTGTCGTCGGGGCGACCGTGCTGGGCCGCTGGGGCCATCTGCGCGAAATTCAGGGCGCGGCGATTTTCCTCGCCAGTGACGCCGCGAGCTACATGGTCGGCTCGCTGCTGACGGTCGACGGCGGCTGGACGGCCCGGTAAGCTTCTAAACCATTCGGCCAAAACCATACAACCATTCAGTCATCTAACCGTACGCCCATGAAGGCACAAGGAAAAATGTCCCGCATCCGGTACGCCATGGTGGCGCTGGTGTTTGTCAACGTGGTGATCAATTACCTCGACCGGAGCAATCTGTCGGTGGCCGCTTCGGCCCTCGGCAAAGACCTCCGCCTGTCGAAGGTGGAAATGGGGTATATTTTCTCGGCTTTCGGCTGGGCGTATGCTTTTCTCCAGATTCCGGGCGGACTCATTGCGGACCGATACGCCCCGCGCGTGCTGTACGCTTTCTGTCTGATTACCTGGTCGGTTAGCACCGTTTTTCAGGGATTCGCCCGGGGCTTTGCGAGTCTGTTTGCGCTGCGGCTGGCAACGGGCACGTTCGAAGCCCCGTCGTACCCCATCAACAACCGGGTCGTGACGAGCTGGTTTCCGGACCAGGAGCGGGCGACGGCCATCGCGCTGTTCGTGTCGGGGCAGTTCATCGGACTGGCCTTCCTGACGCCGGTGCTCACGGCGTTGCAGGTGTCTGTCGGCTGGAAAGGGCTGTTTGTCGTGACCGGTCTGGTCGGTATTGTGTGGGGCGTTGTCTGGTATTTCTTCTACCGCGATCCGCTCGACCATCCGCGCGTCAGCGAAGCGGAACTGAACCATATCGAAGAGGGCGGTGGACTGTTCCGCGCCCGGAAAACGGGCCCCGGTCTGAGCGTCTGGAACCGCGAAAACCTGAAACAGGTGCTCAATCGCCGGACGCTCTGGGGAATTTACATCGCCCAGTTCTGCGTCAACGCCACCCTCTGGTTCTTTCTGACCTGGTTTCCCACGTATCTGGTAGAATACCGGAAGCTGGATTTTATCAAAACCGGCTTTCTGGCCTCGATTCCTTTTCTGGCCGCCTGCGCGGGGCTGTTGCTTTCGGGGTACATTTCGGATAAGATGGTGAAGGAGGGGAAATCCATCGGCGTGGCGCGCAAAACGCCCATCATCATCGGCATGCTGCTGTCGGTGAGCATCGTCGGGGCCAATTACACGGCCGACACGGCGATGGTCATTTTCTTCATGGCGCTGGCCTTTTTCGGGGCGGGGATGGCCTTGATTTCGTGGGTGTTCGTTTCCATTCTTTCCCCCAAACACCTCATCGGTCTGACGGGCGGCGTCTTTAATTTCATGGGCAATCTGGCGTCCATCGTCGTGCCCATCGTCATCGGTTACCTCGTCAAAGGCGGCAATTTTCAGCCCGCACTGGTGTTTATCGGCTCCCTGAGTTTCATCGGGGCGTGTTCGTACATCTTTATCGTGGGGAAAATCGAGCGGGTGAAGGAACTGGAGCCCGTCAGTTAACCCATCGGTCCGTCGCCCCGCTCAGAATTCTGAGCGGGGCGACGGACCGACGGACGACTTTTGATTATATCGCCTCATCCTTGGTGCCCCGGATCAGTCCGATGCCGGAGAAGAAAAAGATGCCGCCAAGCACCAGGTATACAAGGGACGCGCGGGCTACTCCGCCGCTGGTCAGGTCCATCGCGCCGTAAATCAATCCAATCAGGCCCGCAATCGTCAGCAGCAACCCGATGATCCGTTTCATGCTCATATCCGTTGAGTTTTTGGGTTTAAACTGTAGCATAAACCCGCTCGTCCGGCGGTTGACTGCACATCTTATTGACTGGTCTGTTTTGGCCCAAAAAAAGGCCGTTTGCAAAGAACGTTTCCCGAACAGGCTCGGTTATGGGATAATTTTCCAACCTGTTCTTCCATGAAAAATCCTCTCCTGAAAGCGTTTGCCGAAAAAGCCGTTCAGATTCTGTCCACCGACGAAAATGTGCTGGGGCTGGCCGCGGGCGGCTCCTGGATTACCGGCGAAACGGATGAATTTTCGGACATCGACCTGGTGCTCGTGACCCGTGACCGGATTGCGCCCGAACTGGCCGCCATGCGGTCGATGGCCGGGCGGCTGGGCACGGTGCTTTCTTCCTTCACCGGCGACCATGTCGGCGAGCCCCGCCTCCTCATTGTGCTCTACGACGACCCGTTGCTGCATGTCGATATCAAGTTTGTGACCCTGGCCGAACTGGCGCAGCGGGTAGAAAACCCGGTCATTCTCTTCGAACGGGATGAGGTATTGACGCGGGTGCTGAACACCACCGATTACCGGTTTCCGCAGCCGGATTTTACCTGGCTGGAAGACCGCTACTGGGTCTGGGTGCATTACGGCGTCGGCAAAATTGGCCGGGGGGAGTTTCTGGAGGCGCTCGATTTTCTTTCGTTCCTGCGCGGAATGGTGCTCGGGCCGCTGCTGCACCTGAAACACGGCAGTCTGCCCCGGGGCGTCCGGAAGCTGGAAATGATTCTTCCCGCTGACGATCTGGCCCGGTTACACGCCACCGTCGCCCGGCCCGAACGCGCTTCCCTGCTCGATGCGACCAGAGCCGCGGCGGCCCTGTACGACGACCTCAGCGGACTGCTCTATCCGGCGACCGTAACGCGCCGGTCCGCCGCGCGGGAGGCGGCCATACGCTATCTGGAAACGATTTCCCATCCGGAAAGCCAGCGGGCCGGATAAGTTGCGGCGGGAACCTGGGCGGGCGGCCGGGCGCGGATTTCTTCGGGCAGAGGGCCCAGGAATAGGCGGATGCGGACCCTTTTCCGCGTAAAAATTCGTACCTTTAGGGACTATTTTTTCGACCCATTATGTTCCGAATTGCCCCGCCATCGCTGCCCTTTGCCGACCTTCAGAAATCCCTGATCGGAAGCCTTTACTTCGACGATTCGCCGGAGCATACGGCCATGCGACGACTGTTTGCGACGGATGCGTCCGTTTATCAGGAAATGCCGCTGGCCGTGGCCGTTCCTCAAACGGTGGACGACCTCCGGCATCTGGTTCAGTTTGCCCGGCAGCACCGCACCTCGCTGATTCCGCGGGCGGCGGGCACCTCGCTGGCCGGGCAGGTCGTGGGCGGGGGAATCGTCGTGGACATCTCCAGTCATTTTACCAAAATTCTGGAAATCAACCCCGAAGAGCGCTGGGTGCGTGTACAGCCGGGCGTCATCCGGGACGATCTCAACGCTTTTCTGAAGCCGTACGGGCTGATGTTTGGCCCCGAAACGTCCACGGCGAGCCGGGCGATGATCGGCGGGATGATCGGCAACAACTCCTGCGGACTGCACTCCATCGTCTGGGGCGCTACCCGCGACCATCTGCAACGGGTCAACGTGCTGCTCAGCGACGGGACCGAAGCCGAATTCGGGCCGCTCACCGAAGCCGGATTCCGGGCCAAATGCGAGGGCCGGGGCGTTTCGGGTCCGCTCGAACAAGAACTTTACCAGCATATCGACGCGGTACTGCGTCAGCCGAAAAACCGGCAGCTCATCCGGGAGAGTTTCCCCAAACCAACCATCACCCGGCGGAACACGGGCTACGCGCTCGATGAACTGCTGGCGTTTTTTGAGGAGGACGGGGAGCCGCTTTCGGGGGGTGTAACGGGCACCAGCAGGACATTCAACTTCTGCCGCCTGCTGGCCGGTTCGGAAGGGACGCTCGCCTTTGTCACCGAGGCGAGGCTGGCCCTGCTGCCCCTGCCGCCGGCCGAAAGCGCGCTCGTTTGCGTCCATACCGATACCATCCGACATTCGCTGGAAGCCAATCTGGTGGCGCTGGAGCATCGGTGTTACGCCTCCGAACTGGTGGACGATTACATTCTGCAACTCACCAAAACCAACATCGAGCAGTCGAAGAACCGGGATTTTGTCCAGGGTGACCCGAAGGCGATTCTGATGGTCGAGTTCTTTGAGGAAACCAGCGAGGCCGTCCGGCAGAAAGCCGAAGCCCTGATTGCCGACCTGCGGGCGCGCGGCCTGGGCTACGCCTTTCCGATTCTGTTCGGCGACGAGGCCAAAAAAGCCTGGAACCTCCGCAAAGCGGGCCTCAGCATCATGTACAACATTCCGGGCGACGACAAGCCGGTGAACCTCATCGAGGACTGCGCCGTGGACGTCCGCGACCTGCCCGACTACATTGACGAGCTGGAAAAAATGGCCGCCGAAAAACACGGCCTGACGCTCGAATACTCGGCCCATGCCGGGGCGGGCGAACTGCACGTGCTGCCGCTGATCAACCTCAAGACCACCGACGGACGACAGAAATTCCGCGCCCTGCTGGCCGATACCGCCGAGTTGGTCAAAAAATACGGCGGCTCGCTTTCGGGCGAACATGGCGACGGGCGGCTGCGGGGCGAATTTATCCCGTTCATGATCGGGGAGGAGGCCTTCCGACTAGTGCAGGACGTCAAACGCACCTGGGACCCGCAGAACCTTTTCAATCCGGGCAAGATTGTCGATACGCCGCCGATGAACGAGGCCCTGCGGTACGAAGCCGACAAGGCCGTGCCCCAGCCCAAAACGGTGTTCGACTTTTCGGCGGAGGGCGGACTGCTTAATCTGGCCGAAAAATGCAGCGGCTCGGGCGACTGCCGCAAAACGCACATCACCGGCGGAACCATGTGCCCGAGCTATATGGCCACCCGCAACGAAAAGGAAACGACCCGCGCCCGGGCCAACATCCTGCGGCATTTCTACACCCGCGAAGGCCAGCCCGAAAAGCACGATTACGAGGAAGTGAAAGACGTACTGGACCTCTGCCTCTCCTGCAAAGGCTGCAAGGCCGAATGCCCGTCGAGCGTGGACATGGCCCGCATGAAAGCGGAGTTTCTGCAGCAGCAGTACGACGCCAACGGCACGCCGCTGCGCAGCCGACTGGTCGGTAATTTCACGAGGCTGATGGCCCTGGCTAGCCTCGCGCCCTGGGCCTACAACGCCATCTACAACACGCCCGCCCTCCGCCGACTCGCCAACCGCACCGTCGGCTTCCACCCCGAACGGACCATGCCGCACCTGGCGGGAACAACGCTCAGGAAGTGGTTCCAAAGCCGTCAAAAGTCGGCAGGCCGTTTTTCTGCGTCGAAATCCGGCGGCGCGACCCTTGACCGGCGACCGGCGACTAACCGACTTTACTTATTCTGCGACGAATTCACGAACTACAACGACGTGGAAGTCGGGCAGAAGGCTATTTTGCTTCTGGAGGGCCTGGGCTACGAAGTCATCCTGCCGGAGCATGCCGAAAGTGGGCGGACGTACCTTTCCAAAGGGCTGGTTCGCGAGGCCAAGGCCATTGCCGAAAAGAACGTGGCGGCGCTGAAAGACCTGATCACGGAGGACACGCCGCTGGTCGGCATCGAACCCTCGGCCATCCTGTCGTTCCGGGACGAATACCCCGATCTGGTTTCGGAACACCTGAAGGCCGACGCCTACCGTCTGAGTAAGCACGCCCTGCTGCTGGATGAGTTCATCGCCAGGGAAATTGACGCCCGTCGAATCCGGGAAGAAAGCTTTACGACCGAAAAAAAGCTGATTAAACTACACGGCCACTGCCATCAGAAAGCCCTGTCGTCGCTGACGGCCACCAAAAAGATGCTGTCGCTGCCCGCCGGTTACGAAGTGCACCTGATTCCGTCCGGCTGCTGCGGCATGGCGGGCTCCTTCGGTTACGAGGCTGAGCACTACGACCTTTCGATGCAGGTCGGCGAACTGGTGCTGTTTCCCACCGTCCGGAAGCAGCCCGAAGACGTCCTCATCGCCGCCCCCGGCACCAGTTGCCGCCACCAGATCAAAGACGGCACCGGCCGCAAAGCCCAGCACCCGGCGGAGATTCTGTACGAGGCGCTGAGGGGAAGAGTTTTGAATGATTGAATGTTGAATGACTGATTTGCTCCGCAGGCCTGAATTAGCGGAGCCATTTAACCATTCAACCTATCAATCATTCAAAATTCAATCATTCAAAATTCATTCAACGCACAAATACTGAAACGTCTGCTGCAGCTTCCTCGGTCCGGTGGTGTTTCCGGTGAGGTCGGTGGTGATTTTGATGGGGTTCTGGAAGGCGTCGAATTCCGGCTCGACGGTGGCGGCTTCGCGGAGGATGCGCTGGCCGCTGCGGAAACTGTAGCGCTGGTAACCCGACAGGCCCGTGCGCTGCAGGAACCGGCAGGGGTACGGGTCGGCCGGGTTGGTCAGGGACAGAACGGCCAGCAGCGTGGCCGGACCCACGTCCGCATAGGGCGAGCGGCGGCCCGTCTGATCGAACGAAAACTGCCATTCTTCTTCCGTCGCGCTGCCGTTCGAAGCGGTCAGCGTAACCCGCTGGATCTGCACGTTCTGGTCTTCGTTCGGCTGGAACCGAAAACTCCGCTGCTGATAAGGCGCACCCGCCGTACCCGGTTTCCAGACTTCCAGAATACGGCTCAGAGAGCCGCCTTCGTATTCCAGGCTGCACCCGCCCCGTTCGTTATTGCCGAGCATGTAGGCCACTTTTGCCAGCTGGTTCGAGGCGTTGTACTGGAAAATAAGCTGGTTGGCCGGGTTGTGCACGCTGACCGCCCGCACGGCCGTGGTGCCTTTGTATTCGATGACAAAACTGCTGTCGCGACCGGCGAGCTGATGGTTGTACTGAACGGGAAGGCCCTGCGCGTTGTAGGCAATCTGCTGGCGGGTGGTCGAAAGGACCACACCCTCCGCCGTCAGCTGCTCGGTTGATTGGGTAAGCTGACAGACGCGGTCCGAAAGGGTCGTCTGTGGCGACTGGCAGGCGGCGGCAAACAACAACAGCAAAAAAGACTTTCCGTTCTTTAACATGGGCCGGGATAGGTTGCGGGACGATTAACCGCAAATTATAAAATTATCGTATTTTGAGCATTTACGACGCCAGGATGTCCGATGGGGTACGAACAACAAGAACAGCAGTTACTGGAAAAAATACGGGAAATAGACCAGCCAGAGGCCGTCCGGCGGTTTTTTGGTTTACTGAAGGAGTTAATCGACATCATAAACTTACCGAATGGCGACCCCCGACTGGCCTTTGTCGCCCGAAAAGACCCGGCCATTTCGGCTTCCATTAATTCCTTTCTGGGCCTGCGGCTCGTCAAACAGGCCCGGAGCGAGGCGGAATACTGGCTGACCGTCCGGAAGGAATTTCGCGAACCGCTTCAGCATCTGGACGGGGTGGATTTTAACCCGCTGAGTGCCAAGTCGGACTATGTTTCGGTCATTATCGGACAGTCGCAGGCCGAATACCTCGGCAATCAGGTGCTGCGCAAATGCTGGCACGACGGGCTGCTCGAACTGGTGGAATCGGCCAAACGGGGACCCCATACGCTGAAGCACAACCCCGCCATTTTCCGGGCGGCCGAAGACGAAGCGTATCTGGCCGAGCTTCTGCGGCTGGCGGGCGACCCCCGGCTGGCCGAATCCCGGTTCGAGGTGGCTGAGGCTGCCCCGGCCTACGGCGCGGATGCTCCGACCCGGCCCGACATTCCCCAGAACCTCATCCTGTACGGCCCGCCGGGAACGGGCAAGACCTACACGGCCCGGCAACTGGCGGCTCCGTTTTCGTCGGACACCCTGACGTTTCACCCCTCGTTCAGCTACGAAGAGTTTCTGGAGGGCATCCGGCCCGAATCGCGTGGCGGGCAGGTAAGCTACCGGGTTCGCAAGGGCGTTTTCTACGAATCCTGCGAAAAAGCGGCCCGGCTGGCGGGGTATGCTTCGCTGCCCGACTGCCTGGCCGACACGCCCGCCCGCCGGACCGAGCGCCTGGGGGCTGCGCCACCGCATCTGCTGCTGATCGACGAGATCAACCGCGCCAACATTTCCGCCGTTTTCGGAGAACTCATCACGCTGCTGGAACCCTCCAAACGCCTCGGGGCGGCGGACGAACTGCTGCTGACCCTGCCGTACTCCGCCGAACGGTTCGGCGTGCCGCGAAACCTGTACGTCGTGGGCACGATGAACACCGCCGACCGCTCGATTGCCCTGCTGGACATTGCTCTGCGGCGGCGGTTCGCCTTCCGCGAAATGCTGCCCGACGCGGCCTTGCTGCCGGTGGTCGAGGGGGTCGATCTGGCGGCCTTGCTCCGGACGATCAACGAACGCATCGAATTCCTCTACGACCGCGACCACCAGCTCGGGCACGCGTATTTTCTCGGGGTGCAATCGCTGGCCGACCTGGCCGGGCTGTTCCGCAACCAGCTGATTCCGCTGTTGCAGGAGTATTTTTTCAACGACTGGCGCAAAATCGCGCTTGTGCTGGGCGACAACGCGGCCCGGGGCAAAAAGCCGGAGGAAAAGTTTATTTGGGTAAAAAAAGCGTACTCAGCACCTTTAACCCGCGAACTCTTCGGCGAAGAACCCGACGCCTACGAAGACGTTACGTTGTACGAAATCAACCCGCAGTTGCGGAACGGAGAATTCGACGCCATTCCCCGGGAAGCGTTCCAGCGGATTTACACCTGACAGAACCGCATCGCCATGAAAGCATTAGTCTTAACCGAATACAATCATTTTGAACTTCAGGACCTGCCCCGTCCGACGCCCGGACCGAACGATGTCCTCGTCCGCGTGCAGGCCGTCGGCATCTGCGGCAGCGACGTGCACGGCATGGACGGCAGTTCCGGCCGCCGCATTCCGCCGATTGTGATGGGTCACGAAGCTTCGGGCATCGTGGCCGAAGTGGGCGCGGAGGTCAAAGGCTGGCAGGTCGGCGACCGGGTCACGTTCGATTCGACCGTCTACGCCCTCGACGACTGGTACAGCCGCCGGGGCATGTACAACCTCAGCGACGGCCGCGAAGTGGTGGGCGTCTCGACCCCGGATTTCCGGCGTCAGGGCGCTTTTGCCGAGTTTGTGACCGTCCCGCAGCACATTCTGTACGCCGTGCCTGACAACGTGAGCTTCACACAGGCGGCGCTGGTGGAGCCGGTGGCCGTGGCGTTGCACGCCCTGAGCTTGACACCGATCCAGGTCAACGATTCGGCCGTGGTGGTCGGGGCGGGGATGATCGGGCTTTTCGTCATTCAGGCCCTCCGGCTGGCGGGTTGCGGCCGCATCATCGCCGTCGATCTGGAAGATAACAAGCTCGAACTGGCCCGGCAGCTCGGCGCGACCGATACGCTGAACCCCAAAACCGACGAGGTGGCCGCCCGCGTCCGCGACCTGACCCACGGCCGGGGCGCCGACGTGTCGTTTGAAGTGGTAGGGGCCGGGCCGACGGTGGCGCTGGCCATCGACTGCGTCCGGAAAGGGGCGACCGTCACGCTGGTGGGGAATCTGGCTCCGAAGGTCGAAATTCCCCTTCAGGCCGTCGTGACGCGGCAGTTGCGGCTTCAGGGTTCCTGCGCCATCAACGGCGAATACGAAGCCGCTCTGGCCTTGATTTCGTCCGGCAAAATCAACGTCGAGGCCATCCTGAGCGCCGAAGCCCCGCTGACCGAAGGGGCCGAGTGGTTCCAGCGGCTGTACGACAAGGAAGCCGGACTGATCAAGGTAGTGCTGAAGCCGGGAGGGAATTAAGAGTTATGAGTTAAGAGTTATGAGTTAAGAATGAATGATGAAAGCTTTGCTCATTCAGGGCTCTGACAAGGCGGAGCTTTCATTATTCATCATTCATTATTCATTCTTACTTTTCCTGCCCATTCCAGTATCGCCGGGAACAGATCGGCTACGGTCTGGCCGGGCTGGCGGGTTTTGTAGAGCCGGAGCAGTTCCTGGTCGAATTCGGCAAAGCGGCTGAAACCCCGGTTGCCGACCATGTTTTCTTCGGTTGCTTTCCGGCGGTTTTCGGCGGTTTGGGCGTCGAAGATGTCCGAGAAATACAGCGTCACGAGGGCGTAATTCATGTATTCCGCAAAACAGGTAAACGGGTCCTGGTAGTGGTCCGAGGCTTTCCCGGCGGTCCAGAACTTCAGATTTTCGAACGCCTCCTTGATTTGTTTATCGTACCGTTCGGCCTCCGGGTTGAGGTAGTTGTGGTTCAGTTCGGTGAAGATAATGACCATGCGGATCGCCTGCTGTACTTTCGGAGTGGCCGATGACTTCGGGTTTTTGTACGGAAAATTTACGTGCGCCTGCGCTTCCTTGTACCCGTTGTTTTCAAACCGGTTCGCGGACTGGTTGTAGGCCACCAGCGGGGAGAAAATTACCCTGATTCCGTCGTAACGCGTTCGCGGAAACTGCGCTTCCAGCCATTTTTTCATCGAAGCCACGTCGATTTCGCGGCGGTACTCGTCGGTCAGGCTCGTATAATACGGCCGATGCTGCCGGTAAAACTGCCGGAAACCCGAGGTGCGGGCGAAGTCCGCCAGCAGAGGCAGCGAGGGACTGAGCGTGTTTTTATCTTCCCAGCTAATCCGGTCGTAGATGCCGCCGTTGACGAGTTTATCGCCCTGAAAAACAAAGGCGTAACTGTCCATTTTGAGCGAGTGATAGCTTCCGGCGGCCAGCATCGAATCAAGCCGCTGCACCGCGGGATGTTGCCGCCAGGGGGCAAAATGCTTCTGCACTTCTTCGTAATAAGGCGTTTTGTCGTAAATCAGATTCTCGTCTTTCCGGCTTTGGGCCGTCAGCGCAAACACCACGTTCAGCAGTTCGTATACCTCCGGGATTTCGACGGTGGTTTTGCCGCGGTTTGCTTTCTGGTACGCTTCCGAAAAAATGGCCGCTTCGGGAACACCCAGAAAATGACAGGTCAACGTGTCGCCTTTGGCTTGCCGGACAATGCGGAAGACCGTCGTTTTTTCCGGATAAAGCAGAATCGAAATGGAATCCTGTTCGGAAATAAGCTGTACGGCCGAGCCGGTTTTCCGGGCGGTGATGCTGAAATAAAAAGGGTTAGGGGTTTCGTTGATTTTGCTGAACCGCCCTTTCTCGCCGTTTAACCGAATCCAGACAAAATCTTCCCTGGTGCGGACGGTCGGAATCGACGACTGGGCAAACGCAGAAAAGGCTCCCAACAGAGCCAGAAAAAGAGAAAAGGGAAAACGCATGGGGATGGCTGCTAAAAGGGCAAGATAAAAAAAGATTTGCTGCGTATAAAGAAGCAGCGTTCCGGTTGTCTGGTTATTTTAGGTGAACAGCAATCGCCCCGGAAAGGGGGCAATGACCGCTTTCAGAAAAGAGCACCGCTGAAGCACCAAAACACTATGCGTACACTGCTTTGCTTTGTGGGTTTGTGGAGCCTGTTGCCGGGTCGTTTGTGGGCGCAGCCGGACAGCGTCGGCAGCATTCAGCGCCTGGAAGCAGTGGTCCAATCGGGATTCATCATTCCACATTCCAAAGAACTGCGACCCCTTGCCCAGACCGAACCCGTAGGTTTTGAGCTGACCTACAGCCGGGTGCGGCCTGACCGACGGGCGTGGGACGCCTGCAACTGCTTCGCCCGGACGGGGCTGTATCTCTCGTTCGTCGATTACAACAACCCCGCCGTATTAGGGCAGATGCTGAGTTTGGGCGGCTTTTTCGAACCGTTGCTGGCCTACCGCGGCCGGGCGGGCGTATCGGTGCGGGCTACCGGCGGACTCGCTTACCTCAGCCGCGTACACGACCCGGTGACCAATCCGGACAACGTCTTTTTCAGCTTGCCCGTGAGCGCGCTGCTGGGGCTGAGCCTGCACCTGTCGTACGCCCTTTTGCCGCAGCTCGACCTGACGGCGGCGGCCCATTACAACCACATTTCCAACGGCGGCATCCGGCAACCCAACAAAGGCATGAACTTCCCGACGCTGGCCGTGGGCCTGGCCTGGCAACCCCGCCGGGTCGTTTTTCCGGACTACCGAAAAGACAGGCGACCGCTCGAAAGCCGCTGGGCGGGGCGAGTGCAGGTCTTCGGCTCGGTGAATGTGCTGGCGGCCACCGACCGCTTCCCGGAAGTGTCCAGGCCGCTTTTCGGCACCGCGCTGACCGGACTGTACCGGCTGAACCGCTTCCACGCCCTGAGTCTCGGCACTGAGGTCGTCGCCGATGCCGCCGTCCGCGAACGCATTCGCCGGGATGGGTCCGACCGCCGTTTCGGGCAGGTGGGGCTGCTGGCCGGGTACGAACTGGCGCAGGGCCGTTACCGGTTCGGCCTTCAGTTTGGCTACCAGGTGTTCCATCCCGGCACGCCCTATTCCGACCGCTTTTACCAGCGCTACCAGCTTCTGTACGCCGCCGCCCGCCGCCTCGAACTGGGCATAGGTCTCCGCGCCACCGGCCACGTCGCCAAGGGCTTCGACCTGCGGGTTGGCTGGGCACTCGGTCATTCAGTCAATCGGTTAATGACTGAATGATTGATTGACTGAATGACTGTTGGGGCTTACCAGAAATAGGTCCAGCTGAGGCGGGCGAAGAAGGGGGTTCCGGGGGTGAAGTGGATTTCGTCTACCGGGGCGGATTCGTTTGGCAAACGGCTCTCGGTCGCAAACTGGGTTTCTTTCCAGCGCGTGTTGAACAGGTTCTGGATGGCAAGGCCAAACTGGTAGCGGGGCCGGGCGTAGTTGACCTGCAGATCCGTCACAAAATACCCTTTGGCGACGAGGCTGTTGTCTTCGTTGGCGGGCCGGTGGCCGAGGTACCGGTAACGCAGCGAGCCGCTGAAACCCGTTTTGCGCTGGAGCGACAGGCCGCCCGTGGTCGTCAGGGTCGGGGCGAGTGGGAGGTAGGCGGCACCCGACTCCGCGCCGATGGCCCGCGGCCGGGCGGTGTTCAGGTCCAGGTCGGCGTAGAGATTGCCGGTCAGCTGGTAGCGGGCCGAGAGGTCCAGACCGTAGCGCCGCGACCGCCCGCTGGGTTCGACCACGCCCTCGTCGCCGACATACACAAACTCCTGTTCGAGCCAGAGATACCAGAGCGCGGCGTTCAGCAGCAGCCGCGGGGTCGGTTTGGCAATAACACCCAAATCCGCGCCGTAGGCGGCGGGCAGCACCTGGCGGCCTCCCTGCGGTACCACCACGCGGGTATCGTTGGAGTGAAAACCCCGGCCGGTATTCAGGTACACCTGAAGCTGCGGCAGGGGCGTGTAATACAGATTCAGCTTCGGCGAAACGATGGCCGTGCCGGTGGCCTTCCGGAGAGCGGGCTGCGGGAGCAGGTCTTCGTACTGATTCCGGAAATAATCGACGCGCAGACCGGCATTGAGCGTAAAGCGGTCAGAAAAGCGGACGAGCTGGTCCACGAACGCCCCGGCATTCAGTTCGTTGATGTGGCCCAACTGCTTCCGCTCCAGCACCTCCGTGCGATTTTTCGTGCGCGATAATTCACTGTTTTGGGTCAGGTCGTGGCGGTATTGCAGTCCGGCGGTGGTGATCACTTGGACGTTGCCCAGCACGCCGCTGCGGGAAACCGAGCCGTTGTAGCCAAACAGATGACGGCCTTCTTTCTGCCGAATCTGGTCGCCGTTCAGCGAATCGGTCAGGAAAAACGTAAAGTTGGAATACAGTTCGAAGTCGTATCGGCTGTAAAAAAGCTGATTTTTGAGGGTCCAGTTGCGGTTCGTGACCGTCACGAGCTGCGCGTTGAGGTTGGTCCGGGCCGTCTGACCGCCTTCGGTCGGGTCGATGGCTCCGAAAAAGCCGATCAGCCCCGACGCCACCGCCCGGTCGGGAATCTGGCCCGAATGGTTCCACCGGCTCCAGAAGGTCGAGCCGGTGAGGGTCAGGTGCGAGCGGTCGGTGAGGTGGCCGTGGTAGCGCCCCTGCACGTTCAACCGCTGGAATGCCTGCGGATTGTCGAAATACGAATCCGAATAGGAATATTCCGAGGCGAGGTAGGCGGACTGGTTCCGGGCCTTACCCCGCTGGCCCAGCAAATCCACCCCGGCCACCGCCCGCCAGGTATTGTACTGGCCCGCTTCCAGCTTGACGAAGCTCCGGTCGAGCGCCGTTACGGTGCGGAAATCCACCCAGCCCGCCGTCGTGAAATTGCCTTTTTCGGCCTGATACGGGCCTTTTTTGAAATCGGCGCCGGCCACCAGCTCCGGGATGACAAAGTGCAGATCGGCATAGCCCTGCCCGTGGGCGTGAGACACCATGTTGACCGGCATGCCATCGACCGTCAGGCGAATGTCAGTGCCGTGGTCGAGGTCGAAACCGCGCAGAAAAATCTGCTCGGCCTTGCCGCCGCCCGCGTGCTGCCCGATGAAGAGTCCCGGCACCAACCGCAGAATTTCCTGCGAATGGGTGACGGGCCGGAGGCGGATGTCGAGGCTGCTGATGAGCTGCTGGTCATGGGCCCGCTGCGCGGAAACGACTACTTCGCCGAGGTCGATGGGCGCGTGGCGGAGTGCGGTCCGGACCGAGACGGTCTGGTCGTCGCCCACCGCGACGGATACCGTACGTGGGCTGAAGCCGAGATGCGAAAATTCCAGTCGGTAGGTGGCCGCTACCAGCCCGTCGAAGCGGTATTGCCCGAGGTCGTTGGTGAGTCCCGCCTTGCCGAGCCCGGTGAGCTGGACGCTGACGCCGGACAGGGGCAGACCGGTGGCCTCGTCGGTGACAGTGCCGGAAATACTGCCCAGGTGTGCCCAGGCCGGGAGCATACAGAGACTAAAAAAAAGGAACAGCAACAGTCGCTTCATGTCAGTTTGCGGAAGTGGTAGGCGGGCATTTGAAAGGGCAAAAGTCGCTTCTTTCCGGCAAAAAGAAAATGAAAACGGCGGCGATTACCAGGCGGTCAGCGCTCCGGCCAGAGCGTCACCTGCTTCTGGCCCTCAGTCACCTGTTTGATGAGCGCCTGCTGGTCGGCGGTGCTTAGGCCGCTCATGTCCACCGGGTTGCCGTCGCAGGTGTAGAGGGCGCAGAAGCTGCACGACATGTACATTTTGTACACCCGGATGTACTGCTGGCCCTTAAATTCGGTGGCGACCACGGTAGTGATGTTCTCCTCTTTTTTCTGCCGGGCATCGTCCATCTGGGCTTTGAGCCAAGGCAGGTTATTGAGCGGGTCGCGGACGCCGCAGGCCAGGTGGCGGGTAAGACTGTCTTCATCGCGGCACGACAGGGCGGCCGTCAGCAGGCTAAGGGCCAGGAAAAGTCGGATTTTCATAAAGGGGCCGGGTTTTAACCGCCAGTAAGACTCCGCCGCTGCCTGAACCGTTGGAACGGCGGCTGAAAATCCCCCGGCGGGCCTTCACAGCAGGGGCACTTTCACCACAAATTCGCCGTCCTGTTCGCCGATCACAATGGGGAGGTCGCTGAGGTAGCTGTAGAGCGCTTTCAGGCTTTCCAGGCCCTGCCGGTTGGAGGTTTCCACAAAATTCTTCTTTTGCAGGCTGTTGGCCACGCACAGGTACGGCTCCTCGACGTACACCCGGATGAACAGCGGCTTTTCGTCCTCAATGGTGTTGTGCTTGATGGCATTTTCGAACAGGTTCTGGAGCGTCACCGGCACGATGCCCCGCGAGAGGTACAGCTCCGGAACCTGCAGGGTGATCTGGAGGCCATCTTCGAAACGGGATTTCTGGAGGCTGATGTAGTGCTGCACAAAGGCCAGCTCGTATTCCAGGCTGACCGCTTCTTTCTCCTTGTTCTGCAAAATGTACCGATAAATGGCCGACAGCTTTTGCAGGAATTCGGACGCCTGCTCCGGATCAATAATAATCAGACTGCTGACCGACGTAAGGCTGTTGAACAGAAAATGCGGATTGAGGTGGTTGATCAGGTTCTGGTACTGAATTTCGGTCTTGTCGCGCTGGAGCCGGGTCGCCTGCATCTGGAGGTGGTGGAGCCGTTCGGTCTGCTGCGTCTGCGACCGGTAGATGACCCAGACAAACGTGCCGATGCCGCCCAGAATACCGAGCACGAGCAGCAACTGGAACCAGACGGTTCGGTAGAATTCGATATCGACGTGCATCGCCAGCCGGGTTTCGGGCAGTTCGACGCCGTCGGCCACGGCCCGGACGCAAAACACGTAGTCGCCACCGGGAATTTTGGTGTAATTGGCCGTCGTGCGGGTTCCGGCCTCGACCCATTTTTCGTCGTACCCTTCCAGCCGGTAACGGTACTGGTAGTCGCCGGAACGCGAGGTCAGAATGGAGTAATTGATGCTGAAATTGTTTTGCCCCACCGCCAGCGACACTTTCGTACCCTGATGATGAATCAGAAAGGTCGTGTCGGTCGGGGATACGCTGCTGATCAGCGGCCGGGCCGGGGGCGTGGTCGAGGCAATCTTTTCGGGGAAAAATTCGACCAGAAACCCTTTCATGGCCGCCAGCACACGGCCGTTCCGGAGCGGAAGCAGGTAGTTGAGGTATTGCAGCGTGGGTTCATTCAGGGACAGGCTGAAGGCCAGATGCTGTTTCAGATCGGGAGAAAATACCGAAAACTTGTTGTAACGGGCGCTCCAGATGCGCCCGGCCCGGTCGGTGATGGGGGCGATAAACTGGGGATGAACACTGCCCCATTCGGGCACCTCCCGAAACCGGTACGTTCCCGAACGGGTATCGTACTGCCCCAGGCCGTCTTCCGGAAAAAGCAGCCAGAGTGTGTGCCCCTCACCCGCCGCCAGCCCGAAAAGATGCGTCCGGCCCGACAGCATGCCCTTCGGCTTGACAGAAACAAACTGCTGCTGCTCTTCCGAAAAGCGGAAAAGGCCGTTGAAGGGCGCGTCGAGCCACAGCCCGGTGCCCGCCGAATAAGAGGCCATGACCACCGAGAAGGCCGCCGCCCCCGGGTCGAGGCAAATCGGGAACGACTGCCACCGCCCCGTCGGAAGGTGGAGGCGAAGACCGTGGGGAAAGTACCCGAACGCCCAGAGGTAGTCGCCCTGCCGATAGAGGTAGGTAAGTCCCTGCCCCGCTCCTGGAAGGTCCGGCGGAATGGGCAGGGGCGTAAAGGTTTTTCGCCGGACGTCGAAGCGGTACAGGGTCGAGCTGAACCGGATGAACAACGTCTGTTGGTCCTCCGAAAACAGGGTCTGCGGCCGGTGGTAGGCATAGTCCACGTTTTCCTGCACGGGCAGCGGGTAGCGCTCCAGCCGTTCCGCGGCCGGAAAATAATGCAGGAGGTAGTAGGGCGTAGTGAGCCACCACGAATCCCCGGCGTCGGTGAGGGAGGTGATGCCGAAGTACTGGTTGATGTTGGGAACGGCCCGCTCCAGATCGTGAACGCGGTAGAACGTCCGCTCCGGATTGGTGATGGCGATGCCGTTGGCGGTCGCCAGCCAGACCGAGCCGTCGGGATGCTGCCAGCCGCTCCAGAAAAACTGGGCCGGAATGGACGTGCGCTGGTTCTCCCGGTGAAAAAACTCGGTGGGCCGGTAGGTGTCGGCCGCGATGTGAAACAGCGTGTAGGTCCACGAACTGGTCCAGAGGTTCCGGTTGCGGTCCACAAAAATCGTCGCCAGCGGAAATTCCGACAGGCCGGTGGCGCTTCGGAGGGTAATCGCCCGCTCGATCCGGCGGGTTTTCAGGTCGTAGATAATGACTTTGCGCTGCCCGTTGTCGGCAAAGATGAGCCGTCCGGTGCTGTCCAGCGTAAGGGCCGAGACGTAGGTTCCGTTGAAAATGGGCAGCTTCTGGGGGTTGTGGCGGGCGTGGAAAAACGCGCCCGTCCGGATGTCGAGGTAATGCAGGCCGGAATAGGTGGCCAGCCAGAGGCCGGGGCGCTGCGGATCGACGAGCAGGCCGTTTTTGCTCGCCGTACTTTGCAGGCCGCGGAGGGTTTCGCCGGAGGCGGGGAAAAAATCGAACCTGCCCGTACGAATCCGGTAGCGATACAGCCCCGTGCTCCGGGTGGTGAACCAGAGGTTGCCGTCGTGGTCGCAGACGATGTTGGAGCACATGCCCAGCGGCTGGCCGTTAACCGAAAAAAAATTCTGGAAGCGCTGCGTGGCGGGGTCGAACTGGCTGATGCCGTTCTCGGTCGCCAGCCAGAGCCGCCCCTGCCGGTCCTGGCAGATGTCGTGGACAAACCCGTTGCCGAGGCTGTTGGGCTGATGGTGCTGGCGGCGGTAGGTGGTAAAGTGGCTGCCGTCGAAGCGGTTGAGGCCGTCGCCGGTGGCTACCCACAGAAAGCCGTCCCGATCCTGGAAGAAATTGGTAACGAAATTGTTGGAAAGGCCCTGCTGCTCCTGAATGGCCGTAAATTCGTAAGGCAGAACGTTCGGATAAGCCAGCAGACGCGGGGCCGTCAGCAGACAGACCAGCCACCAGCCGAGTTGCAGAAGCGTGCGCACGGGGTCAGGGGTTAACGGTCCAGCCAGCGTTTGAACATCGGGGCCTTCTGGCGGCTGATGTCGATTTCTATGGTCTGGTGGGGCGGCCGGAGCCGGAGAATCAGCTTCGAATTTTCCAGACTTTTGACGCTGTGGATGGAGTCGATGTTGACGATGAACTGGCGGCTGGCGCGGTAAAACTGGGCCGGGTCGAGCAGTTCTTCGATTTCGTCCATCGTGTTGTAATCCAGCGTGTACCGTTCGTTGTTGCGGGTGACGAGGAAGTTCAGCGTCTCGTGCTGAAAAAACGCCACTTCGGCGGTATCGATGGGTACCCAGCCGCCCCGGGCATTGCCCAGAAATTTCTCCTTGTATGCGGGTTTGGGTGCGCTGCCGGGCTGCTGGAGCACTTTGATGAGTTCCTGAAGGTTGGCCGGCAGAACCGGTTTGGCTTTGATGAGGCTGCGGGCTTTGGCGATGGCCCGCTGCAGGTCGTTCGGATCGACCGGTTTGAGGAGGTAATCGATGCCGTTGACCTTGAAGGCCTGAATGGCATATTCGTTGTAGGACGTGACGAAAATGATGGGGCAGGAAAGCTTGTATTGCTGAAAAATTTCAAAACTGACACCGTCGCCCAGTTGAATATCGGCAAAGACCACGTCCGGTTCGGCATTTTCCCCGAACCAGCGCAGGGCCGTTTTGACGCTGGGCAGGGTTTGCACAATGGTCACGCCGGCGTCCAGTTTGGCTACTTTGAAGGCAAATTCGCGGGCCACCAGTTTTTCGTCTTCAATCAATACAGCGTTCATCGGATCATCAGGAAATGGGAGTGAGGAGTGTGGCTGCAAAGTGCTCATTTGGCCGAAAAACCGCAACTTTTTGTAACCGGTTGGTTGAGTTCGGGCCGTGAACTGTACGAAAATCGACTCGGATGGTTGCCGATCGCCGACGGTTTGATGCGGCTTTGACGCAATTGAGGGACAACTTTTGACCAGTGAGCGAGAAAAAATAGCGACTTATTAAAAAAAATAAAAGCTTTACAGAAAGGCCCGACGCTATCCCGCGCAGGGAGTTAATGATGATGACGGAACAGCAAATTGTGTTGGTAAAGCAGACGTGGCGTCTATTGCGCGAAATAGATCCGAAGCTGCTGGGAAATGTGTTTTATTCGCGCCTTTTTCTGGAAGCCCCCGAGTTGCGGAGCCTGTTCAAACCGGATATGGAACCGCAGTATAAAAAATTGCTGGACATGCTCAGTTACGTGGTGGTTCGCCTCGACCGGCTCGATACCGTGCTCGACGACGTGGGCGCGCTGGCCGAACGCCATACCGGCTACGGCGTCAAACCCGAGCATTACGAGCTGGTCGGGAGGGCCCTGCTCTGGACCCTCCAAACCGGCCTCGACCGCGACTGGAACCCCGAAGTCGCCGAAGCCTGGACAGCGTTCTACACGGCCGTCGCCACCGAGATGATCCAACGGGGCTATCCTTCGGAAGTCCGGGTGGGGAGCTGAGCGGCCTGCCCGTCACGACCGGGGCCACAGACGGGTGCTTTTGCCCTCCCGGCTGATGGCCTCGACCAGTTCGCGCTGGGCGGTGGTCATGGTGCCGGGGTCGAAGCGAGTGCCGTCGCAGGTATGAACCACGCAGAAGTAGCAGGAAAGGTACAGGGGCGTGACCACGATGTACTGCTGGCCTTTGTATTCGTAGGCGGTGACCGTCACCACGCCTTCCTGTTTTTTCTGGCGGAAATCGTCCATCTGGGCTTTGAGCCAGGGCAGATTGTCGAGCGGGTCGCGGACGCCGCAGGCGCGGTTGGGCGACAAGTCGGCGTTGTCGCGGCAGGAAGCCGTGAGCAGGATGGTGGTGGCGAGCAGGAGGAAAAATGATTTCATAGAAAGGGTCGGTTTACAGGGCCCGGTAGCGGACTTCCATCAGGCGGTTTTCGTAGTCGTGCTGGAGAATGAGACTATTGTCAGAAATTTGCAGGATGCGCATTTCCCGCAGTAGGGCGCAGTTGATCAGCGCGCATCGGCCCTCGTTGCTGTATTCCGTTCCCCGCAGCCGGTCTTCGTTTCGCTCGACCCGCAGCGGAACACAGCAGGGCGGCGTCGGGTAACTTTCGTAGCGGATTTGTCCATCCGGCCTGAATTCGAGGCTGCCTGTTGTCGTGACGGCTTGCCAGCTTCCGCCCGTTTCCCGGCTCTCTATCGCCTGCCAGCGACGGTACAACGGGTCGGCGGAGGCCGGAGCAACGTCCTTCCGGCAGGAGAAGATGGCCGTTAGCAGCCCCAAAAGTAGTAGAAATGCGGGTTTCATGGGTTTGAAGGATGGACTAACGTAAAGACTCCCAAAAATTCCGGAGAGTTGGAATTCTATCCCGAAAAAGCTGTATGCGCCCGCTCAACATCGCCCTCATCGGCCCCGGCAAAGTTGCCCATCTGCACGCCAAAGCCGTTCTGCAAGTGCCCGAAGCCCGGCTCGTGGCCGTCTACGGCCGGAATCCCCAGAAAACGGATGCCTTCGCCCAGACCTACGGCATCACCGGCTACAACGACATTTACGATATGATCGACCGCGAAAACGTGGACCTGACCATCGTCTGTACGCCCCACCCGGCCCACCGGAATCCCGCCGTGGCCGCGCTCGAAGCGGGGTCGCACGTGCTGGTGGAAAAGCCGCTGGCGTCGAGCCTCGAAGACTGCGACGCCATGATCGACGCCGCCCGCCGCGCCGGACGCTACCTCGGGACCGTCAGCCAACGGCGTTTTTACGAACCCAGTCTGCGGATGCGGGAGGCGATTGACGCGGGCAAAATCGGCGCTCCGGCCCTCGGCATCGTCCAGATGCTGGGCTGGCGCAGCGAGGAGTACTACCAGTCAGACCCGTGGCGCGGCACCTGGGCGGGCGAAGGCGGTGGCGTGCTGGTCAACCAGGCTCCGCACCAGCTCGACCTGCTGCTGTGGTATATGGGCGAACCCGTCGAGCTGTACGGCGTCTGGAACAACGTCAACCACCCGTTCATCGAAGTGGACGATACGGCCGTGGCGATTGTGAAGTTTAAAAACGGCGGCATCGGCAACATTTCCGTCAGCAACAGCCAGAAACCGGGTCTGTTCGGAAAGGTGCACATCCACGGCCGGAACGGCGCTTCGGTGGGCGTGCAGACCGACGGCGGGTCCATGTTCATCGCGGGCATGACCGGCATTCTGGACGCACCCTACAACGACATCTGGACCGTGGAAGGCGAGGCCGACCGGCGGGAGGCGTGGAAAGCCGCCGACGAAGCGGCGTTTGCGGCCGTGGACCCGATGACGCATTATTTCACCAAACAGATCGAAGACTTCTGCGCCGCCATCCGCGAGGGCCGCCCGCCGCTGGTGACTGGCGAAGACGGCCGCCGCGTGGTGGCCCTGTTCCAGGCGATTTACGAATCAACGCGGACGGGCGGGGTGGTGAAGGTGGAATGATTGAATGACTGATTGGGCTTCGCTCGTTTCAGGTATTTGGAGTTATTCCGATTGGCGCGCATTTATTTTGATGTGAATACTTTTCACCAGAAGGCAATAGCGTTTCTTACGGACTAATTCATTAATCAATGAATAAGCAGGATGAAGATATAATTACTCAACAGAAGCAGTATGAATGGTGGAATGGGTCAAATGCATCCGGTCTTTGCGTAAATAAAAGCGGGCTTCGCCGACCTGCACCGTTTTTACATATTCTTTATTGACGTAATTCGCTATCACGGGATAATGGCTAAGAAACGTCGAAGAATCCGCAAATTCCTGAGTGGTTGAGTGGAGACCTAAATCCACGATCATAAATGGGCGGTTTAGGCGAAGGTCTGTAACATACCTTTCCAAATGCCCCTGCTGAATAATGCTGGCGCTTACACATCGCTGAATGTGATTGTCACGGGTTGCCTGTGGGGTATTACTTTTAACATAAATCCAGCCATGCCATCCCCAAACAGCGAGGCGATCGTCCGGTAATCTATGTTTTCGAATTTCAGCTAAAACAGCGGTTTGAAAATTCGGTTCATTTTCGAAGCGCTTGTAATACAATTCGTCAATGTGATGAATTCCGCCCTGTTTATATCTTGCAAAGGCGGTATAAGCAGGAAGCAGGAACGCAAAGAAGCAGAAGCCCAGCATCAGTCTGAAAGCGACAACACTGTAACTTTTTTCAATGAAATTTAGCCAGAAAGCTGTTGATAAACCGACAGGAATCAAGAGAAAATATAAATGGTGAAGAAAGTAAGTGCCGGGTTTCAACACCACATAGACAGAGACTACTCCCAGGAGGCTAATTATACCTAATTGTGTGAAATCTGGCCTCTTACGATACACAAAGCACACGCAGCCAATTATAGTGGTTGCCAGGAAGGGAGCAGCGATTCCCTGCCAGAACTCTTTGGCGTAATCGAAGCTTTCCCAGGCCAGATGAAGTTGTTTGTAGAGAGGATCGGATTTTAAATGATAGATGTTTTTATATTCCAAGTTCGCAATTATGTAATAGCGCCAGAAAATAGGCAGCAAGTCAAAATGCCAGCAATAAAAAGCTACCAGGATTGTTGGCGCTATTCCGCCTGCAAACACGTTAAGCAGTGCGTTTATTTTCTTCTGATTCGGTAAGTTTGAGGTAAAAAGGCTTATCAATAAAACGACAATCAGCAATCCGGCAACAGGTACAGCCTGTAACTTGGCATATGGAACGAGCCCGGCGGCAATCCCGGAGCAAACTAACAGGCCGGATGCTATTTCGCCTTTCGCCAAAAAGCGCATCAAAACCCAAAGAATCGCCGTGCAAAAGAAAATAGCCGGAAGTTCACTGCTGTAATGCAAAAAGTCCCAAAGTTTAGTGAAAGCCAAAAACTGGACGATCAACCAGATACTGAATCGGGAAACCTGCGTAGAAAACACCTCATTTAAGGCTTTGTAAGCCATTATAAGCGTGGCAATTAACAGCAGACAGGCGAGAACCCGCGCGTGGTAATAAGTTATTGACCCCCGAAATAAGGCAGGCAGAGTAAGGAGATAACTATTAACGGGACCAATGGTATTCCCATCGACTGATTTCCAGTAGAGAGGGTCAATGGCTAACGTGATCGCCTGCGTAATTACTTGACTTTCATCTAAATCCAACTCCCGGTTGTATAGAAGGGAGGAGAGCCTGCCAACCAGCAATAATAAACTGATCAGGATAATAAAAGTGGAAGATTTGGTAAGGACCCGTAAAAAAGGAAGGCGTATGAAAGGAGGCGAAAAAAGGATATTACAGACGGTCAAGGCACTTAAACAAAAAGCAAATGCTTGTTGAAACAGAAACAACAGGTGTTGTCGCATAGCAAAAGTTAAGGAGCAGGTAAGTACAAGAGAAGGCTTAAATATATATGAAAAAATTATAATAATATAATATATTCTTGCCAGATAAATTTGTCTACCCAACTACTTTACTTCCCCGTGGCCTGTGTCTGCACAGGCCACCTTTTTTAGTTCCGGACATACGTATGCCGAGGCCCAATCGGCGCAACTCCGCTCGAAAACCCGGACCGGCGGGCATGGTAGAACCGGCGCGGTTTTTTCTTTCCCAAAACGAAACCCGTTCCACCCTATGCGATTGCTTCTCCTCTTCCTGTTCGCGCTTGCCACCACCGCGCTTATTCCCCGGAAACCCGCTCCGCCGAAGCCCAAAAACATCATTTTCATTCTGGCCGACGACCACCGCTACGACTTCATGGGCTTTACCGGGAAAGTAGCCGGACTCCAGACGCCGAACCTCGACCGGCTGGCCCGCGAAGGGGCCCACGTCCAAAACGCCTTCGTCTCCACGGCCCTCTGTTCGCCGAGCCGGGCCAGCATCCTGACTGGGCAGTACGCCCACACGCACAAGGTGGTGGACAATTTCGCTCCCCTGCCGAAGAACCTCATCTTTTTCCCGCAATTGCTGCAAAAAGCCGGTTATCAGACCGCTTTTCTCGGAAAATGGCATATGGGAAACACCGACGACGCGCCGCAGCCGGGCTTTAACTACTGGCTCAGTTTTCAGGGGCAGGGCGTGTATTACAATCCGACCTTTAACATCAACGGCAAACGCGTGGCGCATGGCGACAGCAGCTACACCACCGAACTGCTGACCGATTATGCCGTTAAATGGCTGGATGGGCTGGACCGTAACAAGCCGTTCATGCTGTATCTGTCGCACAAGGCGGTGCATGCCGAGTTTCAGCCCGCCCGGAAGGACAAAGGCCGCTACGCCGCCATGCCGATCAACTACCCGGCCTCGTTTTACCTGACCGCCACCGACACCAGCAAACGCTGGGGGCCGAACCCGCTGGCGAGTCCCGAAACGGGCCTGAAGGCGAACCTGAAGGACATGCCGAACTGGGTCAAAAAGCAGCGCTACAGTTGGCATGGCGTCGATTATATGTACCACGGACAGATCGGTTTCAACGATTTTTACCACCAGTACGCCGAAACACTGCTGGGCGTAGACAACAGCGTGGGGCGCGTCCTGAAATGGCTCGACGACCACGGACTGGCCGAAACCACGATGGTCGTCTATATGGGCGACAACGGATTCAGCTTCGGCGAACGGGGGCTGATCGACAAGCGGCACATGTACGAGGAATCGATGCGGGTGCCGCTGCTGGTGCGTTGTCCGGCCGTGGTCCGGCCGGGGACGAAGGTGGCGCAGGTCATCCAGAACGTGGATATCGCCCCGACGTTTCTGGCCTATGCCGGACAGGCCCGACAGCCCCGGATGCAGGGCGAATCGTTTCTGCCGCTGTTGCAGGGCAAGGCCGTTCCGTGGAAAGACCGGGCCTTTTACGAATATTATTGGGAGATCGACTTTCCGCAGACCCCGACCATGTTCGGCGTCCGCACCGACCGCTACAAGTACATCTTCAATTACGGGGTCTGGGACGCCAACGAACTCTATGATCTGCAGGAAGACCCGGGCGAGGTTAACAACCTGATTCGCAGTCCACAGCATCAGCAAGTCGCCCAGCAACTCCGCGGCCAGGTGTTCGACTGGCTCGAATCGACCGGCGGCATGCAGATTCCGCTGAACCGCGTCCGGCAGAAACGCAACGACCATATTTACCGGGGAACGTACTAATACAACCTTTCGGCAACGTTAGTAGTTGACAAGAAAACGTTAAAAGTTTAATGTTTAAGGTTTAACGTGACTTTGCCTCTTTATTCTCATTGAGGCGGAGCTACGTTGAACCTTAAACGTTAAACGTTAAACTTATTCAATTGCTCAACACAATGAGAACGACGGTATGGCTGTGGGTGTTGATTTGCTCCCAGGTTCTATTTTTCAGTTGCAGCCGGAAAAATCGCCGCGACCGTTCGGCTGAGCGGGCGGAAAAAGCCGATGCAAAAAGTGAGAAGAACAGCCGGGGCATTGATTTCACGGCTGTGGGTGCCCAGAATGCCTGGGCGCTGGCAATTGACTTTTCGGGAGACATGGAGTTCCGGCCGGTAGGCAGTTCGGTGGTCAAAACCATCACGCCGAAACCCCAGCGGACCACCAAAGGTCGGGGCGTCCTGTTCGACGCCCGGCAGGGAACCCGGCCGCTGCGCGTTGGCATCGAGCCGACGGTTTACCGCGACAAGGCCTCGGGGCAGGAGTACGCCTACACGGTCTGGGTAGAATCGGGCGGCAAGCGTTACACGGGCGGCGGCGGATTTCTGTACGGTGCCCTGCGGCTGAGCGATACCTGGGTTCTGGAAACGTTCCGCGGCCAGCGGATGCGCCCCGAACAGTTTGCCGGACGAATGCCGCGGCTCGAACTGGACGTGAAAGGCAACAACCTGCGCGGTTTTTCGGGCTGCAACGAAATTCGCGGCAAAGTCAAAGCGGAGGGCGACCGCATCGAACTGGAGCCGAATCCGGCCACGAAAAAATACTGCGCCTCCAGCTTTGAAGAGAGTTTTCTGCGCTCGCTGCGGGGCGTGACGCTCTACCGGGTCAGCCGCAACCGCCTGACGCTGCTCTCCAACGGCAAATACGTGATGACGTTCCGGAAAGAAGGCGGCGAGGAGGAAGACACCCGGCGCGCCGCCCGCTAAAACCGCTCACCAGTCACCTGGCGTAGCCCACGGTTTAACGTCCCAAAACCGTTGAAACGGTTCGGCGATGTACGTATATTTGACCCTCATCGTTCATTTCCCACGGTTGCAACCACGGGCTGATTTGTGACATCCCTCTTCGTCGTATCCGAACACAGCCGCCTTTACCGCGCCGCCGATTTTCCCGGTGCCGAGTGCACGCCGACAGACGCCTACCTGCCGGATGCGGCGTTTACGGCCCTCAAACAGTTCATTGCCGGGGCCGACGCCGATTTCGCCCTTTCGTTCGGCTGGCAGCGTGGCCGGGAGGTCATTCGCACGCGGAACTATGTCGGTCTGCTCGAAACCCGCGACGGCACGCAGCTCGAAATTCTGCCCAAAGGCGGCGGCCAAACGCCGGAGGTGCTGATCCGGATGCTGCGTTGCCTGCCCGACGCCCCGTTCCGGCACCTGGCCACGGCCCGCCTCGGCACGGGCCATCTGCCGCTCTGGGAAGTCTTCATTGCCGCTTTTCTGGACGAAGTCGCGGCCGTCGTCGGGCAGGGCCTGCAGCAGGCGTACACCCCGCGCGACGAAAACGCCCGGTTTCTGCGCGGAAAACTCCGGGTCGCCGGGCAGATTCAGCGGAACGCCCATCATCCCGAACGGCTGGCGGTCCGTTTTGCCGACCGGACGCCGGACGTGCCGCCCAACCGCCTGATGAAAACCGCCCTGCTGGCCGTTCAGCCGCGCATCCGGACCGCCGTTAACCAGGGCCGCGCCCGACAGTTGCTGGCTGCGCTGGATGACGTCACGATGTCGGACAACATCCGGGCGGATTGGCAGAATGCGCGGTCGGCAGGGCGGTTGTTTTCGCGGTACGAGGCGGTGCTGCAATGGGCTGAAATCCTGCTGCGGGGCCATTCGCTGCTGCCCCAATCCGGGAAATACCTGAATCTGGCCCTGCTGTACCCGATGGAAACGGTGTTTGAGCATTACGTGGCCGCAGGGTTCCGGCGCTGCCTGACGGCGGGCGAACTGTCGGTGCAGGAATCGTCGCGGCATCTGGTCGATGAACATGGCGGCGAACGGCGCTTCCGGTTGCGCCCCGACCTGATCTGGCGGCAGGGCGACCGGACGGTGATTCTCGACACCAAATGGAAAACACTCGACGCCTCCAACCCGGCCACCAACTACGGCCTCGACCCCGCCGACCTTTACCAGCTCTACGCCTACGGCAAGAAGTATCACGCTACCGAACTGCTGCTGCTGTACCCCGCCAACGACACGTTCCGGCAGCCACTGGAGCCGTTCGGGTACGAAGAAAACCTGCACCTGCGTGTCGTGCCGGTGGATTTGCGGAAGTCGATCGAAGCGACCGTCCTGCAACTGGGGCTGCTGTGAGGTTGTTTCGCGCAGATTAGTACTGATTTTAAGCGCAGATTGCCGCAGGGTCAATCAGTGCTAATTGTCGCTCAAAATCGGCGTCGCAACGGCAAACCGTCCATCTGCGAGAAATACCATCCCAACGCAGTATAGAATTCCTGCTTCGTTCTTTACCCAAGCATATATCACCGTTTCCAGCCAATGCCGCTCGTACTCACCTTTCTGGGCATCCTGCTCCTTGTTTTTCTGATTGCCTTCGTTAAACTCGACACCTTTATTTCCTTCCTGCTGGTCGCCGTCACGCTCGGACTGGTGTCGGGTATGGAAGTTTCGGCCATCGGCAAATCTATCCAGACCGGCATCGGCGGCACGCTGGGCGATCTGGTCCTCATCATCGGATTTGGGGCCATGCTCGGGCGACTGGTGGCCGAGAGCGGGGCCGCCCGCCGCATCACGAACATGCTCATCGGCTGGTTCGGCATCAAAAATATCCGGTGGGGACTGGCGCTGGCGGGCTTCATCATCGGCATTCCGCTGTTTTACAATGCCGGATTTATCATCGTCGTGCCCCTGATTTTCACCATTGCGGCCTCCTCGCGGCTGCCCATGCTGACGGTGGCCGTGCCGATGCTGTCGGCCCTGTCGGTGGCGCACGGGTATCTGCCGCCGCATCCGTCGCCCGCGGCCATCGCCAACCAGCTCAACGCCGACATCGGCCGGACGCTCATCTATGGCATCATTGTGTCCATTCCGGCCATCGTCATTGCGGGGCCAATTTTTGGCAAAACGCTGAAAGGGTTCAACCCCAAACCCGACCGGGACCTGTTCAACATCCGCGAAGTGCCCGACCACGACCTGCCGGGGGCGGGCATCAGCTTTCTGGTGGCCCTGCTGCCGGTGGTGCTGCTGACGGTCTTCGGTCCGCTGAAAAGCCGGTTTGCGGGCGATACCTTCCTCGGCAAAACCGTCGCCCTGGTTGCCGAGCCGTACATGGGAATGCTGATTTCGGTGCTGGTGGCCGTCTACGCGCTGGGGCTGCGCCGGGGCGACACGATGAAAGCCGTCATGAAACAGCTGGAGGAGGCCGTAAAAGCCGCCGCGCCGATTCTGCTTGTCATTGCCGGGGCTGGGGCGCTGAAGCAGATTTTCACCGACAGCGGCACCAGCAAATACATCGGCCAGATGCTTCAGGGCGTTGACCTTTCGCCGCTCATTCTGGGCTGGGCCATTGCGGCCGTTATCCGCGTCTGCGTAGGCTCGGCCACGGTCGCCGGGCTGACGACGGTGGGCATCATTCTGCCCCTGATTCAGCAGCAGACCGTCAAGCCCGAACTGATGGTGCTGGCCATCGGCTCCGGAAGCCTCATGTTCTCGCACCTCAACGACGGCGGTTTCTGGCTGTTCAAGGAATATTTTAACCTGAGTATCAAGGACACGATCAAGACCTGGTCGGTGATGGAATCCATCGTGTCGGTGGTCGGTCTGGCGGGTGTCCTGCTCCTGAATCTGTTCGTATAAGCGAATCGAAACGGACCGGCACTGCCCCGGCAGTGCCGGAAAAAAGCCCGTCGGGCTTCCGCCGCGGAAGTTAAAAGTGGGTTAATTTGTTAACCATTTGGTTAGTGTTGGGCTGGTTAATAGGTAAGTTTGTAACTTAATATCCTTACACGTCACTTACCATGAACAGCACATCCAGACCCATCGCTGCCCGGGGCGAACCGGACGGGCTGGAATCGTATCATCTGCTGCTACAGCTCCCGAATCCAATTCTGCTGCTGAAAGGGGAGGCGTGTATTATTACCCTTATCAATCAGCCGCTGCTGGACGTCTGGGGCAGGACCCGCGAGGCTGTTCAGGACAAGTCCTATTTTGAGGTATTCCCCGCCCGCCGCAGCGGCCTGGAAGGCGAGTTGTTTCGACAAGTACTTGAGACCGGTGAGCCGGTGGTGCGGCCGGAGGTAGACGTGCCGGTACAGCGCAACGGCCAGCCGGACACCGAAATCCATAAGATTGTGCTGACGCCGGTCCGGGACAGCGCCGGGAAGGTCGTCGGGATTCTGTGCGCCGGCTATGACATCACCTCCGAAGTACAGCTCCGCCAGAATGCCGAAGAACGGGAACGGCTTCTGCAGCAGACCAAAGACCAGCTGGATGTGGCCATCAACGCCGGTCGGGTCGGCGTGGCGCACTGGGACGTTCAGCAGAACATCATCACCTGGAGCCGCGAACAGGAAGCGATCTACGGCCTGGAAGAAGGCGAGTTCGACGGCACCATGGAGCATTTCATTCAGTTTATCCTGCCCGAGGATATGCCCGCCATTCAGGAGGCCAATGAAAAGGCCATCACTGAAAAAACGGACTACAAGGTTCAGTTCCGCATCCGGCGAAAAGACGGCGCCATCCGGTGGGTCGAGAGCCGCAGCCGGAACCTCTACAACGAAGCCGGTGAACTGGTGTACGTGACGGGCACTAATACCGACATTACCGAACAGACCGAGGCCGCCCGGCAGCTGGAACTCCGGGAGGCCCAGTTTCGCAGTACGTTCGAAAACGCGGCCGTCGGCATCGCCCACGTGGGCCTGGACGGCAACTGGCTGGCGGTCAACGACCGGCTTTGTCAGATTGTCGGCTACACCCGGGACGAACTCCTGCGGTCCAGCTTTCAGGAAATTACCCACCCGGACGATCTGCATACCGATCTGGAATATCTGCACGACGTGCTGAAGGGCAAACGAGCGACCTATTCCCTCGAAAAGCGCTATTTCCACAAGAACGGAGCCCTGATCTGGATCAATCTGACGGTCGCCCTGATGTGCCACCCCGACGGCTCGCCCGCTTACTTTATTTCGGTGGTCGAAGACATTTCGGCGCGCAAAAAGGCGGAAGAAGCCCTCAGGGAAAGCGAAAACCGCTTCCGGCTCATCGCCGAAACGCTGCCGCAGATGGTCTGGATGGCCGACGCCAACGGCAAGCCGGAATACAGCTCGAAACAGTGGGAAAGGTATTCGGGGCTGCCCACGCTACAACCCGGAAACTGGCAGAAAATCCTCCATCCGGATGACCAGCCGATGGTGGCAGAGAAATGGGCCGCCGCCTGGGCGAAGGGGGAGGGGTTCGTTTACGAAGCGCGGCTGCGCCACCACAGCGGACAGTACCGCTGGCATCACTGCTATGCCTTCCCCATCCGGGACGCGGAGGGCGTGATCATCAAATGGCTGGGGGCCGACGCCGATATTCACGACCAGAAGTTGTTTGCCGAGTACCTCGAACAGAAGGTGGCCGAGCGCACCCGCGAGCTGCAGCAGGCCAACAGCGAATTGCTCCGTTCCAACGAATACCTCCAGCAGTTTGCCTACGTGGCTTCCCACGACCTGCAGGAGCCGTTGCGCAAAATCCAGTCGTTCGGCGATATTCTCGAAGCCCGGTACGGCGAGCTGGTGGGCGAGGACGGCCGGACCCTGCTGAGTCGGATGCAGGCCGCCTCGCAGCGGATGTCGGAGCTGGTGCGCGACCTGCTGACCTATTCGCAGCTGACGACCCGGCAGCGGCCTTTCCGGTCGGTGTCGTTGCGGCAGGTGGTGGACGGGGTGCTTTCTGACCAGGAGCTGCGCATCCGCGAGCTGGCCGCGCAGGTCGAGCTGGCTCCGCTGCCGGAGATTCACGGCGATGAGATGCAGATGCAGCAGTTGTTTGGCAACCTGATCGGCAACGCGCTGAAGTACGTGCTGCCCGGCGTGCGTCCGCACGTCACCATCGCGTGTGAGCCGGTCGCCTTTGCCGACATTCCGGCCGAGGTGCTGCATTCGTCGCTGGTGTCGCCCGACGCCCACGAGGACCAGCACACCCAGACGTTCTACCGGATCAGCGTGACCGACAACGGCATCGGTTTTGAGGAAAAGTACCTCGACCGGATTTTCCAGATGTTCAGTCGGCTGGTGGGCAAGACCCAGTACGAAGGCAGCGGCATGGGGCTGGCGATCTGCAAGCGGGTGGTAGACAATCACCACGGCTACATCACGGCCCACAGCCGCCCCGGCGAAGGGTCCACGTTTGTGATTTATCTGCCGGTTTGAGGGTGCCCGGAGGCGAGCGTTTCGATGCCCGCTAAAACCCGTTTTGCCGGTTCGTCGGGACCGGGATGCCGGATGCGAGCACGGCTCACCCCACCATATCCGCCAGTCCTCGGAACAGGTTCAGCGGGTACTCTGCCCAGCGATTGCACAGATACAGATACCATTCTTTGCCATACACGACGTAGATTCGGCACTTATAGCCTCTGTCCCTGTACAGGCCAAGCTCTTCGTTGCCGATGCCGAGCAATCGTTCGAGAACATAGTTGGTCGGTCGATACGTATCGATCAGCGAAACGGTCGCTTCGTGGATTTTCTCGTGGTGGGAGGCAATGGAGCAGGGATGATTTTTCGACAAGAGCTGGTCGACATAAGCCAGATAACTGTCGTCGAGTTCAGGACCTCTCGGCATGGAAGCTCCCACCGGCGTATTGTACGCTCCCTTCACCAGGCGGATACTCCCCGGCAATTGAACCAGCTCCTTGAAATCGTCCTTCGTTCGGAAAAGGTACGCCTGCAGGGTAATGCCCAGATTGGCATGGGTTTTCAGCGTTTCTTTGTAAAGATCAAGGATGGCGTCGGTCCGGTCGGTGCCTTCCATGCTGATGATGACCTCCTGTCCGGCCTGGGCCGCTTCAAGGCAGATTCGTTCGAGGTTCTGCCGGGCCAGTTCCTTCGATACCAGCAAGCCGATATGCGATAAGTCCAGCGATATGGACGAGTGGAGGTTCCCGGTGCGCACGGCTTTCGCCAGGTTCACAAATTCATCCGTGGCGTCGCTGGCCTCTTTTTCGTTCCGGATGCTCTCGCCCATGTAGTCCGTGGTTACGGAAAAGCCAAGACGATTCAGGTTTTTTATGGAAACAACCGCTTCCTCCAGCGATTCGCCGCCGATGTAGCGGTCCGCGGCCTTTTTCAGCGTTTGGAAAAGTTTGTCGTTGGTTAGCAGAAAGCGTTTGGCTTCTTCATTTAAAGCCGCTTTTTTCAAAGCTTCTGCCCCGATCTGTAATAAGTTATCCACCTTTCGTTCAGCGTTAAAAGTTAAATGGCCTTGCCTAGAGTGCATAAAGATACGCACGTCGCGCCGCCCTGAGGACGCTACGTACCCGAGGCAAGTTATGTCGACGCGGTAAAACCGGGCCTGAGGGCTGTTGAGAATGCGTCATCCTCACGCCCGGCGTCTTCCCAAACTTCCCCCTTTTGTCTATCTTCACCCGCCCGAACCAACGGGTCCCGGTTTCGAGCCGGGTGCTAAACTATCCGAAAATTAGTATCAATCAAACGCCCGGAATGCCCTTCCGGGTTACGAAATGACTCCCGAACAAGCTTTCGCTGCCCTCAACCTTTCCCTGCCGCCCGCACCGAAACCGATGGGCGTGTACAAACCCTGCCTTATCGTCGATAACTTCATTTACGTCTCCGGCCACGGGACCGTCAAGGACGACGGCAGCCGCATCATCGGCAAAGTCGGCGTGGATATGGATGCCGACGAAGCCAAACTCGCCGCCCGGCAGGTCGGGCTGGCCATTCTGTCCACCCTCAAAGCAAATCTGGGCAGCCTCGACCGCATCAAACGGGTCATCAAGGTCCTCGGCATGGTCAACGCCACGCCGGATTTTGAGCGCCACCCGTACGTCATCAACGGCTGTAGTGAGCTGTTCCTCGCCGTATGGGGCGAAGAGGCTGGCGTGGGCGTCCGCTCCGCCGTGGGCTTCGGCTCGCTGCCCGAAAATATCCCGGTCGAGATCGAGGCGGTGTTTGAATTAAATTAATTGATGAATTGAATGAGCGGTCCGCCGCCGCTGTGATAGATTGGTAGCCGCCGGTCAGCGCAACGGCGGACTGCCTATCAATCATTCAATCATTCAAAATTCAGTCATTCAATTTCCATGTGGTACGAACTCACGAATCCCCAACAGATTGATTCGCCCGCGCTGCTGGTCTACCCCGACCGCATCGCCGGGAATATTCAGGTCATGCTCGACATGGTGAAGGGCGAGGCCGACAAGCTGTTTCCGCACGTCAAGACGCATAAAATGGACGAGGTGGTGGCCATGCAGGTGGATGCGGGCATCGACAAGTTCAAGTGCGCGACCATCGCCGAGGCCGAAATGCTGGCCGACACGGGCGCGCGCCACGTGCTGCTGGCCTACCAGCTGACCGGACCGAAACTGATCCGCTTCCGTGAACTGGTGACAGCCTATAACTGGGTGGAATGGGCGTCGCTGGTGGACAATGAAGGCTCGGCGGAGGAGCTGGCCGCTACTTTCGCCGACTCGCTGTACAGACCGATCGTGTACCTCGACGTCAACGTTGGCATGAACCGCACCGGCCACCCGGCCAACAGCGACCTCGAAAACCTCGCCCGCTGGCTGCACGACGACCCGCGTTTCGACTTCCGGGGCTTTCACGCCTACGACGGGCACCTCCGCGACCCGAATCTGTTCGTCCGGAAGGACCAGGCCGACGCCGGGCTGGCTCCGCTGGAGGCCATCATCGACCGCCTGGAGACCGAAACTGGCACCCGGCCCGCCCTGATCGTCGGCGGCACCCCCACGTTTTCGGTCCATTCCGACCGTCCGAACGCCTGGTGCAGCCCGGGCACCTGTTTGCTCTGGGACTGGGGCTACGACGACCTGCTGACCGAGCAGCCTTTCGACTGGGCCGCCGTGCTGATGACCCGCGTCATCTCGAAACCCGCTCCGGGCATCGTCACGACCGATCTGGGACACAAGTCGGTTGCCGCCGAAAACCCGCTGCCGAAGCGCGTCCGGTTCCTGAACCTGGAGAATTACGAAGTGATCGGCCAGAGCGAAGAACACCTCGTCCTGCGGGTGCCCAACGCGGAGGCTTTGCAGGTAGGCGACGTGCTTTACGGCATCCCGTACCACATCTGCCCGACGGTGGCGCTGCACGACGAAGTGCAGGTGGTCCGCGAAAACGAAGCCGTCGAGCGCTGGACAGTAGATGCGCGCCGCCGTCGGCTTACGTATTGAAATTAGTTTAGGGTTTATCGTTTAGGGTTGCTCCGCCAGGTCGGATTCAGCGGAGCAACCCTAAACGATAAACCCTAAACCCTAAACCATCACCTGCAAACCGTTCCCATGCGTACTTTTTCTCTCATCCTGTTCGCTTTTTTTGCGCTGGCTATGCAGTCGGCGAAACCTACCCGCATTATCTTTTTTGGTGATTCCATTACCCAGGCCGGGGTCGGTGCCGGCGGTTACATTACCCGGCTGAAAGACCGGCTGGCGAAGGAGAACAAAGCCGCCGATTACGAACTGATCGGCGCGGGCATCGGCGGAAACAAGGTGTATGACCTCTATCTGCGCGTCGAAGAGGACGTGATTGCCAAAAAGCCGGATGTGACGGTCATTTACATCGGCGTCAACGATGTCTGGCATAAAAGCAGCTACGGGACAGGCACCGATCCGGACAAGTTCGTGAAGTTTTACGACGCCCTGATCCGGAAAATTCAGGCGTCCGGCTCCAAAATCGTGCTCGTCACGCCCGCCGCCATCGGCGAACGCCCCGATAATTCCAACCAGCAGGACGGCGACCTGAACCAGTACTCCCGGTTCATCCGCGAACTGGCCGCTAAGTACAGCCTCCCGCTCGTCGATCTGCGGAAAACGTTCATGGACTACAACCTCAAAAACAACGCCCAGAACGCCGAAAAAGGCATCCTGACCACCGACCGCGTCCACCTCAACGAAACAGGCAACCAGATGGTAGCGGACGAGATGTATCGGGTGATAATTAAAAGTTAAAAATTAAGAGTTAAAAGTAGCCCGCCATTACGGAAGGGCTCCGCCCTTATTTTTCACTTTTAACTCTTAATTTTTAACTAACTATGTTGCTTTTCGACGCTCACCTTGATCTTTCCATGAACGCCCTCGAATGGAACCGGGACCTGACGCAACCGGTTGCCGCGATTCGGGAGCGGGAGGCTCCTCTGACCGACAAGCCCGACCGCGGCCGGGGCGTGGTTTCGCTGGCGGCCATGCGGGAGGGTGGCATCGGTCTTTGCGTGGCGACGCAGATCGCCCGGTACGTCAAGCCCGGCAACCCAATTCCCGGCTGGCACTCGCCCGCCCAGGCCTGGGCGCAGACGCAGGGACAACTGGCCTGGTACGAGGCGATGGAAGCAGCGGGCGAAATGGTGCAGCCCCGCCCATTGGCTACGTGCTGAGTCTGGAAGGGGCCGATTCGCTCGTCAACCTGTCGTATCTGGAAAAAGCCTACGCCGGTGGCCTGCGGGCCATCGGACCCGCGCATTACGGCCCCGGCACGTACGCCTTTGGCACGGACTCGGAAGGGCCGTTGCCGCAAATCGGAAAGGAGCTTTTGCGCGAAATGGAACGGCTGAACATCATTCTGGACGCCACGCACCTCTGCGACACCTGTTTCTGGGAGGCGCTCGACATCTTCCGCGGCCCGGTCTGGGCGAGCCACAACAACGTCCGGGCGCTGGTGCCGCACCAACGGCAGTTTTCAGACGAGCAGTTGCGGGAACTCATCCGACGCGGGGCGGTCATCGGCGCGGCGCTGGATGCCTGGATGATGATTCCCGGCTGGGTGCGCGGCAGTTCGACACCCCAAAACACCGGCCTGAAGCTGGAACACATCCTCGACCACATCGACCATATTTGCCAGCTGGCCGGAAACGCCGACCACGTGGGCATCGGCTCCGACCTCGACGGGGCGTTCGGCAAAGAACAGTGCCCCGGCGATCTCGAAACCATTGCCGACCTGAGCCGCCTGCCGGATATGCTGCGGGCGCGGGGCTGGTCGGAAGCCGACGTGGAGAAGTTCGCCTGGCGCAACTGGGTGGCGTTTCTGGAGCGGGCGTGGGCGTGAACCGGCGTTGGCATTGAAGGTGTTTTCCTAAACCGGATTCTTCACAAACCGCTCTCCGTTCATCAAATCCCGCCGCCAGTCCCCGATTCCGGAAACCATTCTTCTAATCTCGCTACCGACCCACCTCTCCGTTCTCGTACCTTCGCCCCGTCTCCTGAAGACAACCACGCAACACACTCCCATGTAGGCCACTACACTTTTTCTTCTCCCCAAAATTTTCGTGCTTACGTACTGGCAGCCAAGCCATTCGTCGATCCCGGTCTCGTCGTGGAGGACGGGGCGAGGGTGGCGCGTCATACAGGCAAACCCGGATAGACGCAGCGGCTGCTTACTGACCGTTTCTCATTTCTTAACCACGTTAACACAAAAAACACATGGACATCATTACCTCCTTTGGCGGGTGGCTGCTGATTCCCGCCGTTCTGATTGCGCTTTTTCTGTACAAATGGATACTTCGGTTCCTGTTCGGCATGGTCATCGTGCCGGAAGACCGGATCGGGCTGGTTACCAAGAAGTTCGTGCTCACAGGCACCAACCGCGAACTGCCCGACGGCCGCATCATCGCCACGAAAGGCGAAGCCGGATTTCAGGCCAAAACGCTGGCGCCGGGCTTGTACTGGTGGATGTTTCCCTGGCAGTACGGCGTCAGGATGGAGCCGTTTACGGTCATTCCGGAAGGCAAAATCGGGCTGGTGCTCTCCAACGACGGGGCCGAACTGCTGACGGGGAATATCCTGGGCCGCAAGATTCACTCCGACAATTTTCAGGATACCGAAGCGTTTCTGCTAAACGGCGGGCAGAAAGGCCGCCAGACCGCCTTGCTGACGCCGGGGACGTACCGGATCAACACCTACGCCTTCACCGTCACCGTGGCCGACATGACCGTCATCCGCGAAAACATGGTCGGCATCATCACCACCCTCGACGGTGCCCCTTTGTTACCCGGCCAAATCGCCGGGCGGCAGGTCGACGGGCATAACAACTTCCAGGACGTAGACCTGTTTCTCCAGAACGGCGGTAACCGGGGCCTGCAGCCGCAGGTGGTGCTGGCGGGTTCGTACTACATCAACCCCTGGGCGGTGCAGATTGAAGAAATTCCGATGACGGAGGTGCCCATCGGCCATGTCGGCGTCGTGATTTCGTACATCGGGGAAGACGGCGAGGACCTGACGGGCGACACCTTCAAACACGGCAACATTGTCCGCAAAGGCTACCGCGGCGTCTGGATGGAACCGCTGGGACCGGGCAAATACCCCATCAACACGTTTACGATGAAAGTCGAAAAAGTGCCGACCACGAACCTGGTGCTGAACTGGGCCAACGCCCGCTCGGAGTCGCACGCGCTGGACAGCAATCTGTCGACGATTACGGTGCGTTCCAAAGACGGGTTTCCGTTCAACCTCGACGTGGCGCAGATCATTCACATCCCGGCAGCCGAAGCGCCGAAGGTCATCGCCCGGTTCGGCAGCATGGTAAACCTCGTGTCGCAGGTGCTGGAACCGACCATCGGCAACTACTTCCGGAACTCGGCCCAGGACAGCGACGTCATCGCCTTCCTCAGCACCCGGAAAGAACGGCAGGAGGCCGCCCGCGAACACATCCGCAACGTGCTGGAAGTCTACAACGTCAACGCCGTGGACACGCTCATCGGGGACATCGTGCCGCCGGATTCGCTGATGAAAACCCTGACCGACCGGAAGATTGCGCAGGAAGAGGAAAAGACCTACGAAACCCAGCGGATGGCGCAGGAAAAACGGCAGGGCATGGAACGCGAAACGGCCCTGGCCGACATCCAGCGCGAGGTCGTCAAAGCGCAGCAGAGCGTCGAGATTGCCCAGCGCACCGCCGATGCCGCCGTCAAAAAGAGCGAAGGGGAGGCCCGAAGCCTCAAACTTCAGGTCAGCGCCGAGTCGGAAGCCACCAAAATCCGCGCCGAAGCCGAGGCCGAAGCCACCAGACGCCGCTCCGCCGCCCAGGCCGAAGCGACCAAGCTGACCGCCGATGCCGAAGCCGAGCGCATTGCCAAAACCGGTACGGCCGAAGCCGAAAAAATCCTCGCCATCGGCCGCTCGACCGCCGAGGCTTACGAGCTTCAGGTCAAAGCGATGGGCGACGAGAACTTTACCCGTTTCAAAATCACGGAGGAAATCGGCAAGGGCGGTATCCGCATCATCCCGGACGTCATCATCAACGGCGGCAACAACCCCACCGACGGCTCCATAAGCGGGCTGCTGGGCCTGAAACTGCTGGAACTGACCGAAGGCCGGAAATCAGAGGGCGTGCGGAAGGTGCCGATCAAGGCGGCGGCCGAAGAGAAGAAAGAGTAAGAACGATTGTGTCGCCGGGTTAAACAGCGAAGAGCGGAGTCAGGCGGAGAAAAACTCCGTTCGGCTCCGCTCTTCGCTGTTTAACCCGGTAAAATGACGCGTTATTCCGCCCGAACCACCGGCGTTTCCACCACGTGTTCGTACAGGAACCACGCCTGAAGTTCGTTGGTCCGGAGCACCTGGCTGACCAGCAGGTCGTTGGTGCCGTCGTCGCCCGCTTCGGCGGCCCGCTGCGCCGTTTCGCGGACTTGTTTCAGCACCAGATCATGCGCTTCGAGCAGGCGCGAAATCTGCACGGGCACTTCCTCCCGGTCCCGCGGCGGACGCGGAATGCGCGTCGTTTCGGCAATGTCGGCGGCCATCGCCAGACTCAGCCCGCCCAGCAGCTGGATGCGCTCGGCAATCTCATCGACCAGTTTGTTCTGTTCTTCGTAATGTTTATCAAAAAGCAGGTGCAGCTGGTAGAACGTCGGGCCGACAATCTGCCAGTGGTGCTTTTTGTACAAATCCCGGAGCGTAATCGTATCGGCCAGAATCTGGTTCAGGTCGTTGACGCTGTTTTTGCGCACGTCTTCCTCCAGCGCCAGCGGCACCCGTTGCAGCACCGTGCCGAACGACTGAAGAATATGTCCCTGCTGGTTCAGAATCGGTTCGGCCTTTTCGGTTTCGGAGGCTCCGTTCCGAGCGGAGGCCTTGGTTTTGGGTTTTTTGACTTCGTTGAGCATAAATCCGTTGGTGTAGAATGATACGTTAGTAAACATTCGTCTACCGCTTTGGTTTTGCTTTACCCAAAAAAGACCCCTCCCTCTATCGACCGGTTGCGACCCCTTAACGCCAGCGCTGATCGGTTCCGGCCAGCGAATAAAAAATCAGCCACAAACCCGTCAGCAGCGCCAGTGTGGTAGGAACGGCGGCCGTCAGCAGCGCCAGCACGTGCTGTTGCTGGAGGTATAGAAACGCGCTGGCGAACAGGCCCAGGCAGAGAAACGCCGTGAGCATCAGCCAGCCCGCCTGATAACCCGGTCCCGTAGGGGCTGGACGCTGATTGGAAACAAACAAATACAGCACGAAACACAGGGCGAAGGCGTCGATGGTCCAGCACAAGCGCAGAAAAACCATAAGACAGAAGGTTAGCGTGTAACCGGAACGGCTTCGTCGGTGGCGGCGAGCATGGCCGAGGCCAGCAGCGTGTAGCAGGCCACCCAGGCGTCGCGGACATCGTCGGTCCAGACGGTGCCCAGGCCGGTTTCGAGCGTGTCGAGCAGCGCCTCGCCCACGTAGGTGTAATGCCGGTCCTGCACGCCGTAGCGGACATGGCGGCGAGCCAACTGGGCTACTTCGTCCAGAACGTCGTCCAGCCGGTCGAGCCGGGCAATGACGTAGCCAAGCATGGTCAGCAGCTTGCGGGACTGCTCCGGGGTCGTCGTCCGGGCAAACAGCGGCTTTACCTCGGGGGCGATGAAAAACAGCCGGGCGTAGAACAAACTGCCTACCGTTTCGGCCGGAAGCTGGGCCACCAGTCCGAAGGTTTGTTTTACCAGTGAAATCTGTTCAGTAGTCATGTTGCAGGAAGATTTTCGTGAAAGCTGGGTCAAACATAGCGGCGTCCCGAAGCCCCGCCAAAATTTTGAAAACGACCGGTATCTGAAACCAGGTGAACCGGTGAAACAAGGCAGTGAACCGTTAACAAAAGAAAACCGCCCACCGGAAAGTCCGGGGGCGGTTTAAGGAAGAAGCTATTGGCTGGAGCTTACCAGCCGGGATTCTGCTTCAGGTTTTTCGGCGCGCGGTTGAGTTCCACCTGCGGAATCGGGAAGCGGTACATCTTGGCGTTGAAAATCCGGCGGTCCACCTCAAACCGCTCGTACGTCAGGGCCGTGCCGTTGCGCGTAATTTTGATGCCCGTAACGGGCCGGTTGAACAGCTGTTCGCCCCGCTTCCAGCGACGCACATCAAAGAAGCGGTGTTCCTCGAAACACAGCTCTACCTGCCGTTCCCGCTGAATCCGTTCGCGCATCTGGTCTTTGGTCAGGCCGGCCGGCAGGGCGGGCATGCCCACCCGCGCCCGGATCTGGTTGACGGCAGAATAGACGTCGGCCACCGGTCCCTGGGCTTCGTTGAGCGCCTCGGCATAGTTCAGCAGCACTTCGGCATAGCGGAACATCACCCACGGACGACGCACGTTGATGGCCGAACCGACGCCCCAGAAGGCGCTTTCGCTCATGAATTTGCGCATGTAGTAACCCGTCTTGGTGCTGTTGACATTGGTCGGCACCCGGTCGCGGCCCCCTTCGAAGGTCTCCACGGCCCGCCCCTTGAAGGTCTGCCCGTTGGTGATGATGAACAGCGCCAGACGCGGATCGCGGTCGGCGTACGGGTTGGCCGGGTTATAGCCCGAGGTCGGGTCGGTGATGGGCTTGCCGGTCGAGCGCACGTCGAAGGCGTCCACCAGTTCCTGCGTCGGATTGGTACGGCCCCGCGCCCCGTCGTAGCTGATGGGAGCGTTGTTGAGTTCGAGCGTGTTGTTGTTGTCGGCCTGGGTCGCAAAGATCACCTCGTTGTTGTAGGCCAGCGTGCCGTAGTTCCAGAGGTTCGGCAGCTGCGCCTGCGTCAGCAGGTTGTGCTTGCCGGTCGCCACCACGGCCCGGGCGGCATCGGCGGCCCGCTGCCACTTCGTAACGTCGTTGCCTTCGTTGTTGAGCGGGCTGGCCGCGTACAGCAGCGTCCGGGCTTTCAGGGCCAGAGCCGCCGTAGCCGTGGCACGGCCTTTATCACCGGCTCCCAGATCGACCAGCGACGGGGTGAGGACGGCCGCGGCCGAGTCGCAGTCCCGCGCAATCTGGGCGGCCACCTCATCCACCGTGCTGCGCGGCAGATCGAGGTCGTCGGACAGCGTAAAAGATTTGGTCGCCAGCACGATGGGGCCGTAGCGCCGCATCAGTTCGAAGTGGAACAGGGCCCGCAGGAAAAACGCCTCGCCGCGCAGTTTCGGAATGTCCGAAGCCGGAGTAACGCCGCTTTCGGGCGCTTTTTCCAGAAAGATATTGGCCCGGCGAATGTAGTTGTACATGTTGGCGTACTGGTCGTCATTCGTCCGCAGCGAACCCCAGGTGTCGTTGTTGAAAATATTGATCGACGACGTGAGGTTGGAGTTCACCGCTTCGTCGGACGCCTGCGACAGCATCGAGCCGTTGCCGTCGAGGTTGTACCGGTTCAGCAGGCCGAAGTACACGTTGTTCAGAAATCCGCGGGTGTTGCGGTCCGACGACCAGATGTCGTTCTCGTCCCGGATGTTTCCGTCGGTATACGTAAAATCGAGATAGTCGTTTTTGCAGGCGCTCACCAGCGTCATGATGGCAAAAACGGGTATGAATAATTTTCTCATAATGAGGTCAGAAAGAGGCCCGTAAGCCTGCGTAAACGGTTTTGACGTACGGATAGGCACTGCCCCGGCCCGCGCCCGGAATCTCCGGATCGACGTCGATGCCGAGTTTGTCGAAGGCAAACAGGTTGAAGCCGCCCACGTACACCCGGGCGTTTTTCATGCCGAGCCGGTTCTGGAAGATTTTGGGAAACGAAGCCCCCAGTTCCACATTCTTCAGCCGCAGGTAATCGCCCGAAACGAGCCAGAAATCCGAGGCAGAGGTGTTGTTGGCCCGGTCCGAAATGCCGAGACGCGGATAACTGGCCGACGTTCCGGTGGCCGGGGTCCAGCGCTTCAGGCTTTCCTGGTTAAAGGTAAACGGACCCGAGTTGACGATGCCCTGGATGTCCAGCGTCCGTCCGGCGATGCCCTGAAAGTGCAGCAGCAGGTCGAAGGGGCCGTATTTCAGCGTGGTGCCGAAGCCGTAGTACGTTTTGGGCACATCGCGCAGGTCCACCCGCACCCGGTCGAGGTTGTCGATAATGCCGTCCGGCGTGCCGTTCACCCCGCCGATGTCCTGATACCGGATGTCGCCCGGAACCACCCGACCCGACAGCACCTGCCGCGGGCTGGCGTCAATCTCGGCCTGGTTCTGGAAAATTCCGTTCGAGACAAAGACCAGCCGGCTGCCCACCACGCGGCCGATCGTCTGCTGGTAGGCCGGAAGGCCCGCCTGCCCGTTTTCGGCCAGCACGCGGTCGTCGGAGGTCAGCAGGTTGCCGTAGAGCGACACCAGAAACGCGCCGATCTGCTTTTCGTAACCCAGGTTCAGTTCCACGCCCTTGCTCTCGACCTCCCCGGCGTTCACCGTAAGGGTCTGGCCCAGCACGCTCGGAATAGCCGACTGCGTCAGGATGCCCGTGCGGTTCGTCCGGAACACATCGACCGAAGCCGAAAGCGCCTGTCCGAACAGTTTGAAGTCGGCTCCGGCATTCAGCGTCGTCAGCGTTTCCCAGGTGATGTCCGGGTTGTTGATCGACACTTCGTTGGCCGAGTTGGTCGCTGAGAAGCCCGTGCCGAACACGTAGCCGCCGCCGCCGGTATTGCGGGCGAAGAAACGCTCAAACGGGAAGCGGGAGCCGCCGATGTCGCTGCTGCCGGCCTGTCCGTAGGAGGCGCGCAGTTTCAGGTAATCCAGCACCGGAACGCCTTTCAGGAAGCTTTCGTCCGAAATGACCCAGCCCGCCGAAACGGCCGGGAAAAAGCCGTAGCGCTTGTCGGGCGGGAAGTTCTCGGAACCGGAATAGCCGCCGACAAAACCGAGGTAGTAGCGGTCGCGGAACGAGTAATCGACCCGGGCCGACAGACCCTGTCCGCGGAAATCGAGCCGCTCGGGGGCGACGCTGACCACCCGGGACGCGCGCAGCGAGGCGTTGACGGTGTGCGCGCCGAACGAACGGTCGTAGTCCAGCCCGGCCCAGGCTTCGTTGCGGCGGTTGGTGCTGGCAAAAGCGGCCGAACGGTAGCTCAACGGCGCCTGGTTCCGGAACGTCACGGGGGCGCTGCCGCTGGCGTCGATGACCTGATAATCCCGGTTCAGGCCCGACAGGTAGTTGCCCTGAACGTCGTAGTTGAAGTTGATATTGGCCGACAGGCCCGGCAGCCAGAAGTCGAGCTTCTGCCGCACGTCCAGCGTCGCCATCAGCACCCGGTCCGTCGAACTGGTAAAGCCCCGTTCGCGGAGGATGCCCAGGGGGTTGCTCTGGAACTGCGAGGTGCCGCCGTACGAGCCGTCTTCGTTCTGGATCGGGAAGGCGTTGGGCGGCGTGTTGTAGAGCAGGCTCAGCAGCGAACCGGCTTCCTGGCTGCCCGGCTGCCGCCGGTTCTCCGACCGACCGGCTACGTTCAGCCCCACCGTCAGGTTCTTGTTGACATCAAAATCGATATTGCCCCGGAAATTGAACCGGTTGAAGCCCTGGTTCGAGTTGAAATCCGGATTGTCCGTAAACCGGAACAGGCCGTCCTGCTTGAAATAGCTCATCAGGGCAAAATACCGGACCGTGTTGCTGCCGCCGTCGGCCGAGAGCACGTAGCGCTGCGTGGCCGACGATTTGTTGAGGAACGTACCGATGTAGTTGTTATCCGGGTACCGGTACAGGTTGCTGCCTGTGCGGTAGGCCGTCAGGGCCGCGTCGTCGTAGATGGGCTGGCTGCCGTCGTTGACCAGCGCCTCGTTGTACAGCGTGGCGTAGTCGTAGGAGTTCAGCGGCTGGATCATCTTCTCCGGCGTCTGAAAGCCGCCCTGCACGTCGAGGTGGATGTTGTTGCGGGTAGAACTGCCCTTGCGGGTCGTGACCAGCACCACGCCGTTGCCGTTGCGGAGGCCGTACCAGGCCAGCGAGGTGGCGTCTTTCAGCACCGTGATGCTTTCGATCTCGTTGACATCGATGTCGTTGAACGGCCGCTGAACGCCGTCGATGAGCACGCGCACGGTGTTGGGACCGAACGTGGTCAGGCCGCGGAGCTGGAACGAAGCCCCGTCACTGCCCGGAGCCGTGCCCGTCTGCTGCACGTACAGTCCCGGAATGCGCCCGGCCAGCGTCGCGTTGGCCGAGGCGATGGGCACCTGCGGCAGGTTGCTCGCCCGGAACGTCGTGATGGCGCTGTTGATCTGGCGTTTCCGGCGCGTCCCGAACGGGATGGGCACCTCGTCCTCGTCGCCCGCGTCGATGAGCGCCGGGTTCAGCGTCACGCTGATTTCCTTGTCGCCCGTGATGGTCACGGTTTTGGCCAGAAAGTCGCGAGTCTGGATGACCAGCACATCGTTCAGCGCAGCCCGGATGGAAAAACGGCCGTCTGCGCCGGTCCGCACTTCGGCATTGCCCTCCTGCACGGCCACCGATACGCCCGCCAGGGGCCGGTCGTTGGGGTCCGTCACGATGCCCGAAAAAGCGGCCTGTGCGGCGGGCTTGTCCTGGGCGAAGGCGCTGACCTGAACCAGTACCAGCAGCAGGTACACGGTTCGTTTGAGAAAAGTATATAGTTTCATTTTCAGAAAATGAGTCGAAAAGTGAAAAGGGCGCTTACCAGCCCGGATTCTGTTTCAGGATGCCGTTGCTTTTGAAAATCTCATTCCGGGGAATGGGATACCGGTGCATGTGCTCTTCAAAGACGCGCTGGTAGATACCCGGCATCGGGATGACGGTGTACTTGAAGGTGCCGTTGGCGAGCCGTTCAACATCCATCGCGGTGATGGTCTGGGCCACGATCTGCGGCCCGCGTTTCCAGCGCAGGATGTCCCACCAACGATGCTCTTCAAACGCCAGCTCGACGGCCCGTTCGTTGTGGATGCGGGCGCGCATCTGGTCCTTGGTCAGGCCCGTGGGCAGGGCAGGCATCCCGGCCCGCGTCCGGATCTGGTTGACGGCCGTGTAAACGTCGGCCACCGGCCCCTGCGCTTCGTTGAGCGCTTCGGCATAGTTCAGCAGGATTTCGCCGTACCGGAAGAAAATGAAATTCAGAATCGCCGCCGTGCTCTGGCCGCCCCGAACCGATTCGGGCCACAGTTTCCGGACATAATAGCGCGTCCGGGTAAAGCTGTTGGAACCGGGCTGGTAGTCGGCCCCGAACGTCGCGGGCGTGGTCTGGTTATTGACCCACATCGCCAGGCGGCGGCCCTGCCAGGTCTGGTCGTTGTAAAGAATGTTGGCGTAGAAACGCGGGTCGCGGTTCGTGTACGGCGCCTGCGGGTTGTAGCCCGAGGTCGGGTCGGTGATGGGCTTGCCGTTGCTCATTTCGTACAGATCGACGTGGTTCTGCGTCGGGTTCAGCTGGCCCTGCGCGCCCCCGGCACTCGGCGGGATGATGAAGTCACCCAGGAAGTTGCCGCTGCCCGAACGCGACGGACGGACCTTGATCATGATGTATTCCGGCGAGGTGGCCTGGTTGAGCAGCGTGGTATACTGCGCGTGCAGGCCGTATTTGCCCATGTCCATCACCGATTTGGCCGCATCGGCCGCCTTCTGCCAGCGCGCCGCGTCGCCCGTCGGGTTGTTGAGCGGACTGGCATCCATCAGCAGCAGCCGCGACCGCAGCGCCCGGACCGCCCCGACCGTCGGACGGCCGTTGTTGCCCGCGTCCCAGTCGGAAGCGGGGGAGTAGATGGTTCCCCAGGTCGTTTTCGACAGAATGTCCTCGGCGTCGGCCAGGTCTTTGAGGATAAAGGCCACCGTTTCTTCGTAGGTGTTCCGCGGCAGGTCGAGGTTGTCGGTCTGCGCCAGCGGTTTATCCAGCAGAATGACGCCGCCGTACCGCTTCACGAGTTCGTAGTAGAAAAACGCCCGCAGGAACAGCTGCTGCGCCTTGATGAGCGGTCCGTTCTGGGCTTCGGTCCATTTGACCTTGTCCACGTTGGCCAGCACCACGTTGGCGTTGCGGATGCCCTGGTACATGCGGGTGTAGACGCTGACAACGTCGGTAGAAAGCCCGTCCAGAAACTTGCCCTGGTTCATCGTCAGCACGCCGTGGCCGGTGTTGGGCTCGGCAAAAATCGCTTCGTCGGCAAACTGGCCCGTGGTGCCTTTGTAGTTCTGCAGGGTGCTCAGGCGGCCGAAGTCATCGAGCAGGTAATTGTAGGAGTTATCGGCAAAACGGGTCGCCAGCACGGGGTCCGTGAAGACGTTGTTCTGCGAAATCGCCACGCCGGGGTCACGCTGGAGGAAATCCTTTTCGCAGGACATCGTCAGCGTCGCCAGCAACAGAAGGGAAAAATATCGTTTCATAAAATTTGATGTCTGAAAGCCCGGTTTGAATGGAACGTTAAGCCGCTGACGGGGTCGGCGACCGCCATCAGGGCGGGAAACCCGGTTAGAACTGGGCATTTACCCCGACGTTGAAGACGCGCGTAACCGGAATGGCATTAGCCGGACCGGCGAAGAACGAGCCCGCTACGGCGCTGTTCTGGTTGTTTTCCGGGTCCAGCCCGACAAACTTGGTCCAGGTCGCCAGGTTCTGGCCGTTCAGGAACACCCGCAGCGTCTGCACGTTCAGCCGTTTGGTCAGCGCCGACGGGAAGGTGTAGCCGATCTCGACGTTCCGCAGCTTCAGGTAGCTGGCGTCCTGCATCAGCCGGTCGTTGAAGGCGTAGCTCGGCGCGGCCGTGCTGCGCGGACGGATGGACGGCCAGGTGGCGTTCTCGGCGTTTTCGGGCGTCCAGCGGTTCAGCATGGCGGAGTAATAGTTGCCCCCGGCAAAAATGACGTTGGAGTTGACCTTCGTCACGCCCTGGAACAGGGCCGAAATGCTGAAGCCTTTGTAGCCGAGGTTGGGTTCGAAGCCAAACACGTTCTGCGGCACGTCGGCATACCCGATGGGCACGCGGTCCTGGTCGTCGATGATGTTGTCGCCGTTGATGTCCGCGTACTTGTAGTCGCCCGGAATCACGGCCCCGTTCACCCGGCTCGCCGGACTGTTGTTGATATCCTCCAGACTGGTGTAAAAGCCGATGACCTTGTAGCCCCGGAACTGCCCGATGGGCTGCCCGGCACTTTTCTGGTAGTCCGGCAGGTTAACCGGCTCGTCGGTCCGCACGATCTTGTTCTTGGCGTGCGTGTACTGGGCGGTGATGCCGTAGCGCAGCGCGCCGTAAGTGCTCTTGAAACTCACCTCGGCCTCATACCCGGAGTTGTAGTTTTCGCCGTAGTTGCTCGACGGCAGCGACTCGCCGTAAATCACCGGCGCGGAGTTGTTGCGGGCCAGCAGAATGTCGTAGCGTTTTTCGTCGAAAATGTCGGCCGTGATCGACAGGCGGTTGCGCAGGAAAGCCATTTCGACGCCGAAGTTCCGTTTGATGGACTTCTCCCAGGTCACCTCCGGATTGCCTGAGCGGCTGTGCCAGACCACCGGATACTGCACGTTCGTCGCGCCCGTTCCGAAGCGCACCTGCCGGTTGGGCGTGGCTGTAAATCCTGTCTCCGGACCCGCGCCGCCGTTGGAATATTCATCCAGATACAGGAAACGAGTGCCGCCTACGCTGCCGTAGCCGATAAGGCCGTAGGAACCGCGGATTTTCAGGTATTCCACCCATTTCACCGACTTCATGAACTTCTCCTCGCTGATGGTCCAGCCCGCCGAAACGGCCGGGAAGAGGCCATAACGCTCATTTTTCGGGTAGTTTTCGGAGCCGTTGTAGGAGCCGTTGAGTTCGAAGAAATACCGGCCGTCGTAGCTGTAGGTGCCGCGCAGGACAAGGCCTTCGTTGGCAAACGGAGCCTGCGCTCCTTCCGCGCCGCGCAGCTCGCGCTGGCCGACCAGAACACCCGAGACATTGTGCTTGCCGAAGGTCCGGGCGTAGTTGATGGCAACCTGGAGGTTTGTCTTGATGTAGCCGTTGTTCTGCGAACTGACACCGCCCAGCGGGTCTTCAAACGAGTTGCGGGCCAGGATCAGCGACTTGGTCGAGCGGTCCACGTTGAAGGCGGCATAGGCTCCGGTCTGGGCGCGGGTGGCGGCCAGGTAGGCGTCGTAACCGAACGTAACCCGGGCACCCAGGCCCTTCGTAATCCGGTCCAGCTTCTGGTCGAGGACAAAGACCGTTTCGATGGCGTTGTTGTTGTAATCGACGTAGCCGTTCCGCTTCATGACGGCGTACGGGTTGAAGGAGTTCACGCCCACCCGGCCGAAGTCCTCGATCTGGTTCAGCGTGTTGTCCAGGCGCTGTTCTTCCGGGGTGTCGGGGTTCGTGTATTCGGGGTAGAACGGAATGGCCCAGGCCGGAATGGCGTACATCCGCGTCAGCAGGTACTCCGGACCCGATTCGAACCGCCGCCGCAGGTCACCGTCGTTGGCGTTGGCGATGAACGAATAGCGGTCTTCCAGACGGCCGCCCAGACGCAGGCTGAGCGTCGTGGTCGGCGTCAGGTTGAAGTCGAGGTTGGAGCGGAAGTTGTAGCGCGTGTACGAAGGCGTGGTGCTGTAGCCCGACGGCGTTTTGAAGTCCTTGAAGCCGCCATCCTCGAAGAGGTAGCCGAGCGAAACGAAGTATTTGATGGCCTTCGTGCCGCCCGAGAAGTTGAGGTTGTGCTGCGTCCGGAGCCAGCTCGGGCGCGTGACGGCCTTGAACCAGTTGGTGTTCGGATACAGCAGCGGATCGCCCGTGCCTTCCTTGTACACCCGGAGGTCTTCCGCCGTAAAGAGCTTCTGGAAATTGGCCGGTACCAGCCCGTACTTGATCAGGTTTTCCTCGCCTTCGTTATGCAGCATGGCGCTGTTGTAGGCGTCCAGAAATTCCGGCACCTGGGTATAATTGACCCGGCCGACGTTGCCCGAATACGACACCCGGGGCTTGCCCGTTTTGCCGCTCTTGGTCGTGACGATGATAACGCCGTTGGCCCCTTTGATCCCGAAAAGGGCGGTGGAGGAAGCGTCTTTGAGGACCGAAATGGATTCGATTTCGTTGGGGTCGATGTCGCCGAAGCTTTGCCGTTCGACGCCGTCCACGATGATCAGCGCGGCGGAGTTGCTGGAGGCCCGGCCCCGGATGGTGATGTTGGCCCCGCTGATACCCGGACGGCCGCTGATCTGCTGGGCAAACAGACCCGTTACCCGGCCAACCAGCGCGTTGGAGGCGTCGGTCACGGGCGCTTTCGTAATCGCTTCCGTCGTCACGGTGCTGATGGCGGCCGTCTGTTCGCTCTTTTTCTGCGTACCGTACCCGACCACCACCACTTCTTCGAGCGATTTTTCGTCCGACTGCAGGGTGACATCGTAGGTAGCGCGGGAACTGATGGCCACTTCCCGCGTCAGGTAGCCCACGTAGCTGAACACCAGAGTACCGCCGGCGTCGGGCACATTGAGCCTGAACAGCCCTTTGTTGTCGGTGACCGTTCCGCGGGTGGTTCCTTTCACGACGACTGTCACGCCGGGCAGCACGTCGCCGCGTTCGTCGGTGGCGCGACCGGAGATTTCCCGGTCAACAAGCGCCGGTCGTGTGGCGAGAGAGCTCTCGTGCGGAGATGAAGTGAGGCGCGCGAGCGTCTGGGTGTGGCCGGTTTGCGGATGAGTCACCAGCCAGCCGGTGAGCAGACCGCCACACAATGCACAGTAGAAACGCTTCATAGATAAGGGATGAACATAAATGTTAAGAAAAAATCATGAAATAGTTCAATTAGGGGCGGACGCGGCTATTCGGGCCATTGCCCCGTTTATAGGTATAAAGACTGGAAATTTTCAATGCATACTGAAAGGCGACAAAAGAAAATGCCGTTGAAAATAAATAGGGGAAAAAGAACCAATTTTGCTCTTTGCAAGCGCTTGCGGTAACGTTTGCATGAAAAGTCGTACAAGAGAGGCTGATAATTGGTTTTCGGCTCCGGGTGTCCTGTAGTGTGCTGCACGCAGGAATGTCTTCGGCTTTTCGGCTTATTAAATCCTGGAAAAAGTAAAAAATGGTCCGGGCAAAACTGTTGCTGTTCCGGAGGTAAAAGGCCCGTTTTGGGGTCCGTTTTTCACATCTTCATGCGAGTTGGCCGGGGTTGCGACTCGGTCCGCTTCCGCTTATCTTTGACACGATTGAAAAAGGAGAAAAATGAGCCGTTTTTTGTGGTTTCTGGGCGTGGTCGGGGTGCTGCTAGTGTCCGGCAATAGGGCATTGGCGCAGCTGTCCGACCCCGCATTCGAGCATTACACCACCGAAGACGGCCTGTCGAACGACCAGGTAAAGTGCCTGTTGAAGGACCGCCGGGGCTTTCTCTGGTTCGGGACGTTCAACGGACTCAATCGGTTCGACGGGTACGAGTTCAAGGTCTACAAACGAACGGCTACCAACGGGCTGCCCGGTAATTATGTCATCGGCCTGACCGAAGACCCACAGGGCTACATCTGGGTGGCGACCCACCGGGGCCTCTGCCGCTTCGACCCGGTGCGGGAAACGTTTACCCCGGTCCGCCTCGCCGTTCATGCCGACCGGCTGGGCGACAATGACCTCGTCTCCGGGCTGGTCATCGACCGGCAGGGGCAGGGCTGGTTTTCTTCCATCGACAGCCTCTACCGCATCGATCTCCGGACCATGCGGTGCAAAGCCTTTCCCAATGTCGGACATACGCCTTACCTCATGCCCATCGTCCTTTATCCCTTTGCCGACCGGAAGGGACGGTTGTGGCTGCAGAACGAACAGGCGATTTACCAGTTTCATCCGTCGTCGGGTCGGTACACCTACATCTTCGGCCGAGACACCCGCCATCCGCGGGCCGCGGAGGAGGTCTGGACGTTCCACGAGGACAGACAGGGACAAATGTGGTTCGCAACCGGAACCAGGGGCCTGATGCGGTACGACGAAAGCCAAAAGCGGGTCGTAAACGAACCCGACGGAGAGGTGAGCGTCTACAATGTGGCCGAAGGAATGTCTGTTGGCAAAGGGAGGCGTTTCTTTTGGGTTTATCGCGATGATAAGGGCCTCATGCTTTACTATCCGGATCGGCGCCGGTACGTTCCGGTCGCCGCCGATCCGCAGGACCCGCTGGCATATCACGGAGGGCCGGTCAACGAAATTCTGAACGATGCGCAAACGGGCATTGTGTGGCTGGCAACCGATAAGGGAATCGAAAAGGCGGATGCCGCCACGCTGAAATTCGGCCGGAAACGGTTGACGCCGGACCGGCCGTCTTCCGAAAACCGGAGCATGCGGATCGTGCGGCAGGATCGGTTTCGGCCGGAGCTGTACTGGATGGCCGTGCAGGGAGCCGGACTCGTGCGGTGGAACCGGCGCTCGGACGAATACACCGTCTTCGACCGAAAGGACGGTCTGCCGGATGAAGACATCCGGGATCTGGTGCAGGATGCCCGCGGACGTCTGTGGCTGGGTCTGACGGGAGGCATCAGCCGCTGGACGCCGGGAACCCGCGACTGGAAGCACTGGCGGGGCTTTTTCCGCGACCCGTCCCAGACCCACCGCGTCACCCGCCTCTGGCTCGATTCCACCGGACGCCTCTGGCTGGGCACGGACCTCGAAGGGCTGTACGTGCTGGACGACGAACAGGCTGCGGTCCGGCCGTGGCCGGTGGGAGAGACGTTTGACCACCTGCGTCCGTTTCGGGTGTATAAAATGCAGGAAGACGGCCAGCATCGCCTGTGGGCGTCTACTTCGCGGGGCCTTTTCCGGATCGATTACCGTCGGGGCGAAAGCCGGAAAGTGGCGCTGAACCCGCTGAGCGAGCAACTGCTGCCTTCCGACAAGATTCAGACGACCTTTACGATTGACTCCCGGAATCGGCTGTGGGTCTCCGGCATCGGGTTTCTGGCCCAGGCCGACCTCAACGGGCGCGTGCTCCGGACGTTCACGCTGGAAAACGGGTTGCAGGCCGACCATATTTTCGACATTCAGGAAGACCGTTCGGGCCGCCTCTGGATGACGACCGACTATTTTCTGCACCAGCTGGAGCCGCAGACGGGCCGGTTTCGGTATTTCAGCAAAGACAACGGGCTGTTTTCCAATTTTATGTCCACTCGCCTGACGGCCGATGCCCGGGGCGAACTGTTTATCGGGCATGGACCGGCGTTCAATCACTTCGTTCCCGAAAAGCTGCCCGTCAACCGCTACCCGCCGCCGGTCGTGCTGACGGGTGTGCGGGTGGATACACTGGCGACCTCGGTCATTCCCGGCGAGCCGGTCACGCTGCGGCCCGACCAGCACACGGTCAGCCTCGAATTTACGGCCCTCTCGTTCAGCCAGCCGGAGAAAAATCGCTATGCCTACCGCCTCGACGGCGTTGACCCCGGCTGGATCGAGACCGGCAGCCGCCGCGTCACCTACGCCAATCTCGACCCCGGAACGTATACGTTCCGGGTGAAAGCGGCCAACAACGACGGCATCTGGAACGAGCGGGGCGCCACCCTGCAAATCCGGGTGCAGCCCGCCGTTTACCAGACCTGGTGGTTCCGGCTGGGGTGTCTGCTGCTGGTGGCGGGCCTTTTGTACGCCGTTTACCGCAACCGCCTGCAGCAGCGCCGCCGCCTGGAAGGCATCCGCGACCGCATCGCCACGGACCTGCACGACGACATGGGTTCCACCCTGAGCAGCATCCGGATTTTCAGCGACGTGGTGCAGCAGCAGATCGCGCCGGTCAGTCCCGAAACGGTGCCCATCCTCCAGCGCATCAGTTCCAGCGCCACCACGCTTTCGGAATCCATGCAGGACATCATCTGGACCATCCAGACCAAATACGACAGCCTCGACGATGTGGTGACGCGCATGCGGGAGTTTGGCCTGCGCATGGCCGAGGCCAAAAACATCCGGTTCCGGATGCAGGTGTCGGAGAAGTTCGAAACGCTGCGGCTGGACGTCGAACAGCGCCGGAACCTGTACCTGATCTTCAAGGAAAGCATCAACAATGCCGTCAAGTACGCCGACTGCCGGAACATCACCGTGCAGATCGCCCTGCTCAACAAACACCTCTCGCTGACCATCGAGGACGATGGCAAAGGCTTCGATCCGGCGACGGTCCGCCCGGGCAACGGCCTGCCGAATCTGCAGAAGCGGGCCCGGGAAATCAACGGGCAGCTGACCGTCCATTCGGCACCCGGCGAGGGGACCCGGGTGGTGTTGCTGGTGCGGGTGTAACTATTTGGATGACAGGATGATTTACGTTCGTTCGTTGCTTATCTTGGGGCGTTTAACATCTCTATCCCAAGCCATGAAATCACATCCTGCCTTTGCTTCTGCTACCGCTCCCTACCTGCTGGCGGGTCTGTTCGTTTGGTTCAGCCTTTTACCGGCCTCAGGCTTTGCTCAGGCCGCTCCGGGCGGCCCCTTTTCTCTCGTGGGAACGCTGCCCCAGGCCATGAAAGGCAAAGTATATCTTATCGACCAGCAGGACAAGGTCTTTGTTTCTGCGCCGATTAGCGGAAATACATTTTTGCTTAAAGGAAATCTGCGCGAGCCCGGATTGTATAAAATCAGGCTCAATGCGGAACCTAACATGTATTTTATCTTTGTTTCGCCTGCCGTTACCAAAGTGAAAATTAATCAGGATAAGACTTTGCAGGTGGAAGGTCCGGCACTCCATCGCCAATGGGCGGCATACAACAGTGGAATTGAGAAGTTCAAAGATACCCTGATCGATTTATCTATGAAACGACGGGTTGCTCTGCAACAAGGCGACTCCCTGCGATTCAGGGAATTGATGCGGCGGAACGATTCGGTCAGCGTTGCTGTCTACAGGTTCATCGAAGGGTCGATGGTCAGGAAGCCCTACACCTTTCTGAATCTGTTCCTGCTGGAACAGGGCCGGTCTGATGAGTTTATCGCTGGAATGCTTGATGAATTGAGGCCGCAGTTTTCTGCCTACCCGACGTTTCAGCAGCTGGATTCCAGCTTAAAAGAGAAGGCGGCGCGGCTCGAAAGGTTTGGTGTAGGCAAGGAGGCGTACAATTTTACACTCCACGACAGTGCCAGTGCGGTTTACAGTCTGGAGTCGATCCGAAAAAGCAAAAAGCTGGTGCTACTTGATTTCTGGGCCAGTTGGTGCGGCCCATGCATCAGCGAAATACCCGCTTTGCAAAAGCTCCAGGCGCAGTACGCCGACCGGGGGCTACAGATTGTCGGTATCTCGACCGACGTCAATCCCCGGCTGTGGAAAACCGCTTTAAATCGACACAAGCCTGCGGGAATGCAGCTGATTGTTGATCGTGACAATCCGGCGGTCATAAAAAATTATGCGATTTACAGCATTCCGCAGACCTTCCTGATTGGACCGGACGGAAAAATTCTGGCGCTGGACCTGCGGGGAGAAGCCCTGGCAAAAAAAGTGGCGGAACTGCTGGAGCATTGACCGATTCTCCAGCCACGAACGCTTGAAATAGATGAACAGCACAGTTTCAGTTCAGGTGGCGGGCCTGTTGGGTCCGGTCCTGATGGCCGTTGTGGCCTCGGAGTACCTTAATTTTGGCATCTGGGAAAAAGTAGAACCCTCTTTGGTGTATCTGAATGGGCTGTTCCTGTTTGTCGGCGGCCTTGCCGTGGTTCGCTACCACAACTTCTGGACGGAGCAATGGCCGCTGACCATCACCGTGACCGGCTGGCTGATTCTGCTGGCGGGCCTCTACCGAATGTTCTTCCCTTCCGGCCGACAGGCTCCCCGGAGTGGCGGAACCAACGTCCTGCTGTTCGTCCTTTTCCTGACGGGCTGTTTTCTGACGTTTAAAGGTTACTTTTAAACCCGGCTGGCGGCAGAACCGGCAATTCTCCGAACCTGCACGGACGGGACCGGTGCCCGACCATTCCGGAAAGCCCTGAGCGAGCCTCTGAATTCATGGAAAAAACGATTAACATTCTTCATTACGAAGACAACCGCAACCTCCGCGAAGGCATGGCGTTTCTGCTGTCGGCCACGGCCGGACTGGACCTTCTCGGCTCGTTTGCCGACTGCAGCAACCTGCGCGACGAAGTCCGCACGCTGGCCCCGGACGTGGTCCTGATGGACATCGACCTGCCCGGCCTGAGCGGCATCGATGCCGTCCCGATCGTCAAGGCCGTGTCGCCCGGGACGCAGGTGCTGATGCTGACGGTTTTCGACGATGAAGACAAAATTTTCCGGGCCATCCGCAACGGCGCCAGCGGCTACCTGCTGAAACATACGCCCCCCTCCGAAATCGTGGCGGCCCTCTTCGACATTCACCGGGGCGGTTCCCCCATGACGGCCAACATTGCCCGCAAGGTCCTCCAGCACTTTCAGCAGCGCCCGGTTTCCCGCTCCGACGACTACAACCTCTCGCCCCGCGAACTGGATATTCTGAAAGGACTGGTGTCGGGCTACAGCTACAAACTCATCGCCGACGACCTGAACATCAGCATCGACACCGTCCGGACGCACATCCGGCACATCTACGACAAGCTGTCGGTCAACTCCAAGACCGAAGCGATTCTGAAAGCGATGAAAGAAGGATTGGTGTAAGGCGCCTGCCTGGTAATTTTTTTCTGCCGGAACGACGCCGGGCAAGTCCTGCTTTGCGGCAGAGCGTCAGCTCTTTAAGGAGAAATACCTACTCGTACGCAATTTGTATCATACTTTGGTATGATAAATGCTGGATTTTTTAGGTAATTTTAAGGTCATCGAGCCGCTTTTACTCTGTTCCCAATGTAATGTGGATTAATTTATACCGATTTGTTGCTGCTATAGGCGGTAGACCAGTCTTTCTAACTGTTGCTTTACCAAGCAATTGTAACTGATTATCCACTCCTTACCAGTTCACATGGAAAAACTTCTACTGCTTCACTCCCTGCGAGAAGTAAGACAATTGCTTCCTTCGTACTTTAATTTATATCAGGCTATTCTTCATCGCATCCGGCACCAGAACTTCGGGGTTGTCGAACTGGCCGAGGGCGGCGACCTGAGCCGCTGTGTCGTTCGTCTCCGCCAGCGCAAACCGGAACTCTGGACCGTTGGCGAAATCCGCCAGATTGCCGAGGCCCTGAACCTGCCGGTGGCCGTCTGTATCAAACTGGAGGCCGAACTGAACCGGATGGGGGAGGCCCTGCTTGTCCAGCCGTCGCGCATGTATGTAAGCCTGCTGAGAGTCTGCGGCCTGCACCGGCTGCGGTCCCGCGTCCGCCTCGGCGACCGCTGGAGCTACACGGACCTGTACCGCCTCTACCAGGGCACGGCCGACGAACGGCTGCTGCGCCAGCCCCCGGAAAACTGATTACGGCCAGCCTAATGCCGCGCAAAAAGAAAGCGGGAACCCCGGTCATCGGGGTTCCCGCTTCTGGTTTTGGGACGGCGGCGCTCAGGCGGCGACGTAGTCCTTGGTGGTTTCCTGCTGGTGGCTCCACATTTCCTGGAAAATAAGGCTGCGGCTACGCAGTTCGATAAAGCTGCCTTCGTCGACCACCCGGCCATTGCGCAGGATGTAGATGTAATCGAACATCGGCAGCAGGTGCAGGCGGTGCAGGGTCGAGATGACGGCCTTGTCCGAGAATTCGCTGAGCATTTTGTGGTAAATCTCAAATTCCGTTTTCGGGTCCACGCTGGAGGTCGGCTCGTCGAGCAGCACGATGTTGCTGTCGCGGGCGGCCAGCACGCCCCGGGCTAGGGCCAGCCGCTGCTTTTGTCCGCCCGACAGGTTGACGCCTTTCTCCTGAATCGCCGTATCGAGTCCTTCCGGCAGGAATTTCACGATGTCGGCAAACCGCGAGGTATCGCAGGCCCGCAGCACCTCTTCGTCGCCGAACGGCAGGCCGAGGGTGATGTTGTACTCTACCGTGTTTTCAAAAATCTCCGGCTCCTGCGGAAACAGCGTCACCGTGTTGGAAAGCAGTCCCAGGTTGCCCAGATGCTGCCCGTCCACCTTCAGGGAATTGACGGACTCGGGGTTGTAGAGGCCGCGCAGGAGGGTCAGCAGGGTGCTTTTTCCGCTGCCGCTTTCGCCGATGAGGGCAATGCGTTTGCCGCGCTCGATGCGGACGCTGAGGTCGGTCAGGCTCGGCGCTTTTTTGTTTTCTCCGAAGCCGAACGTGCGGCTGTGGGCAAAGTTCAGTCCTTCAATTTCGATGGATTTCCAGTCGGCGGGCAGTTCCAGCGTGCCTTCCGGACGGTGGTAGTCGGCGTAGGCTTTTCCGATGCCGCGGGCCGTCTGCACGTCAGTATTGTACTGCACGATCTGCGTGTACTGAAACGCTACGTCCGAGAAAACGCTCGTAAACTGGTTGACATAGCCCAGCAGCGTCACCAGGCCGCCCACGGCAAATGCCTGACCCGGCGTGTAATGCTGGGAAACGTACCCCAGCGTAACGGTCACATAGACCAGGGCGATGAGCATCGAGGCCACGAACCATTTCCACTCGTTGATACGGATGTTGCGCTGGAACGGCGGAAACACGTTCATGATCTTGCCCAGCATCCCGACTTCCATCTGCTTTTCGAGGCGCAGCGTGATAACCGTGATGATGTTGGACAGGCTGTCGAAGAGCATCGACGACGACTCATGTTCGCGTTCGTTGGTTTCGTCAACGGCTTTGATAAAAGGCTTGTCGAATTTCAGAATGACCCAGACCGTGAAGGCTCCGAGCAAGACGCCCACCGTACCGAAGAGGGGCGAGAAATACAGCATGGCTCCGAACGAAAACACGCATTTGAAAATCGTGTGCATGTAGGCAAAACCCGTCTGGAAAAAAGCCTTCAGCGCTTCGTACGCCTTGCGAATCCGGTTGATAGTCGCGCCGCTATGATGTTCTTTATGCCATTTGACCGGCAGGTGGAGCGTCTGGTGGTAAAGTTCCTGGAGGAAGTTGCGGCTTACGGTAAAGGCCAGTTCCCGTTCCATCACCCGCGACGGACCGTGCAGGCACCATTCGGCCAGCTTCAGGCCCATGAAACCGCCGCCGTACTTCAGGGCGATCATCGGAATATCCGCGCCTTTCTGGGAAATCTGATTCACAAACCAGCCAAACAGCAGCGGGTGCATGGCCCCGATCACGTTGGCGAGAATAAAGAGGGAGTAGACAAATACATAGCGCCCTTTCTGTTCGCGGGCGTATTTCCAGGCCGTGATGAGCAGGGCCACATAAGGATTTTGCATTTGAGTTACGGTATGGTTATAGTGCAAAAGCGATTCGATAATGCAAAGTGACGAATTATCTGGAGACGAAACCATAAAACGGTGTTCATATACTTCCAGATCCGGCATATTTAATTGCATTATAATTCGCTTCTCCGGGCGCTTTTTGGGTAGGTGTTGGATAATTAAAAAGAGCATCCCAAAATAATTCAAAAACGCTTGAAGTCGGCGGACGGGGCCTGACCGCGCAGCCGGGGAAACGCTCGGGTCCGTTTGCTCTGTTTTTAGGGGCCGGCAAAGACGGAAAATCCGGTTTGGCTACCTTTAAGCCCTGGTACAACCTGAAACTGAATGTCTTTAGAACATCCAACCGCTTCTCCGTTTCACTCCTTCTGGATGGGAGGGTATGAGTGCGCCGATCATCAGAACTGCTTCGGACTTCGCGTCGATCTGGCTACGGATTCGGGCCATCTGGACCTGCTCGACGAAGATTACGAGCGTTTGCATGCCTTCCACATCCGGACCGTCCGCGAAGGAATCCGCTGGAGCTTCGTGGAAAAACGTCCCTACGAGTACGACTGGTCTATGGTGCGGACGATGATCGAGAGCGGCCGCCGTCAGGGCATTCAGCAAATCTGGGATTTGTGCCATTTTGGCTATCCCGACGATCTGAGTCCGCTGCACCCGATGTTTGCCCGGCGGCTGGCGGCCCTGTCGCGGGCCTTTGTCCATTTTTACCGCTCACTGGTGCCGGACGGGCCGCTCATCATTACGCCCGTCAACGAAGTGAGCTTTATCTCCTGGCTCGGCGGCGAGGCCCGCGGAACGGTGCCCTACTGCGTCAACCAGGGCTGGGAAGTGAAGTACCACCTCATGCGGGCCTACATCGAAAGCGTGGCGGCCATGCGGGAGATCGACCCCACAGTCCTCATCCTCAGCACCGAACCGCTGGTCAACATGGTGCCGACGCTGGACGCCGACGAGGAAGAACAGGAGGCGGCCCGGGCGGCGCACGAAGACCAGTACCAGGCGATGGACATCCTCACGGGCCGGATGTGTCCCGAACTCGGCGGGCGGCCGGAATACCTGAACATTCTCGGACTCAATTATTACTACAACAACCAGTGGGTCGTCGGAAAAGGCACTTTTCTGCCCTGGGTCAATGAGCCGTTCGATCCGCGCTGGCGGCCGCTGCGCTCCCTGCTCAAAGAAGCCCACAGTCGCTACGGCTGTCCGTTTATTCTCTCCGAAACCAGCCACCCCGGCGAACACCGGCCCAACTGGACGGAACTGCTGGCGAAAGAATGTGCGGCGGTGCTGCTGGCGGGTTATCCGCTCTGGGGCGTTTGCCTGTACCCGATCATCGACCGCCCGGACTGGGACTTTCCCGACAACTGGCACCGGGCGGGCCTCTGGGACGCCGAACATGCCGAAGGTCAACTACCCCGGCGGGTGCTCTTCGAGCCTTATGCGCAGGCGCTGCGCGAAGCCCAGGCACTGGTATTGGCGGTTAGCGGCCAGCCCGTCGCCCTCGGAACGGCCGTTACCAGACGCTGAGCAAAGCGGAAAGACGCCGGATGGAGGCGGGCAGTTTAATAAAATTAAGGCAAAAGGCGGGACTGGCGACCTGTAAAGTAAGTGAAAGTACTTATTTTGGAAACTGGTAACGTGATTGCCGACGCCCAGCCATGCCCCTTAACCAGCCAGATTACCCGAACGATAAAACCGAATTGACGCCTCAGGGTTATATTACTGCCCATCTGGCCTGGTGGGAGTTTGATCCCCACACGCAGGCCGCCGTCTGGTCCCCGGAGTGCCGGAAGCTCTTCGGCCTGCGCTCCGACCGCCCCATCACCTATGCCGACTGGGTCGGCGCGATTCATCCCGACGATTTCAAACGGGCGGACGAGGCGACCGCCGAGGCGCTGGAAAAGACCGGGGTTTACGACGAGGAATACCGGGTGATCGGCATAGACGACGGAATGCTGCGCTGGGTCCGGTCGTCCGGCAAAGTCGTTTATGACGAAGCGGGCAAACCCGTCAAGGTGGTGGGCTTCATGCTGGAAACCACCCAGGGCCGGCTGGCCAGCGCCATCTCGGAGGCCAGTGACCACCGCCTGAAAGTGCTGGCCGACACCCTGCCGCAGCTCGTCTGGGTGACGCTCCCCGATGGGTATCACGATTTCTACAACCGCCGCTGGTTCGAGTACACGGGGCGCACCTACAGCCAAACCAAAGGTGAGGGCTGGAACGCGGTCCTGCACCCCGACGACCAGACGCGGGCCATGCACATCTGGCAGCACTCCCTGCAAACCGGCGAGGCGTACGAAATCGAATACCGGCTCCGAAGATACGACGGCGTCTACCGCTGGTTTCTGGGCCGGGCGCTGCCGCTCCGGGATCAGGACGGGCAGATCAGCAAGTGGTTTGGGACCTGCACGGACATCCACGACCAGAAGCTGGTCAATGAAGAGCTTCGGGAAGCCCAGGAACGCTTTGACCTCATCAGCAAGGCCACCCGGGACGCCATCTGGGACTGGGACCTGACGACCAACGAAATCTGGTGGAACGAAGGCTTCCGGAAGCTGTTTGGCTATGAGGAGGAAGACATCGAGCCGACCATCGAATCCTGGACCAATAGGGTGCATCCCGAAGACAAGGACCGGGTGGTGAGCAGCATTCACCGGGTCATCGACATCGGCGGAAAAAACTGGTCGGATGAATACCGCTTTCGCCGGAAGGACGGCACCTACGCCTTTGTGCTCGACCGCGGGTACGCTCTGCACGACGAAACCGGGAAGCCCTACCGGATGCTGGGCTCCATGCAGGATGTTTCGGCCCAGAAACAGATTGAAATGACCTTGTCTGAGAGTGAAAAGCGGTTTCGCTCCCTGACCCTGAATTCGCCCGACCTCATCACCCGCCACGGCAGGGATTTTCGTTACCTCTACGCCAGCCCGGTCATTGAGCAGCTGACGGGCATGAAGCCGGAAGCGTTGATCGGCAAAAGCTATTACGAAGTCAATATCCCGGAGCACCTCTGTTCGCTTTTCGACGAACATCTGCGGCAGGTGTTCGAAACGCGGAAGCCGCATCACCTGGAATATTCGGCTGCCACCGACCGGGAGGTGTTTCTCAATTCGCGGCTGGTGCCCGAGTTCGATGCCGCGGGGGAGATCGAGTCAGTGCTGGTCATTTCCACCGACGTTACCGAACAGCGCAAGGCTGAGGCCTCTCTGAAAGAAAGCGAGGAGCGCTTCCGGACGCTGTCCAACTCCATTTCGCAGCTGGCCTGGATGGCGGATGCCGACGGCTGGATTTTCTGGTACAACGACCGCTGGTACGATTATACCGGCACAACCCTCGAACAGATGAAGGGCTGGGGCTGGCAAACGGTCCATCATCCCGACCACCTGGAACGGGTGCTGTCCTTCATCCGCGAAGCCTGGCAAAAGGGCGAGCCGTGGGAGCTGACGTTTCCCCTCCGCAGTCGGCACGGCCACTACCGCTGGTTTCTGACGAAAGTATTTCCCCTGAAAAACGGGGAAGGGAAAGTGACCCGCTGGATCGGGTCCAACACGGACATTACCGAACAGAAACAGGCCGAAGAAATTCTGGAACAGCGGGTCCGCGAACGGACACTGGAACTGGAGCGGCGGAACAAGGAACTTGAGCAGTTTACCTACGTGTCGCACCACGACCTCCAGGAACCCATCCGGAAGATTCAGGTTTTCTCGGACATGATTCGGGCCGACAGCTACGAGCGGCTGAACGATAGTTCGAAGCGGATTCTGGACAAAATTGCGAATTCGGCCAAACGCATGAGTCTGGCCCTGAAAGACGTGCTGGATTACGCCAGTCTGGAAAAACCGGAGGAAATTCGCCCGGTGGACCTGAACGAGGTGCTGGCCGATGTCCGGGCGGATCTGGAACTGGTCATCAGCGAAAAGCAGGCGGTGATTCAGACGGACCGGCTGCCGACGCTTCAGGCCATTCCGCAGCAGATGCACCAGCTGTTTTACAACCTGATCAACAATTCGCTCAAGTTTGCCAAACCCGATCTGCCGCCGGTGGTCGATATCCGCTGCGCCCGCCTGAGCGGCCCGGACCTGACCATCTGGCCCGAACTTGACCAGTCGCGGGCCTACTACCGCCTTGACCTACAGGATAACGGCATCGGCATCGACCCCGACCAGAGCCACCGGATTTTTTCGCTGTTTCAGCGCCTGCACAGCCGGGAAGCCTACCCCGGAACGGGCATTGGGCTGTCGCTTTGCAAGAAAGTGGTGGAGAATCACCGGGGCACCATCTGGGCCGAAGGCCGGAAAGGGGAGGGCGCCACGATTCGATTGCTGCTGCCCGTCGAATAAGGGCCGCTTCAGGGTTAAAACGGGTGACAACCGGCCCTGCCGCGCCACCAGTCGGTTTCGTTCGTATCTTTGCGGACCATGAAAGCAGCTATCCGTTTACTTGCGCTGAGTGTTGGGCTCAGCTTTTTTATGCCGGGATGTACCCGGCAGGCTCCCTCTGTTTCGACCCAGCAGCGTACCCGTACTCCGGATTTTGTGAAGGGTGCCGACATCGGCTGGCTTCCGCAGATGGAAGCCACCGGCTACCGGTTCTACAACGACCAGGGCGTACAGCAGGATTGTTTCCAGATTCTGAAAGACCACGGCATCAATACCGTTCGCCTGCGGACGTGGGTGAATCCGTCCAACGACCCGGCTAGCGGTCACTGCAGCAAGGAGGAAACCGTTGCCCTTGCCGTCCGCGCCCAGAAGTGGGGCATGCGGGTGATGCTCAACTTCCACTACAGCGACAGCTGGGCCGATCCCGGCAAACAGGTGAAACCGGCCGCCTGGCAGGGCCACGACTTCCCGACCCTGCTGAACGATGTCTACACGTATACGCACGACGTGATGACGGCCCTGAAGGTCGCCGGTATCACGCCCGAATGGGTGCAGGTCGGCAACGAAACGCCCGGCGGCATGATCTACCCCGAAGGCAGTACGGCCAACTGGCCGCAGCTGGCGCAGCTCATCAACAGGGGCTACGACGCTATCAAGGCCGTCAGTCCTGCTTCCAAAGTGATTCTGCACCTGGACCAGGGCAACAACCGCGAACGGTTCAAAACCTGGTTCGACAACGCCCGGGCACACGGGGCGAAATACGACGTCATCGGCCTGTCGTACTACCCCTACTGGCTGAAAGGAAACCCGGATTACACCTTATCCATCAACGATCTGGACGCGAACATGCGGGCGCTGATTCAGGACTACGGCAAAGAGGTGATGGTCGTGGAAGTGGGCGGCGAAGATACCAAAGTCCAGAACACCTACGACATGCTGGTCGCCGTCCAGAGGAAGGTCCGCGCCCTGCCCAGCGGCAAAGGTCTCGGCGTCATCTACTGGGAACCGCAGGGTGCCCGGAGCTGGAGCAAATACCCCCTGAGCGCCTGGGGCAACGACGGCCGCCCGACCAAAGCCATGGACGCGTTTTTGGTAGAGTAACCAATATGTACCGGCGGGCTTTAGCCCGTCTGACTTGCTTACCGCACCGGCAGGCTATAGATCAGACGGGCTAAAGCCCGTCGGTACATTACTCCCACGAGTCCAGCCCGAGCAGCTTCCGGCCGAGCGGCGAAAGTTCGGCGGTCGCATAACGGGTCTGTTCCCAGCCGCGCGGGTCGCCGGGGAACGCGTAGCCTTCGGGCGCGCGGCGTTCGCGCCAGGAGTCGATGCGCCACTGCCGCAGCGCCGCGTTGTCTTCCTGGGCGGGCATCATCGAAATGTACTGCGCCAGTCGCACTTTATCGCCCGAATGGTTGGGCCGGATGCCGTGCGCCAGCGTGCTGTTGAAGATCAGCAGATCGCCCGCTTCCATTTTCACCTTTACGATCTCAAAGCCCGTCACGTCCGGTTTGAAATGGTCACGGTCGGCGGGCTGGGTCAGTTTCCAGGTGTCGTAGGTGCGGTACAACTCGGGGACGCACTGAAAGCCGCCCATGTTTTCGTCGGTCTGGTCGGCCAGCGCCAGCACACCCTGCACGTTTTGCGGACGGGTTTCGGGGTCATAATCCCAGTGGATAAAGCCCTTGAATTCAAAGCCGGGCCGCATGGGCAGGTTCAGGTTGGCGCGGTCGATGGTCACCCAGAGTTTTTCGGTGCCCCAGATGTCCACGAAGGCATCGTACACCCGCTGCGTCTGCCGGTTATCCCAGAGATACTGGTGGTTGTAGACTTCCACCATACCGCTGTTGGTGAGTTCCTTCATTTTCATTTCGGCGCGGGGCGGGGCGTACCAGGTGCCGGGGTCGGCCGGGTCTTTTTCTTCGAATTCCCACAGGAAAGCGGCCAGTCGCTCGGCCTGCTCGCGGGGCACGGCTCCTTTGACGACGATGTAGCCGTTTTCGATCCAGAAGTTCCAATCTTCTTCGGACAGCACGCGCAGGGGAACGCCGTTGGACCGGTCGTTCAGTTTAAGGGGGCTGCTGATGGCCGTGGACGGATTACCGGGAATGTCGAGGTGCGCATTGTCGGGCACCATCGTTGGGTTCATGGTCTGCATAGCGAGGGTCGGTTGATAAGGACAAAGCTACGCCCCGCACCCGCCCCGCTTCTACCTCAATTCTAGCCAGTTGTTGAACAATATTGATCTTTTTTTGGAAATAAGTTAGCTTGCTGCATAGTTCTGTTCAACTGGATTTATGAAGCTGCAACTGGAGGAAATTCGTCCGGACGCCAACAGTTCGTTCCGGCTGCTGCTCACGCCGCACCTCAACGACTTCTATTACTGGCATTTTCACCCTGAATTTGAGATTGTTTACATCGAAAATGCCAGCGGCCCCCGGCACGTGGGCGAGCATATGTCGCGGTATGAGGGCAGTGATCTGGTGCTGATCGGTCCGCACATTCCCCACCTGAATTTTGATTACGGCGTCCGGACGGATTACCGGAAAGTGGTGGTGCAGATGAGGGAGGATTTTATGAGCGGTAGTTTTGGGCAGATGCCGGAACTGTCGGATATCGCCGGGCTCTTTGAGCGGGCGCGGCATGGGGTGGCTTTTCGGGGGAAGACCCGGCAGGAAGCAGGCGAACGGCTTTCGGCGCTGCCCGGCCTGACGCACTTTCGGCAGCTGATGGAACTGCTCGCTATTTTCCAGCTGCTGGCCGTTTCCGACGAGGCGGAGTTGCTGCATTCCCGGCCCGTCGAGCCCGTTTACAACCGCCGCGACCAGCAGCGGATCCGGCAGGTTTACGCGTTTCTGGACCAGCATTACCAGCGGCAGATGACCATCGCCGAACTGGCCGACCTGACCAGCCTTACGCCGGAAGCCTTTTGCCGCTATTTCAAAAAAATGACCCGGATGACCTTCACCGAGTTTGTCAACCAGTACCGCATCCGCGAAGCCAAACGCCGCCTGCTGCTCGGCCAGACCGTCACCGAAGTCTGCTTCGAATGCGGCTTCGAAAGCCTGTCCTACTTCAACCGGATCTTCCGGCGGGTGACGGGGGGGAGTCCGCGGGATTACCGGAAAAAGCCGGGCAGGTAAAGAGAGCGGTGGGTAAGGCGAAGACTTTCAGCTGGTTAGTCAAAAGATGGACTAAGCCGGCAAAATCTTCTTTTTGTTGATAGGTCTAGCACTTCTTTTGCAGCTATCCTACTCCGTAACCTGTACTTGCTGTTTATGCGGAGTTTTTTGATTTGGTGGAACTGTTTCCTGGGTGTATTGCTCTTGCTGGCCGGACCGGTGCAGGCCCAGTTTATTTCCATGGATAACATCAGCGGTTCGGTGTTTTGTGGCGGCACCCAAAAAACCTTCCGCTTCGCAGCGGCCGGAAGTTTTCGGGAAAATAACGTCTTCAAAGTACAGGTGTCCAAAGATTACGGCCCATTCACCGATTTGCCGGAGTCCTTCACCGCCGGTCCGGCAACGGTCACGTTACCAGAGGCGGACAATGGCACTTCGAGCTATCGGTTCCGGATCGCTTCCACCAATCCCCAGGTCTTTAGTTACGAAACCCAATCCATCGTGCTGACGACCGCCTCCACGGCCGAACTGACCGGCAACAGCACCGGCGGCCGCCTGATTAACCCCTACGACCGGGTGTCGCTCTACGTGAAACTCGAGGGCGTCGGGCCGCATACCTTACTGCTGAGCGACAGTTCGCGCCATGTTAAATCATCGCACTATGGGGACAATGAACTGACCGTAACCCCGGCAGCGTCGACGACCTACACCCTTGCGTCCGTCCAGAATGCCTGCGGGCTGGGAACCGTTAAGGCCGGCAGCACGACCGTCAGGGTAAACCGCACGGGTTTTCAGGTAACCGCCCTGTCGGCAGACCATGTCTGTCTGGGGAGTAAACTGCTCATCCATTTTGCTTCGCAGGACCCCTTACCGACCGATACCCGCTTTGTGGTCGAGCTTACCAACACCGAGAATAATCGCGTACAGACCTTTCCGCTTCAGGGCTCTGTCAGTCCGCTCGAACTGGCGGTTTCTGACTCCATAGAAGTGGGAACCTACGGCCTGAAAGTCCGCTCTGACAGTGCCGGGGTGGAGGCTGCTTTCCAGTCGCCGGACTATAGCGGTGCAGGAACCGTTACCATCGGACGGCCGCCGGTCGTCCGGTTGTTTGGGTCGGCGGAAATTCGCTATGGACAAACGGCCCGGCTGGATGCCGAACTGACCGGCAAAGGCCCCATGAATGTTACCTTTACGGACGGCTCGACGGTGCGCATCCCGGCCGGACGGTACGAGGGGCATCCTTACCAGATCGACCTAAGTCCTCAGAAAACCACGACGTACGCCATTCGCTCGGTGGTCAGCGAATGCGGCACCGGAAGCGGCACCGGGAACGTTAGTGTCGTGGTTCGGCCGGGCGTTCGGATCGATTCTGTTTCCGTCGCGGCGGTATGCGCGGGCCAGACCGTAACGGCGTATTATACCGCTGGACCGGCCGGAGAGGCCGCCGGCCCGATGTATGCCGAAATGGGCTACGGCTATTCCAACGAGCCCCTGTATGGCCATGGCAGGCTGGAACTGCTGTCCGTAACGCCAAAAAGCTTTCTGTTCCGGGTTGCGGCCGGAACACCCGCCGGGCATATGTACCTGGCGGCCGGTTTTGGCAATACCGGAACGGGGCCCATTTATCGAAAGGGAATCACCGTCCGCAGGCCCCCATCCATTAGTCTGACGTCAAATGATGTAACCCTTGAGTCTCCGCAGGTGGCAAGACTGAACTATATCGTGACAGGAGGAATGGCCTATACGTTCACGCTCTCGGACGGGTCAGTCTATCAGGTGCCCAATTATAGCAGCGGCGACTCATTTGCCTCGGTCAACGTTCTGGTTTCCCAAACTACGTCTTATTCGGTTACTTCCATTTCCAACGCCTGCGGAGTTGGAACGGTGGATAATAGCAGAAACAGCTTTTGGGTCACCGTCCGGAATCCGGCGGTTCAGAGCATCGTGCTCCGGCCGCCTTCCTACCGGGTGTGTCCGGGTGCGGCCGAGCGGCTTGTTTTCATGGCGACGGGTAGTTACGGGCCCGATAACGAATTTAAAGCGGAAATCTCGACGCCGTCCGGCAGCTATCTGGGAACGTTTCTGGCCTCCAGCCGGAACGCCGGAGCGCTGGATGTCACCCTGCCGCCGCAGCCCGGCACCTACCGGGTCCGGATCGTATCGACCAATCCGTCCCTCAGAAGCAATGAATACGAAATGACCGTTGCCGAACCGAACCCCCAGTTCACCCTGTCGGCAGCAGTACAGGACGGTGACTATGAGCGTACGGAAAACGGGGTGACGATGGTTGCCGGGCAGGCGATTAGTCTGTGGCTGTCTACCAACACCCAGTCCTACGGCACCATTGAGTTTATGGACGGTTTCCGCGATGTTCTGTATTCTGCCTATCAGGTGTATCGGTATCCGACCGAAAGCGTAACCTACAGCGTCAAGTCCATCACGGGACAGTGCGGCATTGGCACCGGGAAAAACAGTATCCAGGTGACGGTGCTGCCCTACGGCATCCGAACAGGAACCGTTCCGGCGCGACTTTGTGCCGGTCAGCAGCTTCAGGTGCCTTTTTCGATTCGGGGTGAGGTCCCGGCCGGTACCCTATTTAAAGTGCAGTACGGGCAGGATAACCAGGGTTGGGAGGACCTCCCCAGTTCCGGAACAGGCAGCCCGGTTACCGTAACGATACCAGCAAACCTGACGGCAACGTCCATTAATCTGCGCGTGATCGGGGTGACCGGCTCTTCCACGGTGGTCGGGACGACAGCCCTGATGAGCTCCGGGCACACCTACCTGGCACTCATGCACCCGCCCACCGCTGAGCTTAGTCTCGACAACGGCAGCAATGCCATTCAACTGGGTGCGGAAGGTTCGGCCACGCTGCTTGCGCGCCTGACAGGAGGGGCACCGTACCGGATGGTATTCAGTGACGGCAGTATTCGAACGGTAGGTTACGACAATGATAGCTGGATGGTAAGACCCGAACAGAGCCAGACGTATAAAGTGGTGTCGGTATCGAATGCCTGTGGTTTCGGAACAGGTACCGGGCAGGTTGCGGTTGGCTTTAAACCGGCCGTGACGCTGCTTTCAATCGATAAGGAGGTTCTTTGCGCCGGCTCCAGGGTCACCCTGCGCTACCGGTCGGTGGGCACGTTCGACGCGTCGAACACGTTCTCCTTTTACCTGGTCCCGGCTAACCCGCTGGAGAATCGAATTGCCCTCGGCAGCACGAAGGACTTATCCAGCACCGCTGCCTTCACCTTGCCCGGGACGATTGCCGAAGGTTCCTACACCCTGCACGTCGAAGCCTCGGCTCCGGCATATCAGGCCCGCCTGACCTACGTGACGGTAGGAGGCAGGGTTCAGGCCCAACTTGTCGGGGGAGCCAGCCTGTATGCCGGTCAGTCGACGGGTCTGGCCATTCATGCCCAGGGGGCTTTTCCCGTGGTGGTTATTCTTAACGACGGCACGTCGATCACGTTAACGTCTTCGCCGGCCATTTTCGAGGTACGTCCTTCCGAAAGCCGAACGTACCGAATTACCTCTGTCGCCAATCCGTGTGGAGCCGGAACGTTCAGCGGCGAGTCGGTGGTCACCGTGCTGCCCCCTGCTGCCAACACCATAACCACCCCATCTCCCTTTTACCCGAGCGGTATCTGTGCCGGCATGAAAATAGCCCTGAATGTGAATACGACGGGGACGTTCGATTCGACCAATGTCTTTACAGTGGAGCTGTCCGATTCGACCGGTGGGAATTTTCGGCCACTTGTAACCGAAGGAAAAGGACCGGACCTGACGGCAACGATTCCGGCTTCGACCCGGCCCGGAACCGGGTATCGGCTGCGAACGGTGAGCAGCCGACCGGCGGTGGTGGGATCCACAACCAATACTCCTTTTCTCATTCATCCGGCCGTGACAGGGGTTCTGACAGGCTCGGCTTCGGTGCAATATAGTGAGATGGTACAGCTTACCGTCACCCTGACTGGCAGGGCGCCGTGGTACATCGTCCTGCGCGGGAGTAAGGGAAACATGCCTTATAGCGTTAGTTCAAGCCCTTTTACGTTGATGCACCAGGCAGATTCGACGACCTCTTTCCGGTTGACCTACGTCGGAAATGCCCAGTGTGGCCAGGGCACTGCGAGCGGTACGGTAATGATAACTGTGGCGAAAATCACCGGTTTGGAACCCGTCCTGCCCGTGCAGGTCCGCGCTTTCCCGAACCCCACGGCCGGGCGGCTGCAACTGCAAGCGACCACCCTGAAAGGCGAGACAGCTTCCCTCCACCTTGCCGATGCCAGCGGCCGCACCATCCTGACCCGCTCCCTGCTGCTGAAAGGAGGAAATCTGGAAGAATACGTAGACCTGACCCCTTTCCCTCCAGGTGTATATGTCCTGACCGTATCGAATGAGGGGAGAAAAGAGACGTTCAGAGTAGTGAGGGAATGACTGAATGATTGAATGACTGATTTGCTCCGCTGGGTTTGAGTTTGCGGAGCAAATCAGTCATTCAGTCATTCAATCATTTCCGATAGTCCAGCGCGGGTTTGCGGTTGCCGAGGAGGGCTTCGTACCGGAAGTCTTTGCCGCGGACGGTTTCCCAGTCGGTGCGGGCCTGCTCGATGAGTTTGGGGTTGGAAAACAGCTCCATGCCCGTCAGGGTGAGCGTTTTGGCGGCGACCATCATGCCTTTGCGGCCGATGGAGGTGCCGCCCGCCGCGACGGCCTGCCAGCTGTGCGCCGCCGTGCCGGGAACCCAGGTGGCCGCACTCAGACCCACCGTCGGGACGGCCCAGCTCACGTCGCCCACGTCCGTAGAACCGCCGGAGATAGGATCGTTCTGCGAGAAAGCCTTGACCTTGGCCGCGTCGCCGGGCTTGGCAATAGCGCCGAACATCGTGCCGAACGACTCGCTGATCTTGTCGGCAAAAGCCTGTTCTTCCGGCGTGTAGGTGACGCCGCCGACCAGGCTCAGATTCTTGTACATGACCTTCGCCAGCGTTTCGACCGGCAGCAGGTTGAACACCCCGCCGATCACTTCCACCTCAACGTTGGTGCCGGTGCCCATCGCCGCGCCTTCCGCCGCTTTGTTGATGCGCTGCCACACATCGCGAACCACGTCCCGATTTTTGTGACGGGCATAATAATACACTTCCGCAAAATCGGGCACCACGTTTGGAGCTTCGCCGCCGCGGGTGATGACGTAGTGAACGCGCGTATCCGACGGAATGTGTTCGCGCATCATGTTGACCATGTAGTTCATCGCCTCCACGCCATCGAGGGCCGAACGGCCGCGCTCGGGAGCTGCCGCGGCATGGGCCGAAATCCCCCGGAACCGGAATTTGCCGGTGATGTTGGCGAGGGAAGTGGAAGGGTCGGCGCTGTTGCGGTCGCCGGGGTGCCAGTGCATCACGACATCCGTGCCGGTAAAGAGACCTTCCCGAACCATGTATACTTTGCCCGAACCGCCTTCTTCAGCCGGGGTGCCGTACAGTTTGATGGTGCCGCTTTTGCCCGACTGCGCCAGCCAGTTTTTGAGCGCAATGGCCGAGGCCATCGACCCGACGCCGAACAGGTGGTGCCCGCAGGCGTGACCGGCTTTTTTAGCCTCCAGCGGTTTGCGCTCCGGCGTGGCGTCCTGCGTGATACCGGGCAGAGCGTCGTACTCCGCCAGAATGCCGATCACCGGTTTGCCGCTGCCGAAGGTTGCCACAAAAGCGGTCGGAATGCCCGCTACGCCGGACTGCACCGCGAAGCCTTCTTTTTTCAGTTCTTCCTGCAGCAGCGCCGAGCTTTTGACCTCCTGGTAGCCCACTTCGGCCCAGTCCCAGATTTGCTTCGACATGTCGCCGTAACGGGTGGCCTGTTTGTCGAGCCCGGCCAGTACGGTCTGTTGTTCTTTGGTCGGAGCGGTCTGGGCAACGGCGGAAGCCGATACCGCGGCGGTCAGGAGGGAGGTTAAGACGTAATGAATGCTTTTCATAGAAAGGGAATAAAAAGTTCTCGCAGATTCACGGTTCGCCGTTGCGACGCTGATTTGAGGCGCGGATTGCCACAGAATAAATCTGCGCCTCAAATCAGCGTCGCAACGGCGAACCGCGAATCTGCGTCTGAAATCTCCGTAAATCTGCGAGAAATAAAGCCTTACTTCAACGGTTGGTACAACGCTTTTTTGTTATCCACCCGAATCACCAGCCGGCAGTCGCCCACCTGGCCGCGGGTTTCGTCACAAATCCCGTCGTGGAACGCATCAAACCGGCGGCCATCCTGCGTCTGCACCACAAATTTAACCAGGAAGGTGTCGTTCAGGCGCAGGGCCGACAGGCTGGACCCGGCCACCGTGGCCATTTCCGAAGCCTTGATGTTCACCACCGACGGCAGGGTCGTTACCGTCCGAAGCAGTTTGTCGGAGGCCACCAGGCGGCTCGGCAGTGGGGCCAGCGCAGCACCCGGATACAGGCAGCCGACCCCGTTGCCGCAGGCCGTCATGGACGACGTCAGCGTGACGCGGGGCGCATTGAGGCCCACCCAGAGTTCGATGGCTTTAACGGGCACATTCCGGCCGAAGTCTTCGCCGCGCAGTTCAAACTCAAACTCGGCATTCGCCAGATTATTGACGTCGAAATAAGCCTTGTCGGTGTTCACCTTGGCAACGGCTACCGCTCCGTTGGCGGCGGGCAGCACCGGGTCTTTGGTCTGGCAGGCATCGAGATACAGCCAGGTCAGGAGAGAAAAAAGGTAAAGTATCGTCCGTTTCATTGTCTTTCGTTTTAAAAGTAAAGTTTACCGTTTGCGGTGGCTGGGCAGTGCCCGTTCCATTCCGGCCGTGACACGATAAACGTTTTCTACAAATCCCAGAACACCGGTTTGGTCAGGGCATTCTGCGCCGGGGCGTTGCTGTTGGTCGTCAGTTCGCGCAGGGAGTATGTAAACCGCAGCGGGAACGGGTTCAGCGGCGAAATCGGGGCCATCAGCGCCGGCAGGCCGGTGCGGCGGTAATCGTTGTACGACTCGATGCCGTTGCCGAACAGAGCAATGTACTTTTCGGTCATCACCAGTTGCAGCTTTCCGGCATTATCCGCGGCGTCGAACTGGGCGAGGCGGTTGTTGACAAACGCCGTGATGGTCGCCGCCGACAGGGGCGTTCCCGAGTTGCCCGCCGAGGTCACAAAGCTGTTGACGCTGTTCAGATGAGCCGTGATGGCGTTCTGGAGGTACGTCCGGGCATTTCCCTGCGTTCCCAGTGTCAGAGCGGCTTCGGCCAGGATGAAGTTCACCATGGCGTTGGTGATCATCGGGAAAATTCCCGCGCCGGACCCGTCGGTGGTGGCTACCACGCGGTGGGCGGCCGGGCTGTTGGTACCCGCATTGGTCAGGAACTGGTTCGTCGTCGGCAGGCCCGTGATCGGGTTGTTGTCGTACAGCCCGCCGTAGGGATAAATGCCGAACGTGGCCCGCACGGCGTTGTCGGCCGGAGCGCCCGTCGGGTCGCCGGTAAAGCGGCCGCCGTAGCCGTTGCTGGTCCGGGTGAAGTTCACCCCGGCGTTGTTGGTCTGCCGGTAGACATAATAGCGCAGGCGCGGATCGTCGGTGTTGTACAGCCGCTCCATGAAGCCCTGGTCCATCCAGAAGTCTTTCGTCGCGCGGTATTCGCTGATGTGGACCGGGTGCCGGTTCTGCGGCGTTTCGGTCGTTCCAAAGCGGAACGTAAAGTCCTGGGCGTTGGTCGAAATCAGGTTGTTGCCCGCAATCAGGGCGTTGATGTCCCGGATCACCCGGTCGCGCTCGGCGGGCACCAGCCGAATCTGGTTCAGCAGTTTCAGCTTCAGGCTGTTGGCCATCCGAATCCAGAGCGTCCGGTCGCCCCGGTACAGCACGTCGGCATTGCCCGGCGAGATATACGGCGTTTTGTTCAGGTCCGTAATGCCCTCGTCGATGAGCGCAAACACGGCCTTGTAGACATCTTCGCCCTTGTCAAACTTCGGGTTCAGGTTGGCGTCGCCGGCCGACGCTTCCGTAAAGGGCACATCGCCCCACAGATCGACCATGATGCTGTAGATGTACGCCTTTTCGAGCTTGGCGATGCCGACATAGCCCCACTGGTTCCGTTCGGTGCCCTGTTTGATCACCAGATCAATGTCCTTGAGCGCCTCGGCGTAGAGGTTGTTCCAGGCCGTCTGGAACGTGGCCCCGTTGAAGTCAAAGCGGCTCGCCAGGTTCTGGGTGGCATGCTGCACGACGACCGTCGAAATCCGGTTAAGTGCCGAGCCACCGATCTGGACGCCCATCGATACCTGCGTCGCCGGCAGCAGCAGGTCCAGTACCGGCTGCGAAGGCGTGTTCGGATCGACATTTATATCTAGAAAGTCATTGCAGCTGCTCGTCACAACAGCGAGGGAAAGAGCAGCGCAGAGCGATAGTATCTTTTTCATATCTACGAAAGGAATGACTGAATTTAGAATGTTGAATGATTGATTATTGAAAGACAGGCAGAGCAATTCAGTCATTCAATCAGTCAACATTCAATCATTTTAAAAGGTAACTCTGAAGTTAACCCCGATCCGCCGCGTCGTCGGGATGGCGACGAGGTCGAAGCCCTGGGCGTTGCCTACGCCGAGGGAGTTCACTTCCGGGTCGAAATTCATGTATTTCGGGAAGTTGGGGGCCTTGTACCACAGGTTACGGCCGCTGAGCGAGAGCGACATCGAACCGAACGGCGTCTTGCGGAGCCAGTTCGCCGGAAGCTGATAGCCCAGCGATACCTCGCGCAGGCGGAAGACCGTCGCGTCCCAGACCCGGAATTCGTCGGCCGTTCCCTGGCTGCCCGCGAAGGCGCCCGTACCGAAGTAGAACTCGTTCACCGAGATGGGAATGTTGTTCGGCTGCTTCTTGCCGTCGGCCGTCAGGATGGGCTGCTTGGTGTTGGGGTCGCCCAGCACACCGGGAGGCACCAGCACCTGATTGCGGTCTTCGTTGTCGCGGGTTACGCCCCGGCTCAGCATTTCGGCGACCGAAACCGAGAGCAGATCGCCGCCCTGTTTCCAGTCTACCAGGAAGTTGAAGGTCAGTCCTTTGTAACTCAGCGTGTTGGTCAGACCCAGCGTAAAGTCCGGGTTCGGGTTCCCCACCGGTCCCTGTCGGTCGGCCAGAATGGCCTTGCCCGTCAGCGGGTTGATCAGCAGATTGCCTTCGTTATCCCGCACATAGTATTCGCCGCGAATCTGTCCGTACGGCTGACCCACCACGTGGATGCTGCCCATCGTCGTCGTCACGTTGCTGTAGGTGAGTTCGGAGGGGCCGCCGAGGTCCATCACCAGGTTGCGGTTCCGCGTGAAGGCCGCGTACACGTTCCATTTGAAGCCGTTGGGAAGCTGGACCGGCGTGGCGTCGAGGCCAATTTCAATCCCTTCGTTTTTCACCTTACCGAGGTTCACGACGCGGGAGGTATAGCCCGACGAAGGCGCTACGTCTACGGTGAAAATCTGGGCCGTACTGATCTTGCGGTAGTACGTCATGTCCAGCCCGACGCGGTTGTTGAGGAACCGCAGTTCCGTACCGGCCTCAAACTCGCGGATGAATTCAGGCTGGAGGGTAGCGCTGCCGAGGCGGTTGCTCTGCGTCATCACGTTGACTCCGTTGAACGGTGCGGCATTGTCGATGGCGGCCGGGCTGGAGAAGCTCGGGTTGATGTTGAACAGCGTCTGCGTCTGGTACGCGCTGGCCTCGTTTCCGACGACCGTGTACCCCACGCGCACTTTGCCGAAAGACAGCAGCGGCGAGTTCATTTTCAGCATATCCGTGAAAATGAGCGAACCGTTGGCTCCCGAATAGAAGTAACTCCGGTTGCCTTTCGGCAGGGTAGAGGAGATGTCGTTTCGCGCCACCACGTTGAAGAACGCGAAGTTCCGGTACGAAAGCGAGAAGTCGCCGAAGAAGGCCACAAACCGCTGCTTGGTCAGGTTGCCGCCGTTGGTGAGCTGCGTCCGCGTGTTGTCGAGGTCGTTGATGCCCGGGACAATGATGCCGTCGCCAAACACCACTTGCCGGTCGGTCATCCGCTGGTTGATGTTCTGGCCCACAATGGCCCGCAGGTTCCAGTCGTCGCCGAAGTCCTTGTTGGCCGTGACGAGCAGGTTGCCGTCGAGTTCCTGGCGGTAGATGTTGTCGTCGGTGATGTTGCCGTTCGGGAAAAGCTCGCCGCCCCGGCCGTTCACGCTGCGGCGCCGGTCCGTATAAGCGTTGAAACCGGCCGTATACTGCACGTTCAGCCATTCCAGCGGGTCGTAGCCGAGCGTGAATTTGCCGAAATAGCGGTCTACCTTGCTGGTGAAGGGGCTATTGTTGACCGACCAGTACGGGTTGTCGATCCCGGCGCGGTCGTACACGCTGCCGCCCGTCTGGGGGTTGGCGTAGGGGTAGTTGGTCAGGTCGTAGCTGCTGGGCGTCCAGGGCAGGATTTCGATGGCCGAGGGACCGCTGCCGTTGGAGGCCGTCAGCTGCGGCGACACCTGGCTGGTGTTCACGTAGTTCATCGAGCCGTTGATGTAGAACCCGTTATCCAGCTGCGCGTTTCCGCCGATGTTGAAGCTCGTCCGGTTGATGTTGTTGAACGGCACAATGCCTTTGTTCGACGTGCGCGAGAAGCCGGCCGTGATGCTGCCCTTTTCGCTGCCGCCCGAAAGGCTCAGGGCGTTTTCGTAGACAAAACCTTTTTCGTAAAAATTGTCGTAGTTCTGCTGGGCGAAGGACTGGTATTTCACCCGTTTGCCCACCAGTTCCGGAAACACGGCCGGGAAGCGAACGCCCAGCGGGTGCAGGGTGGAGTCGAAGGCGGTGTACGGAGCCCCCCACGAACCGAATACGCCGTAGCGGGTATCCCACTCGGTGCCCTGTCCGTACGTCGTCTGGAATTCCGGCCGACCGGCGATGGTTTCCTGCGAATAAGACGTGCTGTAGGCAATCTCCAGACCTTTTTTGGTTTTTTTCTTCCCGTTCTTGGTCGTGATGATGATGGCCCCGTTGGCGGCCCGCGAGCCGTAGAGGGCAGCGGCGGCGGCACCTTTCAGCACCGTCATGGATTCGATGTTGTTGGGGTCGAGGTCAAAGGCGCGGTTGGTGAAGGTCGCCCCGCCCGAATAGCCGCCGTCGGTGTTGAAGGTCGAGTTGTCGAAAGGCACCCCGTCCACGACGAACAGCGGCTGGTTGTTATTCGACAGCGAGGAGTTTCCCCGGATGGTGATGTTGGTACCCCCCCCGGCGGCGCCGCCTGCGCCCTGGATATTTACCCCGGCCACTTTGCCCGATAACGAACGCAGCGGGTCCGGCTCCGAAATCTGGGAGAGCTTCGAACTGCTGATGGTCGAGACGGAATACCCCAGGGCCTTCTTCTCCCGGGCAATCCCCACGGCGGTCACCACCACTTCCGAAAGCTGACGGGTGTCGGCCTTCAGGACGATGCTGATGCTGCTGCGGTTATCGATGGAAACCTCCTGGGCCTGAAAGCCAATCGAAGAAAAAATGAGCGTTTTCGCGTCGGGCGGGGCCGTGAGCTGGTAGGCACCGTCAGGTCCGGTAATGACCCCCATTGTGCTGCCTTTCACGGTCACCGAGACACCCGGCAGCACGGCATTGTCTTCGGCGGAGGAGACTTTTCCCGAGATGCTTCGGGTCTGTCCGAACAGGAGCGCTGGCACCAGCCACAACCCCGTCAGGAGAAGTAAAAGTTGCTTCATGAAACAGTAGGTTAGTTAAAGTACATGTGGTTTAGTTTTTAAGCAGTTTTTCTTAGAAAACACTCAAAAGCTACAAAACAGGTTTCAATTTGATGCTGTATTGTATAAAATATTACAGAAGTTCCCCAATTAAGTATAAAATGTAAGACTATGGATCGTATGGGAAAATATTTATGCTGTAATCGGACAAAGTGGTTGTCAGACATGCGGGGCCGATCCCGGAAAAAAGCAGGTATTTTCCCGGATGTAAAAAGGAATGGGGACAGGCCGGTTCACGAAGCCCACAGAAAGGGCAGGGCGTTGGCGGTACAGCAGGAAAACTCTTGGCCTCAAAGCGGTTGGCGGGCGATCCGGCAAAACAGCCCGGCCCTCCCGGCGGTTGTCTGAAAAAAGAGAACCGATGAGCACACCAAGCAGAAACAGCGCCTGGCTATGGGCGCTGGCCGGAGCCGGGGTCGTCTGGACCGCCCGCATGCTGGCCCAACAGAAAAGAAAGATGGATTTTCGGGGCAAAACCGTCGCTATCACCGGCGGCTCCCGCGGACTTGGGCTGGTGATGGCCCGGCTGCTGGCCGAAGAAGGAGCCCGCGTGGCCATCTGCGCCCGCGATGGAGAAGAGCTGGAACGGGCCGAAGAGGACCTGCTGAGTCGCACCAACGCCGTGTTCACCTTCCCTTGTGACATTACGAAAAAAGAAGACGCCGAAGCGTTCATGGCGGCCACCCGGGAAGAGTTTGGGCCCATCGACCTGCTGATCAACAACGCGGGCACCATCGCCGTGGCTCCCTACGAACACATGACGGAAGCGGATTTTCAGGAATCGCTGAACCTGCATTTCTGGGCCTGTTACCACACCATCAACGCCGTGCTGCCCGAGATGCGCGAACGCCGTTCGGGTCGGATCGTCAACGTAGCGTCTTTTGGCGGGAAAGTGCCCGTGCCGCACCTGCTTCCGTACGTGACGGGTAAATTTACGCTGGTCGGTTTCTCGGAAGGACTCCGGGCGGAGGTGGCCAAAGATGGGGTTTACGTCACCACGGTCTGCCCGGGCCTTATCCGCACCGGCAGTCCGCTGAACGCCTTTTTCAAAGGACAGAACGAAAAGGAATACGCCTGGTTCAAGATCGGGGATTCGATGCCATTCCTGTCCGTGAGCGCCGAACACTGCGCCCGTGAGATCATCGAAGCGGGCCGGTACGGCAAAGCGGAAGTCATTATTTCCCTGCCTGCCAAACTGGCCGCGATGTTCCACGGGTTGTTCCCCGGCCTGAGCACCGATATCCTGACGCTGGTCAACGGCGCCCTGCCCGCGCCCGGCGGCGTCGGGTCGGTCCTCGTCCGGGGCCGAAACAGCGAATCCAGCCTCACGCAGTCTAAGCTAACCGTTTTGACGGATGAGGCGGCGGGGAGGAATAATGAGTGACTGAATTTTGAATGATTGAGTGACCGAATGACTGAATGACTGATAGGTTGAATGAGCGGTCCGTTGCGGTGAGTGAGTGAATGATTGAATTTTGAATGAACGGACTGCTCTCGTCGCGTAGCGACCCAATGTTGATAGGAACGAGCCGTTGGCATTGTCTCTTTCCGTCGCGTAGCGACCGAACATCGTTGTCCCGGTCCGGTCGCTACGCAAAGGTGATTAACAAAAAGGCCCCAAGCTCTGCAGTGCGCCAGTCTCAGTCATAGCGGCGGCGGACCGCTTAGTCATTCAGTCACTCACTTATTCGGTAATTCAATCATTCAACCATTACCGCGGCGGTGGACCGCTCAATCTATCAATCGATCATTCAAAATTCAATCTTTCCGACTCGGCGACAGCACTTCTCCCGCGAGTTTCCAGTCTTCTTTGCCTTCCTGCGTCCAGACGCGGAGGTAGCTGCCGTTCTGCGCGCCGGTATAGGTTCCGTACACGAAGCCCATGCCGCCGCCCGCCGCGACCCGGCCGCCCTGGGGCGTGAACCGGTAGGCTTCCGTTTTCACCATCGCCCCGGTCAGGTAGCCCGGTGCTTTACCTTCCCGTAGAAAGCGTGTTTGGGTCAATACGGCGTTATAGGTTTTCTCCGCCCCTTTCTTTTCGATGGTCCGGCCGAAGGCCGCATCCAGTTCCATCAGTTGGGAGGGGGTGATGCGCCGGGTTCCTTTTTGCAGCCACATATACAGGGCGGTCTTCGGAGGAATAGGGCCTTCAGGCTGCGGATGCGAAACGCCGACGTCGGTGGCAAATTTGTACTCCCCGTCGGCCTGCCGCTCCCAGACGGTGAAGAAACTGCCGAAGGCGACCCGCCTGCCTTCGGCCTCGATGGTCCACGGTCCGGTCGAGATGCCCATATCGCCGACGGCCGTCACCCGGACAAAAGCCGGACCCCAGATCAGTTTCGCCGGATTGTCGGGGCGGTTTTCGTACAGCGGCCGGGCCAGCACCGGCTTACCGTTGACGTACATAATGGCCGAGTCCGCCATGTAGGCCAGAAAAGCGGCTTTGGCTCCTTTGTCGAGGGCCATCTGCGCAAACGCCCGCTCCGCCTGCGTCACCGCCTCGACAGGCTTTTGGGCAAGGGCAGGGAAGGAAAGGAGGAGTAGGATAAGGTGTTTCATGGGGTGAAAGAAAGAGTGGAAAGGGTTATTTCGCAAAGTTTATCAAAGGACATCAAAGTTTATCAAAGAATTTCTTCCCCGCTCTGTTCCTCCCCCTCGTCCCTTTCCTTCCCTTTTTCACATCTTTATGCGATTGCCCTGCGCTGCCATCATTCGCAACTTTGTCCCATCAAAAACAACAAAGACGAATGAACAAGCTGTACGCTTCGCGCCGGGCGGGAATGACCGCCCTCTTTTTCGGCCTGCTGTCCGCTGCCCTCGCGCAGACGCCCGGCGGGACCGTTTCCGGGGAGGTGAAAGACGCCGCCGGAGGCCCCCTCGAATTCGCCACGCTGCTGCTCGTCCGCGCCACCGACTCCACGCTCGTAAAAGGAGAGGTCAGCGACGCGGCCGGAGTCTATCGCATCGACGGGGTAGGGGCCGGACAGTACCGCATCGCGGCGACGCTCGTCGGTTACCGGAAGACGTTCTCCGAACCGTTTACGCTCACCGCCGAAAAACCCGGCTATACCGTACCTGTGCTGACGGTAGCGCAGGAGTCCCGGACGCTGGGCGAAGTGAAGGTTACGGCCAAAAAACCGTTCATCGAACAGCATCCCGATAAAACCGTCGTGAACGTCGAAAACAGCATTGTGGCGACGGGCGGGACGGCTCTGGAAGTGCTGGAAAAAGCCCCCGGCGTGGTGGTCGATCAGCAGAACGACGTGCTGAAGCTGAAAGGCCAGCAGGGCGTGCTGGTGATGATCGACGGCAAACCAAGCTACCTCTCCGCCGCCGAAGTGATGAACCTGCTCCGCAACACGCCCAGCAGCAGCGTCCAGAGCATCGAACTCATCACCAAGCCCTCGTCCAGATACGACGCGGCGGGCAACTCGGGCATCATCAACATTCGCCTCAAACGCAACAACACGCCCGGCGGGACGAATGGCTCGTTCACCCTGGGCGGCGGCTACGGGCGTTATCCCAAAGCCACCACGGGCCTGACCCTGAACCACCGTTCCGGCAACCTGAGCCTGTTTGGCAGCTATAATTACGATTTCCGCAAAGGCTGGGGCAGCATCGACGTCCTGCGCTGGCTCGGCAAAGGTACCGACACGACCTTTACCGTCCGTAACCTCGGCTACCGGCCCAATGAGGCCCGGAGCCATGTCTTCAAGGCCGGGGCGGATTACGCATTCGGTAGCCGCACTTCGCTGGGACTGATGGTCAACGGGACGCTGGCCGACAACCGGGCGCAGATCAACAACTCCAACCTGGTCTACAGTCCACAGGGAACGCTTCAGAGCAGCACCACCTTCATCAATACCTCCAGCCGGAATACCGAACGCTTCGTCGCCAACGTCAACTTCCGGCATCAGTTCGACAGCACCGGCCGGGTCGGCGGACCGCGGGAACTCACCCTCGACGCCGACTATTCCCGCGTGAACATCGATCCCTACGACCTCATGACCACCCGGCAATACAGCGCCGGAGGAGAGCCGGTGGGCCAGCCGCTGCTCCAGCGCAATACGTCCCCCTCGGAAGTGACCGTCCGCGCCGCCAAACTCGATTACGTTCACCCCTTTGGCAAGGACGCCAAACTGGAAGCGGGCTGGAAAAGCAGCTACGTCACCACCGACAACAACGTCCTGTTTGAAAATCAAAATGCCGGAGGCTGGACGGGCGACCCCCGCCGCTCGAACCACTTCATCTACGACGAAACCATCCACGCCGCCTACGTCAACGGCAACCGGACCCTCGGCCCGTGGACGGTGCAGGCCGGTCTGCGCCTGGAAGCGACCGACTCCCGGGGCAATTCGATCACGATGAACCGGATCGTGGACCGGCAGTACGTGAACCTCTTCCCGAGCCTGTTCGTGACGCGCAACCTCGGCAAGGACCACCAGCTTCGGTATTCGTACAGCCGCCGCATCGACCGGCCCAGCTATTTCGACCTGAACCCGTTCATCTACGTCATGGACGTGTACACCTACCGCGAGGGCAACCCATTTCTGAAACCGCAGTACACCAACGCCTTCGAACTGGCTTATACCTATAAGGGCGAATCGACCGTCAGCCTCAGCTACAACCGCACCACCGACGTCATCACGCAGGGGCTGGAACAGCTGGGCGAGCAGATGCGGCAGACGACCGTCAACCTCGGCCTCGTGCACAACTACAACCTGAGCCTGCAATTCCCGCTGACGATCACGAGCTGGTGGAATGCCCGGCAGTCGGTGGACGTATCGACGAACATCTACAACGCCACCTACCTGGGCGAGCGCCTCGACCGCTGGGGACTGGGGGCCAACTTTACGACCAACCACAGCTTCGTGCTGCCCCACGGCCTCACCGCCGAACTCTCGGCCTTTTACAACACCCCCTTCACCGACGGCATGTTCCGCGGACGCGGCTTCGGCCAGTTTGATTTCGGCGCGCAGAAAAGCCTGTGGAACAAGCGGGGCACCCTGCGCCTGAACGTCACCGACCCCTTGCTCCTCAACAAATTCCGTGGCGAAGTTGAAAACGCCCTGACCCACATGCGTTTCACCAACCGCCGCGAAAGCCGCACCCTCCGCCTGACCTTCACCTGGAACTTCGGCAACAGCAAGATCAAAGTCCGCCAGCGGAAAAGCGGCAGCGAAGAGGAGCAGAGGAGAATACAATGATTGAATTTTGAATGTTGAATTTTGAATAGCTCCGCCCATTCCTGCATTGCGGAGCTATTCAAAATTCAGCATTCAAAATTCAACATTTAGGCCACGAACCGGCTGATCTTATCCGAGTACACCCTCGTCGGATCGCTGCCGATGGCGGCGACGCGGAAGACGTACTGTTTGCCGCTTTCGAGGCCGGTGAGGAGGTTAGCGGATTTGGAAGAGACGAGGGGCGTCCAGATGCTGGTGGGCGTTTCGGGGGTCGATGTGTATTCGATAAGGTAACTTTTCGCGTTACGAACAGCGTCTACACTGACCAGCATGGTTCCTTCGGATGGACCTGGCTCCACTTTAAAGTTTTCCGGCTTAGGCAGCGGGCCAACCGGGCGTCGGGGTTTCGACAGATCGAAACCTGAGCTTTGCAGGGCGGTTACATTATCTTTGCCCATAAACTGCACATAAGCCGCCAGCTTGTCCAGCATCCGAATCAGGGATTCCCGTTTTAAGTTTTTTTCGAGCGTATCCTGCCGGGCTCCACCTGCCGCTTTCACCAGAGCCTGCTGGTAATCCGTAACGGCTGTCTGTAAATCGGCCAGGGTTGGAGTGGGATTGGGGAAGTTTGAATTGTTGGTCAGGCTGGCGAGAACGTACTGGGCTTTCTGATCCAGCTCCTTGTCTCGATAAGTCGAGAATCCGGTGGTTATTTTTACTGCAGTCATACTGATAGTGATAAATGAGTGGGATAAAAGAATAAAATTAAAGCGAACTTATGACGTAAAGTGTACAAGCAAGTAACAGGGATTTGCTCATTTTAGGGATATATTTTTTGGAATGGAAGAAATGTTACCTGCTCTGCGTGAATGGGTTACAAATAGGGGTAGGCCGTAGTGAGGGAAGTCGGCCCATGTAGGTGAGCACCGGTGTGTTAAGACGAGACATCTTTTTATTAAGATGTGGTATTTATATACAGAGATGCCGCGTTTTTATATAAAAACGTTATATCGTTATATAAAGTTGTTGCGTCTTTAATTAAAGATGACGTGTTTTTATATGAAGATGTCGCATCTTTATATAAAAATATTGCAGTTTAATATAGATATACTTATTTTTTATAGGAATATGCCGCATCCTTAATTGAAGATGGCAGCAGAGAATTCAGTAGCGATTCAGATATTATAGGTCTGTAAAGAATTTTTGAAATGGACTATGAGTTATCTATACGCGTGTACAACTCCCGTATATTTACTCAAAAATGATAGGCCTGTTCTACCAAGAATGCTTTTTCCAATCGTTCCTATTCGCACGATCTGCACAAAGATCGTTTATCTACTGCTGATCTTTCCAGGGGCCTGTAACTCATATCTGCGGTTGAATCCAAATGCGATCATGTACAATTTTGATGATGGTGCCCAAGACTGGCGGGTAGAAGGAAACTCGATAACTGGTGCTGTCACAAACCCAAAGTTTGATTCGAACAAGGGGAATTTGGGGGGCTGCCTGGTTGTGGTTGATGATGCTCCCAGCCTTTGGTTCTTTTCCGCTCCTGCCGAACTGGTAAAAAAAATGGCTTCTTGTTATGGGAAAGCATTCATGTTTGATATAAAAGTTTCGTCCGCTGATCAGAGAGGCAACACCATCATCCTTCAGGGCGATAAAATTCAGCTGACCTACTCTGCGGCAAATGCTCCAGGACCAACCTGGACAACCTACTACGTTAAACTCGATGAAACAGGACCCTGGTTTAAGAATGCTTCCGCTACCATAGCCACTAAGGCAGAAGTGCAGGAGGTTCTACAGTCGCTACAGAAGGTATTGATTCGCGGCGACTACAAAGGCGGTCCTGACACCGGGATGCTGGATAACGTTTGGGTACAATAACCCCCGCAATTTCTTCTTATTCTTCAATCCTTATAGAACCTGATCGTTGCATCTGTTCTTAAAACCTCCTTTGTTCAAAAATTTGAACAATGTTTATATGAATAAAATATCTAAATAACATATATTGCGTACTGCAAAAGGTAGTAAAAGCTTGTTTATGATTAAGATAGACTGAATCGTAGACAAGACTGGATTTTTCTCTGGACTTAAATGATCTGTCTAACCGACAAAGCTATTTGTCTGACAAAGAGTGCTCGAAAGAGACGACACCTGTTGTTTGCCAACGGCTTGAACTATGATCAGGTCCTGCTTACCATCTGCAAAGCTGCACAGAAGAGAGAACCTAAACCCCTTAGGTTTATAAATGCCTGGGCGCTGGCCAGGCTATACGATAAAAAAGTCTACAAAGAATTACTCAACTCTTATGATTGGCTTGTCTCAGTGTATGGTCGGGTAACTTGTTTACCAGACAAAGCCATGCTGGCAATTTCTCCTATTAAATCACTATTAGAGCTATTTTTTAGGGCATTTAAAGAAGAATTGCCAGTTTTTTTTGTGACCGATGACGAAGATCTGCTTCTAAAAGTACACCACACATTTTCTACAAAACTTCCCAATCTGAGGATCGCCGAAATTTACTGCGTCTCCGGACATGAGAGCACATCTCAACAAGAAGGAGTTGCAAAACGAATAATTATATCGGGAGGCCGATTGGTTTGGGTGTCATTAAAGTCATTAAAAGAAGATGTTTTGGCCGACCACCTGAAAGGCCGAAGCAATGCGATCATTATAGATATGAATGGCCTTCTGCCAGGACTGATCTAGTTCATTTCCGAATCTCTAATCTGCCGTAGCTTTTACTTTATCTATGTTAAGTCGGTATAAATGGTTCTACTATCGATTGCGCTCCATGTCTGTCCCGGAAGTTGTATTCAGGGCCCGGCAGTATACGCAAAAGCAATCGGATAAAAAGTTGATAGAAGGGGCAATGTCTACGGTTATTCCAAAAAAGCGGCCCTAAAGCTACTGCTCTATTACCAGCTGGAAAAAAGCTTCTTCTAAAGCATACTTTATCAATACATCACTAGAATCTCAGTCCTCACTCTAATTTGTACAAAGCTATGAACATCAGCATTTTTGGCTTAGGCTATGTAGGTTGTGTCAGTCTGGGCTGCCTTGCCCAGAACGGTCATCAGTTAATTGGTGTTGACGTAAACCAGACAAAAGTTGATCAGATCAACGCAGGGCGGGCAACTATTGTCGAGAAAGACATTGACGCTATCATTGCCGAGCAGTTTCTGCAAGGTCGAATCCAGGCAACCACGGATTTTCGATACGCTGTTCTGAACACCGACGTAACCATCATCGCCGTTGGCACTCCCTCGACCCCGCAGGGGCACCTGAATCTAAGCTACATCTTTGGGGTTGCGGAGCATATTGCCGCCGCGCTCATGGAAAAGGACTCGTTTCATGTCATTGCAATACGATCAACCGTAATGCCGGGCACCTGTGATAAGATTGCCTCTCTTATTGAAGAAAAAACGGGTAAAACACAGAACGTTGATTTTGCTGTAGCCAGTAATCCGGAATTCCTGCGCGAAGGAACGGCGGTCTACGATTATTACAACCCACCTCTTACGCTCATCGGTGTTGATTCAGATGTAGCGGGAGAAATGCTGCGCAGCCTGTACGACCAGTTGCCCGCTGAAATTATAGTAACAGACGTAAAGATCGCGGAGATCATGAAATACGTCAACAATACCTTCCATGCTCTGAAGATCTCTTTTGCCAATGAAGTAGGAAACATCTGTTCGGCACTTGGCCTTGATTCGCATAAGGTCATGGACATCTTTTGCCGGGACAAACAGCTTAACATTTCCAGCTATTATTTCAAACCCGGTTTTGCCTACGGCGGCTCATGCCTGCCTAAGGATTTGAAAGGGCTGCAAACGCTGGCGCACGATCTGTATGTACAGGTACCCGTAATCAGTAACATTCACCGGACCAACGAAATTCAGATGCAGCGGGCGCTGTCGATCCTGATGAAGAACATGAACCGGAAAATTGGATTCCTCGGGATTGGCTTCAAGGCGGGAACCGATGACCTGCGGAACAGCCCGGCGGTCGAACTGGCTGAAACGTTGTTGGGCAAAGGCTTTTCGCTGAAGATCTACGATAAAAACATTAATATTTCCCGTCTGACCGGTACCAACAAAGAGTACATCGACCAGCATATTCCGCACCTCTCCCGTCTGATGGTGAACGAAGGCCACGAATTGCTCGAATGGGCCGATGTCCTTGTAGTTTCGACCAAAGAAAAAGAGTTCAGCGTATTGCTCGAAGACGTCGAGGGTAAAACCATTCTGGATATGGTGCGTATTTCCCCCAATCTGCGTGAATCCAACGAATACATCGGCATCAACTGGGCCCAGAAAGCCCAGGAGGCTCCCCAGTACGTTACCTACCGTTAACCACCTGAATGGCTACATTTACCAATATCCAAGGAAAACACATCCTGATCATTGTCGAAAACCTGCCGGTCCCGTTCGACCGGCGGGTTTGGCAGGAGGCAACCACGCTGAAGGAAGCAGGAGCCGAGGTAAGCATTATCTCACCCCAGATGAAAGGGTATACCCAACGGTATGAACAACTCGAAGGCATTGACATCTACCGGCATCCCCTGCCGCTGGAGGGCTCCGGTGCCTGGGGATACCTGATGGAGTACGGAACGGCTATTTTCTGGTGGCTGATTCTGAGTTTCCGCATTTTCTTTCGTAAACGCTTCCAGGTTATTCACGGCTGTAACCCACCCGATCTGATTTTTCTGGTGGCGCTCTTCTTTAAACCCTTTGGCGTTAAGTACGTATTCGACCACCATGACATCAATCCGGAGCTTTACCTTGCTAAGTTTAACCAGAAAGACCTGTTTTACCGCCTTATGCTCTGGTGTGAACGAACCACGTTTCAGGTAGCCGATTACAGCATTGCTACCAATGAATCGTATAAGGAGATTGCCATCCGGCGGGGAGGCATGCCGGCCGACCGGGTGCAGGTAGTCCGAAGCGGTCCCAAACTGGAACGGCTTAAGATCGGGCCGGGTAATCCGGAGCTGAAAAAAGGACGTAATTTCCTGGTTGGATACCTGGGCGTCATTGGCGAACAGGAGGGGATTGACCTGCTACTGGATGCCGTTAAACAGATCATTGCCAGGCGGCAGGACGTTCAGTTTGGCATTGTTGGTGGTGGAACCGCTCTGGAAGCGATGAAAGCCCTGGCCCGGAAAATGGGAGTTGCCGATTACGTGGATTTTTACGGCCGTGTGTCGGATGAGCAGATGCTTGCGGTGCTGAACACTGCCGATGTCTGTGTAAATCCGGACACTCCGACCGAGATGAACAACCTGTCGACCATGAATAAAATCATGGAGTACATGGCCTTGAAAAAGCCGATTGTCCAGTATGATCTGAAGGAAGGCCGTTTCTCGGCCCAGAAAGCCTCCCTGTATGCTGATCCGGAAAAACCGTCTGATTTTGCAGATAAGATACTGTGGCTGATTAACAGTCCGGACAGCCGGAAGGAAATGGGCGAATTTGGATATCAGCGGGTTGTAAAAGAGCTTTCATGGAGCCATGAACGGAAAAAGTTAATAAAACTATACAATAAAATATTATCTTCTGAAAAAAGCATGGTTCGTAAAAATAGGCCTGTAATTGAAAAGGAAGAAGTTTGTTAAAAAAGGCCGCCTGTTACAGGCGGCCTTTATGGACTAGTTTAAATATAAGTTATTAATTTACAAGGACAGGCAAACATATTTTTAATGTTTAGAGGATGGAAACGACCAATAATTATTAAGTGAGAAAAATCATATTAATTAAAGTTTGGCTATACTTTTATAATTAATATGTAACAAAAGTAATGGCTTAACTGTATGTAATTCCGAATGTTTTGAGCCAAACAATAGGAAAAGGCCAAATCCGGTGGCTCAGCAGAGCGATCCATAGATTGGCTTAAATTCTAACCTCAAACAACAGCCTAAGCGAACATCAAAACATTTAGAAGGTGTGTCGGCTAAAACAAAGGTGATAAATTGCCCTATAAAAGTACATTCCAGCCACCATGCCTACGTAGTTTTGCCTTTTAGATTACGAACGGCCAAGATTCATCTACTTTTAGCTCCACGGGTATATGCTCACCACATAAGCTGAGTAAACTACCACGACTTGGTCACCTTTATTATAAGATGATTTCTAACGGTGTTGCGGTTGAAGCCAAGTAAAGGAGCCGTGTTACAGACGCCGGAGGCATTAGGTAGCTATTAGGTTGTCCATTTTTAACCTGCAGACTAAGCCCTTTTTGGGTGTAAGTATTAATGAAAATACGACAATAATCGAAACAGCAGTACCATTAAGCACCAAGTTAGATGGTGCCATATTACTTGACGAGAATCATCTTACCACAATATTTATAAGGAACAGGTTCTATAATCATTGACAAAAATATACTTTAATACAATTCAGACGTCAATGTAATAACAACCTTTAGAAAGAGTAAATAAATAGTTATAAGTTTTATTTCGTGAGCTAATATCTCAGTTATTTATTAATTATTACTCAGCACCCTTGTGTATATTTTAGAAAGTTTTGGTATCACATTATCTGGTAAATAAGGCTTCGAAATATCGTATGAAGATTCTCCCATCTTTTCAATTAAAGCAGGATTATTCAAAAAAGTACTTATACATTTAGCTATCTCTAATTTATCACCAGGATTTACAAGAAATCCATTTACACCATTATGAACAATTTCAGAAATACCACCTACTGGCGTTGAAATTACTGGAAGTCTATAACTCATTGCCTCCAATACTGAAAGAGGCAGACCTTCATTGTAGGAAGGAAGAATATATATATTGCTTTGTGAAAGTAGCTCATGTTTTAAGTCACCAGATACCCAACCTCTATATTCAATAATGTCTTCTAATTCATATCTATGAATATAGCTTAATAATTTTTCTATTTCGCCATTTCCGCCAATTATTAATTTGATTTTGCCAGTAAATATATCTTTATTGTTTTTTATAGCTTCAATTAGATCGAAGATTCCTTTGCGTGGTCCGATCAAACCAAGAAATAATAAAATCAGTACGGAATCGTTTGTCTTCTTTTTATTAAATCTGGGAGGCTCAATAATATTTTCAAGGACTTCAATTACTTTGCAGTTAAAGTTGATTTGGAAAAAGCTTCTCCAGCTTTCTGATAAACAAATCACATAGTCTACATCATTTATGAATAACGTAATTAGTTTTTTAATAAGTGCGTTACTGTTTAAATAAAACTTTTTGAATTCAGAGCCATGGCTGTGATAAATTGTTTTTTTATTAAAAATCTTTTTGGATATAAACCAGATTATAAAAAGCCTATAAAAGCTTCCATAAGCTGCTCCATGTAAATGAATGATTTTAATCTCTTTATATCTTAAGATTTTTATGAAAAAAACTATTAATCCATAAAAAAAGTAGAAGACAATGTTGATTTTATATTTTTGTGGTTTATATGTGGCGACGAAGTTAAAAAACGGAAAACGAATTGCATAGGATTCAATTACGGCACCAATACCACCTCTGTGGTTTATATACTTAACACCTACTGTCAAGATAGATTTAGATAGACTTTCAGTTATCATATGTGTTGACTTCTTTTATACGGATGATGCGAGCTGGGTTCCCAACTACAACGGCAAAATCAGGGATGTTATTTACAACTACGCTACCTGCTCCAATATCAACGTTATTGCCGATAATAACAGGGCCAATTATGCAAACATTTGCACCTATATTGACCCCATTACCAATAATTGGGCACTCTTTCGTTTTTCCATTATTACCGATAGTTGTAGATTGCCTTAATGTGCAATTATCACCTATTATTGTGTGTTTATGAACGACTAAAGATTGTCCATGGTAAAGTGTTAAGCCTTTTCCAACTTTTGTATTATAAGGTAACTCGATTCCTAATAGATATTCTATCAAAACTTTATAGACAAATCGATTGGACTTTGTGAAAACTTTAGTTACAATATTTTTACTTTGATAAGACGATGCTCGAAAAATAAAAGTAATTATCTTGCCTTTTGTGTTTTTGCGATTTGATTTTTGATCTTGTAAGAGATGTAATATATATTTTGAATAGTCCATTTAGCTTGATATTTATATAGAAGAATAAAGAGTTAAGTATTGATCTACAGTGTTTTCAATCGAATACTTTTCAGCTGCACTATCATATGCGCCTACCATCTCTGATTCTATAAAATTGTCGTTGTAGTAACTAATTACTGTCAATAGACATTCCTCTAAAGACTTTATGTCTTTACTTAAGAAAGTTTTACAAGCGTTAAGCCCTCTAATTATTTCTGCTGGACCGTCAATGTCCGAGGCTATAATAGGAAGTCCTGCAGCTAGCCCTTCAATGACAGTAAGACCAAAGCCTTCATAGGTAGAGGGTTGAACTAGTATATCGTAATTGCATAAGTTATTTTTTATCCATGTTCGGCTTTTCTCTCCGATAAATGTTACTTCGTTTTCTACTCCCAAATTCTTTGCTAAAGTCTTGAGATAAACTTCAGACTCACCAGCGCCAATGAAATCAAGCGTAATGTGTAAGTTTCTGTTATTGTTCTTTAAGGACGCAAATGCTTTCAAAAGGAGATCTTGCCCTTTGTGTTTGTGGACGAGCCTACCAAGTTGGACTAATTTTATAGGGGTAGGCGGGCTAATGAGATAACTTTTCTTTTTTATAAACTGATTGAAATTAATTCCGTTGTAGATTATATTAGGTGATAACCTTGATCTTTTTTTTACGTCAAAAGCTACTGCGTCTGAAATTGCAATAATAGATCGATATCTAAATAACAACTTAGTTGGAATATTTACGTCATGAATTGTATATATGAGCTTGTGTCTTGAATTAATAAATAGGTTTACTAGTTTTAATTCGTGGCAATGAATTACATCAGGGTTTAATTTTTGTATTAAAAGGTTTAGTTTAATAATAGGTAATGGATTTTTGCTACTTATTTTTCTGTTTATTTTGTATATTTTTATGGTAGGGTCTAATTGCTCTAATAGTATAGGACTCCAATCATTATTTACAATAATAAGAGAAACATCATGATTTATACACATAATATTCATCATGTCAATGGCTAAGGTCTGTGACCCGCCAACTTTCATTGTAAAGAAGCAATGTACAATCTTCATAAAAGTACAATTATGAGGTAATTAATTGCTTTGCTAAAAGCTTTAAAGTCTGATATCTTACTTTGTTGAGGGTTTTACTAAAAGGTGGAGCACCATTTTTGATCAAAGTGTTCTTAATGTCATTTAAGAAGTTAATGCCTCCTGTACTAGTTTTAGTTTCATTCCAACGCCTAAAGGCAGCTATAGGATTACCTTCAACAGCATATATAGGCCCAAATTTTAGAAGCCTGAGCCATAGGTCTAAATCCATGCAGTAATGTAACGTCGGATCGATTAGATTGACCTCTTTAACGAACTGTGTGTTGTAGAATGATCCTTGTTGAATGACATCATAATTTCTTTTTAGTAGGAAGTCTCTATTAGGTATCGGCTTGTGGATGGTTTTTATTTTATTGCCATTATCATCTATAATGTCGAGATTATTGCCATAGAAAATAGCACCATCATTATGCTTTGTATATAACTCAACTATTGCTTCTACTGCATGTGGATATAATATATCGTCAGAATTTATCCAACCTATTAAGGTTCCACTAGCCATTTTAAAACCTTTGTTAATTGCATCTGACTGTCCGTTATCTTTTTCATGAATAACTTTTGTTATTTTAGGCTTATATTTATCTATAACTGACATTGTCTTATCTGTGGATAAGCCATCGACTATAATATATTCTATATTGTTGTACGTTTGATTAAGGATAGACTCTATTGTCTTTTCAATAAATTCTCCTTGATTAAAGGATGGAGTAATAATAGAAACCAATGGATTCATTTTATTTAAGAGGGAAATTGGTTTATTGTATAAGGCGAAGTTTTTAAACTTTTTTCCTTTATAGAGTGAAAAGAATTATTTATGCATTCTGAGATAGCTATGAAGAATAGTAGAAAAGCTGTCATTCTATTTTCGCAAACAAAAATAGGGTTAGTTACCATATTAATAAATATTGTAATCCAAGTGCAGATCATAGAGTATTTTATTGATTGCAGTGGCCCTTGTGAATTTATATCTAAACTTTTAATACAATACTGAAATGGTTTGAAGATAATAAAGAAGAAGAAAATAGATCCTAGTAGACCAAAAGTATATAAAACTGTTAAATATGCATTCTCCACATGACCCCACGGAAAGTTACGGACCTGAACATCCATAAACATGCTTGAGTCAGCATAATTAGCTAGTTCGAGATTAAGATTCCCTGGACCAGCTCCAAAAAGTAAATTGTTCAAGAACAGCTTAAAGCCGTCAAGCCATAGCTTCCATCTAAAGTTGCCGTCTTCTGAAAGATTCGTAAAACGATTCACAACGCCAAGGTCAGATAAGCCTTCAATCTTATCAAAACCAATAGTTAGCGTTACAGCCAAGGAAAATAATATAATGGCAATTAAATTTTTTTGGCTTTTTCTTTTTATAAAAATATAAATGAGTAAAGAAACTAAGATGGACACAAGAGCTGTCCTTCCAGCAGTTAAAACAACAGAATATAACGATATAAGTAAACTAAGATAACTAATGAATTTTGAACCTTTACCTTGTGAATTTCTATAATAAATGAATAGAAACACTCCAGAAATAGCTAAATATGATGAAAAGGTTAACGCATTGCCAAATGGCCCCCAATAACGAATAACCACATCTATTCCTTCATATTCGAGGCCAGTATTTTGATTTAATTTTTCTGATGTGTATATATTAAACTGTTCGTAACCTAGAAACTGCATTGTCTGTATGAATACCGAGACAATGAGGACAAAGAATAGAGTTTTAGGAATAAGATCAATTTTATTGCTTTTTATTACAACTAGTAAAACTCGGTAATATACATAGTAAAATATTAAATCAGATAATACAGCTATACTAAGGTCAAAATTTGAAACAGTTAATGAAGAAATCAAAGAAGTAAAAAAGAAGAGTTTCATCGAAGTTACTATCTCTACATTTTTTAGTTTCGCTAGAAACAATTTGGAATTTAGTACAAGTAAATATGCGGCTACAAACCCAGTTAAATATCTAAACCAAATGTATACTTGTAACACTGGTAATAGGCAGATGAGAGTTATTAGTATGATGCGGTGAGAGTGTCTGCTTTTAGCCAATAAAAAAAAAAGAATTATTAAAATTACGAATGTACTTGTTTGAATATTGTCCATAGGATCTTAATTAGGCAATTAGTTCCATGTATAAGCTTAAAGTTTTATTTAATGTATTTGCCCAAGAGAAGTATTTCAATCTTTCTTTCCCTTGATCTATTAGGTTTCCTCCCAAATCTGAATTGTTTAGGATTCGTTCAATAGACTGCCTTATTGAGTCAACGTCATATGGAGAGAAGTAAAGTGCAGCGTCTTTGCCGGCAACTTCCTGGAAAACCTCTATATCGCTTAGAATACAGGGACAGCCGCAAGCGAATGCTTCTAGAATTGGTAAACCAAAACCTTCGTATAAAGAAGGGTATGTAAATGCAATTGCACTTTTATAAAGTTGAATTAATCTTTTTTTATTTATACTTACTTGTGTTACTAAAGTAGCTATTCCTAACTTGGCAATGATTTGTTTTTCTTCTAATGAAAACAAACCTCCTCCTGCACAAATTAATTTAATTGAGTACTTTTTTAGCAGTGGAGCAACAGCTATTAAGTAATGATTAAAATTCTTGTAATTGTATCTGGTTCCTACGAATAAAAGGAAAGGTTCATGAAGTGATTCTATTGGGGGTATGGCTCCAATGTCTACATCTTCAAATGGATTTCCGTGATGTATCACTTGTACTCTATCTGAATTTATTTTATAATATTCTAAGATGTCGTTTTTTGTTGTATGTGATATTGCTATAAATTTTGAAGCTTTATTTACTAAATATTTTTTCTCTTGTTGAAAGAGTTCGTTTTTTAAACCTGGAAATAACGAACCCATTCTTTCATGGGTCATATCGTGATAGGTAAATGTCCAAGGTTTTGTAGTGGGGATCCATTTCAGAAAGTATGGATTGTAGTATGTAGGGTGGAAGATATCATAAGTGCTCACCTTTAATTTAACGCTTGTGTAAATGTTTCTAACTCGATAGCCTTTGTGGGGTAGCGATTTCCAAACAATTCTTTCCCAAGAGTTTATTTTGTCAAGTTTTTTCAAAATGACTTCATTCCCAAGGTTTGGATTAGTAAGTTCAGCAGTGCATCCTTCTGTTTCATTTATACCGTCAATAATTTTGCTAAAATATTCTGAGATTCCTCCATAGTTTTGTAAACTAATTATCTGATGATCAAACAGAATCCTCATAAGGTAAGTTTATTTTTGGAGTAGTACTTTTACTCTTTCCAGCTTTCTTTCAAGGTAATTTTTGGACACAAAATGTTTCTTTAAAGAGAAGTTAGTCGCTTTTTTATTTTCTATTATAAATTTTGGATGTAATATTTCTTGGATGCTATCTACTCTTACATTTGTGTATTCTTCACTTTTGCTTTTTGTATGTGTAGCTTCCATATCGAAACCTATATTTTTCACTAGGTTTACATTCGGTAGTATGCAAATCCCACTGTGTCTCCAAATGGTATATACCCATTGGTAATCCCAAGTATCTATTTTTTTTTGGTAGGTATCTTCGAATGCTTTCAACCAATAAGTTTGGCTTTTTTTGATACTAATTACATTTTGAATTTGGCTTTGCGCTTTGAACTCGGGAAAGCATTGCATTTCAAAATCGTAGTTTTTCCATGCCCTTCTCCATGTTGCCCATCCCCATATGTGGCATATTTTTGTAAAATAGTATGAACCTTTGCCGTGTTGAATTCCATTTTGGAAATTTACACCTCCTATGTGCATAACGCTATTATTATGTTTATAACGTTCTAATAGCTCTTTACAATAATTGAAGAAACTAAGGTCTGGCAAACAATCATCCTCAAGAATGATTCCAAATTCAACATGGTTAAAGAACCATGTGATTGCGGAACTCACTGCAGCTCCACAACCTAAATTCGTACTTCTTTTCAATAATTCTACTTCGCAATGCCAATCTATTCTTTCTATTAATTTTAGACATTGCGAAATTTTCTCTTCGTCTGTCGGATTCGATTGTCTTGGTCCATCAATTGCTATGAACAAATATTTAGGTTTTATTTCTTTAATTCTATTAAATACTTTTTCTGAATGATTAGGTCTATTAAACATTAAAAAAAGTATTGGCGTTTCAAATGTAGAAGCGTTCATGGTTTTTACTTAAATATAGTGCGTACTTTTAGTTTTAGCAAAAACGTTAGTGCAACTGTTTGCATTAGGAATATTTCTCTCGTGTTTTTATACAAATAGTTAATTACATATGATGTAAATATTTGTGAGCATAACGTTGCAATGGATGCACCAACAGCTCCAAAATGAGGAATTAGTAATAAGTTTAAACTTAAATTAATCGCAATGCCAAAAAAGCTTCTAACTAGAATGCTTTTTTGTAGATTATTTAATATAAATAATGTGTTACTTCCTACACCTAGAAAAACCGGTATACCGGTCCATATATGTATCGATAAAATTAAACCAACTCCATTGAATTTTCCTCTAAATATTATATTCTCTATAATTGGAGATGAAAGAGAAACGATTATAGAAATCATAATTGCTATTATTGCAAGACTATTCAAAAGTTTTTGATATTTTGAATAAAATAATTCTTTGTTTGAATTCCACTGGCTTATAATATTTGGTAAGAATGATGTTGTCAGTGCTCCTGCTATAAAATACCACGATTCAGACAATTTTTGTGCAGCGGAGTATAACCCTAGTTCTTCGTTTCCTGAAAGGTATTTTATCATGTACTGATCTAATCTCATATATAAATAGATTAGTAGTTCGCTTATCATAATTGGGAATGAGTCTTTCAATAAGTTCTTGGCGAATTCTGGCTGAAAATTAAATTCAACTTTACTTCTTTTTTCTTCTAGATAATTGATTATTAAAAGAGTTACAGATAGGATGTTTTCTATGATTATAGTGTACGCGAAAGATTCAATGCCGGCTCCATTGAGCAAGAAATAAAGTTTAATTGCTGTGCCTACAATGAATGCTGATGATTTAGCTTTTATAGATTTTACTGCATTGTTTGTCGTTTGAAAGTGAAGATCTATTACCTCGAATGGTATAACTAATAGATTTGAACTTGTGTATAGAATCAGTGTCTTTAATAGAACATCTTTTTCTGCCCAAATAATCAAAGAGTTTAAAAATGTATATGCAATAATTGCTAGTGTTAGCCTTAGAATAAAGCTGGTTAGTAAGAGTTTCTTTCTTTCATTCTGGTGCAAATACCCTACTTTGTTAATTATTATATTCGTTAAACCTAGGTTAACAATTGGTGTTAAGATAGATGGAATGAGGAATGCATAAGACCATAGGCCGTATTTTTCTGGTCCAAAATATTGTGCTAGCCATAGACCTACAATAAGGCTAGAGGTCATTCTAAATATTCTGTCAAAAAGTATCCAAGCTGTATTCTTTAAAGAACTTAACGTTGTACTAGCAATTTGTACTGCTTTTAATTTTATCATTTATTTAGTGTATTAAACTGCTTTCTCGTCACCTTTAAACATTTTTTGTATTGTCCACCAACAAATTTTTATATCGAGTATAGGTCCGTGGTTCTTTATATACCATATGTCCATTTTTACTCTATTTTGCATTTCTTTTAAATTAGTTTCCCCGCGCAAACCCCTTGTTTGCGCGAGACCTGTAATGCCAGGCTTAATAGCATATCTGTTTCGATAGTTAGGAATTGAATGAAAGAATTGAGCATCGTGCTGAATCGCATGGGGTCGTGGGCCTACAACACTCATATCTCCAACTAAAACATTAAGAAATTGAGGCATTTCGTCCAGATTGGTTTTTCTTAAAAATGCTCCCAAACGCGTAACTCTTGGGTCATTCTTAGTGGCTTGCTGAAAAGTTGAGTCAGGGCGATGAGCCATGGTCCGTAGCTTCAGGCATCGAAATTGACGTCCGTTTCGTCCTGTTCTAAGCTGTATGAAGAATACAGGGCCTTTCGAATCAATACAGATAAGTAACCCTACGATCGGTAAAAACCAGGAAAGGAAGAAGATGGAGACGAAAATTGAAGTCAGGATATCGAATAATCGTTTCCCCCAATAAATGCCTCGAAAAGGCATCCGGACTTTAAGCTCTTCGGATGGCCGCGGGTAGGTTGATGGCAGATGACTGATCATAAGGTTGGCAGGTTGACAAAGAGTAGTTTTTAAATAATCCTTGCAATGCAAAGAGTCATGTAAATTATCCGCAAGAGCACATGACTCTTTGCAATCAAAATCAGCCTTTTCTGGACAACAGGCCTTTGGCTTTACTTACGTCTTCAGAATCAGTATAATAGCCGGTATAGTTATTGTACCCATATCCATACCCATATTGATAGGAGTCGCCCTGGCTGACGGCGTTCAATACGACGTGCAGGCGGTTGAACTTCTGCTCCTTGTGTAGGCTCTCCACAAACTTCAGGTAGTTCTTGGGCGTTACATCGTGGCGTACAATGTACAGGGTAGCATCAGCGTACGGCGCAATCAGTTGGGCGTCCGTGACCAGCCCGATGGGGGGAGAGTCCACGATGACGTAGTCGAAGCGGGTTTTCAGTTCGCGGAATAGCTCAGGCATACGCTCGTTGCCCAACAGTTCAGCCGGGTTGGGAGGCACCGGGCCGCTGGTCAGGATGAAGTAATTGTCCTGTCCCGGAACCGGTTGCAGGATGTCGTCCAGCGTCGCTTCCCCAATCAGATAATTGCTTAGGCCGAGGGTGTTTTCCATGCCCAGCGCCGTATGCAGTTTGGGCTTGCGCAGGTCCATTTCCAGGATGACCGTGCGGCGGTTGTTGATAGCAAATGAAGCGCCTACGTTCATGGACATGAAGGATTTACCTTCCCCGCTGACGCTGGAGGTGAACAGCAGCACCTGGCTTTCGTCGGGGTTGCTGCGCAGGAACTGCAGGTTGGTTCGCAGGGCGCGAATCTGTTCGGCAATCACCGAACGGTTGCTGGAGTCGACCACCAGAACATTCTTATTCCGGCTCTTCGTCACTTCGCCCAGGATCGGCGTCTGGGTGGCCGTTTCCACATCTTCCCGGCGGTTTACGCGGTTGTTTAGGGCGTCCTTCGTCGCCAATACGCCAACCGGTAATAGGATGCCAACCAGACCGAAAAGGGCAAAGATCATTTTCCGAACCGGCTTGATCGGTTCATCCGTGCTGGTGGCGGCGTCTACAGTCCGGCTGTCCGATACGGTCGAAGCGGCCGAGAGGGCGGTTTCTTCCCGCTTGGCGAGCAGGTAGGTATACTGGTGGTTTTTGATGGCCTGCTGGCGGGTGATGTTCAGCAGGGCGCGTTCTTTCTGCGGTACTGAGCGGATCATCCCTTCGTAGCGGCGGTTGGTAACTACCAGCCGGTCCTTGGTCGTCGTCAGATTCTGCTTCATCGACTGCAGGTTTTCGCTCAGGCCGCGTTTGGTATTCTGGATCTGGCTGTCGAGCGTTTGCAGCAGCGGGTTTTCTTCGGAGGTCGTGCGGGCAATCTGTTCGCGGCGGCTTTCCAGTTCGGAAAGCTTGCTGACCAGCCCGAGCAGGACGGGATCACTCAGGCCGAGGGTAGAGGGGGCTACGCTTTTCCCACCGTCGGCGCTGTTGACGTATTTATCCAGATCCTGCAGGGCGCTTAGTTGAATCGTGACCTGATTGAGCTGCGCATCGTTTTCCTGCACCGTTTTCAGGAAAGTTTCCGCCTGGGTGCTCAGGTCCGTAATGCCGGCGGAAGACTTATAGGCTTCCACGTTCTTTTCTACATCGTTCAGCTCACCCGAAACCAGGTTGATCCGGCTTTCGATGAAATCGAGCGTCGCATTGGCTACCTGATTCTTATCCGCCACGGCGGCTTTGTTGTACACGACGATTAGCTGATTCAGTACCGCCTCGCCTTTGTGCGGTACTTCGTCTTCCAGCGAAAGCTGCAGGACGGTAGCGGCCTTGCTGACGGGTTCTACTTTTAACCGTTCGCGATAGGAGGCCACTGCTTTTGAAACCGGGCTGATCCGGACGGCAAATTCCTTATCCCGGTTGGTCACGTCACCCGTAACCGATACCCGCAGGGTGCCGTAGGGCGTCTGCAGGCGCTGGTTGACCGGATAGGTTTTTTCGTTGATGGTAACCGTTTGCTTCGACGGAAAGCTTACGGCCAGTTCGGTTTTGTACAGTTCGTCGCCCGGTTTCTCGACAAACACCCGGAACGGGGCGTCTTCGTAGATTTCCCGATTACCGAAGGACGTGGATTTGAAGTACTGCACATCCAGGCCCAGCCGCTGCACCACCTCTTTCATCAGGGTCTGCGACTTCAGGATCTCCATTTCGTTCTCTACGACCTTTTTGGGCGCGAAAAGTTCAAGCTCCTTCAGCAGGTTGTCTTGGTCGATGCCTTTTTTCTCATCTTTAATGAGCAGGCTGGCCTGGACCTTGTAAACGGGCCGCTGGTAGAGGAGGTATACGTAAGCGCCACCCAGCGCCAGCGCCAGCGAAAGCAGGAACCAGGGCCAGTGGCGGGCATACCGCTTGAGAGTGTATAGAATCTGGGAGTTATCGCCCGCCACCACGACGTAGGGCGTGTACCCGTAGTAATTCGAATGTTGCTGACTCATACAGGACAGGTATTAATAGCGTCTGATAATAATGGCAAGAAATGACAGGGCACTCAGGGCGGCCGGTACCAGCTGGTACATGCGGTCTACGCTGGCAACGCGGGCTTTGCCCGGTTCCACGTACACCACATCGTTCGGCTGCAGGTAATAGAAAGGGGATTTAAAGGCATCCCGGTTTGTCAGGTCTATCCGGTTGAAGGTCCGCTGCCCGTTCAGCTCCCGGATGACCAGCACACTTTGCCGCCGCCCAAAGACGGTCAGATCCCCCGCCAGGGCCAGGGCTTCCGGCAGGGTTATTTTATCGTTGGGAATCGTGAACAGCGAAGGTCGCGCCACTTCCCCCATGACGGAGATCCGGAAGTTCAGGTAGCGGATGCTGACGGTCGGTTCTTTCAGGTATTTCAGCAGGGCCGTCCGAACCAGTTCTTCCGCCTGTGCCAGCGAAGTACCGCGTACGGCCACCTTCCCGGCCAGCGGCAGACTGATGGTTCCATCGGCACTGACAACGTAGCCGGACTGGGGCTGAATCACCGCGTTATTCTGGGCAACGCCCGCACTACGCTCGACGGAAGCGATGGCGGCGTACGGATTAAAGAAGGAAGAGGCTTCGGGGTTGAGGCTGTTGACCTGCACGGACAGCAGATCGCCCTCTTTCAACAGGATGGTGTACGGAGCCTGCACGGTGATGGTATCACCAGCCGTCGGGCCTTTCTGGAAGTAACTCAGTTCGCGGGACGAAAGGCAGCTTTGCAGCAGACAGAGCAGCAGGGCCAGTCCGCCATACAGTGGATACTTTACAGGAAGTGGTGCGTTACGCATAGATAGCTTCATGCCGATTCACCCGGGGTTATCGGACAGAGAAATAAGTACAGTTAAGACGGTCGGTGTGGTGAAAATTGCAACCCAAAAATAAGTTACAATATGAACAAATGAAACTTATGGTAACAAAAAGCTCTTCTTAAAATTGCATTAAAACAGGAAACTGTTGCCCCGCCTGGATCGCTTTACAGGCTTCGTTTGGGACTGTTAAACGATTCCGGCGTCACGGCTTAAATCAAACTTTAGCTTTTTTTAATAGAACGCCGATTCATTTCATAGGGTCTTAAGCACTCAATAATACTCACTCGTCCGACGGTTGGCCTACCGCTGTTCCGGCCGATACTGGGAATTAAGGTAATTTTGATGGTACTGCCGCAGCAGGGCGTCCAGCTGGTAACCGGTCCGGTAGCGTTCGCCGATGCGGTAGCCCCGGCTGTAGGCATATTCCCAGCGAAACTCTTCTGCCGCCCGTAACCGGACCCGTTTTGCCCGCAGCAGCGGACCCGGCAGCAGGGGAATGGCAAAGTTGAACCCGCCGGTGGCCCCGTTGCCCGTCTGCATGGCGTAGAAGCCTACTTCCACGTTCGCAAACTGCCGGATGAAATCAATCCGGACGCCCCGGTCTTTGTACTGGTACTGTCCGCCGCTGAGTTTGATGGTAATGTCGTGCACCGGGAAGCGGTACGCCACGTCGGCCAGCAGCGTCAGGTCGTTCAGCGTTTCGTAATAAATATTGTCGGGCGGGTAAAAGTAAAACCCGGTCAGCCCCGTTTCCAGGCCGAAGGACCAGGGCTTGGTCAGATCGGCATGCCGGTACTGGGCGTTGAGACCGTAGCGGTCGTTGTAAAACAGTCCGGCGGACAGGCTCATGAAATCGGCCCCGCCCAAAGCCAGAAACTGGTTCAGGAAAATAGGAGCGGGGCGGATGTTGCGCGGCTGATTGTCCCAGTTATTGATGAGGGGAAACAGCACGCCCCAGTTCAGCACCAGTCCGCGCCCCAGCATCCACTGGCTTTGCAGCAGCAGATTGGTTTTGGTTTCCACCACCTTTTCCCGGTAGCCAAAAATGGCGCTGAACTCCGGCAGCAGCCGGAAGTCGAATTTATACCCCCGCGCATCAAACGGATGCGCCGTGCTGAAGGCCCGACGTTCCGCCCGGCTCAGCATCTGGGCCTGTACTTCAGACCCCAATCGGTAAGCCGCCACCGGCACGCCCTGAAACAGCGGCACCAGTTCCGTTGTCTGTTGTCTGTTGTCCGTTTTCTGTTGTCCGTTGTTCCCAGGCGCACGGCTCACCAGCTCCATCGCCCGCATCGGGTTGCGGTACAGGCGTTGATCGTAATAGATGCGGTTGGAATCAGCCGTCACCGCTTCCAGATCCCGGAGACTCTGTGCCCGGAGGCCTGCCGACAGCGTCAGCCCGAAAAGCAGAAGACTAGCGCGTTTCATGGGCAGACTGTGGTTTGGTGGAAAGAAGCGAAACGGCGTAGGAGGTACCGAAGGTCAGCTGCCGACCGTCGAGTAGTCCGGCCTGAAGGGTCCAGCGTTTCCAGAGCGTCGCAAAGGCACCGAGGTTGAACTGCTGGGAATCCCACTCGGCCATGAATCCGGTGCCTTTCCGCAGATGGAGCACCGCCCCGGCGAAAGGCCCGGTCAGGTATTTGGGAACGATGTGCTTTGATCCTTTACGGCGTAGGGTAAAGCCTTCCAAAATATTATTGTTACTGTCGTTGCGTTCATCCCGGTAAATGTACCAGGGACTTCCGGTCCCTGCTGTTACTTCGAGGCGCAGGGAGGGAGAGAGTTGAATGTTTTTGGTGGCGACCAGCGCGTAGGTCACCAGCGAATTGTCAATGCCAAAAGGAGCCGACAGGATGAGGGCGGCGGAAGGCCGGGCCTTTTTTTCGGTCAGAAAAGCGTATTTGAAATCCAGCTGCCGGTCGCCGATTCCTTTAGCAGCGAAAGGGACTGGACCATTGGGATTGAGCAGGTTCAGGTTTACCTCGAAGCGGGGAAGCAGCACGAGGTTGGCGTAGGCAATGCTTTCGGAATTACGGCCCCGAAAGCGGAAGGCGTAATCGCGGGGGGCAAAGGTGTAGCCGATGTGAAAGGTGCCTTCGTCGGGGACGCGGGCGGAGGGCGTATAGATCAGGCCGGGCTTTCCGGACACGTTGACCTGGGCGGAGGCAGGGACAAGGAGTCCCGAACCGCCGGTAAGCAGCAGGACCAGCCACAGGGCACGTGTGAAGAGGAAAAACCGGTCAGACACTGATTGTTGAAAGTTACGGTGGGTACGCTATATCAGAAAGGTCTGTCCGGAATCACAATAGACTCCGGACAGACCGAAAGGCATTACTTGAATTTATACCGCAGCGACAGACCGGCTTCAACGCCGTTCAGGCTTACGTCCTGCGAAGAGGAAGTCGTGACCGCGGTTGAGCCGGAGCCCGTCACGGTTTTGACCGCCTGCTTGTAGCTGCCGAGGTGGTAGCGCAGATCGAGGGCGAGGTACAGTTTCTTCACCAGTTGCTTTTCGGCACCGACGAACACCTGAAAACCGTAGTTGTTGCCCGCCTGGGTTTCGTTGACCGAACCGGTTCCTTTCTCTACTACCCGGTTAAACTCGTTTTTGACGAAGTAACGGGCCACGCTGACCCCGGCATAGGGCGTCAGGAACGGCTGCTTCTCGCCTTCGGCCACCGGCTTGGCGAAAGCGTATTTCACATCCAGGGCGACGGGGATGATCGACAGCGTCAGCTTCTCCGTCCGGTTGATCCCGGCGATGCTGATGGGGCTGCTGGCCGACTGTTTCCAGGAAGAAACCCGCGCGCCGACAGACAGTCCTTTAACGACGCCAACTTCAAGCGCGAGGGTCGGGGCGATGGCACCATCAAATTTTCCACCCGCCTGACCCATTACCGATTCTTTGTTCCAGTAGTCAAGAGAGGGCTTCCAGTAACCGGCACCGACGCTGATGCTTTTGAGGCTAACCTGGGCTTGTGCCGAGAAGGCAGAGAAGGCCACCAGACCCGCTGCGGCCAGCATTTTAATATTTTTCATATGGCAAGATTCGATTGATAGGGACAGATACGCTCCCGGTTAAACCCTTATTTTCCTGAGCCCTGGTTATGGCAGCTGGCGATTGCAGAATTGCGGGCATTCTCAGCCGCTTTTACCGCATTGTTGAAATTGGTAGTGACTTCAGCCAGGTCGGAATCACGGGCAGCCTTGGCCGCATTGATCCGAGCATCTTTCGACTGAGAGCAGGCCGCTTTTTCTGCTCCTTCAGCACTGCGGGAAGCCTCCATAGACGACAGGTAGCTGACAGTGTAGATGACATACAGACCGTTGTAAACATCTTCCCGTTCGGCAGCCGGGAGCTGATTGGTGAAATTGACTAGAGCCGTAATGACGGTATTGTAGTTGTCCGTAGTCTGGTTGCGCAGGGTATTGTACCGGGTTTCTACATCCGTCGGGCAGGAAGTGGACTGTGAATTGATGCTGGTCTCTGCAGCCGTGTAGGTGGCGTTGACAGCGTTTCGCTGGTCATCCCGTGCCTTGGTGATGGAAGCCAGAACGGTGTTATACGCTTCGTTTGCCGTGTTTTTGCAGGCATCGATGTCGTCGGTGGTTCCCAGAACAATCGCTACTTCCTGAACAACACCGATACGGGCACCCACCGGTTTGCCGTTGATGGTGGGCGGGGTGAAGGTCGCCAGGTATTTTTTCAGGTTCGGATTGTTGGAGAAAGACGTTACCAGCGCTTTCAGATCGGCGGGAACGTTGCCTGACTTCGCCGCATTGACAACGTCAGTGGGCTTGTAAGCCGCGGCGATGGCGTCTACCTGTTTCTCCGGAATAACCGCCGTTACCTGGGCTGCGGTTTGCGTTGCCGACTGAACGGCGGTGGGGGTGGCGCTGGTGCTGATGATGGACGTCAGCGCAGCCGTGGCCGTAGAAGAAGTGACCTGGGCCGGAGTTACCGTAACGGCAGCTGGGGCGGTAGGCTGGTAAGCGGGAAGTTTTACTTCTTCAAGGCCCTTGAACGTGTAGGTGAAGGGGGTGACGGAAGCTACTTCTTTAGGCTGGCAGTTGTACATCGTTACGGCCAGTGTCAGAAAACCGAGCAGCATTCTGACTTTCCGGGTCAATAGAGTCATGGTAATTGTGTTAGAAATAAGTGAATTATAAGTCAGATAAACACTTGCTATCGAGCATGACCAGGCCACGCTGGTCAGAGAACTTACAACCGTAAATCGGGTGGCCTTTCAGGGTGCTCCTGTGTTAAGTACAATTTTTTAAGTAAAAACTGACAGTAGTCTTCGTGTGGCTTTACTCGCGCCAGAGCGTCAGTTCATTCTGAAGGGTGGCCGATGTGGTGTCTTCCGGCCGAAACTATTTTAATCAAACGGTAAAAAAATAGCTCTCTACGCTTGATTGACTATCAGGAAAAATAGTACTTATCGTTGAAATTATTAAATAATAATGTAATAAACATATGATATTATGATACTTTAGGGCAAATCTAACGAAAACCCCAATATTTCAAAAAAGAATATGTCTTATTATGTTACTATTTTTTTAAACGGCGAAAGGCCTCCTTTGGGGAGGCCTTCCAGCGGGTAAGTAAACAAGCGGACGAGATAAAACCGTCCGAAAGATTCGAATTGTCAGAACCAGCCCGCGCCCGGAATCCGGAACGGCCAGGGAATAGCGGCCAGAATCAGGAGCAGTCCCAGGGCGAAGAAAATAAAGATCGTCCGGTGTTTGTTGATCGGGCCGGGAGCCCGCCGCGAACGGGCGCGGCCGATGGTGATCAGGACCACGGCGATGAGCATGGTCGAGATGTGCTCGACGGTATAGAACCGGTAAAGTTTTTCGCTGATGAGGTTGAAATCCACTTTCGGGCTGAGGAAGTATAGGATCAGTCCGAGCGTTACCTGGATGTGGGTGGAGACCAATGCCCAGACGTACAGCCGGTTATCGCCCGCCGTGTATTCGTCGCGACCCTGCCATTTCCGGAAGGCGGTGATGATCGCCGCCAGCAGCAGGATGAGGACAAGCCAGCGCAACCCCGAATGGGCATGAACAAGTATATTGTAGAGCATAGAACGAGTAAGTGGTTAAAACTGCTTCGGCGGCAAAGAAACAACATTCCGTCAACTTTTCTTAGTCTCCCGGCGTTTGAGTGCAAATAGCCAATCCATGATTCTATACAACGTAACCATCAACATTGACTCCGCCGTGGAGGCCGAGTGGCTGGCCTGGATGCAGCAGGTACACGTTCCCGAGGTAATGGCCACCGGCCTGCCCGTCGCCTCCAAAGTGATGCGCCTGCTCACCGAAATCGACAACGGCGGCGCAACCTACGCTTTCCAGTACTCGTTCCGGACCATGGACGACTACCTGACCTACCAGAACGACCATTCCCCCGCCCTCCAGGCCAAATTAGCCCAGCGCTACAAAGACAAATTCGTAGCCTTCCGGACACTCCTTGAAGAGTTATGAGTTAAGAATTAAGAGTTATGAGTTATGAGTTATGAGTTGACTCCGCTGGGCTATAACCTAAATGGGCGGAGCCAACTCATAACTCATAATTCTTAACTCATAACTCATAATTCTTAACTCATAACTCTTTTTCTTTTCCTGCGTTTGTCCAGCGACATCAGGAAGGCGGGGAGGAGGATGAGGTTGGAGGCCATGCCCATGAGCAGGGTGATGGAGACCAGCAGGCCGAGAGTAACGGTCCCCTGAAACGTCGAGGCGGTGAAGATGGCAAACCCGACGAACAGGATGAAGGCGGTGTATACCATGCTCACGCCCGTATGCCGGATGGTGCGCGATACGGCCTCCGAAATGCTGAGTCCGTGGGTGCGCAGCTCGTCCCGGTACTTGGTGATGAAATAGATCGTTCCGTCCGACGAAATTCCGAAGGCGATGCTGAAGATCAGGATGGTCGAGGGTTTCAGGTAGATGTTGAAATAGCCCATGATGCCCGCCGTGATGAGCAGCGGCACGACGCTGGGCAGAACCGCAATCAGCACCGAGCGCAGATCGCGCAGCAGCAGCCCGAGAATGATCGAAACCAGCACAATGGCAAGGGCCGTACTTTCCTGAAGGTTATACAACAGGTAATCATTGCCTTTGGTGAAGACCACGCTGCTGCCCGTGATCCGGACGTCGTACTGCTCGCCGGGCGGGAGTCGCTGCCCCGTTTCGCGGTCGATGTTGAAAATACTGTCGGCTTTAGGCTGGAGCTTCGCCAGCAGTTCGTTGATGCGGGCCGTGCCGACGTCGGCCATCTGAAAGCTCACACGGGTATAGCGGCGCGTACTGTCGAGAAAGCCGTTGAGGCGACTCTGCTGTTTGCTGGCCTGGGGGGCATAGTTCGCCAGTTTGGCCAGTTCCATGGCGGGCGGCAGGATGTAGTACTTCGGGTCGCCGCCGCGGTAGCCCTGGTAGAAAAACTTGACGGCCTCCACGATGGAAAGCGGGCGGGTAAACTCCGGATACTTCTCGATTTCGCGCTGCAGCAGGCGGATCTTCGTCAGCGTCTGCGGATTCAGGACGCGGCCCGGCTGCCGGGTGTCCACATTCACTTCAAACGGCATCACGCCGCGGAAGTGTCCTTCAAAAAACTTCAGATCGGTGTAGATCGGGTCGTTTTTCGGCAGATCGTCCACCACGTAGCCCACCGCCTTAATGCGCAGCATGCCGATGACGCCGATCACCACGGCGACCCCGATAAAGGTATAAATGGCGACCCGGCGCTGGTGCACCAGATGATCGACCCAGCGCAGGAAGGCGTTGATCCGCCGGCCTTCCAGATGTCCCCGCTGTTTTTCGGACGGCGCGGGCAGGTAACTGAACGCAATGGTAATCAGGATGAGCGAGATGGCGAAGGTGGTCATAATGCCCAGGGCGGCCACCAGACCAAATTCGAGCAGCAGCGGGCTGTTGGTAAAATAAAAGACAAAGAAGCCGATGGAGGTGGTGACGTTGGCGAAAAAGGTCGTTTCGCCGATCTTCTCGGCCGCCAGTTTCAGCGCCCGCATCTTCTCGCCGTGCCGGCTCAGTTCATTATGGTACGTATTGAGCAGGAAAATGGCGTTCGGAATGCCGATGACGATGATCAGCGGCGGAATCAGGCCCGTCAGCAGCGTGATTTTGTACCCGAACAGCACCATGTAGCCCGTCGACCAGATCACCCCGATGCCGACAACGATGCCCGAGATCAGCACCACCAGCAGCGACCGGAAGAACATCAGGAGAATGAGCGCGGTCACAACGAAGGCCAGACCCATGAACATGATCATTTCGTTGCTGACCTTGGCCGTAAATTCTGTTCGGATAAAGGGCATGCCGGAGAGGTGAACCGGAATGTTGTAGGCTTTCTCAAACGACTTGGCCGCCGCCGCAATCTGCCGGACAATGGCGATCCGGCCTTTGGTGTTCAGCGCATCCTGTTTGAAGGTAACGGCCATCAGGTGCGCCTGCCCGGCCGAATCGGAAACAAAGCCGTCGTAGAAGGGGAGGGCAGCGATAGACCGGCGGATGCTGTCGACCTCCACCTGGGTCGTGGGCTTCTGCGGCACCAGCGGCAGAAAGTTGAACTGCCCCGTGCTGTCGTTCCGGACGATGCGGAACAGGCTGGCGTTCGACACCACATCCCTGATGCCGTCAATTTTCCGAAGCTGCTGGTTGAGGTCATACCAGCCGTTGAAATTACGGAGCTGGTACATGGCTGGCGTTTCCGCGCCGATCACCATCACGTTGCCGTCTTCCCCGTAGCGGGCTTTAAACGCTTCGTATTCGATAAAGTCCGGGTCGCTGGTGGGGAGTATCTTGGCGAGTTCGTAAGAAAGGCGAATCTGGCTGGCCTGGTAGCCCATGAAGATCGTTCCGAGCAGAATGATAATCAGGAGCAGGGGACGGTTTTTAAGTACAAAAGCGGAAATGCGGTGCCAAACCATGTAGGTAGCTAAAGAATTGAAGCGGCAAAGTTACCAAAGATTTATTGAATGACTGAATGATTGATTGACTGAATGACTGAAGTGCTTGCCCGGACACCAGTCATTCAGTCAATCAATCATTCAGTCATTCAAAATTCTATAGCTCTCCGCTCCCGGCTGCTTTCTCCCGCCAGCTCCAGAATCCGGATGGTGGCGTAGGCTTGCTCGGGGGTGATTTCGGGGGCGATTTCGCCGCGGATGGCGCGGGCGAGGTTGTCGTAGAAGGGGTGGTAATTGCCCGGCAGGCTCGGGATGATGTGCCGCTCGTCGGCCGTCGTCAGGGTGGCGTAATGGTCTTCCGGTTCCACACCCCAGTCGGGCGTGTTGGGCAGCATATTTTTGCGCAACGTTTCCTCCTGAATGTCGAGGCCCGATTTGGTCAGGGAGGCTTTGGTGCCGTGGATGATGTAGCGAAGCCGGTTTTCCGGGACCGTCAGCGAGGATTTTAGAATGACCCGTTTGTCGGAATAGAAAAGCCGGATGTCGAAGTAATCGTCCAGCGTGCCGCCTTTCCGGACGGTGCGGATATCGCCCAGAACCGCTTCCGGCGCGCCGAACAGCGCCACGGCCTGGTCTACCAGGTGCGGACCGAGATTCAGCAGATTACCGCCGCCGTTGGGGTCCTGTTCTTTCCAGTTCTGAAGGACGTCGGGGCGGAAGCGATCGAAATGGGACTCGTATTCAACCACCTCACCCAGTGCATCTTCGGCCAGAAGTTGCCGGATTGTCAGAAAATCGGCATCATACCGCCGGTTTTGATACGGTATAGCGACCAGATTCTTATCTTTAGCAAGTTGCAGCAATTGCCGGGCCTCTTCCGAGGTGTTGGCAAAAGGCTTTTCGATCAGAACGTGCTTGCCCGCCTCCAGCGCGGCTTTGGCGTACGGAAAATGGGTGTCGTTGGGCGTGCTGACGATGATCAGGTCGATGGCCGGGTCAGTCAGCAGGTCTTCGTGGGAACGGACCGTGCGGATGGAGGCGTCGAAGGCTTCGGCTTCGTTGCGGTGGCGTTCGACGACTTTGGTAAGGCCAAAATTGGCATTGGTGGTGAGAAAGGGCGCGTGAAAGTACCGCCCCGAAAGCCCGAAGCCGATCAGGCCGACGTTGATTTTTTGTTGCATAATGAATAGAAATGAGTTCACGCCGATTTACGCAGGACTGACCGCCGAGGCACGCAGGAGACTGCCGTGTAAATCTGCGCCCAAAATCTGCGACTATCTGCGGGAAAGCAACTTTACCTGAAACCTTTAAAATTAAATGCAGAACCAGCATTCCCCAAGCCGAAGGCAGTTTTTAAAAGCTTCTACTGCCCTCGCCTCCTTCTTTATTGTGCCACGCCACGTCCTCGGCGGGCCGGGCTTCCTGCCGCCCAGCGACCAGATTACGATGGGTTTCATCGGTCTCGGTAAACAGGTTGGCGGACTGCGCCGCAATTTTCAGCAGACCGGGCAGGTCCGGATCCTGACCGCCTGCGACGTGGACCGGGGCAAGATGACCAAGTTCGTTCAGGATGTGCAGACGATGGCCGGGGTGACGCCCGCGCCCGAAACGACGCTGCCTAAAGGCGAGTGCAAACCGTACGACGATTTCCGGGCCGTACTCGACCGCGAAGACATCGACGCGGTGGTGATTGCCACGCCCGACCACTGGCACGCGGCGATGGCCGTCCGGGCCGCCGAAGCCAAGAAAGATATTTACTGCGAAAAACCCCTTTCGCTGACGGTCGCCGAAGGCCGGGCGATGGTCAAGGCCGCCCGAAAACACAAGCGGGTGTTCCAGACGGGCAGCATGCAGCGGTCGTGGAAGGAATTCCGGCAGGCCGTCGAACTCGTGCGGAACGGCTATATCGGAGAAATCAAAACGGTGAAGGTCAACGTCGGTGGCCCGCCGAAGCCCTTCGATCTGGCGGCCGAACCGCTGCCTGCCGGTCTGAACTGGGAGATGTGGCTCGGTCCCAACCCCGTCGAACGGCCGTACAACGCCCGCCTGAACCCGCCGCTGACGGCCACCTTCTGGGGGCAGTGGCGCGACTACCGGGATTTTGGCGGCGGCGGCATGACCGACTGGGGCGCGCACATGTTCGACATTGCCCAGTGGGGCCTGGACATGGACGATTCCGGACCCGTCGAACTGACCCCGCCCACGGACGGCAGCGGGAAAGGATTGGTGTATAAATACGCCAACGGCATCACGCTGGTCCACGAGCCGACCGGAGGCAAGCAGTACTGTCATTTCATCGGCAGCGAAGGCGAAGTAAAGGTAGCCCGCGGCGAACTCACCACCACGCCCACTACGCTGAAGGACAAAGTGATCGGCGACGGCGAAAAACGGGTTTATTTCAGCGATAACCATTATATGGACTTCCTCAACGCCATCCGCAGCCGCAAGAATCCGATCTGCGACGTGGAAGTGGGCCACCGAACGGCCACGGTCTGCACCATCGGCAACATTGCCTACGAACTGAAGCGGCCGCTGCGCTGGAATCCGAAGAAAGAGAAGTTTGAGGACGATGCCGACGCCAACCAGTTGCTAAGCCGCCCAATCCGGAAGGAGTGGAAGGTATAGGCCGGAAAATGTTATCTTTGCGGCCTGTTCTCAAACGCCCCGCCGATGACGCTGATTGTACCAAGCCTGAACGACCTCGACGAAGCCGCCCGGAAGCTGCTCGAAGCGGGCCGAAACCATGCCGTCTGGCTGTTTGAAGGGGAAATGGGGGCCGGAAAGACGACCCTCATCAAGTCGCTCTGTCGGCAGATGGGTGTGCAGAACGTGGTGCAAAGTCCGACATTTTCCATTGTAAACGAGTACGTTACGAAGACGGGCGAACCAGTCTATCATTTTGACTGTTACCGGCTTCGCAACGAGCAGGAGGCGCTCGACATCGGCATCGAAGAGTACTTCGACTCCGGAGACACCTGTTTTGTCGAATGGCCCGAACGGGTCGCCGGCCTGCTGCCCCCCGACGCCTGGACCGTTCGCATCCGGGCCGAGGACGAAAAACGGATTATTGAAACAGAAGCAATTATGAGTTAAGAGTTAAGAGTTAAGAGTTAAGAACGGCCGACCGACCTAACTCATAACTCATAACTCTTAACTCTTAACTAAAAATTATGGTCACCGGATTTGAAGAACTCGCCAAGCAAACGGCGTTATACCCGCAGGAAGCTCCCGCAAAAGTCATGAAGCAGAAAAGCAGTCTGCTGATTGGTTTGCCCAAAGAAGTATCACTGCAGGAAAAACGCATTGCGCTGACGCCCGAAGGTGTGACCATTCTGGTCCGGCACGGGCACCAGGTGCTGGTAGAGGCCGGGGCGGGGCTGGGCGCCAAATTTCAGGACCGCGAGTATTCGGAAGCCGGAGCGCAGATCGTGCAGTCGCCTAAGGAGGTGTACGAAGCGAACCTGATTCTGAAGGTCGAGCCGCTGCTGGACGACGAGTTTGATTTTATCAAAACCGGAAGCACGCTGATTTCGGCGGTCAATCTGCCCAATCACAAGCGGAAATACTTCGAACGGCTCAACGAAAAGAAGATTACCGCCCTCGGGTTTGAATACATTGAAGACCGCGTGGGCGGCATGCCGGTAATCCGGGCCATGAGCGAAATCGCCGGCAACACGGTGATGCTGGTGGCGGCCGAATACCTCAGCAGCGCCCACGAAGGCCGGGGCATCATCCTCGGCGGCATCACGGGCGTCCCGCCGACGAAGGTCGTCATTCTGGGAGCCGGAACCGTGGCCGAATACGCCGCCCGGACGGCCCTGGGCCTGGGTGCCGACATCAAGGTTTTCGACAAGCACATCTACAAACTCCAGCGCCTGAAGTACGCCATCGGGCAGCACATCTACACCTCCATCCTCGATACCGAGTCGCTGCTGGAAGGCATTCAGCGAGCCGACGTGGTGATTGGCGCCATGCGGGCCGAAGACGGCTCAGCGCCGATTATTATCTCGGAAGACATGGTCATGAAGATGAAGCCGGATTCCGTGCTGATCGACGTGTCCATCGACCAGGGGGGGAATTTTGAAACGTCGCGGATGACGACCCACAAGGAGCCGGTTTATAAACTGCACGACGTCATTCATTACTGTGTACCCAATATTGCGTCCCGGGTTGCGCATACGGCCAGTCTTGCGTTGAGTAATATTTTTCTTCCGTTCCTGCTCCAGACAGGGACCATCGGCGGCATCGAAGAAATGATGTACGCGAACCGATGGTTTATGAAAGGCGTTTACAGTCATAAAGGGCTGCTGACAAACGCCTTTATTGCCAAAAAATTTAATATGCGCTACAAAGACCTGAGTCTTCTGCTGGCTGCGAGAATTTAACGGTCTTCCTATTACCATGATCCATCACAGCAACGAAAACACCCTTCTTGATGATGCCAACTCGCCGGATGTGAACCGGAAGCTGATGAGCCAGGTGTCCGGCGACTTCGTGAAAGTGGCGGAACAGCTACGCGAAGCCTCTTACCAGATCCGCAAGCGCGGGTTCTCGGACCATCCGGTTTTTGTGGTCGCCCGCAAACCGGTGGAAATCGGTCAGCTGCTCATCGGCCAGAAAGAACTGACCAACGAGTGGGACTACAAGGCGACGTTCATCGATGAATTTGTACAGCGGGGCCTGGTCGGTCCCGAATCGGTGGACCTGTTCAAAGAAAACTACAAGAACCCGGACGAGTACTGCTGCCTCTTCGTGATCGAAGGCGACTTCGCCGGCTTTGTGTACATCCCGTTTCCGGAAGATTGAATGATTGAATGTTGAATGACTGATTAGCTCCGCAGATTCAAACCCAGCGGAGCTAATCAGTCATTCAACATTCAGTCATTTACTTTCCCCTCACCCGGTACTTGTAATACTCCCATGTCTTCCGCACGCCGGCGTAGACGGCGGTGCTGTTGGGGTAGAGTTTGCCCTGGTCGGTGGCGATGGTGGTGGTTACGAGCCAGCCGCGTCGGCGGGAAACGGGCAGTCCGACGTTGAGCGCCGCGGAGAACTGGTTGGTATGGTCCGGAAACGGAGCCACCCAGGAGCCGAAATTCCGACTGAACGACGACCGGAGAGCAAACGTCCCGCCCAGCCCAAATCCGCCCGAAACGCCCAGATGCATCACCTGGACCCGGTTGTTGTTGGTGTACGAATAGCGCACCAGATCGGGGTGGGTATCGCGGCCGTTCGGAATAAACGGCGTGCCGATGGTGCGGGTGAAATACGACCAGCCATCCCAGTACTGGCTGTGGTTGAAATAGTTATCGCGACCCCGCTGCTTGGGCAGGTCGCCGAAGTCGCCGCCGCCCTGGCTGAGCGTAGCCATGTATTCCACCACGACATCCCGGATCTGGAAGCCGCTCGAAAGGGGGCGGAGGTTCCGGAGCCGGATGCCCTGCAACCCGTCCTTGATGTTGATGAGGTAGTACAGCGAGCCGTCCTCGAAAATGCTCTGCCGGTATAGCAACAGCTCGAAGCGGTTCGAAATCCGGAATTCCACGCCCAGGTCGATGGTGCCGAGGTGGTTTCCGATCCGGTTTTCCCGGTCCATTTTGCTGATGCGGGTCGTGTCGATGTCCCGGCGGTAGCCCAGGCTGTTGCCGGTCACGACGTCCACGTAGTCGCGGAGCGTGGAGGGCAGCCGGCCATTGCGCGCCAGGGTTTCGGGCAGTCGGCTGCTGCGGCCGCCCCATTGCACCTGGTGGTTGAAGCCGCCGTAAAATTTGACCCG